>CAIQWT010000093.1 GCA_903875605.1 uncultured Geobacteraceae bacterium | reverse complement strand
TTTTTGAAAAGAACCTCCCGCTTACGGTAGATATAGCCGATGATGTCCCGCATGTTCTGACCGGAGACCAGTTACGATTCAAACAAATCCTTCTCAACCTGCTTGGTAATGCCGTCAAGTTCACGACTCGAGGGTGTATTGCCATTTCGGTGCAGGTGCTCGAAAAGCATGATGCTTCTGCGCTTATAGAGATAGCCGTGCGTGACACCGGCATCGGCATCTCTGGTGAAGCACTTGACAGGATATTTGAGCCATTTGTCCAGGCGGATGGGTCAACAACTCGAAAGTACGGCGGGACCGGTCTCGGCCTGACAATCAGCCTTCGTCTGGCAGAGCTTCTGGGTGGCAGCATTTCCGTAGAAAGCTCACAGAAAGGGAGCTGTTTCAAGGTGGTTCTGCCCTTCCTCATCCCCAAAACCGGCCCGGAAGATGGTATTCATGAGGAACATCCAGCCCTCTGGAACTCCCATCCGCTGCGGATACTTTTTGTCGAAGACAACCCGATAAACATAACATTTGGAACGGCTCTTTTCAAAAAACTGGGGCACAAAGTCACCGTCGTAGTAAATGGCAGCGATTGTATTGCAGCGCTTGCAAAAGAAGCCTTTGATCTCGTGATGATGGATATACAGATGCCGGTCATGACCGGTGATGATGCTCTGCGTAAAATCCGCAAGGATGAGCAGATAAATGGATTACACCAGCCGGTCATCGCTCTGACTGCCTACTCACTGCGCGGCGAGAAAGAGCGTTTCCTGGAAGAAGGATTTGACGGATATGTTTCTAAACCCTTTGCTATCAAGGAGCTTATGAGTGAAATGCACCGGGTAATGAGCATGTTTGGCAAAGGCGTACAAAACGCCGGGGAGTAGCAAAGTGGAGAATCGATTCAGAATACTGGTAGTGGATGATGAGCCGATCAATATAAAGGTGATGAAATCCGCTCTTAAAGACACATATGTCATCGATACGGCACAGAACGGATATGATGCTATCAACCTGCTCAAGGAGCACAGGCCCGACCTGATTCTTCTAGACGTAATGATGCCGGACCTCAATGGTTTCGATGTTTGTAGAATTATCAAGGCGGATGCTTCGTTTGCTGATATCCCTGTGATTTTTCTGACGGCGCTTGATACTCATGAAGGGGCACTGCAGGGGCTTGAAATCGGCGGGATCGACTACCTACCGAAACCGGTAAATTTTGATCTGCTCAAGTTACGAGTGCGCAACCACTTGGAAATGAAGGAACGTAACGATCTGGTGCGGGAGCAGCGGGATCTTTTGGCAAATCAGAAAGAAGAGCTTGAAGCGGCGCTTTCCCGTGTTAAAAGGCTGGAGGGGATTATCTCTATCTGCATGTATTGTAAAAGTATCCGCACAAGTGAGGATTCGTGGCAGAGACTGGAGGCCTATATATCGGAGAATACCGATGCGCTCCTCAGCCACGGCATGTGTCCGGACTGTTTCGCTCTGGAGTACAAAAAGCTGACCGGCAAATCTTAGAGACTCCGGAACCAAGTTTCACATTAAGGTGCTTTAGACGATAACCAACAACGTAATAGCTTGATTGCAATCTGGTATCAGTTATCCTTTGTGTACATTACCGCCACTGCCCTAGCATTGCCGTCACCTGCAGCCACCCATCCATGCAGCTGGCTGGAATCGTAATAAATACTGTCACCTGCACGCATGCGAAGCACTTCGCTACCGTAATGAAAATCCAGCTCGCCCGATATTATGTAAATAAACTCTTCGTCACCATCATGCTTGAAGAATAGTGAGTCATCCCACTCCCTGTTTTCAAACTCGACGAGAAACGGCTCCATATGTTTGTGCCTGAGTCCCTGTGCCAGCGAGTGATATACGTAAGGCCGTGTTACTTCGTTTGCTGAAAGACGCGGTACCTTTTCATCCTCACGAACATCCTCGCGCCTCGTCAGTACATACTTCTGGCTATTGCCGGCATCAGCAAAGAAGAAATGGATATCAACCTTGAGCCCCTTGGCAATCTTAAGAAGAGTGGCTATCGGGGGGATAACCTGCTGGTTTTCGATCTGTGATAACAGCGGCTTGGAAAGTGTAGTCAGCTCGGACAGTTCCTGAAGAGTCAGCCGTTTCTGCTGACGCAGCCCCCTGATTTTTTCCCCGATTCGAAATTCCCTGATCTGTGCTTTGATATCGGTCATAACATTCCCCCACCAGTTGTTTGAATGGTCAATACTTTTACATAAACGCGACAGCGTTTCAATAACATAATTTTGCAGAATAGAACATCGTATAGATATCGTCTGAATTTCTTGACACGTCCAGATGTTTTAGCTACTGTTTCGACAGGTTACCTCAATTTATGCCAAGTCCACGGGAAAACCAACGACTTCAGTCGTTGGATGAAAGGGGGAAGTTGTCTTTGACCTTTCACTTTAATCCGAAATATGGTATTGTTTAAACATGGATATTAAGCGAGCATACAAATACAGATTCCACCCAAACCCGGCACAGGAAGTGATTCTTGCCCGGACGTTTGGCTGTGCCCGCTTTGCCTATAACTACATGTTGCGACTCCGGACCGATGCCTTGTATCAAGATCAGAAGCGCATATCGTATAACGATACCTCATCGGAACTAACAAAGCTCAAGCGCGAGCCGGAATACGAATGGCTCTCCGAAGTTTCCTCTGTTCCGGTGCAACAGTCACTTCGCCACTTACAGAGTGCCTTTACCAACTTCTTCGCCAAACGTGCCGAATATCCAAAGTTCCATTCAAAGCATGGCGCGCAGTCGGCTTCATACGTTGCCACTGCATTCAGCTTCAACAGTGAGAAGCGGGCGATCACTCTGGCAAAGATGTCAGAACCGCTGGACATCCGCTGGAGTCGTACTATTCCGAAGAAAGCAAAGGTAACAACCATCACCATCAGCAGAGATACCGCCGGTAGGTACTTCGCTTCCCTTCTCTGTGACGACACTGTCGAGGCGTTGCCACCGGCAGATAAACAGATCGGCATCGACATGGGTCTGAACCACTTCCTGATAACCTCGGACGGCGAGAAGGTCGACGCTCCAAGATTTACCCGGAAGTACGCAAAGAAACTGGCGAAGCTGCAACGTATGTCTTCGCGAAAGTTCGAAACCGCCAAGATCAAAGCCGGTATCCCGAAGGGGAAGGCAATCCCAAAGGGAACGCGCATTGAACGCTCACAGAACTTCAGAAAAGTGCAGAGGAAGATAGCCCGCGTCCATGCCCGTATAACGGACAGTCGCAGAGACTTCCAGCATAAGTTGAGTACCAAACTGATCCGTGAAAACCAAACGATCAGTGTAGAAACACTGGCAGTAAAAAACATGATTAAATCCGCAAAAGGTGCTTCAGAAGCACCAGGCCGGAAGGTCAAACAGAAGTCCGGACTAAATAAGAGCATCCTCGACTCCAGCTGGTCGGAGTTCATCCGGCAGTTGGAGTATAAGGCACTCTGGTACGGGCGTACTCTGATAGGTATCGACCGGTGGTACCCTTCAAGCAAGAGATGTTCTGAATGCGGGTTCACCATGAATAAAATGCCTCTTTCAGTACGAGAGTGGGTATGCCCTGAATGTGGAGTAATCCACGATCGAGATATCAACGCCGCTCGTAACATCTTGGCCGCCGGACTGGCGGTGTCAGCCCTTGGAGAATCTGTAAGCCCTGGTGTCACATGCTGACATCAGGCACGACTCAGCGAATTGGGAATCCAACGACTTTAGTCGTGGGAGCAGTCAAC
>CAIQWT010000092.1 GCA_903875605.1 uncultured Geobacteraceae bacterium | reverse complement strand
GTGCGGTTATTATAACACATCATCAGGGAGGCGCGCGTTCGCGTGTCACGGGGGTTGTCAGAGGTGCAGACCGGGCAGTCACAGCCAACCATCGGCACTCCGGTGGAGGTGCCGCACCCTAAAATAGTGATTTTCATGCCGGTCTACTTTCTTATTATTTCTTCAAAAATACCAGAATAGACCCAAGCAGGCAAGGTAGATTCGGAGTGTATTAATAATGTTTTAGCGCGCTAAATCAACCAATAAGGAGATGTTTAACCCGACTACAATCAACCCGGTGATCAAGAGCACAATGGTGCCATAGCGCCGGTTGGCATATGCTCCCATTACGGCGGTTGAAGAGGTCAGCCAGATCATTGGAAAAATAGTAAAAGGGAGCTGGAGACTAAGGGCAATCTGACTCCACAAGATTCCTTTGAAAGGGTCTCGGAGTATCAGGATGGCACAAAAACCACCGACGATAGTTAAAATGACACCGATCCTGGAATGAATATCGGCGATGTCAAAAGGTTCGCGATAGATACCGGCGAAGACGCTGCCACCGGCCATGGCGGCGGTAACCGAGGAAGCCAGACCGGCGAAAATCAGCCCCATAGCAAATACTGTTGCCGACAGGCTGCCGAATATCGGTACCAGAGTTTCCGTCACCTGAGGCAGCTCATTAACCCTGATTCCTCTGGAATGGAACACCGCTGCAGCCATTATGATCATGGCGCTGTTAATGGCCCAACCCGCTCCCATTCCAGCAAGAGTGTCGAGAAATTCAAATTTGAGCTGCTTACGGATGGCGGAGTCGCCCTGTTCCTGCACCTGGCGGCTTTGAATTACCTCGGAATGAAGGAAAATGTTGTGCGGCATGACCACGGCACCCAGCACCCCGACAATCACGGGCAGTGCACCGAGTGGAACGTTCGGCACTACCCAACCCTTCATGGAGGCTCCCCAGGAAACCTGCGCCAAGGTTATTTCAAACAGGAAAGCCAGTCCGATCAGTGAAACAAACCCCATAATCCACTTTTCAAGCCGGCGGTAATTTTTAGAAAAGAGCATATAGCCCGCAAAACAGCATGAGAGTAACGCGCCTGCGGGTAAAGGTAGGCCCGTGAGCATTTTGAGGCCTATTGCAGCTCCCAGCAATTCTGCCAGTGCAGTGGAAATGCATGCCAGCATGGCACTGCCGAGCATCAGGTGTCTCAGCCATGGCCTAAAATAAGTGGAAGCGGCCTCGGAAAGGCACAGGCCGGTGACGATGCCGAGATGGGCGGCGTTGTGCTGCAGAACTATCAACATGATTGTTGAGAGTGTAACAACCCAGAGAAGGCTGTAACCAAATTGCGAGCCCGCTGCAACGTTGGTTACCCAGTTTCCTGGATCGATGAATCCAACAGTAACAAAAAAACCGGGGCCGATGTAGCGAAATAATTCCAGTGAAGCCAGACGTGACGCCTGCTTGCCGATGTGAGAGAGCCAGTTCATGACAGTTATTCCAAAGGCTCTGATCCGTCGTTGATGTACTGTAATGAGTATTTAACGTAGTTACCGGGTGACTTTTTCAACCAGGCGACCTCTTCCGGCGTTAGGTCACGTTTATGTCTGGCGGGGGCACCGACCCAGAGTGTGTTAGGCGGGATGATGGTTCCTTCGGTTACCAGTGCACGTGCCCCTATCAGCGCCCCCTCTCCGACAACGGCATGATCCATAACCATTGCCTGCATCCCGATGAAGCAGCCGTTCTGCAAGGTGCAGCCATGCAGGGTCACGCTGTGGCCGATGGTTACGTCGTCACCTATAATCAGAGGTGCGCCAGGGTCATCAGCATGCTTTTTGTGAGTTACATGCAGCATGGAGAGATCCTGCACATTGCTGCGTGCGCCGATACGGATGTGATTAACGTCGCCCCGCACAACACAGCTGTACCATACACTCGATTGCGGTCCCATCTCAACATCGCCGATAATTACGGCGGTTTCAGCAACAAAGGCGCTTGGGTCAATGGTGGGATGGATACCCTGGAAAGATTTGATCATAATGAATGTCCTCACAATAAATTTGAGATTTTAGCAGGTTAAGCATTTTGTATATTCTTTAGCTTGTGGCAGTTATAAAGGCGAAATCGGAAAATAGAGGAGTTGTTTCCATGAAGTAGTCATAAATTGTCTTGCTTATACGCATAACTAACATTGATGAAATTGTTCACTCTGACAGGTCATGCCCAGTGTTCAATACATCGATCAGTCTGGCCATGGTGCTGATTCTATACCACAAATCCAACACCAGTTCCAAAATATATCAATACAACACTGAACAATTTGTACACAATCATTCAACCGCACTACGAATAAAATATGATTTTAACTGCGATGTTACTGACTGGATCTTGAATGAGCAGGAAGATAGCCGAAAAGTGCTTGTTGCAAAGCACCGTTTTTGCTATGTTGCAAAGTCAATTTTAACCAGTAAGGGGATACCATTCAATGAAATTTACCAAGATGCAGGGTGCTGGAAATGACTACGTCTATGTGAACTGTTTTGAGGAGACGGTCAGTGATCCGCAGCATACCGCGATACAGGTTTCAAATCGGAATTTCGGAATCGGATCGGATGGACTGATTCTGATTATGCCGTCCGAAGTAGCTGATGTACGGATGCGGATGTTTAACTCCGACGGTTCCGAGTCAGAGATGTGTGGTAACGGTATCCGCTGCGTTGCTAAGTATGCTTATGACCATGGAGTTGTGGCAAAGACTGAAATCAGCGCCGAGACCGGTGCCGGTATTCTTACTCTGCAGCTTGTGCCCGGAGCTGACGGTAAGATCGCAAAGGTTCGCGTCAATATGGGGCCGCCGCGCCTGACGCGTGCCGAGATTCCGATGACCGGTGATGCTGATGCAACAGTCGTTGCTGAAGAGCTGACCGTTCTTGACAAAACATTCAAAATTACCTGCGCCTCAATGGGTAACCCGCATTGTGTCATTTTTGTCGATGATGTCGAAAACTTCGCGGTGACAGCATATGGTCCGCTGATTGAAAACAATGCCATGTTTCCGCGTCGCACAAACGTCGAATTTGTCCAGATAATCTCGCGGACGGAAATTCGTCAGCGTACCTGGGAACGTGGTGCCGGTGAAACTCTGGCTTGCGGAACCGGATCCAGTGCCGTCACAGCCGCCTGCGTTCTGAACGACTTGACAGAGAAAAAAATTCTCAATCACCTGTCCGGTGGAGATCTTGAAATGGAATGGGCAGAAGACGGCTGCATCTACATGACCGGCCCGGCAGTAGAGGTTTTCAACGGAGAAATAGAGAATCAATTTTGAATTTAAAATGTTGAATTTAATACAAAATCCATAATTCAACATTGTAGGTAATATGCCGCGTACCGTTAACATCATTAATATTGTCCTTGGGGTTGTCATCATTGCCATACTGGCGGGGATAGCCACAGAACGCCTCTCAGCGCGTCTTGGCAAAACCTTTTTGGCGAAGAACAGTGCTCCTGCAGGCGCAGCTCCCTTGGCCGCACGTCCTGAAGAGCTGTCTTTTTACGCCCCGATCCTGACGAACGGGCTTTTTGGCAAGGCAACTTCAGGCCCGCTGACACTTATTTCAAATGCTCCTGTGGCGGTACAGGCGGCACCTGTGACGGCACCTACGGAGTTGATGCTTCTTGGTACAGTTGTCGGATCATTCCGGGAAACTTTTGCCCTGGTTCGGCATACCGCAAAACAGGAAGAACGGGTATTCAGGCTGGGAGATATGGTCTTTGATGCCGGACGTTTGACAGAGGTTGGTAAGGAGAGGGCTTTCATCGTCATTAACAGCAAAAAAGTTGAATTACTGACTCCTATGACGCCACCGGTTGTTGCTCCTGCCGGCCAGGCCGTTGCCGCGGCAGCACAGACCGGCGCTGCAGTCGCCAGCACGGGTGCGGGTAGTTATGTTATCGATCAGCGGGCTCTTAATGCTGCGCTGGATAATCCGGCCCAGGCAATGAGCGATGCCCGTCTGCTCCCCAGCCAGAAAGACGGCAAGGTCGAGGGCTTCCGTGCTTCAGAAGTAAAACCGAATGGTGTCTTTTCAATGATCGGCATAAAAAACGGCGACGTACTGTTGCGGCTGAACGATTTTCCGATGGATTCGCCGGACAAGGCTCTACAGTCTTTCATCGCCCTCAAGGGGCAGAGTAGGCTGAAGCTGGATATTGTTCGCGACGGCCAGCCACAAACGCTCAACTACGATATACGGTAACATCCCCCTTTAACGGATAGTGGCTTTTGTAAACTCCTTCATGGAGGGGCCGGTTTTGGGAAGAGGGAAACATGGAGGTACACTTGAAACGCTATTTATCACACACAGCTTGCATACTCACACTGGTTTCAGCGCTCTTTACTTCGCCGGCTTTTGCCAATAGCGGTAAGGGTGTGGTGCTCAATTTCAACGAAGTTGATATTTCCACGATGGTGAAATTCATCAGTGACCTGACCGGTAAAAACTTTATTCTGGACGATCGGGTTAAAGGGAAAATATCAGTATACTCACCGTCTAAGCTCTCAACTGAAGAGGCATATAATGTCTTTACCTCCGTACTCGAGTTGAAGGGGTTTACAGTTGTGCAGAGCGGCAAAGTAGCCAAGATAGTTCCATCTGCTGCCGCTAAACAATCGGGTTTCAAGCTGTTGACTCAGGGTGAACAGGCTCCGGTTAATGAAAGCTATATTGCTCAGGTGACAAAGCTGGAATATATAACCGCCCAGGAAGCATTGACTTTTCTCCAACCGATGATTTCAAAAGATGGTCATCTATCAGCCTTTGGCCCTGGCAACCTGCTGTTAATGGTGGATTCTTCCATCAATATTCGTAAGTTACACAGCATTTTACAGACTATCGATACTGAACGCACACGTGAAGGACTTGAGATCGTCTATTTAAAAAATGCCTCTGCTGAAAATGTTGCGGCTACGGTTCGTCAGTGGCTAAGTGGTTCAGACGGAAAAGCGGCCGGACAGACGGCTGTGCCAGGCGGGAGCGGTTCGACAAACATACTGGCGGATCAACGCCTGAATGCCCTGCTGGTTGTCGGCAGCGAAGCCAACAAAAAAGCGATTCGTGAGCTGGTGGCAAAACTGGATGTAACCCCGCCGGAAGCAAACAGCAAAGTCAACGTCTATTATCTGGAAAACACAGATGCTACCGAGATGGCAAAAGTCCTTGATGGCGTAGTCAGGGGGATCTCCGCTCAGGCAAGCTCCGCACCTGGCGCCGGCGCACCGCAGGCTTCCCCCTTTGACAGCGGAAAAGTGACAATTACCCCTGACAAAGCTTCTAATTCTCTCGTTATAATGGCATCACCAACCGATTACAACAATCTGATCCAGGTCATTAAAAAGCTCGATCGCCGTAGTAAGCAGGTGTTTGTGCAGGTGCTTATTGCCGAAGTATCACTTGATAAATCGCGCAGTCTCGGCGTGCAAGCGGGAGTAATAGGAGCCGGCGCAAAAGGCGGCGTTGCCGGCGGCGGTATGTATGATCCGTTCAATGCCTTGTCATCGATGCTTTCATCGGCGGGTTCCGGCACAGGCGGCATATCGACACTACTTAGCGGGAAAATAGGTACCAAACCGTTAAATGTTGCTGCCGTTGTTCAGGCGCTAGATTCTAACGGTCTGCTTAATGTACTCTCAACGCCCAATATTCTGACATCAGATAACAAAGATGCAGAAATTTTTGTCGGTGAAAACATACCTTTCGGGGGGCAGTCTACGGTTTCCTCTGGCATCCAGACATCGTCCACCGAGCGCAAAGATGTCGGTATCAACCTTAAGATCAAGCCCCAGATCAGCGAAGGCGATTATATCCGCCTCGACATTAATCAGGAAATATCAGCAGTCAAAGAGGTTGTTACTGTTGGTGCCGGCTTGACTGATCGCAGTACTACCAAGCGCTCTGCCAAGACCAGTATTGTTGTGAAAGATAACGAAACGATCATAATTGGTGGCCTCATTCAGGATCAGGAGCAGGAAATTGTCAGTAAGGTGCCTTTGTTGGGAGATATCCCCGGACTCGGCTGGTTGTTCAAATATACCTCAAAGAAAAGAAACAAAACTAACCTGATGATCATGCTGACGCCTCGTATAGTCAAGGATGACAGAGATCTTGCCGAAATGACCAGCAACCAGCGCATAAAATTTGGCGAGTCGGTTGACAACGTCAAGCCTCTGGATGTTAAAAAAGAGATTTCGGGTAAATGAGTGCCGCAATCGATAGCGTTTCCGGCCAGTTGGAGTCGATTGCCGGCAAGCTGGGGATACCTTTTCAGCTCGAAATTAAGACTGATGAGGTTGACTCAGGTCTTCTGAATCGTCTCCCGTTGACTTTTGCACGTGCCAACTCGATTCTGCCGCTCTGCGTCGTTGATGGCGGTATCAGGGTTGCAATTTCCAGTGCTGCCGGTTTGTTACAGTTAGATGAGCTGCGCCAGCTGTTCGGTAAACCCATTGAGGCAGTTCTGGTGCCGGTAGTGCTACTGGCCGATGTAATAAATCATGTCTATGCCGGTGTCTCCGGGACGGCCCTCGATGTACTGCAGGAGCTTCAGGGGGAAGATCTTTCCACCGTTGCCACCGAACTGAATAATCCCACAGATCTGCTGGATCTATCTGATGAAGCTCCGGTTATCCGCCTGCTGAACTCGATTCTCTCGGAAGCTGTTAAAGAGCGGGTCAGTGACGTGCATATCGAGCCGTACGAGCGTGATCTTCTGGTACGCTTCCGCATTGACGGTATCCTCTACGAAAAACTGGCCCCCCCTAAGGTAATTCAGGACGCTCTTGTTTCACGTATAAAGATAATGGCGGGTCTCAATATCGCCGAGAAGCGCCTGCCGCAAGATGGTCGTATCCGGGTGAGGGTCGCCGGTCGTGATGTTGATATTCGTGTGTCAATTATCCCTACCTACTATGGTGAACGGGCAGTGCTCCGTTTACTTGACAAGAAAAAAGGAATTCTCTCTCTGGCTGATATTGGCCTGGGTGTGCATGGCGTGCGGACTCTTGAACGGATGCTGGACCGGACGAGCGGTATCATTCTGGTTACCGGACCAACCGGTAGCGGCAAGTCCACTACGCTCTACGCTGCACTGAACAAGGTCAATTCAAGCGAAAAAAATATCATCACTATCGAAGATCCTATTGAATACCAGATCAGGGGAATCGGGCAGATTCAGGTAAATCCCAAGATTGATCTGACCTTCGCCGGAGGCCTCCGCTCCATATTGCGCCAGGATCCTGACATCATCATGGTCGGCGAAATTCGTGACGCGGAAACAGCCGAAATTGCCATTCAAGCCAGTTTGACCGGCCATCTGGTGCTCTCTACACTTCACACCAACGATGCTGCAACTGCCGTTACCCGCCTGGTTGATATGGGCATCGAGCCTTTCATGATTGCCTCTTCTCTGTCTGCCGTCGTTGCTCAGCGGTTGGTAAGAGTAATCTGTCCGCATTGTCGCGAAGAATATCGCCCCGTGGAGCAGTACGCAGGTGTCACTCTCCCCGAGAAGCTCTATCGTGGCCGCGGTTGTGATGCCTGTTTCGGCCTTGGCACTCTTGGTCGAACAGCCATTTATGAAATTATGCCTATTGATCAAGAGCTCTGTTCGATGATCATTCGCCGTAGTCACGCCGGAGAGATCAAGGAATATGCTGTTGCTCACGGTATGAAAACCTTGCGCGATGATGGTATTGCCCGCGCTGCCGCCGGTATAACCACGATCGAAGAGGTCTTGAGGGTTACCCAGGACGATTATGCCGACGTTCCGCTATAAGGCTTATAGTGCAGCTGGCGCTTCGGTTTCAGGCTCCGTTGAGGCTGATTCCGAACGTCAGGCGACGCAGCAACTTAAAATCAAAGGGTTGCTGCCGAGAGAAGTTGTGGAAGAGGGTGGCGCTGCCGGCAACTCCGGATCATTCTCATTTCGCCGTGGTGTGCCGACCGATGAACTGTCCCTTTTTACCCGTCGTCTTGCCACTCTGGTGGCGTCATCAGTTCCACTTTTTGAAGCGATGGGTTCTCTCTGCGAACAGGAGGAAAGCGGTCTGCTGCGTCAGGCTCTGGTTAGGGTAAAAGAGCGTATAGCAGAGGGTGCATCCCTGTCTAGGGCACTAGCGGCTGAGCCTGATGTCTTTGGCGAAAGCTACGTCAGCATGGTGGCGGCAGGAGAGGCGGGTGGTGCCCTCGATGCAGTACTTGAGCGCCTTGCAGATTTTCTTGAAGAACAGGAACAGGTGCGAAGTAAGGTGACGTCTGCACTTGCCTATCCGATACTGATGATTCTGGTTGGCGGTGGAGTAATGCTCTTTCTGCTGACGGTCGTCATTCCCCGCATTGTGACCATTTTCGAAGACAGTAAGGCCGCGCTGCCGCTCATCACGGTCCTCCTCATAAAAGTAAGTCATTTCCTGCAAGGTTATTGGTGGCTCCCCACCGCCATGATCATCGCTTCAGTTCCTATTTACCGAAAAGCCATAAAGCGAGACGATATGCGCTTGAAACGGGATGATCTGCTGCTGAGCCTTCCTATGGCCGGAGGTATGCTGCAACGCTTGATCCTCTCCCGCTTCGCCAGAGTACTCGGACTGCTACTTTCCAGCGGAGTGCCAATCATGCGGGCTCTTGAAATCACCGGGGAAGTCGTCGTAAACCGGGTGTATCGCACGTTTCTACGCGGCGTTATGGAGGATGTTGCTCAAGGTGGAACCCTGTCGGGAAGTCTGAAGAAGAGCCCCCTGTTTCCTCCGTTATTAGTACATCTGGTTGGCGTGGGAGAGAAGAGCGGCAACCTGGAAGGCATGCTGGTAAAAGCGGGAGTTGCCTATGAACGAGAGTTCAGCGCTCGCCTGACAAGGCTGATGGGTTTGATGGAACCGTTGTTGGTACTGGCGATGGGTTTGGCGGTGGGCATCGTGGTACTGGCGGTGCTGTTACCTATTTTTGAATTGAATCAGTTGATCAAGTGACTTTAAACAGTTATACGAATATTAGCGGTAGTGGTGGTACATGCCAGTCAGCATTTGCTGGCGCCGGACAAATTGGTAAGTTACTGGAATGAACAAAGTATCTGCATATAACCCGGGAATAGTATGGCTCTAGCAGTGGACATCCAACAGCAGGTTTATGATCTGCTGTCACGCGCTTCCAACCTCTCATTTGTCTCTGCAGAACGTGAGTCCGGCGGTATAACTTCGCTGGTTCCTGGTCAGCGGGTCAGCGCGGAAGTTCTGTCAACTCTGCCCAACAACCGTGCTCAGGTTCAGGTCGGGAGTGAACGGTTTAATCTTGATCTGCCGATGACTGTTCGTACTGGGCAGACTCTGGAGATGACTTTTGTCTCCGCTGAGCCGCGATCCACCTTTGCCATCGCCCGTCAGGCGGGTTCTCCGCCTCCTGTCAGCCTTTCTGACGCATCGCGTTTACTGAGTCTGCTGGTTTCAAAAGAACAGATAGTCGACCCACAATTCCGTTCATCGCTCCAGAATATCGGCGATATGCTGCGTCGTTCATCGGGTGAAACGGGTGTATTGGCTAACCTGATGGATGAGGCCCTGACCTACAGTTCCCTGCGGGACGGAGGCCGAGTCGCACCACGACTTTCTACTGATTCCATGGAAGATCGGAGAAACCAGCCGGGGGCTGCTTTTCAGCAGAGTGGATCCAGGCTTACTCATGAGCAGACCCGGTTGGCTGCTTTTGAAACTAATGCAGGCAGGATTCTACAAACAATTGCCAACAATTCACGTTTTATTCTTATCGAGGCTGCTAATCAGCCGCTAACGCCACTGCCATTACTGCCAGGGGAAGATGTTGAGGCTGTAGTTGTCGGCACACTGCCGGGCGGCAGGGTATTTGTCCGGATTGCCGGTACACCTGTAGAGATGGTTCTGCCTCGTACTGTTCAAAATGGAGAGATTCTCAGGCTTACCTACATAACAGCAGAGCCGAAATTGACCTTCGCAATTCCACGCATGCTGCCAGATAGCACGTCCGGAGTATTAAGCGAAGCCGGGCGCTGGTTAAGCGTACTGGAACATAGTGACGGTGGAGTGTCAAATCAGCAGATGTATGTGCTGAATCGACTGAATACAGTACTAAAAAGCTTACCCCCCGATTCGCCGGCATTTACGGCAATTAGGGACGAAGCCATGACCTATCAATCCGTTTTGCGTAGCCAGCCCCCCCCGGTCCAGTCAACTGAAGTGCAGGCTTCGCTTCTCTCGGCACGTGAGGTGACTATCACACCAGGTAATGGTATAGAATTCAGCGATGATATGGCCAAGCTTCTTCAAGCCGTGATAAAGGGAAACCGTCTTGCATTGCTTGAAGCCCTTAATCAACAAGGCGCAACTAGCGGATTTGCCCCAGGACAGCAGTTGAAGGGCGAAATTCTGGCGGCACTTGGTGGCGGCCGTTTCATGGTGATGGTTGCGGGATTGAATCTTGAATTCATCCTGCCTAAGGGGCACTCACGTGGTGACCTTATCAATCTGTTTTTTATAAGTGAAGAGCAATCGTTAACATTTTTGATGACCCGTTTTGGTCGTCCGGGAGATTCGCGTGTCAGTGAAACCGGCCGCTGGTTAAGCGGTTTTCTGGGCGAAACAACTACTCAGGCTCCCGCCCTGGCGACTCTGGGTCTCCTGAGTGCCCTGTTGGCGGAGCCGACCTCTGATGCTCCACATCTCGGTCGGATGCTTCAGCAGGGGCTTCGCGAAAGCGGCCTTTTTTACGAATCCCATCTTGCCCGCTGGTTTGGCGGCGAATACCCGCTTGAGGAGATTCTTCGGGAGCCACAGGGGCGACTGTCTCCTCGTCTTGCTCAGTCATCGGAATATGCTGCTGTGCCGGCAGAGGAACTTGCGCGTGCCAGCGTCCGTACCGGTTCAGCCGAAATAATGGAGGCTGTCTTTAAAAAAGCCGGCACAAGTATGGCACATGAAGGAATAGCTGATCAGCGCAGTCTGCCGATAGTCAGTGAACAGTTGTCTGCCCTGCAGAACAGCCAGTTGGCGTTTCGCGGAGAGCTGTTTCCCGGTCAGCAACTTGAATGGACTGTCACTGAGAGGGAGGCGGAACGTAACCGGTCAGGTGGTCGCGAGCGGAGTTGGGAAAGCAGCGTCACAATCAACCTCCCCACTCTTGGGCCGGTGACGGCACTACTTGCACTCAATGGAACTCGTATCACAGTTAAAATCGCTGCTGATAGCATTTCGGCCGTTCCGATTCTGGACACCGGCAGGGTGCGCCTGACGGAACAGTTAGCGGGTGCCGGACTGACGCCGGTGGAGATTAGCTTCGGCCATGCAACGGCGTAACGCTGATGAGCGTAAGGCAGCGGCGCTTTCCTACAAGCAGGGTTACTATGCGCCGGTAGTCGTCGCCCGTGGCAAAGGGGTTGCCGCCGAAGCGATAATTGCCTGTGCCCATGAAGCGGGTGTGTATGTACATGAATCACCTGATCTGGTGAGGTTGTTGATGCAGGTTGATAATGATCAGTTCATCCCTCCCGAGCTGTACCGGGCGGTTGCCGAAGTGTTGGTGTGGTTGCAGTGGCTTGATAACAAACAGAGTTAATAGGTTTCTAAGGAGAAATAATGGAGATCAAATTTGGTACGGATGGCTGGCGTGGTGTTATTGCCAGAGACTTCACCTTTGAAAACCTTTCAAGGGTAGCACAGGCTACCATGGATTATCTGAATCGTGAGGGTTTGGGGAATAAAGGGCTGGTAATCGGTTATGATCGTCGTTTCATGTCACAGGATTTCGCCCGGAGAGTGGCAGAAATAGCGGCAGGGAACGGCATTTTTGTCCGCTTGACGGAAGATTACGCCCCGACACCGGCAGTCTCATGGGCCGTTCGGGAAACCGGATCAGGTGCCGGAATTATGATTACTGCAAGTCATAACCCGCCGGAATATAATGGTTTCAAAGTCAAGGAGGCTTTTGGTGGTTCTGCTCTTCCCGCCACGACCATAATTCTTGAGGAAATTGTTAAGTATAACTTAGAAAACGAGCGCAGAGTCATAGCAATTCCTTATGAAGAGGCCATTAAAAAAGGGGCGGTTATACTTTTTGATCCTTGTGAAGGATATTTCCACCAGATCAGTCGTTACGTTGACCTTGATCTGATAACAAAGACCGGAATAAAAGCGGTTGTTGATCCTATGTATGGTGCCGGCAGCGGTTTTATTACACGCCTGCTGCCGGGAGTCGACGAAATTCACACCATCGAGAACCCCTCCTTTGGAGGAGTGCCCCCTGAGCCGATCGGCCAAAACCTTCAGGAACTATGCGCACTTCTAAAAAGCGGTACATATCAGGTCGGCCTGGCACTGGATGGCGATGCCGACCGAATCGGGGCTGTTGACGAGAATGGTGATTTCTTTTCATCTCACTGCATTTTTACCGTCATACTCAGGCATTTAATCGAACATAAGAAACTAACCGGTGCAGTGGTCAAAACAGTTTCTACCACTCGTATGATTGACCTGCTGGCGGCAAAATTCGGACTGGAACTTTTTGAAACACCGATCGGCTTCAAGCATATCTGCGAGTTAATGCTTGAACGCGATATTCTTATGGGTGGAGAAGAGTCTGGAGGGCTTGGTGTAAAAGGACATATACCGGAACGTGACGGGATTCTGCTCGGGCTCCTGTTGCTGGAGGCTGTTGCGGTCAGCGGCAAGGGACTGCGTCAATTGCTTAATGAGACGATGGACGATATCGGGCATTTCTATTATAAGCGCATTGATCGTCGCATTGAAGATGACGCCAAAGAACAGCTGATTGAGAGATTGCGTTCAAATCCGCCAACATCTATTGATGGCCAGTTGGTTGTCTCCACCAATTTCAGCGACGGCTTCAAGTTCATCTTCGAAAGTGGTGATTGGTTGCTGATTCGCCCGTCCGGAACAGAGCCGGTATTGCGTCTTTACAGCGAAGCGGGAACTCAGAATGGTGTAGAGCGCTTCCTGAGCCAAGCGGCAATAATCGCCGGATGTTAAATTTTTTTTTATTTTATTCACTACATAGTTGCACTGAAGAAAAAAACAGTTATAATCCTCTCGGCTGAGTTCATGCTGACTTTAAAGGCAGTATGTTAACAATCTCAGCCATAATGCTAAGAACAAATAAGAAAAGGAGTAAACTGTTATGGCTAACATTCTGATTGTTGATGATTCATCCACCATGCGTAAAATCATTTCGAGATCTCTTCGCCAGGCCGGGCTTACTGTTGACGAAATCTACGAAGCCGGTGACGGTATCGAAGGGTTAGGAGTTATTGCATCGGGAAAATCAATCCAGTTGATTCTTTCCGATATTAATATGCCTAACATGGACGGGCTTGAATTTGTCAAAGCAGTACGCGCTAACGGCAATTCTACACCTATTGTTATGATTACGACGGAAGGTGGCGAAGAGATCATAGCAGAGGCGATGTCAAGCGGTGCCAGTGACAGCATTAAAAAACCATTCACACCAGACCAGCTCCAGGAAAAGCTGGGAGGATTGATATGAGTCTTAACCCTGACATCACCCGGTCAACCAGCTTTACCGAAGAGCAGGTAGCGGGTTACGTGATTGATGCAACCAGGGAAGTCTTCTCAGCTATGGTCATGATGGACGTTGCCGATGACTTTCCGCTCAAGGAGCCGGTCAGCCGTTTCAAGTGCAGCATTACCGGAATGGTGGGCTTTGCCGGAACGTATTCCGGAGTTATTTCAATCCACTGTCCGGTTGCTCTAGCTCTGAAGATTACTTCAAATATGCTCGGTATTGACTGTGATGAGGTTAATGACGACTTGAATGATGCTATCGGAGAAATCGCCAACATGCTTGGTGGCAACGTCAAGCAAGTGCTTTCTAAGGGCGGGCTGGATGTCAAGCTGTCGATCCCGACCGTGATCTCTGGAGAAGACTACACTGTTAACTCGCTTTCCGATAATGATTGTGTAGTGGTCCCTTTTAACGTAGAGGGCTATACTCTGCTGGTCGGTCTTACACTAAAGAAGGAAGATTAGCCGGTGTCAGAGTATATCATGATGTACACCCCTTACACTGAACCTGTACCGGAAGCCGATATTTGATGGATGGGTATACTACGTTATACGGGATGCTGGAAGCAGCGCTGAAGCAGGCTGGCGAAGAAAGCGGCATGCTTCTGGGGCAAGAGCTCTCCATTGCCCTTTCAGATTCTCTTTCGACAAGCAAGAGTTCTTATTTCGGTGGGCTTGATGATGGCTGCTTCGTTCTTGGCGTTGACTCTGGTGAAGCCTATGCAGGGCAGTTTTACCTTGTCTTTTCGCTGCGTGATGCCATTGTCCTGAGCAGTATTCTTCTCGGTATCCCACCGGCGCGCATCCAGGAGAAAAAGCGCCTCTCAATCATAGAAAATGATGATATTGATGCTTTTTCTGAGATTGCCAACATGGTTAACGGCGCTCTAAACACCGTTTTTCAGGGGACACTGCCAAATAAAGTTCGCCTCAAGCTGCTTTCCCCAAAGAAACACATTCCAGAAATTGATCAATTAAGTCAGGAAGAGCCGCTTCCGGATGGCGATTACCTGATGTTCCGCTCCACGCTGGAAATGCCGGGGCAGGAAATGAATCATCTGGATGTACTTATCCCGGTCGCCCTGGGTGATATTTTTGATCCGCAGCCGCTGTCTGCTGAAGCGGCGGGAGCTGCCGAGGATTTAGAGTCTGATATTGAGGCGGATTCCGATTCTGATGGCGAAGAAGGGGCAGATACTTTACCGGCTGTTATTGATGGTATTGACAGTATTATTGTGTTGGAGGATGATGAAGAACAGCGCCTGCAGATAATCGGGTTGTTGGCTTTTACAGGGTATCAGGTTGCTGAAGGCACACTTAATGCTGATATTAAGGAGTTGTTTGCCGGCCGGAATGTAAAGCTCGTCATAATTGGCTCTCAGAACGCAGATGACCGGGAGCTTGCCGTCTGTATAAAAGTCAATGCGATGCGTCAGGATTCACCGCCGCCGATAATCATGAGTGCTGAGTGCTGGACTCGAACCGCCGTCCTGAAAGCTCTTAAATATGGCGCAAGGGATATAATTATTAAGCCCTTCAATGGTGACGATGTGACATCAAAAGTCCGTCGTTACTGTAAAATTACTCAAGATTAGTTTTCAAGCGGGTCTGATAATGGCTCAAACTAAAGTTCCACAGTCAACAGCCATACAACGTAGTCGCCGCTTACCAGCTTTCTACGTTTTGCTACTTGTCTTTGCCCTCGCACTGTTCCCTTGTATTGCCTCTGCATCTATTCCCAACCATCTGTACCGGATAGATATCCGACCGCAAAAAGACTTCACTCGTCTCACCGTCCGTCTGGCAAGTACGCCGCAGTACAGGCTCTTGGCAATACCAGGCAATCGTCTGCGCCTTGTCATGCAAGATACCGATGGCACACTGTTTAAAAAATATCGTCGCTATTCCGACAAAAATATCGGCGGTTTGGTGTTGAAAAAACGGGGCGATAATCTGCTGGTAACATTCCAGATTTCTCAAAAGGCCGGATGGCGAGATCTCTCCCGCCCGGACATTAGCGCCATAACGGTAGATATTGGAGCGTCTTTCAAGCCCGGAGTGCCGCAGCCATCACTGGCGGGGCGAGATAAAATCTGGAAAGGTGTTGAAAAGCTGGTAAGGGATTTTGATCCACCGCTTAAGTCAGAGATCCCGTTTTCTCAAACGGATCGACTGGTTCTGAAGAACTTTCTTACTGAAGCAGAGCAGAAGGATTTTATGGCAGCGGAGGCAGCCCTCTATAAGGGGCATTTGACCGAAGCCGAGGAATTGTTCACCCGCTTCACAACGCATCAGGTGCCAGTCCGCCCATTGGCCCTCTACCGACTGGGAGAAACATGGTACAAGTTGCAAAAATATACTCAGGCCCTGACCGCTTTTCGTGAAGCGGAAAAATTGTGGCCGGCGTACCTTGGTTTGAATCCGGGCGTCACATTTTGTTATGGAGACAGTATCGCCCGGAGCGGGGAACTACCATCAGCCCGGTCCCTACTTGCCGGTCTGGTAGCGCGACTAGCCGACAAATCATTTGCCCCGGCACTGCTGGTCCGCCTTGGTGACATTTTGACCAGGCAGGGATATGAACACGAAGCCAGTGCAATTTATCAAAATGTAGCGGAAAATTTCAAAGAAAACAAAGCCCGGCAGATGGCATTGATGCGGGTTGCGGACAGTAAGTTTCTTCAGTCGACCCCCTGGAATTATCGCCCGATTAGCGACGTTTATTCAAACGCAACTCAGCAGAGTGGTGATCTGGATATGCGCGAGGAATCACACTTTAAATACGTTCTGCTTGAGTCCATTCATGGAGAAGCCAACGAGGCGTTACAGTCGATAATGGGCTTTCAGCGGAAGTTTCCACGCGGAGTCTATGCTGCCGTTATCAGAACAATACGGGAGGTGCTGGTTGCAGAAGTATTCAGGCGCACCACTTGGGATAAGGATCCTTCGGCACTCAAACGGTTTATGGATGAACAGCATGAGTATCTTGCCAGTTGTGTTGAACAGCCAGGCTTTCTTGCAACGGTTACCCGCGCCTACAAAGAAGTCGGGAGGCCAATTGAGTTAATTAAGCTTTTAACTGCTCTGGTAGACAGGTCCTGGGCCGCTTCGGTAGCCCCGGAGCTATATGTCAGCATCGCGGACAACGCAGAGCTGATTGGAGACGCGGTTACAGCGGAGCGGACTATTAAGTCCTTTCTGAATAAATTCCCTGCCAACCAGAGAGCACGTCTGATGACGGAACGTCTCGGCTCAATATATTTTTCAACTGAGAAACATCAGCAGGTAAAAGAGACGCTTCTCTGGCTGCTTAACAAAGGGGAGCATGCCCAGCGGGCTGATAGCTATTAC
This sequence comes from uncultured Geobacteraceae bacterium, assembly GCA_903875605.1. GTDB lineage: Bacteria > Desulfobacterota > Desulfuromonadia > Geobacterales > Pseudopelobacteraceae > JACRCG01. The sequence continues at coordinate 73,537 of CAIQWT010000092.1, read as the reverse complement.
CAATTGGGAAGATCACTATGGTCGCTGCAGCTCTATTCGCAATCGGCTAAAGCGATGGATCATTTTCTGGCGGCTCCGTTGGGGCGCGATCCACGGCTTGTTCCTGACGCATATTTTATTGCCGGCTCTGCCAGAGAAAGTCTTGGTGATCGAAAAGGGGCTTTGAAGGTATTTGAAGCATCCCTTGCGTTGCCGAATAATCTGCGTAACGAAGAGTTTATCTACAGGACCGGTCAGATAAACCTTCAAGAAGGCAATACTAAACGAGCAAAAGGCCTTTTCGACCAGTTAGCTAAAAATGGTAAGGATCCTGATTGGCAAAACCTTGCTCGCCAGGCCCTAACCTCCCTCGAATCAAAATCTTCCACCCAGTAGGACAAGCGCGCAAAGTCAATAATATGACCAAGTCAAAAGAATGGCGCAACTACTGTTGTTTCACTATCCATCATATCCGTATTTTCACTTTTCCCTTTTACAGTGCAGATTTAAACTGAAAATTTAAAAAGGCAAAAGTTGTCATATCAGAGGGCTGTCGATAAAACTGAGTGTTATAGCCCAACCAGGATTACGCTTATCGGTGATATGCGGTCATATATGAAGAGTTTTTTTTTCATAAATTTTACCCTCTCTCTAGGAATCGCGTGTTTAGGAGGTTTTAGTGCTCTTGGTGCGGTTATTGCAAAACTGCTTTGAGGGGGAATCAGATATGCGAATCGATGGCATTTTCAGTAATACCATAGACCTATTGGGTAAAAGTGTTGACCTGAGGTCCAAAAATCAGAATCTGATCGCTTCCAACATAGCAAATGCAGAAACTCCCAATTTTATCCCCAAAACATTAGCTTTTGACGAAGAGTTGCAGAGCGCCTTGAAGAGTCGCTCAGGTGGACAGCGTTCTTTGTCTGTTCCGCACTCAAGGCATATTGCCGTACGCGGAACCGGAGCAGGTATTCAATCGGTCTCAGGCAAAATTTTGGAAACACCGGCCAGCACACCAGGTAAAGATGGTAACGCGGTAGAATTAGAAAATGAGATGGGTAAAATGGCAGAAAATCAGGTCCTGTTTAATGCGTCAGTTCAGTTGCTGAACAAAAAGTTCGACGGTTTACGATCAGCAATTAAAGGAGCGTTATAATGGATTTTTTTAGCGCAATGAATGTCAGTTCCTCTGCTCTTTCAGCCGAGCGGACTCGTATGAACCTAATTTCCAGCAATCTTGCCAACGCCAATACGTCGCGAACTCCCGAAGGTGGGCCGTACAAACGGAAAGATGCTGTTTTTACAGCGACTCCTTTCGCCAGTGGATTCAATCGGGCTCTCGATGGTGCGACATCCCAACAGGTAAGAAAAGTTGATGTATCAGAAATAGTTGAAGATCGCAATCCTCCTAGACTACAGTACGATCCCAGTCATCCTGATGCCAATCAGCAAGGTTATGTCGCTATGCCGAACGTCAATGTAGTTGAAGAAATGGCAGATATGATTGGAGCAACCAGGGCTTATGAGGCTAATGTTACAGCAGTTCAGGCGGCCAAAAGCATGGCAATGAAAACGCTGGAAATTGGCAGGTAGTCGAAGTAACAGCGGCCTCCGCAAAACTATTTAATTGATTTGAATCAGAACTCACGAGGGTATAGCCATGATAATTAAAGGAATTGAGAGCGGAATAGGAATGTCGAAAGCCTTTCCGGAATTAAGCAAAGTAAGTTCATCATCTACCACTGAAGGTGCCGGCAAGTTTTTTAGTGAGCTTGTATCTAAAGTTAATGACATACAAGTACAGTCAGACAAGGCAATTCAGGGGCTCGCCAGCGGAGAAAATAAAAACCTCCACGAAGTCATGATTGCAGTTGAAAAATCGAGTATATCGTTTCAGTTCATGTCGCAGGTTCGCAACAAGGCGCTTGAAGCCTACCAGGAAGTAATGAGGATGCAGGTATAACATCGCCCCGGCCTCAATTCAATTAAACAAAATCACTTCGAAAGGAAATAAGAGCTAACCAATGCCTGAAGGTATTCGTAGACTAATAGAGCCCTTTTTAGCGCTTTCTCCGGGTAAACAGATGGTTATAGCCGCGTCGGTTTTCCTGTCCGCTATCGCGTTTGCCATTCTGATCTTTGTCTCAAACCGTACGGACTATCGCCCTCTTTTCACCAACCTGACATCTGAGGATGCCGGGGAAATTGTGAAAAAACTGAAGGACGCCAAAACACCCTATCAAATAACATCTGACGGTAAGGGGATACTTGTACCGTCTGAAAAAGTTTACGAACTTCGTCTGACATTGGCTTCAGAAGGCATTCCTCAGGGAGGTGGCGTCGGGTTTGAAATATTTGATCGAAAAAATTTCGGCATGACGGAGTTTGTTCAGAAACTCAATTATCAACGTGCGCTTCAGGGCGAATTATCTAGAACAATTGCCCAGTTAACCGGAGTAGAGCAGGCGCGGGTACACCTTGTTATTCCGGAAAAATCACTTTTTAAGGATAATGAAAGACCTGCAACTGCATCTATCGTGCTTAAGATGAAATCAAACCGGGCTCTTAAGGAGACCGAGGTTCAGGGCGTTGTGCATCTGGTGTCTTCTTCGATCGAAGGTATGGATCCGGAACATGTCACGGTACTTGATAGCCGTGGCAAGATTCTCAGTAAGGGTGGGAGTAGCGACCCGACATCCCGTATGACTTCGGCAATGCAGGAGACTCAGCGCTCGTATGAAAAAAATGTTGAAGAGCGAATTCAGTCACTACTTGATCCGATAGTTGGAGGTGGCAAGTCAGTAGCTCGTGTTACCGCATCATTCGATTTCAAACAGGTTGAGCGAGTGGAAGAAAAGTTCGATCCGGAATCAAGCGCAGTTCGCAGTGAACAGAGGACTGAAGAAAAAGGTTCTTCAACTACCAGCGGTTCCGGAGTTCCTGGAGTACAGACCAACCTTGGACGAACAACAGGCGGCGGTAGCGCCACCTCAGGCGGTGGTTCTAAAAACGATGAAACACTTAATTATGAAGTGAGCCGTTCAACTGCGAAGATAATTGAGCCTGTAGGTGCCCTGAGCAAAATATCGGTTGCTGTTCTGGTCGATGGTAAGTATGAGGCTCCGGCGGCCGTAAAGGAAGGACAGGTAGCCAAAGCTAAATACGCGCCGCGAACGCCTGATGAACTGCAGAAAATTGAAACACTTGTAAAAAGCGCTGTTGGTTTCAACTCTGAACGCGGTGATCAGATAAGTCTTCAAAACATCCCGTTTCAGGACACCGGAGAGGCTGGAAGCAATGAAGTTGCCACTTGGTGGACAAACCCGTTTTTTATTTCACTTGCCAAGAACCTGATGATAGGGGTCGGTTTCCTCGTACTGATTATGTTTGTAATCCGGCCACTTCTGGCCTCTCTGAGAATAGTAAAACGTCCGGCACTTGAGAGTTTTGAAGCAATAGGCACAGGAGGAGAACAGCTGTCAACAGCCGAGCGAGCGCTGATTAATTCACAAATGGCCGAGCATCAGGGCTTGATTGAGCAGGCTAAAAAAGATCCATACCAGGTTGCCCAGATATTGCAAAACTGGGTCTCTGAGGATAAATAACTCCAAATTGCTATTAAAGGGATGACATGACTGGTTCAGAAAAAGCCGCAATCCTGCTTCTCTACCTTGGTAACGATGTTACTTCAAAGGTTTATGAGCATATGGATGATTCTGAGATAAAGAAAATCAGTAAAAGTATGGGAACACTCGGACATGTTTCGCGTGAGACTATTATGAATGTTGTTTCTGATTTTACTACTGTAATTGACCCTGAAGCCGGACTTTTTTCTCAGGGAGATGAATTCGTATTAAAAATTCTCGAGAGAGCTCTCGGAGCTGAAAAAGCCCAGATCCTGATGGATGAGCTGCAGGCCTCGAGTTATGGCGATCTGGTTGATATCCTCGCAAATATGGATTCGAAAAGTATTGCCAACTTCCTGTCCCAGGAACATCCCCAGACAATTGCAGTTATTCTGGCCAAACTCAAGTCAAAGCAAACCAGCGAGATCATCAGTCTGTTGCCACAAGAGTTACAGGCTGAAGTTGTATTGCGAATAGCCGATGTAGAGCAGGTATCTCCCGAAATACTCAAGGAAATAGATGATGTTATGAAGCGTGAGCTTCAATCTATGGGCGGTACGCAGCGGTATAAGGTTGGCGGTGTTGACAAAGTAGTTGATATGTTTAACCACTTTGATCGCAGCAAAGAAAAACAGATCCTCGACAAACTTGATGTTCTAAGCCCACCGTTGTCAGAAATTATACGTAAACACCTTTTTACTTTTGAAGATGTTTTTGCCCTGGATGACCGCAGTATTCAGTCCGTCATGCGCGAAGTTTCAAATGACACGTTGACACTAGCCATGAAAACATCTCCAGACGAAGTAAAGGATAAAATATTCAAAAATATCTCCAGTCGAGCCGCAGATATGATCAAGGAAGATTTGGAGGTTATGGGACCCGTACGGCTTTCTGACGTAGAAAAAGCACAGGGAGAAATTATCAAAATCGTGCGTAAAATGGAGGAGGAAGGCAAGATAGTTCTGGCTGGCAGGGGAAGTGACGATGTCCTCGTCTAAAATTATAAAGATGGCAGATCATGAGAGTTCCGCAGTTTCTGAATTCAATTTCAGAAGCATTGGACAGGCAGGAATTACAAGTCTCGAACTGAATGGTGCGGAAGGTTTTGTGCCGATGGGGCTGCTGCAAAATTTTGATCTACCGGATACAGCTCGGGATAATGGTCCGCCACTTATTGAAATTAGTGAGAGCGACCTTGACTTGAAAATAAGCGATTCTTTTAACAGCGGCCTGAAAGAAGGAAAAGATCTTGCTGAACGTGGCCTCATAAATGTTTTTAGGGCTCTGCGAGCCTCAAGCGAAACAATACACAACCTGAGAGATAAAATATTCCGGGAATCAGAAGACGAAATAATCAATCTTGTTATGCTAGTAGCCCGCAGGGTGATCATCCATGAAATTTCTCAGGATCGATCGATTCTAACGGCAGTCGTACAAAACGCTCTCTCCGGCCTTTCGGCACGAGAAGAAATAACAGTTCTTATTAATCCCGACGATTATCTGTTGGCGACTACTGAACGTGATGATTTGCTTCATAACGAACTGCTCAACGATCGGTTGCTGCTTAAGCCTGATCCGTCAGTTGCTTCCGGTTTCTGCCTGGTTGAGACGACTATGGGAACAGTTGATGCTTCACTTGATGGTCAGATGGATCAAATATATCGCAGCCTCATTGAGCATCGCACAGTTTCAGCCGTTGAAGAAACGTGACCGGGGTTCCGCGCAATGTCTGAACAAAAACTCAATCTTGATAAATACCGCTCGGCGGTCGCATCCACAAAGCCGATCAGGCTGCATGGCAAGGTTACCCAGGTAGTCGGCCTGGTTATAGAAGGTTATTGCCCTGATACCTCGGTCGGTGCCATTTGCGAAATCAAGCCTCTTGTTGGCGATCCAATCCCGGCCGAGGTGGTAGGCTTTCGCAACAACAAGACTTTACTGATGCCACTCGGGGAGCTGCGCGGGGTTGGTCTCGACAGCCTGATTTCTGTCCGCCGCGACAATGCTACCATGGGCGTTGGGCCTCTCATGCTGGGGCGGGTAATCGATGGGCTTGGCAATCCGATAGACGATAAAGGGCCTATCAATATTGAGGAAGAATATCCTATCTATGCGTTGCCGGTAAATCCGATGTCGCGTCCGCCGATCCGGAAACCGCTTGATCTGGGAATCCGCAGCATCAATGGCCTGTTGACCTGCGGTCAAGGGCAGCGCGTCGGTATAATGGCAGGTTCAGGTGTAGGCAAATCAACATTGCTGGGTATGATTGCCCGTTATACGGAAGCGGATGTAAATGTTATCGCCCTGATTGGTGAGCGAGGCCGTGAACTCCGCGAATTTATAGAAAAAGATCTCCAGGAGCAGGGGCTCAAAAAATCGATAGTTGTGGTTGCTACGTCAGATCAGCCACCTCTGGTGAGAATGCGCGGTGCCTATATTGCGACAACAATTGCGGAATATTTTAAAAATCAGGGAAAAAAAGTTCTGCTAATGATGGATTCGGCTACACGTTTTGCCATGGCAATGCGTGAGGTCGGCCTTGCTATTGGCGAACCGCCCACTACCAAGGGATATACCCCTTCCGTTTTTGCTGCGTTACCTAAGCTTCTTGAGCGAACGGGAAATTTCCCTGAAGGAAGCATCACCGCTCTCTATACGGTATTGGTTGAGGGGGATGATTTTAATGAGCCGATCTCGGATGCCATGCGAAGTATCCTTGACGGGCATATTGTCTTGTCCCGTGATCTGGCGGCCCGCGCCATCTATCCGCCGATCGATGTGCTGGCTAGTGCAAGCCGTGTCATGACAGATGTTGCTTCTAAGGATCATTTGGCAGTTGCTTCAAAGTACAAGGAAGTGCTGGCAACCTACCGCCAATCCGAGGATTTGATAAATATCGGTGCCTACAAAGCAGGTAGCAATCCTGGTATAGATTATGCTGTGTCACACATTGATGAAATGCAGGCGTTTATGAAGCAGTCTGTACATGACCCGATCATGCTGGAAGAAGCGGTACAGGATCTGAAGTCTATGTTTGCTTCCTGATTTAATTTGTCATTCGGGGGTAAAGGGCGATGGCTGGCAAAGTATTTGAACTGGAACAGGTGCTGGTCTATCGTCGTGAGATGGAAAAGCTCCGTAAACAGGAATTTGCAACAGCAAAGCAGGGACTTGAACAGGCCAATATTGAGCTGGACCGTGAAGAACTACTACTCGGACATTTGACGCTGGAGTTTCAGCGCTGCCAGCAGGAAATTGGTTGTATTGATGATCTTCGGATGTATTCAGATTTTTTTGCGAGAAAGAAAGATGAGATTAAGCAACATAAGGGTCGAGTCGAGTGCCTCGACCAAATTATGAACGAAAAACGTTCTGATTTAATGGAAGCAAGTAGGGGAAAAAAAGTGCTTGAATCGTTGAAAGAGAAAAAAGCAGCGGAATTCAAGCAGGAGATGGCAACAAAAGAAAGGAATTTTCTGGACGAAATTTCTATACAGAAAAAAGGCTAAACCGTCGTGATCAAGAAGAAAATCATAATAGTATCATTTCTATTGGGGTGCGCAACCTTGCTGATGCAGCATGCGCTACCTGATGTGATAGCAAACGCTGCTGCTCCGAATGATGTGGCGACCAAAGTCCCGGCAGAACCGGCCAAAGAAAATCCATCAGCGAGCCAGCAACCTATAAATGCCACCCGCGCAGCGCGCGAAGAGAAAGCACTCCAAGATGCCCGTCGTCAGCAGTTAACGGAAAAAGAGGGAGCTCTGGCTGCTAAGGAGCAAGAACTAAAAAAATTAAGTGCAAAGCTCGAAGCTCAGGTGAAAGCACTGGAAGATAGCAAAAAGCGTCTTGACGACACCCTTAAAGCACAGACTGAAGCCCAGAAGAAAAAGCAGGACGAGAAAATACTGAAGATGGTCAAACTGTTTAAAACGATGCGCAGCGAGCAGGCTGGTAAAATGATTGATACCTTGAAAGAAGATCTCGCCCTGTCACTTTTAAGCAGAATGGATACCAAGACAGTTGCAAAACTGGCTCCTTTTATCAGTCAGCCGCGTGTCATCAAGTGGGTGTCTGATAACCTTCAGGAAAAATAACTCACATTTTATGGATAGCAGCATTGTCCACACCATAAAAAATTCAGACAGAAAGGAGGTGAAAAATAATGAATAACGGACAAATAAATATAACATCAGTGCCGACAGTAATGGCATTGGTCACTCAAGAGCCGTCTTTAGCTGTGACCATGTCTATGGAAGGAGAACAGCAAAACGATGGAGATTTCGCCGGATTGCTGAGTGGGTTTCAACTCTTGATAAAAGAGAAGAGCTCCCCGGATTACAAACAGGCAGAGCAGCTCCAAGTCGACATTGTTATCAATACTTCTGATGTCACTGCCGGCATTGAACATTCAGAAGCTGATCAGCAGGCACTGCTTCACGGTTTATTACAAGCCGGTCAACAACCAAAGGCGGCTCAGCCAAAGCCGGAGGAACAGAAGGAAGTTGCTGTTTCTCCGGATGCAGCACCGCTAAACAGTGAACATTCTGATGTCACATCACAGATGGTCATGGCGGCGTATTCACAGCCCGGCAGAATGCCGGAAGTTGTTAAACCTGCAGAAGTGCCGTCGGAACATTCCAATAGAATATTGGAAGCCGGCAAACCATTGCAACCGCTAGTAGAAAGGCTACAGAATGTGGCCACAGCAACAGAACGACCTGTTGCTGACATGAAACAGGCTGCACCTCAGACAACACCAGCACAACTGGTTGAAAAAACGGTGGCAGAAACTGCTGCTCCTCAGGATGCACGTCCTTTGTCAGAAACAGTAAGGGCGACGGCGGCTTATATGCAACCGGTAAAAACAGTTGCTATGCCATTGGCAACAGAGTCCACAGCAGCAAAATCAGCAACTCCGGAAGTCTTAGAAATTCCCGTTGTGCATCAGGAACATTCCGACAGAATGTCAGAAGTCAACAAACCGTCATTACTACCCATTGACAGGCTGCAGAATGTGGCCACAGTAGCAGTACGACCCGTTGTCAGCACTGTTCCAGTAATTAAGAATCAGTCGGAGCAACCTGTCGCGGTCATGAAACAGGCAGCACCTCAGACAACACCAGTACCACTGGTTGTAAAAACGGTGGCAGAAACTGCTGCTCCTCAGGATGCACGTCCTTTGTCAGAAACAGTAAGGGCGACGGCAGCCTATATGCAACCGGTAACAACAGTTGCAATGCCATTGGCAACAGAGTCCACAGCAGCAAAATCAGCAACTCCGGAAGTCTTAGAAATACCCGTTGTGCATCAGGAACATTCCGACAGAATGTCAGAAGTCAACAAACCGTCATTACTGCCAATTGACAGGCTACAGAATGTGGCCACAGCAACAGAACAAACTGTTCCAGTAATTAAAAATCAGTCGGAGCAACCTGTCGCGGTCATGAAACAGGCAGCACCTCAGACAACACCAGCACCGCTAGTTGTAAAAACGGTGGCAGAAACTGTTGCTCCCCGGGATGCACGCCTTATATCAGAAACAGTCCGGACGACGGCTACAGTTGCACTGTCAACAAAATCCACAGTAGAACAAACAGCAACTCCAGAAGTTACAGCAATCCCACTTGTACTCCAGGAACATACCGTCAGAATGCCGGAACTCAACAAGCAACAGAACGTTGCTATTCGAGCAGACTATAAAGCACCGCCGACCCTCGCGGTATCTTCTGAGTCAATTCAGACACAGCAGGTAAGCGTGGAACCGGTTAGGGCCATTCTGCAAGGAACTCCTGTCCCTACCGCAGCAATCACAATGGTATCGGTACCTGAGAATCAAGCAGTTCAGCAGGAAACAATCAGCGCCGCGACCTTGGAATTGTCAAGTGAGAAAAAACCAGCAACATTTGAAACGTATCAACCAGAACGCCCTACCGCTCATCCAGTTATCACGGCAGTTGTTACGCCGCCGGAGTCGGAATTAGAGATACTAATCTCGCAACCACAGCCGATTGCCGTTAGGGAAATAGCTGCACCGGTTGCAGCAGATAATCGAATTTCAGCGTTGGTACAGGAAACACCCGGTGCCAAAAGAATGTTTAATGCCGGGCAGCAAATTGAAAAAGTTCAGTCGGTACATGAACAGAATATTGTCAAAGAAATGACAGCTCCACTGGCAGGCATGGTGTCTGCTAGCGAATCGTCACAGGACTCTGAGGCTGCGTTTGGCAACAACAATCAGGGTAATCCTGATGGTTCACTTGATGATCGTCAGATGGCACAGGATATGCGTGGGCTATTGATAGCTGATCATCAGAAAACACCCGCAACAACGAAGTCATTATCAAATGAAACATTGCGACAGGATATTCCGGAACAGGTTATGCAACAGGTTAAAGAGCGACTTGTGCAGCATGATGTAAAGCCGGGAAATCAGCAGATCACGTTGACATTTTCACCAGATAGTCTCGGTGAACTGAAGATGAACCTGAATCTTCAAGGGCAGAAGCTTTCGGTTGAAATCGTAACCGAAAACCGGACGGTGCGGGATGCAATAATACAGCATACTGACTCACTGAAGGAATCTCTGGCTCGCCAGAACATAACTATGGAATCTTTTGAAGTTACTACCGGCGGAAAAGGACCGGGTGGGCAGGGGCAGAACCAGAATGCCTGGCGTGAACTGGTAAAGCAGCAGCACCAGCAGCAGATTTGGGCCTCGCCTCGGGGTTATCAAACCGCTCAGGCTGATCTGCCATCAGGCCAGGCAGCGTATCAGAAACAGCAAGGGCAATCCATGCTCGACATTCACTATTGAAAGGCAGGTGAGAAAAAATGGTAAGTACAGTAGCAGCATCAACCGATACCACTGCGGCGGCAGCAGCCATGAAGAAATCCCTGGGAATGAACAAGGATGATTTCATGAAACTGTTTATTGCCCAGCTACAGTATCAGGATCCTTTGAAACCGCAGGATCCATCAGCAATGCTGGACCAGCTATCACAGTTGTCTCTGGTGGAGCAATCATACAACAGTAACACAGCCTTGAAAGACCTGTTGTCTGCTCAGAATAATTCTATAAATCTGACGGCACTTTCTTTCATCGGCAAAGAGGTTAAAGCAAACGGTAATGTTGCCACATTTGACGGAAGCGTCTCGTCAACCCTGGAATTTAATTTACCGCTCTCTGCAACAACCACGCAGGTTTCAATTTTGGATGGAACCGGAAAAACAGTTAGAACGGCAGCAATCGGGGCATGTAACTCCGGGAACAACAGCTTTTCCTGGGATGGCCGTGACAATAACGGTGCATTACTTGTGGCGGGTTCGTACACGTTTGCCGTCACCGCTTCGGCAGCAAATGGCAGTGCTCTAACTCCGGTCACCTACACCACAGGACGAATCGATGGTGTCAACCTTACAGGCAGTACACCATTACTGACCATCGGCGCTTCTTCCGTATCTCTGACCGATGTTATCAGCGTCAAGGGGGTGTAACAGGAAATGATTGATCAGATCTTTATTCCTAATCCTCTTCAACCGGGCAGGATCGATCGTCCACAGCAGCAAAAACCGGTATCCGGCCAGACTTCAAATTCGCCGTTTGCCCAGGTTCTGGATAAGAAACTACCTAGTCAGGGGATCACGTTTTCACAACATGCTCAGGATAGACTCCGGGCGCGCAACATAACATTTTCAGCAGCTGATCTTGCAAATCTCGAAGGTGCCGTCAACAGTGTGGCTCAAAAAGGGGGTAAGGAATCATTGGTAATGATGGGGGATTCAGCGCTGGTGGTCAGCGTAAAGAATCGTACGGTAGTAACCGCAATGGATAAGATGCAGATGCGGGGGAATGTGTTTACCAACATAGATTCAGCAGTAATCATCTGAGGCAATTTTGGATCTGAATTATGGATATTGAATTCAATCCAAAATCTAAAATCTAAATTGTTTTTTCGGGCCGGCCCTCCTTGAGGAAGCCCTGAAACGACGTCCGAATGACGCGTTTCACACAAAAACTCAAACTAAAAAACTGGAGGCAACAAAATGAGTCTTACATCAACTATGTTCACAGGCGTCAGCGGCTTACTTAATCAGGCAGAAGCAATGAATGTTATCGGCAACAATATATCCAACGTGAATACTCTTGGCTTCAAAGGCTCCCGCATGCTTTTCTCGGATGTCCTTTCAACTTCAGTCGGCAGCCAATCACTTGGCCAACTCGGTCATGGAGTACAAATCCAGAAAGTTGACACAACATTTTCCCAGAGTTCTCTGGAAACGACAACCATACCTACAGACGTTGCTATTCAGGGTGATAATTTCTTTGCGGTAGCAAAGCCGGGGACGCCGATTACTGCTACGGCCGTAGCTGCAACGGACGCCTACTACACGCGCGCCGGGGCTTTTCGTGTAGACAGCAGTAAAGCCTTGATTACTCCCGACAACTACAATGTACTTGATTCTGCTTCGATGCCAATCGTTTTTACTCCTCAGTACACTACTCCTGGTGGTGTGGTGCTCGATTTTCAAAAAGTCAGCAGCATTAGCGCCAAAGGCGAAATTGCCCTGCTCTATTCTGATGCCGGCGGCAACAGTTCGATCGTTTACTATCAAGGCAACGCCGCTGCACCTGTCACTGCCGCCCCAACGGTCTTCCTTGGTACAGCCAAAATCGATAACCCACCTGGTATGGAAAAAGTCGGCGGATCACTGTTCCGCTCGACCGGTTCTATCACCGGCGGATCTGGTGACCCGGTTATCGGCAGCCAGAATGGTGCGACCGAAAAAATTATGGCCAATAACATTGAGTTGAGTAACGTTGACCTTGCCAATGAATTCGTCAAAATGATTCTGACACAGCGAGCATACTCTGCGAATTCCAAGACCATCACAACATCTGACGAAATGACTCAAGAAATATTGAACCTGAAACGATAAGGTAACAAAGAAACAGGCAGACCAGGTTGAGTGATAATAGTTCAATCCGGTCTGCCCTGTTTTGAAAGTTTTGCAAAACGAGTCAGTAAAAAGGAGATGTTATGATGCTGAAACGTCCATTCCTCATGTTAATGGCCGCACTTGTTATTATAATCCTCATGACGGCGGGTGCCGTTTTTGCGTCGCCAGGTGCAGGTGGGGTTACATTCAGCCCGTCATCTGGCTATAGGGGAATTGGTCAAACGTTGACAGCCACCATTTCAGCTGATGCAACTGGTTATGTTGCAGGTTTGATTACCATTAACGGCAAACCGATAGACCCATTTAGTTTTACTGATAAAGGCGATACAACCTACACCGTAACCTATACTGTAGCCGCAGGAGATACCAATATTCCTTCCGGCTCAACAATCCCGATTAGCGTTGTACTGTCTACTGCCGGTGGTAATAGTACTGCTCCATACACGGTGCCTCCACCAGCAGCAAATTCGCCCGCTATTGATGCAGCTGTGCCAGTTGTTACAAGTGTTGCCTTTAACATAACTTCAGGCACTTTGAAGATCGGCGATCAGCTGATAGCCACTATTTCAGCTGATGCTACTGGTTACACAGCCGGTGACATCAAAATCAATAACAAAGCGGTAACCGGATTTGCCGATAATCATGACAACACCTATACGGTGACCTATACTGTTGCTGCAGGAGATTCAGATATAGCGCAGGCGGCCGAGATACCTGTTAGTGTGGCTCTTTTAGACGCCGCTGGTAACAGCAACTCTCCTTTTACAACGGCTCCACTCGCAGCTAACGCGCCCGCTGTGGATGCAAATGCTCCATTAGTTACCGGAGTCACATTTTCTCCGTCAACTGGCGTTTTGGGAATAGGCGGAATTCTTACGGCGACTATAACTGCTGATGCAGCCGGTTATACTGCCGGTGTGATTACCATAAACGGCAAAGCAGTCACCGGTTTTTCCGATATCGGCGGAGGTCAATATACGGTTATCTACACAGTCAGCGTGGGCGATACATCTATCTCTGACTCCTCTGAAATCCCCATAAGTGTTGTACTTACTGATACGTCTCTAAATAGTAGTGCCCCCTTTACGACAGCTCCAACTTTTGCCACAGCCCCTGCGATTGATTCCCTTACGCCAGTAATTGTTCCCAGACCTATAATCACAAGTGTTGCCTTTAGTCCCGCTTCTGGCATTGTAGGAATAGGTGGAGCCGTGACCGCTACCATAACGGCTGATCAGGCCGGTTATACCTTCGGTTCGATCCTTATCAATGGTAAAACTGCAACTGGATTTATAGATAATGGTAACAAAACATATACTGTAACTTATACGGTTGTAGAAGGGGACCACGATATTCTTGATTCTCTGGAGATACCAGTAAGTGTGGTACTTACAGATTCAAGCCTTATTAGTAATTTCCCTTTCACAACATCTCCTGGTTTTGCCAGCGCACCTGCTATTGATGCCCATAAGCCGGTGATTACCGGCATCACGTTCAGTCCGACTACAGGTGTACTGGGAGCAGGCGAAACACTGACTGCCATAATAACAGCTGATGCCGCCGGTTATGCTGCCGGTACAATCACCATTAATGGTAAAGCAATAGACCCGCTTAGCTTTACTGACAATCTCAACAATACCTATACTGTAAAGTATACAGTAGCGGCAGGTGACAACGATATCCTGCAAACATTGGAAATACCCGTAAGTATAGTGCTTGTTGACACGGGCGGTAATAGTAGTCTGACTTTTACAACGGCGCCTCTCGCAGTCAATGCGCCGTCTATTGCGATTCTTCCTATTGTCAGTAACGTGACTTATAGTCCTACCTCGGGCACGCTAAAGATAGGCAACTCATTGACTGCTACCATTTTTGCCGATGCTTCAGGTTACACTGCCGGTGCGATCACCATTAATGGTAAAGCAGTGACCGGATTTACTGACAATCATAACAACACCTATACGGTGACCTATACGGTTGCCTCTGGTGATACAGATGTCGCACAGACGTCGCAAATTCCGCTAAGCGCAGTCCTTACTGATGCTGCCGGTAACAGTAACGATCCATACACAACTAAGCCTTCAGCTATAAGTTCGCCTGCTATTGATGCAAATAGCCCAATAATAACTAGCATCACTTTTAGCCCGTCAGCAGGTATTATAGGAATAGGCAGTTCTCTGATTGCGACTATAACCGCCGATGCTGCGGGTTATGCAGCCGGTACGATCACCATTAATGGCAAAGCAGTGACCGGATTTACTGACAATCATGACAATACCTATACGGTGACATATACAGTAGCCTCAGGCGACACAGACATCGCACAGACATCGCAAATTCCGGTGAGTGTTGTTCTTACCGATGCTGCCGGTAACAGCAACGCTCCATTTACAACAGCGCCCGCTTTTGCTAATGCACCTGCAATTGATACAAACAAACCGGTAATATTAGGTGTCACGTTTGACAAAACAACAGGCATCATAGGAATAGGTGGAATTCTTACCGCAACTATAACCGCTGACGCTTCTGGGTATAATGCCGGCGCTATTACGATCAATAGCAAAGCAGTGACCGGATTTACCGACAATCATGACAATACCTATTCAGTGAAATATGTAGTAGCCGCAGGAGATTTGGATATAGCTCAAACATCTCCAATTCCTATCAGTGTGGTGCTAACCGATGCAGTACTAAACAGTAATATTCCTTTTACTACGGCTCCACTTGCAGTCAACGCGCCGGCAATTGATGCTCATAGTCCTGTGATTACCAGTGTCACGTTTTCACCGGCATCAGGCATTTTAGGAATAGGCGGAATTCTTACTGCGACGATAACCGCTGATACTACTGGTTATACTCCCGGAACGATAACCATAAATAACAAAACAGTAAGCGGGTTTACGGAGATTGGTGGCGGTATCTATTCAGTAATTTATACGGTTACTGCTGGTGATGCCGATGTCGCTGATACTTTACAAGTTCCAATTAGCGTGGTTCTCGTTGATGGGGCTCTCAATACTAATGCCCCTTTCACCACTGCACCTCTTGCTGTTAATGCACCCGCAATTGACGCAAATAGGCCTGTAATTTCCAACGTTACCTTTAACCCGCCATCCGGGATTCTAGGAGTGGGCGGTATATTGACCGCTACTATAACAGCAGATGCCGCTGGTTATGCAGCAGGTGCGATCACTATTAATGGTAAAGGCATAACGGGTTTCGCGGATGTTGGTGGCGGTGTCTACACTGTGTACTATACGGTCACCCCCACTGATGCAAATATTGCCCAGAGTTCTGTGATTGCAATAAGTGTGGTGCTTACCGATACTGCATCCAACAGTAACGCACCGTATACAACAGCGCCTACTTTTGCCAATACTCCAGCTATTAACGCACACCCGCCTGTTATCAGCGGAGTTACCTTTAGCCCGTCATCAGGGATTTTAGGGTTGGGCGGAGTGCTCACTGCCACCATTACAGCTGATGCAGTGGGCTATACTGCCGGAGCTATCACTATAAATGGTAAAACGGCGACCGGCTTTACCGATAATCTTAATAACACCTATACTGTTACTTATACGGTTATTTCAGGAGACACGGATGTAGCACAGACGGCTGAAATACCTGTGAGTATCGTGCTTCTTGATGCGACTCTTACCGGTAATACCCCTTTTACAACAGCGCCTCTGGCAGCGAACTCCCCGGCCATTGACGCCAACCGGCCTGTTATCAGCGGAATCACTTTCAATCCGGCATCTGGAGTCGTAAGAGCCGGTCAAGCACTAAAGATGATCATAACGGCTGATGCTACCGGTTATTCTCTCAGTGCAATTTCTATCAACGGTAAAATAATGACCGCATTTGTTGACAACAACGACAAAACTTATACGGTAACGTATAACGTTGCTGCCGGCGACACCAACATTCGCCAGGATGCACAGATACCTATCAGTGTCGTTCTTAATGACACAGCAGGTAATAGCAACAGTGTCTATACATCGTCACCGTCTGCAACAGTTTCTCCCGCAATTAACGGCAGTCTGGCTGACACTGTATCAGCAGTTACAGGGTTAACGATAGTGGGCCCGGCTGCGGTCGCGACCGATTTGTTTGGTAATATCTACATTGCGGATACCAGCAGGAATCAAATTGTTATGGTGGACTCTTTGGATAATACCGTATTGGTTGCAGGGACTGGCACCGCCGGATTTGTCCCTTTTACAACATCCACAACGCTTGCCGATACAACGCTCCAGTTTAATGCCCCGGCCGGCATCACTACCGATATATACGGTAATGTGTATGTCGCAGACAGTGGAAACCATCGTGTCCACATGATCATTGCAGACCCGGTAACAAAGCTTATCAGCAGTGCCAGCCGTATTGTCACTGTGGCTGGTAGCGGAACCAAAGGTTTTGCCGGTGACGGTGCGATAGCAACGGTTCCACTGGTCAGGCTCAACAATCCGACAGCAGTTGCTGTTGACAACACCGGTACTGTTGATAGTAAAGGAAAGTTGTTAACAACCGGAAATTTATACATTGCAGACAATGGTAATTACCTTATCAGGAAGGTTCTGCCGGTTAAAGCGAGCACTAACACGACAACCCTGATAACAACTTTCACTTCGGGCCTTATAAGCACAATTGCAGGTGATGGCAACGCGACAAGGCTGACAGCTTACGGAGTGGCACTCTCACCAAATCTTGGGGATCTCTACATTGCGGACGCCGGCAATAACCGCATTCTTAAAATTGCAGCTACTAAAGGCGTCATTGACGGGAAAACAGCTCCTGTCTCAGTTGTCGGCAACGGGGTGGCCGGTTTCGCGGGCGATAGTGGTCCTGCGATACTTGCACAGCTCAATCAGCCGAAGGGCGTAGCAACAGATGGAGTGGATCTTTATATTGCTGATACTGAGAACAACAGCGTCAGGCGGGTGTCTCTTGCGACCGGAATTATATCGACTCGTTTAGGCAGTACTCTCCTGTCGGCAGCTATAGATGCTCCAGTCGGTTTTGCACGTCCGGCCAGCGTAGCAGTTGATGCAGTAGGAACGGTTATAGTAGAAGACGCCGGCAATAGCGTAATTCAGAAAATTGTTGCAAGTAATTCTGGAATCACCACAGCATCTCCTCCCGGTGGCGTTTACAAAACGATTGCTCCAGTAACGCTGACGTCCAGCACAGGAGCTATCATTACGTACAGTATAAATGGCGGAGCACAGCAGACTTATACCAAAGCCATTCCGATTTCAGGGCCGGCAACAACTATACTGACATTTACATCGACCGATAGTGCAGGGCATGCAGAGGTAATGAATACTGCTACCTATATATTTGACACAACGGGCCCGGTTGCAACGGCAGAGCCTCTAGGCAACTCTTTTTCCAAACCTCAGTCAGTAACCCTTACTTCTGAGCAAAACGCTGTAATTTACTACACAACATCAGGAACAGCACCCACAACTTCGTCAACAAAATACACGACACCTCTGACCATCAACAAAACAATAACTTTGATGTATTTTGCCGTTGACACGGTTGGCAACAGTGGAACGACTGAAACTCAGGTTTATACTATCGATGTCGTTGCTCCGATAACGACAGCCTCTGTATTGTCCGGCACCTACGCTTCCATTCAGTCTGTTGCACTTACCTCTGATGATCCGAAAGCAGCAATTCACTATACGACCGACGGATCAATACCGACAGCGGCGTCACCTAAATACACAACTCCTGTCCTCATCAATAACAGTACGGTTTTAAGCTATTTTGCTATTGATATCGCCGGTAATAAGGAGTTGGTCAAGACGCAAGAATATACTATTATCATTTTGACAACGACGGCATCACCCAAAGGTGGCGTGTT
This sequence comes from uncultured Geobacteraceae bacterium, assembly GCA_903875605.1. GTDB lineage: Bacteria > Desulfobacterota > Desulfuromonadia > Geobacterales > Pseudopelobacteraceae > JACRCG01. Next base: position 55,099 of record CAIQWT010000092.1, on the reverse strand, counting down.
CAATTCGCCACAGACGGTAGTTCTTTCTGCCAATGGTGCGGGCACTATTTACTACACTATTGACGGAACAGTACCTTCAACAACTTCTAAAACCACTAAAAAATATAGTTCAACTGCACCAATTCTTTTACAGGATGCCAAGACGACAATACAATTTTTTGCAGTGGACACAAAAGGCGTTATTGAAAAGGTGAAAGTGGAAATTTACACCGTAGATTCAACTCCGGCAACCACAGTGGCTGTGTGTGGTACTACAGCGAATAAAATCACTCTTACCGCTACAGATGCCGTAGATCTGCTGCCTAAAATCATGTACAGCACCAGCAATTCAGTAAACCACTCAGGAACCGCATTCGCATATTATACGTCTCCGGTGGTCTTTTCCAATAACACCATCGTGAAGTTCTTCGCTGTAGACGCAGCCGGCAACATAGAGCCGATAAAGACGGCTTACTGTGCCGTCGTCGCTGCACCGCTAGACACAAATCCGGCATTGTATCTTGAAACATTAGCGGACGGGTCGACAACATCCAGCCTCAGTTTATATGTGAGTGGCAATGTGGCTCCTTTTACAGCCACTACCCTAGACATCAACGGCACTGTTATTACAACAAGCACAGTTGATGGCAGTTTTTCCCACGTAAACACTTTGGTTGCCGGTGTGAATTCCATTACTACAACAGCAACTAATGGAATTTTAAGCAGTGTTGATACACGAACCATAAATTACCTGGCTCCCGGCACTACGCCTACGACTATTACCATTGGAAAAAGTATCGGTGTTATTGGGCATTCTGTAAGAGTACCTATTTCCCTGGCTAGCGGCTATCAGGTTGCAGCAGTCAGTATCGACATTGCTTACGACCCGACGACAAGTAATCTTTCTAATCCAGCTGTTACAATCGCCAAGACGGCGGCAGCTCTGGGCAAAAGTATCCAGGGTGGAACGACAACTAATTCGCTCGGAGTTAAAGTCTACAGAATAGTAATTAATGATCTCAATAAACTGAATACGCCTTTACCTGACGGAGAAATTGCCAACCTGTCTTTCACTGTTATTTCATCTGCAGTGACCGGTATTGAGGCACTTGCCATCGATTCAAATTCAGCGACTGACTTAAATGCGAATTCGCTGATACTTAGTCCTGGAACAGACGGTACTGTAACTATTGTCGCCAAGCCCGGTGACACTTTTGCCCTTGGTGTGAATAATCCGTCAACACTGAAAGGCGTCCAGGACGCGCTCTATATGTTGCTTGATCCTGTAACATATCCCGTCAGTGGTTCTGTTGATCTTAACGCTGACGGCATAGTCCAGATTTATGAACTTCAGCAGGTGATTAACAGCTTTATAGGGCTGTAATCAGGGGTGCTATTATGATAACAATCAAAAGGGCAGTTACAACTTTTATGGTATGTGCGGCACTATCTACCATACTAGGATGTGGCGGTGGTGGTGGCTCTGCAGTTGCACCGACATCAGTGGATATATCCAGGTATCAAACGGTAGCTGGAGTTCCTTCTCTTGTGATCGGAACACCAACAATAAGCGGGACTGTTGCAACCTTTCCATTGAGTTTTTCGGCACAAGGTAAATCTGTAGTTGGCATTGACACAGTCATTAGTTTTAAGAGCGATGTATTTGCACTGATAATGAACGGCACAGCTGTGGATAGTGCCAGTGCGGGCGCTGCAGCAACCGAAGCCGGTAAACAAATTAACCAGAGTAAAAGTGCCACTCAAAGCGATGTTTTGCGTATTGCAATTATTGATCTGGGAGGGAAAAAAGCAATAGCAGATGGCGTTATTGCCTATATACGCCTTTCTTTAGCATCAGGATCTCTGCCAGGTAGTTATGCTTTTACTATCGTTCCCACAGCTACGGACGCAAATGCTGCTCCTACCGTAATAACCGGTACTAATTGAGGCTCAACTGCCTCTTGTACGTAAAACCAGCCTGGTGGCTAGTGCATCACTAGCCACCATTTTTTCGCGGATTTTTTTATATTCCAAAAATATTCTGTATTAGCGCAGGTGCGATCAAAAATGTACCTTTCATTTTCTATTTGGCAGTTGCAAAATAATTGGTTTCAATTTAAGTATATGATGTTAAAAAGAACACGAGTTATAACGTAGTGACGGAGGAAACCAATGGCCAAGGAAGAATCGGCACCGGCTGAAGCGGAAGCAGAAGGCGGGGGCAAGAAAAAATTAATTATTATCGGGGCAGCGGTGGCTGTCGCGCTGATACTGGGTGTCGTTGTCTTTATGATGATGGGCAAGGGCGACAAAAAAACAAAAAAAGAGGGCGATGCGGCGCAGGTTGAAGGTGCCGCCGCTCCTGCCGCCGGTGCTCATGGTGCAGCTGCAGCTGCACCTGCCGCTGGCGCCCATGGTGGTGCTCCTGCTGCAGGTGCAGCGGCAGGGCCTTCCGCAAATATATATCCGCTGGAGCCGTTTATTGTTAATATTTATGACGGCCAGGAACTGCGCTATCTCAAAGTAAAGGTTGAACTGGAGATGGTTGGTCCTGCGGTAAAGGCTGAGATTGAGGGGCGTTTGGCTCCTATCCGTGATTCGGTTCTGATTTTACTCAGTGCCAAAACGCTTCAGGATATTCAAGATGTTCAGGGTAAAAATACTCTCAAAGATGAAATCCTCGGAGCGATCAATAAAAATATTCCGCCCGGCAAGATTGCCAAGGTGTATTTCACTGATTTCGTGGTTCAATAGGTACTGAAGTGGCTGCAATGGAAAAAATTCTTTCAAAAGCTGAAATCGAGGCACTGCTCAATGCCGTCTTTGAGGGTCGTATAGAGCCTGAAAAGGAGCTTTCGAAGGCTGAAGGTGCAGTTGCAAACTATGACTTGGTCAACTCGGATGCTCACAAGGGTTTTGTTCCGAATCTTGATATCATTTACGACAGCTTTATCCGCTACAACCGCGTTAACCTCTCTAATCGCCTGCGTAAATCAGTTGAAATTAAAAAGATAGGCGCTCGTTCCTATAAGTTTGATGACTTTCTCCAGACGCTGCCTTCACCGGTATGCATGGGGATTTTTAAAATTGAACCACTGAAAGGCGCGGCTCTTATTTCGTTCGACAGTACCCTTGTGTTGTCGTTGGTTGACAGCCTTTTGGGTGGTACCGGCAGCGCCAAAGTACCAATTGCCAATCGTATGTTCACTTCGATTGAAGTGCGTTTGATGGAGAAAATTGTCGGTGATGCCCTGCAGGATCTGGAAAAAGCCTGGGCGCCGCTGTATGCTACCCATATGAGCCTGTTGCGGATGGAAATGAATCCGCGTCTGGTCAACATTGTCCCGCCTGAATATCAGATAGTCACTATGACTCTCAAAATTCAGATTGACGACGTATCCGGCAACATGATGTTTGCAGTGCCGTTTATGACCATCGATCCTATACGGGATAAGCTCAAGACAGGTATGCAGTTCGACCTGATGGCGATTGACCCGCAATGGTCGTTCAGGCTCTCTTCGGAAATAATGGAGGCACCCATGGAGGCAACGGTTGAAATGGGGAATGCCAGCATCACTCTGCGGGAACTTTTGGATCTGGCACCTGGTGATACCATAATGCTTGATAAAGCCAGTTCGAGCGAAATGGTTGTTAAAATTGAGGGGGTACCAAAATACTTCGGTATTCCCGGCATTAAACATGGTAATAAAGCGATTCAGATAAGCAAGATATGTAGTAATAGGGGGCAGTAGTGGGTGACACGCCTGAAGAGAATCAATCGCCAATTGACAAGAAAAACCTCGACTTTATACTTGATATCCCCTTGCAGGTAACCGTAGAACTGGGGAGAACCAAGCTGCTGGTCAAGGATATTCTGCAGCTCAACCAGGGTGCCGTTGTCGAGTTAACCAAGCTGGCCGGTGAACCGCTGGATATTTTTGTTAACTCCAAGCTGGTTGCTCGCGGTGAAGCGGTTGTTGTCAACGAAAAGTTCGGTGTCCGTTTGGTGGATATCGTTACTCCTAACGAGCGGGTGGAGAAAATCCTGTGAGAAGTGCGGTTTCCGCACTTCTTCTCTTTATTCCATCAATCGCTTCGGCAGCTGACAGCTCCGTACAGGAGTTCAGCTTTCTTTCTAGTTTACTGCAAATGCTGGCTGCACTGGCACTTGTTGTAGGCCTTATACTTATTACCTGGCATTTCTCCAACAAACTAATGAAGAAGCTGCCGGTAGGGAGGCAGCTACAATCAAAGCATATTCGGCTCGTTGAAACACGTTATCTTGGTCCTAAAAAATCACTTTTGCTGGTTGAAGTGGCAGGAGAATACCTGCTGCTTTCCAGTAGTGAGGCAAGCCTGTCATTTGTCAAGCAGATCGACATGCTTGAAGAAATTGAAGTTATAGAAGAAAAACCGGAACAGAGCAGTTTTGCCACACTGTTAACACGTTTGAGGCAGGCATCATGACGAATATCATGACAACTATCATGAAAACCAGGCACCTCACCAGACGCTCTTTTATCTTCTTGCTGACTACCCTGCTTTTACTGGCCGGGGCTGCGCTGCTGTTCGCTGAACCGATGCCTATTCCTTCACTTAATATCGGGGTCGGCACCGCCACCAAGCCTAATGATGTTGCTGTCACGGTTCAGATATTTCTGTTGATGACGATCATGTCGCTCGCACCCGGGCTGCTGATTATGACAACATCATTTACTCGCATCTCAGTAGTGTTATCTTTCCTGCGCACCGCCATGGGTACTCAGGCCGCCCCCTCCAACCAGGTAATTCTTTCCTTATCGATGTTTCTGACTTTTTTCATCATGACTCCGGTGTGGCAGCAGATTAATAAGGATGCCTACCAGCCGTGGAAAGCACAACAGATAAGCCAGGAGCAGGCAATGGAACGTGCTGTCAAGCCGGTGCGCACGTTCATGCTCTCTCAGGTGCGGGAAAAGGATCTGGCGCTCTTTGTGAGCCTCTCCAAGTTGCAGCGGCCGAAAAATGCCGAAGATATACCGACTTTGACAATAATTCCTGCCTTCATGATTTCTGAACTGCGGACAGCTTTTCAGATCGGCTTTTTGATCTATATTCCCTTTATAGTTGTTGATATGGTCGTGGCATCAGTTCTTATGTCAATGGGTATGATGATGCTGCCACCTGTAATGATTTCGCTCCCGTTCAAAATACTTCTGTTTGTTCTTGTGGATGGCTGGGGTCTTGTAATCGGCTCTCTCGTAAAAAGTTTTGGCTAGGTGATATTAAATGACCCCTGAATTAGTCGTACAACTCGCCAGACGCAGCTTTGAAGCGACACTGTTGCTGGCTGCTCCTCTTCTGATTGCCAGTCTGATTGTCGGGCTTCTGATCAGTATATTTCAGGCAGTCACCTCCATAAACGAGGCCACGCTTGCTTTTGCCCCGAAAATAATCGCTGTTATGGTTGCTATGATCATATTCTTTCCCTGGATGATGAGCTATATGAGTGACTTTACTCGAGAGATCTATTCGTTTATCGCAACAATGAGGCGTTAGCCTCACATGTTCCCGCTACTCCCCTTTCCATCCCCCCGCGAAGTCATATTTTTCATGTTGGTCTTAAGTCGCGTGGCCGGTATTTTTGCTGCTTTGCCTGTTTTCGGTGGCCGCCGTATGCCCCTTCGTGTCAAAGCAATTACAGTCATTATGATTACGCTGGTCTGTTTTCCGACGCTTTCGGTAGCGATACCTCAGGTGCCTACTGATGCTTTTAGTCTCGCAATGCTGGCATTAACCGAGGTTATGGTTGGTCTTACGCTGGCATACATAACTCAGATTGTTTTCGCAGCGGTCGAATTCAGTGGTCAGATAATCAGCATGCAGATGGGCTTGACTATATCGTCAATAATTGACCCGTCTCAAGGCACGCAGTCCCAGACGATGTCGGTGCTCCAGACACTGTTCGCAACTCTGATGTTCCTGACACTTAATATTCATCACGTCTTCATCCGAGCCATTATGGACAGTTTCAAAGTGATTCCGCTTGGTGGATGGCATCTGAACGGGGAGTTGATGAATTTTTTCGTTACGCGTACTGCGGATATATTTATCATCGGAATTCGTCTGGCCGCACCGGTTATGGTCGCCCTGCTTCTTACTACTGTTGCGCTTGGAATCATGGCGCGGGCTTTCCCGCAGATGAATATTTTCATGATCAGTATGCCGCTTAACGTCGGACTGGGTCTTGTTATTATGGGGATGACACTGACAATTTTCTTTCATGTTCTGCAAGTGTCATTCGGGCATCTTACTGCTCAAATAGACGCGCTATTCCGGCTTATGGCAAAGGGGGGGTGACCTACGTCAGGAGATTCAGATAAGCACTCCAAAACCGAAGAACCCACCGGTAAAAGGCTGGAGAAATCACGCGAAGACGGCCCTCCGCCAATGAGTCAGATGCTGACGTCGTCACTTACCCTGTTCACGGGTATCGTCAGCCTATATATTTTCGGTAGTTTTATGATGGACGGCCTCAAGCAGAGCACGGTCAAGATTTTGTCAACAATCGGCACCTTCCAGTTGACTGAATCCAACCTGTATATTCTGATCCTTAAGCTTTTTGGTACCATCGTAATGCTGCTATTGCCGCTTGTTGTGACGATTATAGTCACAGCAGTGATCTCCAGCCTTATTCAGGATAACGGCAGACTTGAGTTCAGATTGTCTCGGCTGAAAGTGGATTTTACCAAATTGAGTCCAATGAAAGGTTTTGGGCGGATATTAAACAAAGACGCCTTGGTTGAGATGCTGAAATCGCTGCTCAAGCTGGCGGTAGTTGCCTGGATCGCTTATGGGGTAGTGCGTGACGAAATGCAGAATATTACTTTTCTGGCGGAAGCGGATATTCAGACCATTTTCAATTTTATTGGTCACATTGCATTCAAGATCGTTACCCACACCTGCGGCATTTTGATCGTACTCGGTTTGATCGACATGCTCTATGTTAAGTGGCGCTACACCGAAAATCTCAAAATGACCAAGCAGGAAGTCAAGGACGAGCATAAAGAGTCGGATGGTAACCCGGAAACAAAGGGTAAAATCAAGAAGATGCAGTTTCAGATGGCCCGGCGACGAATGACCAAAATTATTCCGTTAGCGGACGTTGTCATCACCAATCCGACTCATTTTGCCGTCGCACTTAAATATGACCGTCAGAAAATGGCCGCGCCGATTGTGCTCGCCAAAGGGATGGATGTCATGGCAGAGGCGATCAAGAAAATTGCCCGTGAACACAGCATTACTCTAGTGGAGAACCGGTTTCTGGCCCGTGAGTTGTATGATCAGGTCAAAGAGAATGAGCCAATACCGGAAACCCTCTACGCAGCTGTCGCCGAGGTTTTGGCGTATGTTTACAAGTTAAAGGGGAAGGTCTAATACCAGGTCGCAATCAAATGATTACGCTGTTGGCCTCGTCGGTAGATCCTCAACGTACTAAACGCACGCCTCGGTCGCAACGCTCTTCTCCGCCTAGTACTCATTTTGATTGCAACTTGGTATAGGTTCTCCGGCGCAGATCTCACACGCTTAATAGGTAATGTTGATATAGATTGACTGAACAAGGAGCATGAAATGAAACAAGCGGTATCACTTATTTTTTCGGTGACGATGGTAGTTGTTAGTTTGACGGCCTGTGGTAAGAGCGATGCAAAAAAAAATATTGAGCAGGTAACAAAGCCACCGGTGGCAGTAGAGACACGAGCTGCGACCTATTCAAGCGTGACGGACGGCATAGAAGTGACCGGCAGTCTGGAACCAAAGTTTGCGGTGGATGTGAAAACACAGATTCCGGGACTGGTCAAACAGGTTATGGTCTCAGAGTGGGTTCACGTAAAAAAAGGCCAGCCGCTGGTACGCATTGATGTTGCCGAAACAGAGGCTCAAGTCAAGCGGGCCGAGGCAGGAATCATCTCCGCGAAAGCGAATATGGTTCAGGCACAGGTGGTGGGTAATCGTGCGGAGCGGGAGTTGGCGCGTGTCCTCAAACTTAAAGAATCCGGACTTGCTACTCAGCAGGCCATTGACGACGCCCGTAGTGAAACAGAGACAGCAAAAGCAAGAGTCGGGGTAGCATCTGCTCAGATCCATGTTTCTGAAGAAGAGTTTCGACAAGGAATTGCCCGTCAGGCGAAAGGCCTGGTCGTAGCACCTATTGATGGCATAGTCGCCCTGCGTGATATCAATGTCGGTGATCTGGCAAGTGACGCCGCAGCCGCCAAGCCAGTTTTTCGAATTGTGGACAATCGACTGCTCAATCTGACGGTGACCGTTTCCTCAACAGACTCCGGTCGAGTCAAGGTCGGTCAGTCGTTAGAATTTACGGTGGATTCTCTGCCGGGTCGTACTATCAACGGCAAGGTAATGTATATCAATCCCGAACTTTCCGCAGTAGATCGCTCGCTAAAAGTTATTGCCGAAGTTCGGAACGTACCTGAATATCTTAAAGGCGGCTTGTTTGCTAAAGGGCGCATTATTACCGAAAACCGTAGACAGGTGCTGCAGATACCACGCAGCTCAATTGTCGCATTTGACACGCAGGCACATAAAGGGAGTGTGTTAGTTGTGGAAAACGGGGTAGCTCGCAAACGGGATATTCTTAGTGGTGCTGTTGCAGGCGATATGGTCGAAATCGCAACGGGACTAAAGGCTGGTGAACAGTACGTAATCCGTGGCGGGTTTAATCTGAAAGATGGCGACAAAGTAGCTGTGGAAGCAGCAGTAAAGACTGAAGCGGTTGTGAAGTGATGGGAAAGGCCCCTCGTACGAAACTTGTCTTTGTCTATAATGCCGACAGCGGGCTCTTTAACACCCTTACTGATATCGCACACAAAACGTTTGCACCGGAGAGCTATTCCTGCGATCTCTGCGCAATTACCTATGGCACCTTTGGTATGCGCTCCGAATGGAAGCTGTTTCTCGAATCTCTTGAGCAGAAACTGGAGTTTCTGCATCGTGATGAACTCTTCGAACAGTACGGCATTGTTTCTGTTGCTCTCCCGGCGATATTTATGAACACTCATGGATCGTTGGAAATATTGATAACTGCTTCCGAGATTAGTTCCTGCAGCAGTATTTCGGAGCTAAAGCGACTTATCGTTGCAGCGCTTGGCCATGAATCAGTAATACCGTAGCCAATAGACAAAAAGGAAGCAAGAATGATCCTCTCCAATACCTCCATCAAACGTCCGATTTTTGCCTCAGTCATGGTTTTAGCTCTGGTCATACTCGGCATCTTTTCCTATCGTCGTCTTTCTGTTGAGATGTTTCCTAATGTCGAGTTTCCAATTGTTTCGGTTGTCACCACTTTTGCCGGGGCCTCTCCGGAGACGGTCGAACGGGAAGTCTCAAAGCGTATAGAGGAGGCGGTCAACCAGATTGCCGGAGTGAAGCATGTTTTCTCCACTTCCCGCGAAGGCGTATCATCGGTTGTTATAGAATTCCGTCTTGAGGAAAAGGTTAATGATGCGGCTCAGGAGGTCCGAGCCAAGATTTCCTCTGTACGCGCAACTCTGCCGGCTTCTATCGATGAACCGATTATTCAGAAGCTGGACTTTAACGCTTCGCCGATTGCAGCGCTGGCCGTTGAATCTACTACTTTGTCGCCTCGCGAATTGACAACATTGGTAGAAAAAAGGATTAAAAAAAGATTTGAAAGCGTTGCCGGAGTCGGCAAGGTCGATATGGTCGGCGGTCAGAAGCGTGAGGTCAACATTGATCTCGATCCGGTCAGGCTGGACGCACTTAAGCTTGGTGTTAACGACATTGTTTCCGGTATCCGTTCCGAGAACACTAACACGCCGCTAGGGCGGATAACCCGAGGCACAGCGGAATATCCGCTCCGCATAGAGGGTAAGCCGGAACTGGCCGAGCAGTATCGACAGATGACCGTTGCTCAGCGGAATAGTCGTCCGATACGGCTTGGCGAAATAGCCGTGATAAACGACGGTATTGAAGAAAAGCGCAAACTTGCTCTGGTGAACGGTAAGCCGGCTATTGGTCTGGATATATACAAACAGTCAGGTGGTAATCAGGTCGAGCTGGTTGATACCGTCAAGAAAGTTATGTTAAAGCTGCAAAAGGAGTTGCCGCCCGGGGTAACGCTTTCGCTGGTACGGGACGGTTCTATCATGACGCGCGAGTCGCTTGCTGATGTCAAAGAAACTCTGCTCATCGGCGGTATTCTGACTGTACTGATCATTTTCTGTTTCATCAACTCCTGGCGGTCAACAGTGATTACCGGTGTGACTCTGCCGATTTCGGTCATATCCTCTTTTATCGTCATGAATGCGCTTGGCATGACCCTTAATGTCATGACCCTGATGGCTTTATCTCTGGCCATAGGCATGCTGATAGATGATGCCATTGTTGTGCGGGAGAATATTGTCCGCCATCTGGAAATGGGGAAAGACCACATGGAAGCGGCCAGGTTTGGCACGTCAGAGATCGGACTAGCGGTTTTCTCTACTTCCATGTCGATTATTGCCGTGTTCATACCGGTGGCCTTCATGAAGGGGATTGTCGGACGTTTTTTCTATCAGTTCGGCATCAGCGTCGCCTTTGCGGTATTGGTTTCGCTGTTTGTTTCGTTTACCCTCGATCCTATGCTTTCATCCCGCTGGCACGATCCCTCAATTCATCTGCAGGGGAAACGCAAAGGGATTGCGCGCTATCTGGAAAAATTCAACTTCTGGTTTGACAAAACTGCCGATAAATATCGTGGTGCTATAGCCTGGGCGCTGGATCACCGCAAAAGCGTTATGGCGTTGGCCCTTGGATCCTTTGTCGCCGGGATCATGCTTTTTGGCTCCCTGGAGTCCTCATTTATGGCTCCGGAGGATAAAGGTGAATTTCAAATTTCGTTCAAAACAGCTCCGGATGCCTCTGTAGTTGAAACCGAAGACCGCATGCATGCAGTTCTGGCTGCTGTAAAAAGCGCACCGGAGGTTGATCATACCTATGCCACTATCGGCGCCGGGGACAGCGGTACTGTGCGCGACGGTCTTTTATACGTTAAGCTCAAGGAACGAAAAGATCGTTCCAAAAACCAGTTCCAGCTGCAGCGGGAAGTGCGCGAGCGCTTGCAGAAGATAGCGGGCATAACCTTCTCCATTGAGGAAGTCGGTCAGATCGGCGGGGCGCAGAAACCGCTTAACGTTAACCTTAAAGGTGAAGATCTGGTGGTCCTCAAGCAGCTTGGAGCGCGCTTGAAAGAGGAGCTTTATAAGGTGCGTGGCATTGTAGATATTACAATGACCCTGGAGAACGACATCCCTGAATACCGTATGCGGGTTGACCGCGACAAAGCTCTGTCGGCTGGCGTTACAACCAATGATATCGTGGCCTCTGTTAGTCGTCTGGTCGGTGGCGAAGCCATTTCAACTTTTGAAGATGTAGATGGCGATGCGGTAAATCTGCGGGTTCGCCTGCCGGCACATTTACGGCAAAATGCTTCGCAGGTGCTGGATTTGAAAGTGTCTGTGCCGGACGGTAATGGTGGAGTCAAGCTGATACCGGTGTCAAGTCTGACCAGCACTGTTGTGGCTGCATCGCCTACGGAGATAAACCGCCGTGATCTGGCCCGCCAGGTAACTGTAAGTGCTAATCTTGACCGGTTGCCGGTCGGAACTGCTGCCAAGCATGTTGAGGCTGCTTCCAAAAGGATTAACATGCCGCCTGGCTACTCCGTTAATCTATCTGGTGAGGCAGAAGATATGGCCGAATCATTCGGCTACATGGGGGAGTCGTTACTGTTGGCAGTGCTTTTTGTCTACCTGATTCTGGCCGCCCAGTTTGAGTCGTTTTTTGAACCCCTTGCAATCATGTTTTCTCTGCCGCTTTCCATTGTCGGGATGGCCGGTATGCTCAAACTTACCGGCGATACGATCAATATAATGTCTCTGATAGGCTTGATCATGCTGATGGGATTAGTAACCAAAAATGCAATTTTGCTGGTTGATTACGCCAAGGTGCTTCAGCGCAGGGACGGCATGAACAGGCGTGAGGCGGTTATTCTGGCAGGCCGCACCCGTCTGCGGCCGATAATAATGACAACACTGGCGATGATTTTTGGAATGATGCCGCTATTTCTGGCGCTTGGAGCGGGCGCTGAAGGTCGCGCCCCCATGGCTCGCGCCGTAGTTGGCGGCCTCCTTACTTCGACTCTGCTGACACTGTTGGTAGTGCCGGTAATGTACACACTGATGGATGACCTGGGGGGCTGGCTGAAACGGAGATGGAAAGGTGGCAATGTCTGAAATACCCTTGATTCTCTTCGATTCGTTCCGTTGTGGTAGCTTTGCCTCTTCGTGGCGATTTGACGGGTACGTCAAAACCGTGGCAGCTACTCAAGCCAGTGAGGTTGTAGATGTTCTCAATCAAATTGAACAGGCGGCTGCTGGAGGCCTTTATGCGGTCGGTTTTGTAGCTTATGAAGCAGCCTCTTCACTTAACCCTGATCTGCCACATATCCCCCCGGTCGAGGGACTGCCGCTCGCCTGGTTTGCTCTCTTTCGGGAGCGACACAGCGTTAATGCCGGTGCGGATCTTGACGTTTCTGCTCTGGATGCCCTGCTTGAGCCACTGAAAAATTTTGAAGAATACACCGGAGATGTCAGTTGTATCCGCGATTACATTGCTGCAGGGGATTGTTATCAGGTAAATCATACATTTTCTTTGCAGGGGACTTTCGCAGGGAATTTGTGTGATTTATATTCGCGGATAAGCGTAGCACAGGGTGCGCCGTTCTCTGCTTTCATTGATACTGGCCGGTTCACCATTCTTTCGGCTTCGCCGGAGATTTTCTTTTCACTGAAAGAGGGGAAAATTACTACTTGCCCGATGAAGGGCACCGCCCGCCGCGGGAGCCGGGCTGAAGATGACCTGGTTGCAGTCACACAGTTACGGAACAGCCCAAAAGAAAAGGCCGAAAACCTAATGATCGTTGATCTGTTACGCAACGATCTCGGCGTTATTGCAGAGATCGGTTCAGTGACGGTTGACAGGTTGTTTGATGTAGAAACATATCCCACCGTCCACCAGATGACTTCGACTGTTTCTGCGCAAATCCGCCCCGACGTTGGTCTGGCAGATGTTTTTAGGGCCCTGTTTCCGTGTGGATCTGTAACTGGTGCCCCTAAACGACGCAGCATGGAAATAATTGCCGAACTTGAGAACGCTCCACGCGGAGTCTATTGCGGGGCGATCGGATGCGTGGCTCCTGGTGGTGAGGCGGTTTTTTCCGTAGCGATCCGCACTTTGTTGTGTGACTCACAGACAAACACTCTGACGATGGGCGTTGGAAGTGCCGTTACCTGGGATTCCGTTGCATCTTTAGAGTACTCCGAATGTTTGAGCAAAGGAGTGTTTGTCAATCACCGAAATAATGACTTTCGTCTGATTGAATCGCTCCGCTTGGAGGATGGTGTCTACTCCCTTCTGGATAGGCACATCGCCCGAATTGCCGCTTCAGCATCCTATTTTGGTTTTGTATGTGACGCTGGGAAAATACGGCATACTCTTTCTGCGCATGCTGCTCTGACGACATCCGGGCTTTTTAAAATCCGCCTGCTTCTGGCGCCGGACGGCAGCCTGGAGCTGTCTTCTGAAGTACTATTCGAGCGGACGGATATTCTTCGAGTCGGCATAAGCGCGGTACGGGTAAATTCTGACGATTGTTTTTGTTACCATAAGACAACTTGCAGGGAAAAACTCGACTCTGCCAGATCGGAGCACCCGGACTGTGATGAGGTGTTGCTACTCAACGAACATGGACAGTTGACTGAAGGAAGTTATCACACACTGGTGGTTAAATTGGCTGGACAGCTTGTGACGCCGCCGCTGGCTTGCGGTCTACTGCCGGGTGTACTGCGGGAAGAGCTCCTTGCAGATGGGAAAATCAGAGAGCAAATCCTTTGTACCGAAGATCTGAGTCGGGCAGATGAACTCTGGCTGGTCAATTCGGTGCGTGGTTGGCAAAAGTTTGTCATAATATGAAAGGGGACTTACGGTAATGAAATTTGTATTTATGATTTTAGTTGTGTTCATTCCGGTTGTCTGCAACGCCGAAATAAAAGCCCTGTCACTTGATCAGGCAATCTCTGTCGCTTTAGAGAAAAACCGCGACATCGAAAAAGCGCGCGAGTACGCACACTATGTCCAGGGCAAATATGTAGAAGAACGCGCTGCAGCGTTACCTCAAGTTTCTCTCAACGGTACTGCAATGGTCTCAAAGGATGGCAGCCAACAAATAGCCGGTACGCCCGCTCAGAGGCAGTTTGGCCGGGCTGTAGATCTGACGGTTTCCCAACAGTTATATACCTGGGGGAAGCTGAACGCTGCTATCAGAGCCGCCGAGGTTGGGCTTAAAACAGCGGATGAGCAACTGAGACTTTATCGTCAGGCTGTCTACCGTGACGTGGTGACGTCATACCACGATGTTTTGTTGTCACGCGAGCTGTCTCGCATGGCTCTAGAAAACCGTGCTCAGAAACTACGGCATCTTGATGAGGCAACTCGCAAGTTTAACGCCGGGGTTGCAACGGATTATGATGTCCTGGCGGCAGAAGTTGCTGCCGAGAACACACAGCCCGAAGTTATTCGCACTGAAAACGGCATCCGCATGGCACGCGAAAAACTCCGTTTCCTGCTCGCTATGGAGAGTGATGAAGTCGATGTAATAGAGTCTCTGGAAGTGCCGACGGCGGATCGCTCACTGCCGGCTAATTTTGAACAAGCGTTCCAACTCGCCGGTAAAAAACGTCCGGAGCTGGCTGATCTGCAACTGCGCCTACGCATTTATGACGAGCTGGTCACTATTGCCAATGCTGAAAACAAGCCGCGTCTTGACCTTAAAGGGGGCGCCGGTTGGCACTGGGCGAGCCTGAATGATCCTGGGCCGGCGCAGGATGCAGACGGTGCGGCTTGGAACGTAGGTCTGTATGTAACTTTTCCGTTTTTCGACGGTCTTCGTACCAGTGGTAAGGTTGCTCAGGCCAAAAGTGAGTTGCGCACGAAACAGATTGAGGAGACAAAACTTCTCGAGTCAATCGCGTTGGAAGTTCGTCAGGCGGAATTTTCCTTCCGTGAGGCTGCCGAGATTTTGAAGGCGCTCTCAGGAACAGTCAAACAGGCGGAACGTCTGCTCCAGATGGCGGAAAAGGGGTATGAGTTCGGCGTAAAGATAAGGCTTGAGGTCGATGACGCTCAGTTAAATCTGCTCCTGGCCAGAAGTAACCTTGCAAGAGCCCGGCGTGACTATCGTGTAGCGCAAGTCTATTACCTTTGGTCCATGGGGATCGCGGGGGAGTAGGGCCACTGCACGATACGGTGTTTACACGAACCTACAATCCTTTTGACTCATTTTGTGCAGCGTGGTACTTTGCCCCAATATTCCAAAGTAGGAGAAACCAATGAGCATTGTTGTTGTCGGCACAGTAGCGTTTGATACCGTTGAAACCCCTTTCGGAAGGGGCGACAACGTTCTTGGTGGCTCCGCCACTTATTTTTCTACATCTGCCAGTTTCTTTACTGATGTATCTCTTGTTGCTGTCGTTGGAGAGGACTTTCCGGAAGAGCATGTAACTTTTCTGCAGAATCGGAACATTGATACTACCGGCTTACAGCGCATTCCTGGCAAAACATTCCACTGGAGCGGGCGCTACGGATATGATCTGAACGAAGCCCAAACTCTTGACACTCAACTTAACGTCCTGATGGATTTTCAGCCCGATCTCCCTGAGTCCTACCGCGATGCGGAATATCTGTTTCTGGCAAATATAGATCCAGATCTGCAGATGAAAGTTTTGGAACAGGTACGAAAGCCGAAGCTTGTGGCGTGTGACACAATGAATTTCTGGATCTCCTCCAAGCCGGAATCTCTCAAGCAGGTTCTTAAAAAAGTTGATATTGTTGTCATCAACGAGGGCGAAGCCAGGCAGTTCACCGGTGAAGCTAATCTTGTAAAGGCTGCCCGTCAAATTATGAACCTCGGGTGCAAACGCCTTGTTGTTAAGCGCGGAGAGTATGGAGTTTTGATGTTTACCCCTGAGACGGTTTTCGCGGCACCGGCCTACCCGCTGGAAGAGGTGTTTGATCCGACAGGAGCGGGCGACACTTTCGCTGGTGGATTTATGGGATACCTTGCAAATACGGGTGATCTTACTGAGGAGGGGCTGCGTCAGGCGATTATTTTCGGAAGCGTAATGGCTTCGTTCAATGTAGAAGACTTCAGTCTAAATCGTATGAAGCGACTTGAGTATAAAGAAATTCAGGCCAGGTTTGCCAGTTTCAAGGCGCTCACCAGCTTCAAGGATATTACAATCTGATGCATACCAAAAATGGCACATTGCGACCCTGCGATGCAGATCGCAAGAGTGGTATAAGATGAAACGTATTTTGCACATTATAGCTGCATCTATGTTGCTGTTGTACGTTTCCGGCTGCGTGTCCGGGCGGGGACAAAATAGTAACAAGCCCAACCCGGCTTCCTATCATTATCAAATGGGACTTTCATATCTTGGGGAGGGAAATTATTCATCGGCTCTGTTTGACCTGACTGAAGCCGAGAAGCTTGATCCCGAAAACCCGGATGTCCTTTATAATCTCGGCAAAGCTTTTATAGGGAAAAAACGCCCGGATCTTGCCGAGGCGAAACTTTTAAAGGCAATTGTTTTGAAGCCTAGTTTTTCTGTTGCCAGAAACGATCTGGGGGTTGCCTACCTGGATTTAAAACGCTGGGATAGCGCTATTCAACAATTCAAAATTGTAAAAGACGATCTTTTTTACGACAATAACGAAAATGCCTGCATCAATCTCGGGCTGGCCTATCTTGGAAAAGGTGAATACACCAAATCACTGGAAGAGCTGCAGGGTGTCGCGGCCTTAAATCCGCGCAATCCGGTTGTACGGCTTTCTCTTGGTAGGGTCTGGTTTGCCATGGACAAGAGTGAACAGGCGATTGTAGAATATTCCAAAGCATTGGATATTTATCGTGATTATGGAGCAGCGCACCATTATATGGGTCAGGCACAGCTTAAATTAAGCCGGCTAGATGCTGCTCGCAGCTCTTTCAAAGAGGCAGTCCGGCTGATTCCTGACAGTGAGCTTGGGCGTGCCTCTCTTGGGTATTTGGAGCTTCTCAAGTGAGTGGGGGTAGAATGTCTGATCCGTTTTCATCTGCGCCAGAGACCTCTGCCGGTTCACCGGGGGCAATTCTGCGTCGTTGCCGTGAGTTTCACGGAATTACGCTGGAAGAAGCATCTGAAACCACAAAAATTGGCATTTCTCACCTGAAAGCATTGGAAGGCGACCAGATTCGTGAATTTGCTAATCAGGCCTATCTCAAGGGATTTCTCCGTATCTACGCAACCTACCTCGGTCTTAACTCTGACGATGTTGCAAGGATGTATGAAAAACTTTTCGGAGTTAAAGGCGAAAAACCGGATCTTACTCGCGCAGCAGCCATCCCCGGGCGTCCTCCGCGCCGTCTCCCTTCTCTCAAAAAGATGTTATTCCCGGCCTCCTTGCTGATAGTCATCCTGGTTACTGCAAAGTTTTTTAAGCCAACTCCACCCCCACTTGTTCGTCAGGTGCAACCGGTTGCAGCGGTGACGTTGCCCCTTCAGAATGCTGCCGTTCAGATGGTACAAAGCTCAGTGCGCCATAGTAGGGTAGAGCGGATCAGCCCTGTCAACAAAGCAGAAAAACGTCTTACTGAACCAGCTGATTCTGAAATAACAGCAGTAGCTAAGCGGCCGTTAGAAGCTGGTAAGGGGCTTATAGTGAAAATTAAAGTTACCCAAACCGGAACGCTAACATCCACCGTAGACGGCTCCTCACCACAACAGCAGGATCTTACTATCGGGGATGTGATTGAGTGGAAAGCTGAAAAAAAGGTAACACTGGAATTAAGTAATGCCGGTGGCGTTGATGTAGAATTAAACGGTAAACCCTACAAGCCTCTCGGTCCGGCCGGAAAACAGGCATACATCGAACTTGATGCCGATGCGCTTAAATAATTAATTCTGAAATGTGACATTTGTTATTGATCCATCGTTTTAAAAAAGATTTCCAAGCCCTTGACAGTCAACCACATCATGTTAAACTTCCTGTACTTGAAACTCGTGCAGGAGAAATACAGTGGAGCAGATGTGTAAGAAGAGGATACTTGTTGTGGATGATGAGGAAAATGCCAGGGTGGCTCTTTCCAAAATACTTGTCCATGACGGTTATGAAGTGGCGTCAGCCAGTAACGGTCTGGAAGCGCTTAATTATCTGCGTAGCAATGAAGTAGAGTTGATCATTACCGATCTTAATATGCCGGAGATGGACGGGTTGAAGTTTTTGCGCGAACTGAACCGCAGTCACCCAGCGAGCAACGTCATAATGATAACGGCTTATGGTGAAGTAGAGTCATACCTCGAAGCCATGACACTTGGTGCGTTTGAATATATAAATAAACCGGTCAGATATATTGAACTAAAAAAAGTCATCGGCAAAATTTTGACAGCTATTTAAACAGGCAGCAGTAATTCCTGGAGGATCCCAATGAAACCTTTTACAAAAATTCTGACCGCCATTGATTTTTCGGAAAACTCTGAATGTGCTTTTGACTACGCTCTGACTTTGGCAACTCAGTTCAATGCCGAGTTAACTATTATCCACGTTATCAATGAACCAGTTGATCTGCGCGGTTTCTACGTCCCGCACATCTCTTTTGAACAACTGGAAAAAGAGATCGAAGAAGGGGCCGTAGCTATGATGGAGGCTTTCTGCAGCACGAGATTAGGTAGTTTTTACAATTACAAAACGGCTATCGTGACAGGTATCCCTTGCGACGAAATAACTATGGCTGCAAGTAAAATCGATGCTTCTTTAATCGTGATCGGAACGCATGGCAGAACCGGTCTTGACCGTATACTTTTCGGCAGCACCGCAGAGCGGGTTGTACGCTCAGCTACGTGTCCTGTTCTTACGGTCAGACTCCCCGCAGTGTAGCGAATTCCCAAAAAACATGACAAGAGATACTATTTCATGCTGAAAATGCCGGAATTGTCCGACACTAAACCGGTTGTCGTTATTATTGATGATGATACGAATATCCTCGAACTAACCTCCCTGATACTTGCAAAGAACGGATTTCAGCCATATATCGCTGAACGCCCCTGCGAAGGGCTTGAGCTGATATCCATCCATGCCCCCGCTCTCGTGCTGCTCGATTATATGATGCCTGAAATGGATGGCCTCTCTGCGCTACAGCAGATAAAAACACGCTTTCCAGATACGTATGTTGTCATGCTTACCGGAAAAGGGAGCGAAGAGGTCGCTGTTGAACTAATGAAGAACGGTGCCTCTGAGTACATTCTTAAGCCGTTTAATAATCGTAATCTGGTCGAAAGGCTGGAAAGTGTGCTGAAAATCAGAGGCATTGAACTTCGTAACCGTGAACTACAAAAACGTCAGGAGCAGTTGCTGTCAGAAATTGAACAGTGGAATCTGGAACTGCAGAAAAGAGTCCGCGAAAAATCCGAGGCACTTCAAGATGCTCAGGAAGAAATTGTTCAATCAGAAAAACTCGCAGCATTGGGCTACCTTTCAGCAGGAGTGGCTCATGAGATCCGCAATCCACTCAACTCCATATCACTGTTTGTTCAGCTGATGCGCCAGACAACAACAGAACCCGACCAGTTGGAATATCAGACTAAAATACTTAAAGAAGTTGATAGAATTGACTCAATTATTCGCAAGTTGCTCGATGCCTCACGTAGAACGCGTATTATTTCGTCCAATGTCCAGTTAAATCAGGTTGTAAATAACGTGATCGAGGCATTTTTGCCTCAAATTGAAGCCAGAAGAATTCAGATCGACAGGCAGTACCATTGCATACCGTCACCTATTACCGCCGATCCGGCCGAACTTGAGCAGATCTTTACCAATCTTTTTCTGAATGCTATGGATTCAATGAGTCTTGATGGGCGGCTTGCAATTGAAATTTTTGAAAAGGACAGCCGCGTTATTGTAAGGGTTGCTGACAGTGGTAACGGTATTCCTGAGGATGTTTTGCCGAGAATATTTGATCCTTTTTTCAGTACTAAAAGCCGCGGTACAGGAATGGGTCTTCCTGTTGCTCAGCGTATCGCCGGAATGTACGAAGGAAGCATGGTGGTTGAACACTCGTCGCCTGTTGGAACTACCTTCCGTCTTGAGTTCCCTGCCTGTAGATGACAACGATAAAATTCTCTCTTTCTTTTATTGGCTGAGGTGGTGTACTATCACTCACCAGTCTATAACCCTCCATGTTAGTGTGCCCCCATGACCCAATCACCCGTAAAAGTCCTTATTATTGATGATGACCCATTCTTTCTGAAAATACTGACAGACAGCTTCAGTGATAGCGGATTTACCGTTTTTAATGCCAATGACGGTATTGAAGGGGTGAAGATGTATCTTCAAATATTACCGGACGTCGTTATATCCGATCTTGTAATGCCTCGCATGGGGGGAGTTAGCACCTGTATGGAAATAGACCGGCTTGCCGGTGATGCAAATCCGGTGATCATTCTATTGACGTCCATGTTTCAGGAAACACCGCACGAACATTCAGTGCCGGAAATGGGTGCCAGAATCCATATTCCCAAGTCAACGCCGCCTGTGGATATTGTTATCATCGTAGAACAATTTCTTGAACGCGGAAAGTATCAGTAGAGCTAACGCCATGCCTTTTATCTATCGCAACCTATCACTAACCCCACAAGACCGGGAAGAAACTCTGCCCGTGCTGCTGGCGGCGAAGCTTTCTGTACCGCAGGCATGCCTGCGCGATCTCCGTATTATTCGCAAAGGGATCGATGCCCGCAAAAAACCTCATATAAAGGTTATTTACACGCTTTCATTTTCTGATGATAATTCCATAAGAGCTCGTCTTGGCACTGATCCGTCACTGGAATGGCAGGATGAAAGTGCGCCTGTGTCGACGGCGCAGATTCAGTCAACCAAGCGTATAGTCATCGTTGGTAGTGGTCCTGCCGGCCTTATGGCCGCCTTACGCCTGGCTGAATATGGTTTGACTGCAACGATTATCGAGCGTGGTGAACCCGTAGAGAAGCGAGCTCTGTCCGTACAGCGCTTCTGGAAAGAGGGTCTCCTTGATCCTGAATCCAATGTTCAGTTTGGCGAGGGGGGGGCCGGAACTTTTTCTGATGGTAAGCTTACCTGCCGTTCCAAGGATCCGCTGGCTCCATGGATTTTGGAAAAGCTCGTAGCTTACGGTGCCCAGTCGGAGATACGCTATCTTGCCAAGCCACACATTGGAACAGATCGGCTGAGGACAGTAATTAGCGAGATTCGGCGGTCTCTCCTTGAAAAAAATTTTTCTATCCGATTCGGATGTCGTATGACGGATATTTGCATTAATGATGGCTGTGTTGAAGCAGTGATTGTAAATAATAGTGAAGAAATAGCTTGTGATCACCTGATTCTGGCCAGTGGCCACAGCGCACGGGATACGTTTGAGCTTTTAGAACGGTTAAATGTTCCATTACAACGTAAGCCTTTTGCAATGGGGTTCAGGGTTGAACATCCTCAGGAACTGATAAACCGGATTCAGTATGGCAATCAAAAACAGCCGGGTCTTCCGGCAGCGGACTATGCAGTCACTTGGAACAATACTACCAGTGGAAGGAGCGCCTATTCCTTCTGTATGTGCCCTGGCGGGGTTGTCGTCGGCGGAGCATCTGAAGCGGGGGGTGTTGTTACCAATGGTATGAGCGGGCAAATGCGCAACTCACCTTATGCTAACAGCGCTTTAGTGGTTAATGTCAGGGAAGAAGATTTTTATGGCGCTGGCCCGCTGGCAGGGGTCCGGTTACAGCGCCACTGGGAACAGCGGGCGTTTGAGCTGGGTGGCGGGGGATATCTTGCGCCGGCGCAGAACCTTCTCGGCTTTTTACGACTTCCAGGTAAAGCGGCTGCCAGGACGAGCTACCGTCCCGGTATTCATGAAACAGAGCTGGATACTGTGTTGCCACAGTTTATAATCGATACACTTCGGGAAGGTATTGTCGATTTTGGCCGCAAGCTTAAAGGATTTGTAACGGCAGAGGCTACTTTGATTGGCATAGAGTCCCGGACTTCCTCGCCGGTACGGGTTCTGCGTGACAGCAGTTATGAATCTCCCGGCGTTAAGGGGTTATACCCGGCTGGTGAAGGCGCAGGCTATGCCGGCGGCATCATGAGCTCTGCAGTTGACGGCATCAGAATAGCCGATAGCATTGCAGTCAGGTTGTCAGCTAAAAGCCATTTTCCGCCTGCTGGTTTATAAATCGACTGTACCCCTGATCTGTCCCTTTTATGTGACACACCAACCAGTCAACCATAAAATCAAGAATGCTCTCACTCATTTCGTGACCGTTGATGAAACTCACCTGTATTTCTCTCAATCGAGAAACAAATTGGTCATGCTCCTTACGGTGTCCCAATAATCCCGGATAGTTGCAGGATAGCATCAATCGTTCTTCTTCACTAAAATGTTCTGTCACATAGGTGATCAGTTTCCAGATCACCTCTCCAACCATCTCAGTATCATTCCCGCTTTTTGTTGCTTCATTAAGGTTGTTAATCCAGCCAAAAAGTGCTTTGTGCTGATCATCAATGGTCGGTATGCCAAGTGCTATGCTGTCGTCCCATTCAAAAAAAGACATATGTTTTCACCTCGTTATCATGATTATTGCGGTTTTGGAATATTGAGTTTAAGGTCCAGTTCGCGCACTGTCCCAAAAGTCGAAAGCGGCTGGTCGAATTTTGTCGAGTCACCAATAACTACCAGTTTGAATGCATCAGTGTGCAGATATTTTAGAGCTGCAGACAGTATATCCTTTTTTGTAACCTTTGCAATATTGTCTCGATATTTTTCCAGATAGCCGTCAGGATAGCCGTAATATTCCAGTCTGGCGCGCTGATTTACAATAGAAGACGGACTGGTAAAGCCAAACATGAAAGAGTTGATCATATACTCCCGAGCGGCACTCAGCTCTGCATCGCTGACAGGTTCCTTCGTTAGCTCTGTGATGATTTTTTTCATAAGGTTGATAGTCTTAGCGGTGGATTCTGCTTTAGTTTCTGTTTCCGCAACAAAGCTGCCGGTAAAACGTCGGCCGATATCGAAGTGACTGCCTACGCTGTAGGCAAGACCCTGGTTAGTACGGATCTCCATCGTTAGCCGTGAAGTGAAACTTCCTCCCAGGATGTAGTCTAGAAGGCGTACTGCATAAATATCAGGGGCTTCTTTGGTGAGACCCAGGTGCCCCATGCGGATAACGGTCTGATTAACGTCCTTTTTGCCGTAGAGAACCTCTCCTTGAAAAAGCTGTTTCGGCTGAGCTACTTGAGGTAGTTCGATTATGCTGCTGTATTTTACCGGCTTAAATATTGAATTAAGCTCTTTAATCAATGCTGCTTGCTCAAAGTCGCCTGAAACCGCAAGAATCATGTTATCCAGGCGAAAATAGCGCTGATGGAAATCGACTAAATCCTGGCGAGTGATAGAGCTGACTGATTCAAAGGTCGTAATATCACCGAGAGGGTGACCGGCGTATATGGCCCGGCCGACTTCTCTTCCTGCGATTTCTTTTGGATCGTCGTTTTGACGCCTCAAGGCCTCGACAACTTGACTGCGGGCAATCTCGAGCCGTTTTTCTTTAAAGTCAGGTAGTAGAAGAACATCACGAAATGTTTGCAGCGTAGGACCGAGATTCTTTTTAAGCGTCGCCAGCGATACAGTTCCCATATCACTGCCTATAGCGCTTTCAACGGCCGAAGCCATAAATTCGAGCTCATCATCCATTTTTTCAGGAGCAATACCACCAGCACCGCCACTGCGCATAACGCTGCCGACCATGCTGGCTAATCCCGATTTTGCAGCTGGTTCATAGACTGATCCTACTCGGACCATAGCGGTCAGGTTGATGATTGGCAACTCGGTATCACGCAGCAGATATACAGGCATCCCGCATTCAAGAACAACTCTCTCAGCTTTTGGGATCTGGAAATTCAGCTCCGGAAATTTTATAGTTCTTGGATTTGCCAGAGATTGTTCCGCACTAAAAGAAGGAGTAGTCAAGGTGCCTAACATACAAAGGGAAATTATCAGCGTTCTCATTTGTCACCTGCTTTTTTAGTGATAAATCCAACGGTGCGGTTCTCTTTGGTGAAGTAGGTAGCAGCAACCCGCATGATATCTTCAGGTACAATTTTGGCAATATGACTTTTATGTTCGGTCATATAAAGCCAACTGCCGGCCGTAGCTTCATATTCAGTTAGATTGCGTGCCAGGCCACCATTAGTACCCATACGTCTGGCCTCCTCATATTCGATCTTATTGAGAATGCGCTGTAAATCACGCTTGGCAACCGGTACCGTTTTTAGAAGATCGAGTTCCGTCTGGACGGCCTCTTCCACCTCCCTGGCCGTATGCGGAGACCGCGGATTAGCGCTGATGACAAACATACTCGGATAACGGTGACCAGGTGCGTCAAAAGCTCCGATATCAGAAGCAACCTGCTTTTCGATAACTAGCTTTTTGTAAAAACGGGAGGTCCTGCCACTCCCAAGAATCATGTTGATCACATCGAATACATAGTCGTCCGGAGAAGCTATAGCCGGTTTATGGAAACCCATAATTACAGTAGGTTCAGCTTCAGCCACAAGCTCGATCCGGCGTTCCCCCGACTGTTTTGGCTCTATGGTTGTCACCGGAGGAGGCTCTTTTCCTGGTTTTATTGCGCCGAAATAGCGTTCAACCATATCAATAGTCGCTTTAGTATCGATATCGCCGACAATAGCTACAATGGCATTGTTTGGAGCATAATAGCTGTGAAAGAACTGCTCGGCTTTTGTGCGGGTCAAATTTTCAATATCGGACATCCAGCCGATTGTCGGCTGACCGTAAGAGTGGGCCAAAAAACTGGAAGCCACAAAGGTTTCCCATAATTTGCTCTCTGGGTCGGCATCATATGACCTGCGACGCTCCTCCATAACGACTGAACGCTCTGTGTAGAATTCCCGCAGGACAGCATTCTGCAGGCGGTCTGACTCAATTGCAGCCCACAGTTCCAGTTTGTTAGCCGGTAGGCTTATCAGATAAGTAGTGCCGTCGCGACTAGTAAAGGCGTTGTAGCCGGTGCCGCCGTTTTTGGAATACAGTTCAAAAAATTCATCTTTGATGACATACTTGGACGCATCTGCTTCAAGTGAAGCGAGCTGTTTTTCCAGACCAGTAATTTTAGCAACATCCGCTTTGTCGTGGCGTGCCTTTTCAACAGTTAATGCCTGTGCGATCTCTTCAATTTTATCAAGAAGTGGTTTTTCTGCGGCAAAATCCTTTGTTCCGAGCGTGGTCGTTCCTTTGAAGAGCATGTGCTCCAACAGGTGGGCAATCCCGCGCTCATCGCTACGTTCATCTACACTTCCCACTCTGAAACGTATCCATGCAGAAACTGTCGGCGAGGTGTGACGTTCTACCAGCAGTAGTTTCATTCCGTTTTTCATCTTATGTTCGACAACCTTCTCTTCGAGCGTTGCAGCGTGTAGCTGAGTCGTTAGAGCAGTTAATATTATTACTGCTGTCAATAATTGCTTCATAACCTGATACTCCTGTTATTTCTGATAAATGAACCGGTCGCAAACTTGTAAACGGGCTAAAACACCGAAAATTTTATATATTTACGCGGATTTTCCTTGAAATCTTTTACCAGCGCATTCAGATCATCTGCCATCATGTTCATTTTGTCATAGAGCACCTTATCGTTGACGAGTTTACCCGCCGTGCCCTCTCCACTCTTGACTTTAGCGGTCACTTCCTCAATCGCCTTAACCGATGACTCCGCCCTGGAAAGCAGTGAAATCCCTTTGTCATAAAACTCCCGATCATTTAGCAGCAGGCCAACCGAGCCATCTTTTGACATAATTTTCTTATTCAGATCTCGAACGTCGTCTGCGGCCTGAATACTCTTGTCCGCCAGTGCTGTTAACTTGGTGTAGAGCGCTTTGTCGTAAATCAATCTGTTAAGAGTTCCGTCAGATGCTTGAATATCCTGCAGAGTGCGGTCGGCCCGGTTAAGAATTGCGATCAATTTGTTGTACGGTTCCGGATCCCGATTGAGTTTGCCAAGTGTCCCTTCGCCACGGTTTATGGTTATGACCAGCTCTTTCATTTCAACAGCCAGTCTGGCCACATTGCTGTAGAGGGTTTCATCCTTACTTAGTTTCCCCAAGGTGCCCTTGCCCTGGTTAATGTTGTCAATAATCCCGTTAACCTTGTCAAAAGTGTCGCTCGCTTTCTGAATCGCATCATCCAGCTTGGCCACCGAAGTACCTTGCAATAAAGTGGGTGGTTTTTCGGAGTAATGAATAGAAGGGAGTATGTCGACATACTTTTCCCCCATCAGGCCACGGGTTTTGATCGTTATTTTAGAATCAGCGCCAATTTTCTTCATGGCATCGGTGTCTACTTCAATATTAATACTGACCTCATTGCTTGTCTTGGGATCGGCAAATAAAATATCGGTGACAAGGCCGACGTCTACACCTGCAAGCCAGACAGGTGCACCGACTTTTAAGCCGACAACGTCATTCATGACTACCCGCATGGAGCCCTTGTTTACAAACATCTTGGTTTTCTGTCCCATCAGCAGGACTCCGCCGGCAAAAAAAACCAGCGCCAGAAAGATGAAAACACCACCCCGAACCTGAGCCCAGCCTATCTGATTACTTCGTTTCATATGTGTATCACCCGTTATTAGTCGTTTTCATATTCAGATGTGAATATAAGGTATAAATATCATACAAACAGCGAGCTGTCTGTCGGTTCCAGAAATTCACGAACTTCAGGAATACTGCTGCTCTTCATCTCCTCTTCATTTCCCTCGAACAGCATGCGTGCCTTATGCAGAAATGTGAAGCGCTGTGAGGTCGTAAATGCGGTGGCCAGATCGTGAGTGACCATCAATGTTGTTTTCCCCTCAGCCTGCAGTCGCAACATCAGATTACAAATATTATAGACCCCTATAGGATCAAGTCCGGTAGTCGGCTCGTCAAAAAAAATGTAATCCGGGTCGGCTGCCAAGGCGCGGGCGATGGCCACCCTTTTCTTCATGCCACCTGACAACTCGGCTGGATACAGATTGAGGGCCGCTTCGACCCCCACAAATCCGAGTTTTTCGACTACAATATTCTCGATTTCTGACTGGGAAAGCCGTCCCTCTTCGAACAGGCGGTAACCGACATTCTCCCCGACCGTCATCGAATCGAACAGAGCGCCTCCCTGAAAAACTATCGCAATTCGCTTGCGCTGTTGCATAAAATTCGATTCTGGTAGGCCGGTGATACAACGGTCGCCGAGAAAAACTGAGCCGGAGTCAGGATTTAAAAGGCCGAGTAGCAACTTGAGAATAGTCGTCTTGCCAGCGCCGCTAACCCCCAGAATGGTGCGGTTAATACCACGCTCCAGAAGAAAGTCGAAATCTTCGAGTATTTTACGACCACCTATTGAGTAACATAATTTATCCATACGGATAGAGTCACTTGAGCCCATTAGAGTCTTTTCTCCTCGGCCATTCCACCCATGGTCAGAATAATCTGCCACTGATCTTCCGTTACCGGCTGAATCGAGAGGCGACTGCGCATGACCAACGGCATATCGGTCAACAGAGGATTTCGTTTAATAGAGTCCAATGTTACAACTCGTGGAAGCGGTTCACAGTAATGGACATCTACCATATACCAGATAGCCTTGTCCGCGGATGATTTTGGATCAAAATGTTCTTCGTTCGGATTCAGTGCGGTCGTGTCAGGGTAGCCTGCTCGTACAATTTCCGCCAGTCCTACTACAGCAGGCTCTGCTATGTTACTGTGATAGAAAAGTAGTCGATCGCCTAATTTAATCGTATCCCGCAGGAAATTGCGAGCCTGAAAATTGCGCACCCCATCCCATGGTTCTGTCATGTCAGGGCGTTCCTTCAGGTCATCAAAGGAAAAACAGCCCGGTTCAGTTTTAAACAGCCAGTAGTTCATTGTCAATTGCTCGCAATAGCCTGTCTCTTTACCGCTTTAGAGAGGAATGTATTTATACTTGTACTCAATTTCTTATTTCCTGGTTTGTTCTCTTTCTTATAGCGTGACCTCAGCTCTCCCGCACATTACGCATAACACATCTCCGGCAGATGTGTCATGCAAAACTCTATGGCTTGTATCAAGTGAATGACCTCAGTAAAACAGCAAAATAAAAAAACTGAAGACCAGGAGCCTTGTTTCAATATATTGGCACAAATGTTGTGACCAGCATTTAAAGTTACTCTGTTATTAAAATTAAAGTATGATATTGTGCAATATAAACTGAGTGCTAAGAAGTATTATTTGCTTCGCTTCAAATCTGCGTACATCATCTTATTAACGTTGCATAAATATGTTCTATAAGTTAGGACATGAACATCCAGGATATTCTCCTGACCCTGAATAATCAGTTTGCCTTATTCAGGAAGGTTAGTAACGGTAAGGCTTATGCTGAAAACTCTGAGGAAATAATTATCAATGGAGGCCGTACATGGCTGTAGTTTGCACAACTATTCAGGAAGCACTGGCTGGGATTCCTGATGGTTCCAGCATCATGGCAGGTGGTTTCGGGCTGGTCGGAATACCGGAAAAGTTGATTCAGGGTCTGCGCGAGTCCGGAGTGCACAACCTGACGGTCATTTCCAACAACTGCGGGGTGGATGATTGGGGGCTTGGTGTACTGCTGCAGAATAAACAGATCAGAAAAATGGTTTCGTCGTATGTCGGTGAAAACAAGGAATTTGAACGGCAATATCTGGCGGGTGAGTTGGAGGTGGAACTGGTTCCGCAAGGCACACTTGCCGAACGGATTCGGGCCGGGGGGGCGGGCATTCCGGCCTTCTATACGCCTGCCGGTGTCGGTACTCCTATTGCCGAGGGGCGTGAAACAAGGTTCTTTGGCACAAAGGAATACCTGCTGGAGTGTGGCTTGACTGCCGATTTCGCGATTGTAAAAGCCTGGAAGGGTGATCGCTCCGGCAATCTGATATATCGCAAAACCGCCAGAAACTTCAACCCGATGATGGCGACTGCCGGCCGAATAACCATTGCTGAAGTAGAAGAGTTAGTAGAAACCGGTGATCTTGATCCTGACCAGATTCACACCCCTGGTGTCTACGTGCAGAGAATTATAGCCTGCACCGGTCATGAGAAACGCATTGAACGCCGCACTGTGAGAAAATAAACAGGGGGAACTTATGGCATTAACACGTGAGGAGATGGCTCAGCGGGCTGCTCAGGAGATAGAGGACGGTTATTATGTAAATCTGGGTATCGGTATGCCGACACTGGTGGCAAATTATATACCCTCTGGGAAAACGGTGGTGTTGCAGTCTGAGAATGGTTTGCTGGGTATCGGACCATATCCGTCAGAAGAAAATGTTGATCCGGATCTCATCAACGCCGGAAAAGAGACGATCACAATGATTCCGGGTTCCGCAACATTCAGCAGCGCTGACTCGTTTGCCATGATTCGCGGAGGTCATATAGACCTTGCCATTCTGGGGGGTATGGAGGCCTCCGCCTCAGGTGATCTGGCAAATTGGGTGATTCCCGGTAAGATGGTCAAAGGAATGGGCGGCGCCATGGATCTGGTACACGGTGCCAAGCGCATCGTGGTACTGATGGAGCATTGTAACAAAAACGGCGAGACCAAAATTCTCAAAAGCTGCACACTGCCTCTGACCGGCAAGGGGGTGATCAACCGGATCATTACCGATCGAGCCGTGTTGGATGTGACTCCGGCTGGACTTCTGCTTGTTGAAGTTGCACCTGGCTACACAGCCGCCGATATTCAGGCCTGCAGCGAACCGCAGCTGATTATTCAGTAGAGGGAGCGGGTGGAAGCAGTGTGTCGTCAGAAAAACAGTCTTCCAGTCAAGTAGTCCCAGCCTTGATCTTATGCACAAATAGAAAACCGGCTTTATGTCGGTTTTTTTGTGCCACATGAGTGATAAGTACTCACTAGTGTATAATTGCTACTCATTTCATGGCGTCTCGGCAATGAATCTCTGTGACGGATCAGAGAAAATATCGGCATAACTAGCTAACATATCGTGCCGGGACAGTTGGTAAAGCTAATAATGTTTAGTGTGGCATACTCCCTGCTAACAGAATCAGCCCGCTCCATTTGCGGACCATCAAGATTGACTTTTTAAACTCGATACGTGCGTTGGTCAGTTTTTTTTCCAGAAAGAAATCCAGGGAAACATACTCAACTTACTTAAAAGAAAAACCACAAAGGTTACCCCAATGAAAAACAATCAACCACCTGTAAAACAAGGGCTTTACGATCCTCAATTCGAACATGACGCTTGTGGTGTCGGTTTTGTTGTTAATATGAAGGGCAGGAAGTCTCACGAAATTGTCAGTCAGGCGCTCGAAATCCTTGTGAATCTTGATCATCGTGGTGCCTGTGGTTGTGAGCCAAATACCGGAGACGGTGCCGGCATTCTTCTGCAGATGCCAGATAGCTTTCTGCGTACCGCCTGTGCCACGCTTGGCATTCAGCTGCCAGAACCTTTTCATTATGGTGTCGGCATGGTATTCACTTCGCCAAAAGCCACTGAACGCAACAGTGCCCGCCATATTCTGGAAAAAATCCTTGCAGAAGAGGGCGTTGAAATTCTTGGCTGGCGCAATGTGCCGACCGATAATTCCTCATTGGGTAATACCGCCTGGGAAGGGGAGCCCATGGTGCGGCAGTTGTTCCTTAAGCGACCCCTAGAGTGTGCCGACGAGCAGGCTTTTAACCGTTCACTTTATATTATCAACCAGCGTGCCACCAATGAGATCCGGCGTGCCGGCGTAGACGAACACTGGTATGTCAGCAGCCTCTCTACCCGAACTATAATTTACAAGGGTATGCTAATGCCGGTGCAGGTCGATCAGTATTATCCTGAGCTACGCGACAGCGCGATGGAAAGCGCTATAGCGCTGGTGCATTCCCGTTTCTCTACCAACACTTTTCCCAGTTGGGATCGCGCCCACCCCTATCACTTCCTGGCTCATAACGGTGAAATCAACACACTGCGCGGCAACGTCAACTGGATGAACGCTCGCCAGAACCTTTTTGCCAGCACTCTGTTCGGCGATGACATCAAGAAGACGCTGCCGATTATCAACACTAACGGCTCAGATTCAGCCATGTTCGACAACTGTCTGGAGCTGTTGGTAATGAGTGGTCGTTCCCTGCCGCACGCAGTTATGATGATGGTGCCGGAACCGTGGGAAAACCATGCAGACATGAGTGAAGAGAAAAAGGCTTTTTACGAATATCACTCCTGCCTGATGGAACCGTGGGACGGCCCGGCTGCCGTGGCCTTTACCGATGGCCGCTGTATCGGAGCGGTTCTCGACCGTAACGGCCTGCGCCCGTCACGTTATTATATAACTAGTGATGATCTAGTCATCATGGCTTCCGAGGCCGGGGTTCTAAAGATTGAACCCTCCCGCATCCTGCGCAAGGGGCGCCTGCAACCGGGGCAGATGTTTCTAGTGGATACAGAACAGGGGCGTATCGTTCCTGACGATGAGATTAAACGTGAACTTGCTGCTGCCAATCCTTACGGCCAATGGTTGAAAGAGAATCATATTCTGCTCGAAGAGCTGCCCGTTGCATCTGATATGCCTCTGCCTGACAGCAGTACCCTGACCCAGCGCCAACAGGCTTTCGGCTACACGTTTGAAGATCAGCGTGTAGTTCTAGGGCCGATGGCTCGTGACGGAATTCAACCGCTCGGCTCCATGGGGACAGATACACCGCTGGCGGTACTCTCCAGCCAGAACCAGCTGCTGTACAATTATTTCAAGCAGCTGTTTGCCCAGGTTACCAATCCGCCTATTGACCCGATCCGCGAAGAGATCGTTACCTCCACTACAACCCTGATCGGATCTGAGGGAAATCTGCTAGAACCGACAGCAATCAACGCCAGGATGATTAAGTTGGCTCATCCGCTGCTCTGTAACCAGGAACTGGAAAAACTGCGCCAGATAGCCAGCCCCGGATTCAAAGCAGCTACTCTTTCGCTACTCTTTCCGGCAGCTCGTGGTGCAAGTGCCATGGAGAAAGGGCTGGAAGCGCTCTTTGCGGCCGCCGACGTGGCGGTTGAGGCCGGCAGCAATATTCTTATACTTTCTGATCGAGGCGTTGATCGGGGGCACGCGGCAATTCCGGCACTGCTCGCGGTTTCCGGCCTGCACCACCATCTGGTTAACAGCGGAACCCGTACCAGGGTCTCTTTAGTGCTGGAATCCGGTGAACCGCGCGAGGTTCATCATTTTGCTGTTCTGCTCGGCTACGGAGCTAACGCAATCAACCCGTACCTGGCTTTTGAATCGCTGGATGATATGATCCTGCAGGGCATGCTGCCTGATCTCGACCACAAAAAAGCAGTTAAAAACTTCATCAAGGCATCTATCAAGGGTGTCGTCAAGACAATGGCCAAGATGGGCATCTCAACCGTTCAAAGCTACCGTGGTGCACAGATTTTCGAGGCGGTCGGGTTGCATCACTCTGTTGTTGATCGCTATTTTACTTGGACGCCGTCGCGTATCGGAGGGACTGATATTGATGGTGTTGCCAGGGAATTAATGGAGCGCCACGCACGTGCCTATCCTGAACGTGTTGCACCTGAAGTTACGCTTGCCCCCGGCGGAGTTTATCAGTGGCGGAAAGACGGTGAGGAGCATCAATACAATCCCCTGACAATTACCTCACTCCAGAAAGCGGTTCGTGCAGACGATTATCGGGAGTTCAAGATGTTCTCTTCTCTGATCGACGACCAGAGCACGCGTCACTATACGTTGAGAGGGTTGTTGGAATTTAAGGATAATATGCCTTCCGTGCCGATCGATGAGGTTGAGCCGGTTGAAACAATTATGAAACGATTCAAGACCGGCGCCATGTCGTACGGATCCATCAGCAAAGAGGCTCATGAGGCCCTGGCGATTGCTATGAACCGCATTGGCGGCAGATCGAATACCGGTGAGGGTGGTGAGGATCCGGAGCGTTTTACCTGGAGTAACGAACTGGGCGATTCAAAGAACAGTGCAATCAAGCAGGTTGCTTCCGGCCGCTTTGGCGTTACCAGTGATTATCTGACGAACGCAGGTGAACTGCAGATCAAGATGGCTCAGGGCGCCAAGCCTGGCGAGGGGGGGGAGCTGCCCGGTCACAAAGTTTATCCGTGGATCGCAAAAACCCGCCACACTACCCCTGGCGTTGGCTTGGTATCGCCGCCGCCGCATCATGATATCTACTCAATAGAGGATCTGGCTGAACTGATCCACGACCTGAAAAACGCCAATCGCCGCGCCCGGATAAGCGTCAAGCTGGTTTCCGAAGTCGGTGTCGGCACAATTGCCGCCGGGGTTGCCAAGGCACATGCCGACGTCGTTCTGATCAGCGGATATGATGGAGGTACCGGTGCATCACCGATCTCAAGTATCAAACATGCCGGTCTGCCTTGGGAGTTGGGGCTTGCAGAAACGCACCAGACTTTGCTGCTTAATAATCTGCGCAGTCGTATCACTATTGAAGCCGACGGTCAGCTGAAGACAGGTCGAGACGTTGCAATTGCTGCCTTGCTTGGTGCCGAGGAGTTTGGTTTTGCCACTGCCCCGCTCGTAACACTTGGGTGTGTAATGATGCGTGTCTGTCACAGTAATACCTGTCCTACCGGAGTGGCGACCCAGGATCCGGAACTACGCAAGAACTTCAGCGGCAAGCCGGAGTACGTCATTAACTTTATGCGTTTTGTCGCTCAGGAATTGCGCGAAATCATGGCACAACTCGGTTTTCGGACGCTTAACGAGATGGTCGGTCGCTGCGATGTGCTGGAAGCAAATAAAGCAATTGACCACTGGAAGGCGCAGGGTCTTGATTTATCCAACATCCTTCATCAACCGAAAGTTGCATTGAATGTAGGACGCTATTGTACTGAAAAGCAGGATCACGGCCTGGAAAAGTCAATTGACATGACAAAACTGCTTGATCTTTGTCAGCCTGCTATCGAACGGGGTGAGAAGGTGAGCGCTGAGCTTTCGATAACCAACGTCGATCGCGTGACCGGTACAATACTTGGCAACGAAATTACGCGGAACCATGGTGCTGAGGGGCTGCCCGACGATACGGTGTCTCTCACCTTCAACGGTTCTGCCGGGCAGAGTTTCGGGGCATTCATACCGCGCGGGATAACCCTGAAATTATCCGGCGACGCCAATGACTATCTGGGTAAAGGTTTGAGCGGCGGCACAATTGCTGTGTATCCTCCAGAGGGATCACCGTTCAAGGCTGAAGAAAACATTATTGCCGGGAATGTGGCCTTTTACGGAGCAACCAGCGGTACGGCTTATATCCGCGGCTTGGCAGGTGAGCGGTTTTGTGTCCGTAACTCGGGCATTCATGCGGTAGTTGAAGGAATTGGCGATCATGGTTGTGAGTACATGACCGGTGGTGTTGTGGCGATTCTCGGTCAGACCGGCCGCAATTTTGCCGCGGGAATGAGTGGTGGCGTGGCCTATGTTTTTGACGAACAGGGTGATTTTGCTTCCCGCTGTAATATGGAGATGATTGGTCTTGAGCCGCTTGATGACTCAGATGCCGTTATTCTAAAGTCATTGATTGAAAATCATGCGGAAATAACCGGGAGTTCTCTAGCAACGATGTTGCTGATAAATTGGCAGAATGTCGTGACGCAGTTTGTCAAGGTTATGCCGATGGATTACAAGCGAGTGCTGCAGGCGCTTGAACGGGCGAAGGCTGCAGGTCTTAGTGGTGACGATGCCCTGGCCGCGGCGTTTGAAGAAAATTCGCACAGCAACGGGCATTGAAACCTTACCACCCCGTCCCCTCCTGATATAGGAGAGGGACTTTAACTGACTTCCTTAAAAAGGGGTCAGTTGCGATGGTGTTGGGATCAGTATTTTATAGATATAAGGGAATTAATTATGGGAAAGCCAACCGGGTTCATGGAATATAATCGCGAAGTGCCTACTGACAGGGCACCTCTGGAGCGGATCAACGACTGGAACGAATTCCATTTGCATATGCCTGATGAAGATCTACGCATTCAGGGAGCCCGCTGCATGGATTGCGGTGTGCCTTTTTGTCACAGCGGCGTACTGATCAGTGGCATGGCAAGCGGTTGTCCGATAAACAATCTGATCCCAGAATGGAATGATCTGATCTATCGCAATCACTGGCACCAGGCTCTGGACAGACTTCTAAAAACAAACAACTTTCCTGAGTTTACCGGACGTGTCTGTCCAGCACCTTGTGAAGGTTCCTGCACATTAGCCAGCATTGACCCGGCTGTAACTATCAAAAATATCGAAGTCAGCATCGTTGAACGCGGCTTTGATGAAGGATGGATTGTTGCCGCTCCTCCTGCGTCCCGCACAGGTAAAAAAGTGGCCATAGTCGGTTCCGGTCCTGCCGGACTGTCTGCCGCTGCCCAGCTCAACAAGGCCGGTCACAGTGTGACAGTTTATGAGCGGGCTGATCTGCCTGGTGGCCTGCTTATGTACGGTATTCCCAATATGAAGCTGGATAAGCGTAATGTGTTGCTGCGTCGCATCAAGCTGATGGAAGCCGAGGGGATTATCTTTGTCTGCAACACCGAGATAGGAGGGAGCTATTTCCCGACTGCAAAACTTCGCAGTGACTTCGACGCTGTAATCATTACTGCCGGCGCTACACTGCCTCGAGATCTTCCGATAGAAGGACGTGATCTGAAGGGTATCCATTTCGCAATGGAATTCCTTAGTGCCAACACAAAAGCTCTCCTGAGTCGAAGTGAAGATTTTATTTCGGCCAAAGGAAAGGATGTCATAATTATCGGTGGCGGCGACACCGGCACGGACTGCGTTGGCACTTCACTTCGCCATGGCTGCAGTAATGTAGTCCAGTTGGAAATTATGCCACGTTCGCCGGATCAGCGTGCCGTGGACAACCCTTGGCCGGAGTGGCCCAAGACCCATAAAGTGGATTACGGTCAGGAAGAGGCTGCTGCTAAATTCGGTGTCGACCCACGTGTATATCTAACGACAGCAACACGGTTTGAAGGTGATGAAAATGGTGCCGTTAAGGCGGTTCATACCGTAGAAGTAGCGTGGCAAAAAAATGAAAAAGGTCAGTTTATTCCGCAACCCGTCCCGGGTACTGAACAGGTACGCCCCGCCCAGATGGTGCTGCTGGCAATGGGTTTCCTCGGGCCGGAACATCCTTTGGTGGACTCTTTTGGAATGGAACGGGATATGCGCGGCAATATCAAGGCCGAGTTCGAAAAATACAGTACCAGCGTCCCCGGCGTGTTTGCCGCCGGTGACTGTCGCCGTGGCCAAAGCCTCGTTGTGTGGGCATTCAATGAAGGCCGCGGAGCGGCTCGTGAATGTGATCGCTATCTGATGGGGAGCAGCGAATTACCGTAGCTGCATCCGATTTTACCTTTCATATACGGATAATATTTAGAAACTTGTGGCAATGAAGCCCATCCGAAACAATCGGGTGGGCTTTTTATTGTAAAGCGCCCAATGGTAGCGGCTTGGGGCACTTCTGTTTCCTTTCGCGGATATTTCGCGCGGATAAAAAATTATTGTTAGATTATAATAGCTTGCATCTGTTACCGATTCGGGGTAAGAGACGTAACACGGTACGCATGCTTTACCTTAACGTAAGGCGCAACAAGTTTGACAAGTTGAGCAAAAGCGATATACTACTGAACGGAACTCATTGCCTTCACAGGAAAGGGATTTATGCTGATAGTGGTCTGCATCAAACAGGTTCCGGATACGACACAGGTTCAGATTGATCCGGTCACAAACACATTGGTTCGTGACGGCATTCCCTTTATCGTCAACCCCTATGATACCCATGCTCTAGAGGAGGCTCTGCGCCTGAAAGATCGTTTCGGGTGCAAGGTAGCGGCCATTTCAATGGGGCCACCAAATGCAGAGGGCACTTTAAAGAAAGCTCTTGCTCTGGGGGTAGATCATGCGATTCTACTTTCGGATCGGGTATTCGGCGGTGCTGATACCCTTGCGACCAGCAATGTCCTTGCCGCTGCAATCGCCAAGCTGCATGCGGAGGTCGGCGAGGTTGGTCTTGTGCTGTGCGGGAAGCAGACTATTGACGGTGACACCGCTCAGGTTGGTCCCGGCATAGCAAGTCGCCTGGACTATCGTCAACTGACGCTGGTGGACAAAATTATTACTCTGGATTTTTCCGAAAAAAAAATACGCGTCAGCCGCAAACTGGAAGGTCGTCACGAAATTGTTGAAGCACCTTTGCCGGCTATGCTGACAGTTGTTCGTGAACTGAACCGACCGCGCTACCCCAAGGTACAGATGCGACTGGCTGCTGTTGAAGCCGTTGTTGAGGTCTGGAATAACAAAACACTGCAGTTGGATGAACAGAAAATAGGCCTGAAAGGCTCGCCAACCTGGGTGTCTAAAATATTTTCTCCAGAGCGTGATAAAGGTGAAATCCTGGGCGATGGCTATGCCGACCCTGCTGGAACTGCAGCACTGTTGATTGATAAACTGATGGCGAAGGATATGCTCCCGTTATAACTACAGTATTAAACAGAGTGACACCGAGACATCGAGAAACCAAAATAAACAGGAATGTTTATGCAGGTTATCCCCCGTGTATCAGTGTTGAAAAGGTTTTCATATGACAGATCCAAAACCAAAACAAAAAAAACCGCGCGGAGTTGCTCGCCTTCTTGACGGGAAATGTATCGCTTGCGGAGCGCGCTGTCAGAGTTCCTGTCCGGTTAACTGCATCGAGATGACTGATACTGGTGAGCCGATCGTTGAAGCAGACAAATGCATCGGATGCCAAAAATGCATAAAGATCTGCCCGTCGACGGCCTTGGAGATGTTCTTTACGGTTGAGGAACAGAAGATCCTTGCAGAATTGGCCGCATTGGCTCTGCCGGTCGAAGAGGAAATCGATCCGGAGGCCGCTGTTCTCGCCCGAAAATTGGCAGAATATCGCGGTGTCTGGGTTTTTGTTGAGCAGACAGAGGGTGAGCCTGCTAAAGTTTCCTGGGAGCTGTTGGGAGTCGGCGCGGAGTTGGCTGAAAAACTGGGGGTCGAGCTTTCTGCCATGGTAATCGGTGAGAATGTCGAGCACCTCTGTCTCGAAGCTTTTGCCCATGGTGCGACCAGAGTTTATCTGATGGATGCGCCAGTCTATTACCACTACCGGACAGAAGCCTATGTTGAAGCTTCCTGCCACTTGATCGAAAAATACAAGCCTGAAGTTATTTTGATGGGTGCTACCGGAATGGGACGCGATCTGGCCGGAGCAATTGCCACCCGTGTCGGCACCGGTCTCACCGCTGACTGTACAGGTCTTAGTATTGATGAAAAACGTAACCTTATGCAGACCCGACCTGCTTTCGGCGGTAACATTATGGCCACTATCATGTGCGATAAATATCGTCCACAGATGTCTACCGTGCGCCCCAATGTCATGCCGATGCCGGAGCGACGCGAGGGGGCTGTAGGGACTATCATTCGCGATACCTTCACCGTGCCTGAAGATAGCGTTTTAACCAAAGTTATCGAAATCATCCGCGACTCACACAGTAAGGGTACTGTAGATATAACAGGAGCTGAGTTTATCGTCTCCGGTGGGCGCGGCATGATGGCCCCCGAAAATTTTGCCCTTCTACAGGAGCTGGCGGATGAGCTGGGTGGTGTTGTAGGTGCTTCCCGCAGTGCCGTAGATGCAGGGTGGATGCCGGGTGACCGTCAAGTGGGCCAAACCGGAAAGACGGTGCGTCCCAAAATATACATCGCATGTGGAATTTCCGGCGCCATACAGCATCTTGTTGGTATGCAGGATTCAGATATGGTCATCGCCATAAATCGTGATGGCAGTGCCCCGATTTTTGAAGTTGCTACATATGGTATCGTAGGTGACCTGTTTCAGGTAGTTCCGGCGATTACGGCAAAGATCAGGTCACTGAAACAGGCGAAGCACTAATACTCCCTAAAACTAAATAAATATCCGCGAAAGAGACTAAAGAAAAGATAAAGTATTCAAAGGTCTGTTTTAGATTTCAGGTTTCGACCAAAGAATCCTGCTTACACTTGATGCTAGTAACTGTTCGGATCTTTCGTGAAAAAAAGAAGTTCAGAGGTTTTGACATGACACCAAACCCATCTATATTTGCCCCGCTCCTGATCGCTTCCATGGCTGTTTTTGCCTGGGGGTGCTGGAAACGGCTCAGCCTTATTTCGCTTGGCCAACCGGAAAATCGCCTTAATAACATCGGCACCCGGTTCGGGGAGATGCTGCTTTATGCCTTCGGCCAGAAACGGGTGATATCAAAGCCGTTCGGCTTCAATCACTTCATCATCTTCTGGTCGTTCCTGATACTGATGGTGGCAAACACCGAGTTCATCCTGAATGGCCTTTTTCCTCAAACTATCAAGCTTATCAAGCTTCCCTTTGAGTTGTATGTGCCTCTCGCCTTCATGATTGATGTCGCTTCGATGCTGGCACTGATTGCAGTCACAGTGGCGGCGGTACGGCGACTCCTTTCTCCTCCGTACCCGGAGGCCCGTACCCTGGAAGCTTTTTTCATACTTGGACTGATCGCAACACTCATGCTCGCCTCTTTTACTCTCAATGCCACAGAACTCTCCGTCTTTATCCTCAAATCCGGAGCAGATCCGGCTTCATTTCTTTCCGAGGCACGCAAGGTTATGCCGGTGTCGGCACTTCTGGCCGGCTTTCTCCTGCCGCTACAACTTGCTGTAATTCATACTGCTGCCTGGTGGGCTCATGCCCTTGCGCTGTTTGCTTTTATCTGCTATTTGCCTAACAGCAAACACATGCATATTCTGACCGCTATACCGAACTGCTTTTTTCACCGTCTGGAAAAGCCGAATACCCAGCCTTTAGAAAATTTTACCATCGGAAATTCATTCGGAGTCGGACAGGTAGATGGTTACAGTTGGAAAGATCTCCTCGATTCCTTTTCATGTACAGAATGCGGTCGCTGCCAAAACGTCTGTCCAGCGAGCATTACCGGTAAGCCTCTCAATCCGCGTGCTGTTATCCATGATATCAAGATTAATCTTCTTGAAAACGGAGCTGCTCTCAAAAAGGGGGAGTTGTCTAAGACTTCGCTGATCGGGGAGGGTGGCGAAGGGAGTGTCTCTGAAGAGTCTATCTGGTCCTGTACAACATGTGGAGCGTGCATGGAGGCCTGTCCGGTATTTATCGAGCAGATGCCTAAAATTATTCAGCTGCGACGGCATCTGGTTGAGACCGAAACAAAATTCCCAGACGAACTGCTGAACCTGTTTGAAAATATGGAGGGGCGCAGTAATCCGTGGGGGATTGCACCGTCAGAAAGGACCAAATGGTGTAGTCAGCTGGACGTAAAGCCGTTTGATAAAGATACTACAGAATATCTGTTCTACATCGGTTGCGCCGGCTCATTTGATTCACGTAACAAGCACGTCAGCGTGGCGATGTCTCAACTTCTGGACAAAGCGGGCATTTCGTGGGGGATACTTGGCAAGGAGGAAAAGTGCTGCGGTGACAGCGTCCGCCGACTGGGGAACGAATACGTGTTCGATAAGATGGCGAGAGAGAACGTAGCGACTTTTATCGAGCGTGGCGTGAAAAAAGTCATCACCCAATGTCCTCACTGTTTTACTACACTTAAGAACGACTACCGTCAGTACGGACTTGAGCTGGAAGTGATTCACCATAGCGAACTTCTGCGCAATCTGGTTCAGGATGGACGGCTTGTTATGGACAAAACGGCGCAGGAGATGGGCACTACTGTATTCCACGACTCCTGCTATCTGGGACGACATAATGATGTTTACGATGCTCCGCGTGAAGTAATTACGGCAGCGACAGGAACGACACCAGCTGAGATGGATCGTAATCGCAACAATGCCTTCTGCTGCGGCGCCGGGGGGGGCAGAATGTGGATGGAGGAGCATGTCGGGGAGCGGATCAATCTGACGCGTGTCAAAGAAGCGCTCGTACAAAAGCCAGATACAATCTGTGTCGCTTGTCCATACTGCATGACCATGTTTGAAGATGGACTCAAAGATGTCAAGGCAGATAACGTTAAGGTTCGTGACGTAGCCGAGATCATGGCGGAAGCCCTGCTGCGTTAAGGTCTGATTTTAGGCACGCAAAGCCGGCATATTTACAGTTGCCTGAATCGTGTGAACTTTGCGTCTACCGATCAAGCATCTCCCTCACCTTTTTAATAATTGCTGCGGGTTGAACCGGTTTCAAAATAATTTCAGCATGCTCACCAAGATCCCCATGCTGACCGATAATGTCGACGTAATGACCGCTGATGAACAGTACAACGATACCAGGCTTGATCTGCAGCATCTCCTTGTAAGCCTCTTTCCCCCCCTTGTTTGGCATTACTAAATCCATTATAATCAGTGAAATTTTGTCGGCGTTCTCACGGAACTTGTCCACTCCGTCCTGACCATCTATGGCCGCAATTACCTGATATCCTTGTATTTCCAGAGCCTTATACATAAACTCTCGTACACCAGCATCATCCTCCACTATCAGAATGTACTCGGTCCCGGTTGATACTTCAATGATCGGGACGTAATTGTTATTCAAATCAGGTACAAGAGTTTCCGACTCAACAATCGGTAAATATATTTCGAAACAGGCGCCTTTGCCCGGTTCACTGTCAGCGCTTACAAAGCCATTGTGTTGTTTGATAATGCCATACACCATTGCCAGGCCAAGTCCGGTACCCTTGCCGACATCTTTGGTTGTAAAAAACGGCTCAAATACTTTTTTTCTGGTCCCTTCATCCATTCCTTTCCCATTATCAGAAACGGTTATCACCGCAAATCGCCCAGATTTGCCTAAATTCCTGGTAGAGATAAATAACTCATCAATACAGATAAGAGCTGTCGTGATAACCAGATTACCCCCTTCCGGCATTGCGTCCCTTGCATTGGTGCACAAGTTGATCAGTGCCTGCTCGATCTGTCCGCTATCAGCATACACAGGGAGAGAGGTGGCTGTTATATTTATCTCGCAATGGATATTTTCACCGATAATTCTTTTGACAAAGGTTGCTACATTGGTAACAACCGAATTCAAATCCTTGTTCTGCGGATTCATCACCTGCTTGCGACTGAATGCAAGTAGGCTGTGCGTCAGCTCTGCCGCTCGGCCGGACGCGGCCAGTACTTTTCCAATATAATCCATAATTATGTCATTGTGCTCAAGTTCCATTGCAATCAAGCTGCTATAGCCGTTGATAATACTGAGTACATTATTAAAATCGTGAGCTAGGCCGCCGGCAAGCTGTCCAACGGTCTCCATTTTTTGAGACTGAATAAGCTGCTCTTTCAAATTTTTGCTTTCGGTTATGTCAGTGGAGCTGCCACGGTAGCCCAGTAAAATCCCGTCAGAGTTACGCATGGGAAGACCACTGGTAGATGCCCAGATAATATAGCCATCTTTTGCCTGTATGGTGTGCTCGATGTTATGAATGGGCTCATTTCGCTTTATAACGGAGGAAACTACTTTTTTAAAAGTCTCCTGCATAGCATCTGGGTGCATGTCATAAAGATGCATCTTACCAATTAATTCATCAGGTCGGTAGCCGAAAACGGCCTCTGATACATAGCTGATATACGTGATAAGCCCATCGGCGTCTATTTCCCAAACAACAGTGCCGCTCTGTTCGGCTAATTGATTAAACCGGACATTTCCATCCAGCAACTCCACAGCTCGCTCTTGTACCCGTTGTTCAAGGTATTCATTAGCATGCATAAGATCAAGTTTCTGAACTTTGAGTAAGCTTGCTGTTTCCAGTAATGCCTCTTCCATGTGCTTTCGATCGTTAATATTACGGCCAACCCCAAATAATGAACTTTCACCGGTAGTTGCATCCGTCACGAATAACGCATTAGACATTAGCCAGAGCCAGTCTCCATTTTTATGTTGTATGCGGTATTCAAGGCCGTTCAGTTTAATTCCGTCATCCTGGATTTGCTGCAGAAAAGTTTGGTATGCAGAAAGATCCTCATGGTGAATTAGAAGCCCAAGCGAAGTGCCGATAAGCTCGCATGGCAGATAACCCAGCAGTAACTTTACGTTCGGCGCTATATAGGTAATAATTCCTGCCGGAGATAATGTGTAGATAAGATCATTGGCGTTTTCAACATAAGAGCGGAAGCGCTGCTCGCTCTTTATTGTAGCAAGTTCGGCCTCTCTGGTGCGATTCCACCCCCGGTAAAATAGCGTGGTAAATACAACCGTAACGATACAAAAAAATGCCCAACCTACTGATATTTGTAGAGCTTCTCTGCGCCATCCTGCAAGATAGTCAAGAGGGGCCAGTCCTGTGACTATATAAAATGATTGTTTGTTTGAGAGTCTACGGTAGGAAAATACCCGCTCAATACCATCAACGCTGCTCGTCGTCTTGTATGTTTCCGCAGTCTTACCTGATTTAATAAGAGCAAGCAATTGGCTCGAACCGATTTTTTGGCCGATCTTCACACCAGCGGATGTGGGCTCCGGATAACGGGCAATCAGAGACAAATCTGCATCAAGAAGGGCAATTACGCCCTGCTTTCCTATGTTTAGCTCTGCGAAGCCGTGTGATAGGTCGTCAAGCCCAATACCCGCATAGACCAGTCCTGCAAAAGTGCCGTTCGGTTGGTTGATGCGGCGGGCAAGAATAACCATCCATTTTCCGGTAATGCCGCCTAAGATTGGTTTTGAAATGACCATATCAGCATTCGGATTATCCCGCAGATACGCAAAATAATCACGTTGAGCGAGGCTTGTGGTTGTGACGGCTTTTACTTGTGCTCCATACATGGCATCACCAGCAGCGTTGGTAGCCCTGAAGGAGATCAATTCCGGCAGTCGGGAATGCTGCCGTGTGATAAAGCTGTCCAGTGTCCCTTTCTGAATAGTACCGAGTGCAAGTTGATGTTCTGCTTCATCACTAACCGCATGCAATGCGATATGGACCTTTTCAAAAACCCCGGAAATATTTTCATCAAGGATGCGAGAAATGTTTCTGGTCGTAATTTTTGCCTGATTTTCATAATGCGTTTTACTGTTTTGAACCGTAAGGCAAACAATACCGACAACAAGGAGATTCAGAAGCAGAATCAAAGTGACGAGGCGCTTGAGAAGCGGGTTATGGGTATTTTGCGTTGAAGAGGTCGCATTAAACATGATTTTATCACCTCAATGGGGATTCCTTTAGGTCATCCTTCTTAAATCAGGTGCAAAATGTCTACGGTTGGCAATGGTTTTAATAATTCATGATCGTTATGCAAAAAGTACAAATCATAGATGTGTCCTGCAAACATGGTAATGGTTTGCGATAAAGGTTCCCTGCTTAATTTCTGTTTAAACGACATATTAATAGATTGCCTCAGTAGTACCAAAAAATAATGACTAAGGCAATTAGTGATTATAGGCCTTTAGGCCGTTGTTATTTGTGGCATTGCTTGCCAGAAATAGTAAGGGATATGGATTCTGTCTGTTGTCAGTTCATCGCCATCCGGTTTCATTGTCCCTAAAACTCTATTTTCTGCGTTATCTGTATAAAACGGCTTTTCTGCTTGTAAACGCCATGATCAATCGACGTAGAAAGTATTTTGTATACAGCACATATAATCGCTTTTTTTTTGGCTATCGGTGTGCTATTTAAACGATACTAAATTTGAATACCTCAAGTGGGGAGGCATCATGAGTTACGAAGTGAAGAATGAACAGCTGGTCAAGTGGGTAGCAGAAGTTGCCGCGTTGTGTGGTCCTGAAACAATTCACTGGTGCGACGGTTCGCAGGAGGAAT
The DNA here is from genome assembly GCA_903875605.1 of uncultured Geobacteraceae bacterium. Classification (GTDB taxonomy): domain Bacteria; phylum Desulfobacterota; class Desulfuromonadia; order Geobacterales; family Pseudopelobacteraceae; genus JACRCG01. The sequence goes on along the minus strand of CAIQWT010000092.1, from coordinate 10,130 downwards.
ACGACACTCTCTGCAACCAGTTGGTTGAGAGTGGCACCTTCAAGAAGCTGAATCAGGAAAAACGTCCGAACAGTTATCTGGCCTGGTCAGATCCTGGTGATGTTGCTCGCGTTGAAGATCGTACCTATATCTGCAGTATCTCCAAACAGGATGCAGGTCCGACCAATAACTGGATGCACCCCAAAGAGATGAAAGAAACGCTGGTCAAGCTCTTCAAAGGTTGTATGAAGGGTCGCACAATGTACGTCATTCCGTTCAGCATGGGGCCGCTCGGCTCACCTATTGCCAAGATCGGTGTCGAAATTTCCGACTCCCCGTATGTTGCCGTTAATATGCGTATTATGACCAGAATGGGACAGGCTGTTGTAGACGTCCTTGGAAATGGTGAATTCGTACCATGCCTTCATTCAATTGGCGCTCCGCTTGAGCCAGGTCAGAAGGATGTGCCGTGGCCATGCAACAAGGAAAAATACATTGTTCACTTTCCTGAAGAGCGTTCGATCTGGTCTTATGGTAGCGGTTACGGCGGCAATGCGCTTCTCGGCAAGAAATGCCTTGCCCTGCGCATAGCTTCAAAGATAGCTAAGGATGAGGGGTGGTTGGCTGAACATATGCTGATCCTCGGTATTGAATCACCAAAAGGCGAGAAAACCTATCTGGGTGCTGCTTTCCCGAGCGCCTGTGGCAAGACCAATCTGGCGATGCTTGTACCGCCTGAATGTTTTAACGAAAGCGGCTGGAAGATAACGACAGTCGGCGATGACATCGCCTGGATCAAGCCCGGTGCAGATGGCCGGTTATACGCTATTAACCCGGAATACGGATTCTTTGGCGTGGCTCCAGGTACATCGGCTAAGACCAACCCGAATGCCATGCTTTCCTGCGCATCCAACTCCATTTTCACTAACGTGGCGTTGACTCCGGATGGAGATGTCTGGTGGGAAGGAATGACCGATGCCAAGCCGGCAAATCTGATCGACTGGCAGGGTAATAAATGGACACCAGAGTGCGGTAGAAATGCAGCACATCCGAACTCCCGCTTTACATCACCGGCCAGTCAGTGCCCTTCGATTGATCCGGAATGGGAAAATCCCAAAGGTGTCCCAATGGCTGCCTTTGTTTTCGGCGGCCGCCGTAACAGCGTAATTCCGCTGGTGTATCAATCTTTCAACTGGAGCTTCGGTGTTTATCTGGCTGCGACCATGGGGTCGGAAACAACTGCCGCTGCAACCGGTGCCGTAGGCACGGTTCGTCGTGATCCATTTGCAATGCTGCCGTTCTGCGGCTACCATGTTGCGGATTATTTCGCTCATTGGCTGCAGGTTGGCCGCACTACTCCGATTCCACCGCGTATCTTCAGTGTTAACTGGTTCCGCAAAGATGCCAATGGCAATTTTCTCTGGCCGGGATACGGTGAAAACATGCGTATTCTAAAGTGGATTGTGGAACGCGTTAACGGTAATGCTGCGGCAGTAGAAAGCCCGCTCGGTTGGATGCCACGGTACGAAGACCTTGACTGGACCGGTCTGGATGATGTCAGTCGCGAACAGTTTTATGAGCTGATGTCGGTTGATAGGGATGTGTGGAAGGAGGAGATTGTTTCTCATGAAGAGCTGTTCGTGAAGATGTACGACCGGTTACCTAAAGAGTTCCTTCATCTCCGTCAGTTGATCCTGTCCGGCTTGTGGCGCTCACCAGAACACTGGGAGCAGTTTCATCCTGTCGCTGATTTGAATAATAACTAAATTATAAAGGCTGTAATCATCTGAACGTAAAAAGGGCACTGCTTCTGTAGTGCCCTTTTTTAATCATCGACTTCTATCTCACGTACGCGAAGTTCTTCTCCTGTTACAATTACGACCCTGTTGCTTTTGCAGTGGTGGCAGGCGCCGTACAGTTCCATTAAGGGCGTTTCCTTGTCGCATTCCAGGCACTGGCCACTACCGGGAATGCGGATAATGTGGAGCAGGGCGCCTTCGAGAGAAGTCTCTCTGGTACAAGCCTCAAAACAGAACTCAACAGCCTCAGGTACCACGCTGCTTAATGTGCCGATTTCGACTTGAAGCGAGCGTATGCGACGACCACCGGCATGTTCCAGGCAGAGGTCAATAATCCCCTGGGTTAAGGACATCTCATGCATAATTTCTCCGATTCTCCATAAAAAAAGCCTGTAGGGTTATTACCCCACAGGCTTTTTTGTACTCCCCTAAGGGAAAACGAATTAGTGTTTTTTCTCTGGTGCTGGAGCAGGAGCAGCAGCAGGAGCAACTGCAGGAGCAGCAGCAGGAGCAGCACCGGCTTTTGCAGACATAGGAGCCTGAACTGGCTTAGGTGCTTCAACAGCAGGAGCAGGAGCAGGAGCTTCTTCTTTTTTCTTGCAGCCAGCTGCGAATACAGTAGCAAGTGCGAGTACCAGGGTCAAGGAGATCAGCTTTTTCATTTGTGTTACCTCTTTCTTTTTGTATTTACCATTTGAACGCAATGCGCATGGTTTCTAAATCGACCTAGGAATATACGCAAAAAAAAATTAGAGTCAAGGTTTATTTTTGTTTGGTGTATTTTTTATAGATAGCTGATGCCTCATCAGGCAGTTTTCCGCTTCAAGAACAAGAGCTTCAATGTTAAGCTGGATCGCTTCACCATCAGGCAGGCTGAGCGTTGCGACTGCAAAACGCTCTTCAGGAACTGGGCTGAAGGTGACCTCTCCCTCGGAAACAATTCTGAATACCGTATCGACAAGAAAAGCGAGTGAAGCCGTTTCCTGATGCAGTACTATGATTTTACCAGGTCGATTGCCACCTGGTAGATCAAGAAATACAGACAGATTTATTACTGCGACAATATCACCATGAAAATTAAGAGCACCGCTATAACAGGCCGGGGTTTTCGGTATCGGAGACAGTTGCCGCGGGTCGCCGACTTCAGCAATCTGTTCCAGGCCAAGGGCATAGAGTCTGCCTTGCAGTGAAAATATGAGAAACTTTCTATGGTCGTCGGTCATGGCGGGTACGTCACCCTTGCTCAATCTGGAATCGTTCAACAACGGTCATCAGCTCTTCGGCAAGTTGAGCAAGCTCTTTGGTTGCCAGTGCCATATCCTGCATTGCCGCTGATTGCTCTTCCGTCGCTGCAGAAACCTGCTCAGTGGAAGCGGCATTGTCATCCGCCACTTTTGCTATCTCATCAATCGCCGCTACCATTCTGACAGAACCCTCTTTCTGCATCATCGATAAATCGGCAATACTGGTGGCTTTGCGTTCCGTATCCAGAACGGTTTTGAGTATTTCCTGAAAGGCGCTGGCGGTAACGTCAATGTTCTTTTTACCTTCCTTGATGCTACGGGAGCTTTCCACAATGACATCATGAACCTGGCGACTTTCTTCACGCAAAATCTCGATCATGTCACCAATGTCGGCGGCCGAATGGGACGAACTGTCAGCCAGTTTCCGCACCTCTTCAGCAACGACTGCAAAGCCTTTGCCGTATTCGCCCGCTCTGGCCGCTTCAATCGAGGCGTTAAGCGCAAGTAGATTCGTTTGTCTGGCAATGTCTCCAATGCAATCAGCAACCCTACTGACTTTTTGGAGTTTGTTGTTAAAAGAACCAAACTGCTGTCCGATCTGCTCCTGTTTTTCGAAAAACTCTTTCATTCGCTCGAGAGAATCATTGGCAAGAGCTCCGCCATGTTGAGCAGTAAGACTGGTTGCACGTGCTGTTTTGGCCGTTTCACGTGCGCGCGCGGCGACCAGTTCTATTGATATGGCCATTTCACGAATAGTTCTGGATCCTTTTTCAACAAGCTCGGCCTGAGTTCCCGCACCACGCGAAATCTGCTCGATGGCCTCGGCCACTTCTTCTGTTGAGGCGTTAATTTCAAGCGCATTAGAATTTATCTCTCTGGCTGATTCCGTGAGCTGTCCGGAAGTCTTTTTGATGTGTCGAACCAACTCCCGAAGGTTCTGTAGCATCAGATTAATCAGGTGTGCCAGTTCATGAGTCTCATCAGGAATCCGTGATGGACGAATAGTCACTTCTCTGGTCAGGTCACCGCGACTTATTGATTCAGTCGAATCGGTCAGTCGCTGGATATTGGCAGTAAAGCCTTTTGAAAAGAGCCATCCAAGAATCAGACCGATTGTCATCGCAACCACGTACCCGAGGATGCCACTGATCTCGGCGGAATATCCGAGTTGGCTGACTAGGCCCGGGCTGAAAGCTACAGCTGCAACGACAACGATAAATCCGATTATAAATTTATAGCCTATGGGAATGCGCATTTAGTGGACCTCCACAGATAAAATAAAAATGCTGCTGATGTAAAACTTCACAGACGACGGTATATTCTTTCTACCGGACAGACGGTTGTAAAGAGCTTGCGAACTTCGCCAACCAGTGTCTCCGACTTTCCAAGTACAAGTATGCCGCCGGACGGTAGTATATTGGCGATGCCGCGCAATATTTTCTCCTGATCAGGTCGGGTAAAATAGATGAGCGTATTTCGGCACAGGGCCATGTGGCATGGCGCAAATGATTCAACGTCCATGATATTCAACTGATGAAATGTGACCATTTCGCGCACGTTTTCCGCCAATAGTATGCGGTTGCCATGCGGTGAAAAATAGCGTGCTCTAAAAAGCTCCGGCAGATCCTTGAGGCGATCCTCGTTGTATTCTGCTCGACTTGCTGCCAGCAAAATGTCTGTATCAATATCGGCCGCGCAAATTTTTACAGGGGTATGGAGAATTTCTAGAGCAAAGAACTCGCTCAGGATAATGGCCAGACTATAGGCTTCCTCACCACCGGCACAGCCGAGGCTCCATATCCTTAGCTCCTTAATAGCCGGGTTTGCCAGTTGAAAAAGATAGGGAAAAATAACAGTTTTTAAATTTTCAAACATTGAAGGATTACGGAAAAACTGACTGACATGAATGGTAAGAGTTTTCTGCAGCAGATCAAGTTCATGGTCGCTCTGACGCAGCAGATTGCAGTAAGCTGCTGCGTCAAGGCAGCGACACGAGCGTATTCGGATGGCAACGCGGCGCTTCATGCACTTGTCCTTGTAGATTGACATACTGAAGTCGCGCCGCATTTCGAGGATCAGGGCGATCTCTGCCAGTGCATCGTCGCTAATATCAGGCGCATCAAACAAGGAATGTTCAGGTAAACCGTTTTTCACGATAACCTCTCCATGGAGTCTTTTGTACATCTTAGTAGCACGAAGCGGTCAGTGACGCAACTGCGAGAAAACAATACCATACTTCGTGGAAATCAACCATGCTTTACGGTGTAAAATCCATTGCGACGGTGTATGCCACAGTGCTACAGTAACACGCAATATCCTTACCGCAGAGAGACCGTTATGTCCAACGAATCGCTTATGGATTCAACAGCAACAATTACTTCGAGCAGTTCCTGTGGTTCTGACATCCAGGTCAGTGAACTTATTGAAGCTAAGAGCGCCGACAGGAATAGATTGTTTTCAGTCATTCAAAGCAATCGGGAAGACTTGTTGCTGGCAGCGTTACGCAACCCGTCGCTCGACCATCAGCACCTGCTGATGATTCTGAAACAGTGTAAGTCGGTGGCTGTAATCGCAGCGATCTATGCCTGTAAGCGGCACCTTGAAACATATGCCGTCAAATATGCTTTAATCGCGCATCCCGATACTCCTAACTATATAGCACAAGCGCTACTCCCCCTTATATTCATCTTTGATTTGTTGAAACTTTGCCTGATGCCAGGGCTGTCACCCGACATACATTTAGCCGCTGAACGTAAAATAGTTCAGCAGATACCGACGCAGCCACTTGGAAACAAGTTGACGCTGGCACGACGTGGCACCGCTTCGGTGCTGGATTCGCTACTCCGTGACGGAGAGAAGAGCGTCATTGAAATCTGCCTTGAAAATCCGCATCTGAAAGAGGGGTCTCTGCACCAGTTCTTAGCATCGTCACATGCAACAGCGGAGAATGTTTCAATAGTTGCCCGCAACGGTCGATGGAAAAATCGCCCAAATATCCGACTGGCAATACTTAAAAATCCACGCACACCGCTGATTTGGTTCACTATTTTTCTACCGGCACTTCCGGCGGCCACATTACGTGATCTACTTATCTCATCACGCTTGACCATCGCTCAAAAGGAATTGGTTCTCCAGGCAGGCCAGCAATCTCACCTATGATGATAATCATTCAATTGCTCATTCTTTTGATAGTAAATATTTATCTTCTTACACCAGTCGAGGCTGTTGACTACGCAGTGTCTAAAACTTTTACTCCCGTTTTAAATACCGCAGACTTCAAGACTGTTTTTGGAGGGGTAACCGGAGAAAATCTGAAAACAGATCGCTGCGGTCAGGTGCGCGAGCTTGAATACATTGCTCCACCTGGATCAGTCTTTACGGTATTGCAAAAACGCCGCTCCGGAACGGCCGATATTTATCAGGTTGAAACGGATGAGTACACACCTCAACCTAAGGTGCGCCTGTATGTTGACGGTCGTTATATTCTGCTGACAAGCGCTGTTCCAGCACCACGCGCCCTGCTGCTGCCGAGCCTTGATGAGATAGTGGCTGTTCTCAAGGCCTCTGTTGGCAGTCCTTATGTCTGGGGGGGCAATGTGCCGTATGGAGTGCCGGAACTGGTTGCATGGTTCAATAAGGGTATCAGGGATGGCAACGAAGAGCGGTTGCCATTGGCTGGACTCGATTGTTCAGGTCTGTTGTATTATGCCACAGGAGGCTGGACTCCTCGGAACACGTCGCAGTTAATTACTTTTGGCCAAAGCGTGAATATTGCCGGCAAACAGAGTGAAGAGATCGTGAAAATGCTTCAGCCGCTTGATCTTATAGTCTGGAGCGGTCATGTCATTATTGTTCTTGATCACCAGACGGCCATAGAAAGTCGTCTCGATTGTGGTAAGCCGGGTAACGGCGGAGTCGTCATTACGCAGATATCGCAGCGGTTGGCTGAAGTTATGCGCACGCGGAGGCCGAAAAACAACTGGGCGGGGGGGGGCAAGAAAAATATTTTTGTAATTAAGCGCTGGTATACCCGATAATGTTGCAAGTAAGGTTATTAAATTACAGATCAATAAAAAAATAATTGACTTACACAGAATATTTAGTTATAAAACTCATCCTTCCGCGCTTCATGGGCCTGATTCCTTAAATGGAACAGCGTGGCAAGTTTCAAACGTCCCCTTCGTCTAGCCTGGCCCAGGACACCGCCCTTTCACGGCGGCGACACCGGTTCAAATCCGGTAGGGGACGCCAATACATAATCCGGACAAGTCCGGTTAAGTGCAGAAAGCCTTGAGAAATCAAGGCTTTTTTGTTTTTAGTTGTCCAGTGAAGAGCTGTTAGGTATACTGAAATCCAGAGTTTTTAGGTATACGCATGAGGGTATATACCCAAAGCATAAAAATGCGTATACCCAAAATGGAGAAACCGTATGCCCAAACGAATCCTGCCCCTTACCGATATCCAGGTAAATAAATCCAGACCAAAAGACAAAAACTTTTCACTTTTCGATGGCGGTGGTCTTTATCTTCTAATTACCACAACTGGCGGTAAGCTGTGGCGCTTTAAATACCGTTTTGAAGGCAAAGAAAAGCTGATCGCGTTAGGAGCCTATCCAGATATTTCCCTTCTTGAAGCTCGTGAACTTCGTCAGGAAGCCCGCAACAGGGTAATGTAAGAGTAGATTAGGTCGTTCCTGTAAATCCCACCTATTTTCCTTCCCAAAGTTACTCGACACTTGACTAAAATAGACTATTTAGTCTATTTTAGACTTATTAGTCTATTTGGAGGTATTCAAGTGAAAACAAAAGACCGAATTCTTGAAGCTGCGTTAGAGTTGTTCAATGAGAAAGGAACAACTGAAATTTCAACGCATCATATAGCTACTAAATGTGGCATTAGTCCAGGCAACCTCTACTATCATTTCAGTAACAAAGAAGAAATTATTCGGGAACTTTTTCATAAAGCTCTTGCTTTTATCAATGTTCAAGAAAAAACATTGAGTTCTCCGAATGTGGTTAATGGCTCCAGTATTGAACAATCCCTCGCATTTCTGAGTACGTTGAATTGGCGTTACCGTTTTCTAAAAAGAGACCTTCCTCTGTTGCTTATCAATGACCAGCAGTTACGAGAGCTTTTTCATACAATTCATCAGCAACAAGTCGAGAACTTGCGTAGAGACCTTAGTAAATCCATAGAGGATGGAATTATTCAAGAATTCTCTGGAACAGACCTAAATCAACTAAGCAAGATATTTTGGCTTGTAGCCTTGTTCTGGCCCACTTTCTTGGAGGTAAGTGGTGACGAGTTCTCAAAAAAAAATTTAGATGAAGGAGTAGGTCTTGTTCGTTTACTCGTAAATCTCATTTTGTCAGACAAAGGGAAACAGCAAGTACACTTGGAGGAGAGCAGATGAAAATTGGACTACAAACTTGGGGAAGTGAAGGAGATATTAGACCGTTTACTTCATTGGCTGCTGGTCTAAAACAGGCTGGACATGACGTTACGTTAGTTGTAACCGATAATGCAGGGAGAGATTATTCATCGTTGGCTCAGCGGTATGGATTTAAACTGATAGCATTACAAGGGCCTATTATTCCAAATCAGGATGAAGCAGCAAAAATATGGCAAGCTATAATTGATATAGGCAACCCTATCAAGCAAGCTGAGATGATTATGACCTATGGATTTGACCCTGTAATGGAATCAATGTATTTGGCTGCAAAAGAACTCTGTGCTGATAATGATCTGGTGATAGGTCATTTCTTTGTTTTTCCTCTTCGGGTTGCTGCTGAAAAAGCAAACATTCCCATTGCAACACTCAACATCGTTCACAACTGCATACCATCCAACTTCACATGTCCTCCTGGACTTCTCGACTTTGGCAAATGGCTCTATCCTTTGGGATGGAAACTAGTGAAAATGATGATTAACCGTATATTTTTACCAAGGGTCAATAAACTTCGTATCCGTGAAGGCCTGAATCAAGATACTGATGTAATGCTTCAAACATGGGCAGCAGAAAAACTAAACCTGCTTGCTGTCAGTCCTTCAATCTGTGAACGCCCTAAAGATTGGGACAATCGCCATAAAGTATGCGGATTCCTGAATCCTCCACATGAAAGCAATAAAGAAAAATTGCCAGAAGGACTTGATGATTTTATCAAATCAGGTTCACATCCAATATATTTTACCTTTGGAAGTATGATGCTTTCTGATCTGAAGGAGATACGAAAGACCCTTGATATCTGGCAGGATGCTGTTAATAAGCTGGATTGTAGGGCAATTCTGCATGTTCCGTGGGATGATTTGTCAGTTTTTGAATCAACTCAAGATATGTTCATGGTAAATCGCACTCCATATTCAGAAGTGTTCCCTCGTTGTTCGGTCATTGTGCATCATGGTGGAGCAGGAACGACACAATCAAGTCTGCTGGCAGGAAAACCGTCAGTAGTTGTGGCACACATGGCAGACCAAACTTTCTGGGGTTCTGAACTGAAACGATTGGGGGTTGCAGGAAACGTACTTCAACGAAAAACACTTACCGCAAAGGAACTTTCAAAAAACATCACATTTGTTCTAAATGATTCGACCATGCCTAAAAAGGCAACTGCTATTGGTCAAAAGATGGCAGGGGAAGATGGAGTAAAAAACGCAATTCAGAACATTGAGAGTATCTTTAACCCCCATGGTTTACATTCAAACTTGATATAGCTATCAACACCTGTTTATAATGCCACAGCAAATCAGTTTAGGTATGTTAGTTTTGTAGTATCATTTCAAGTAACTGATATTATTATCAATTTACATCATATTCAATGGAGGTAGGACGCCAAATTTAAATCCGATACAATCGGATATGATACAGGAACCCACTAGAAATAGTGGGTTTTTCTGTTTTTAGCGTCCAAGGTTGTCCAATAGGATTTGACAAAATCCACCTGTTACGCAGAGAAATCAGAGATGCGCTTAAATGGGCGACTGACAACAGGGAGCTGTTGCTGGCAAAATTCAAGGAGTACAACCAATGAACAAGCGATTTATAATCAAGTCTGTTGTAGCTACTGCACCTTGTCGGTTGACGGTGACATTTGGCGATGAAGTCACTATG
>CAIQWT010000091.1 GCA_903875605.1 uncultured Geobacteraceae bacterium | reverse complement strand
TTTAACTACCAATATTCTCGTATTATCAACGTCAAATCCGCAGATTCTATGTGCTGTCTCTGGCTCTGGAGCAGTTGTTTCGAGGGAATATGCACCTGAGAAAAATAAAAAATTACTTCTCTAGTTTCTGTCCTAAATGACAACAGACTGATATTATTATGATAATTCATGTTTTTTTGCTATGTTTTTCAATTTCCTGATGCTATATTGTAGTCAACCACCTGAAATAGTTATACATCCGATTTGGCACGAGGTAAAAAATGCGTAAAAAGCAGCAGGAGCAGCTGAACCTTTTTCATATTTTCGGCAAGAGTGAAATTGCTAAAGAGCTTTCTGCAATATCTCTAATACTTGATGCTAATCCAAAAGTTCTGGATTTAGTTTATTCCGATTTAACTAAAGATTGTCGGGCTGATACCGGTGCTGTTGGTATGACTGCTGAACAAGTTTTACGAGTGGGTATTCTTAAGCAATATCGACAGTTGGACTACCGAGAACTGGCATTTCACCTAGGTGATTCAAAAGCCTTCCGAGCCTTTGCCCGCCTCGAAATGGGTCATTACCCGTCATTCCAGGCTTTACAAGATAATGTTATAAAGATTTCAGATTCTTCTTGGGAAGCAATTAATACCATCCTTGTTCAATACGCTGCTGCTATCGGTGTTGAAACAGGTAGAAAAGCACGTTTTGATGCGACTGCCATTGAATGTGCTATTTTAGAGCTGAGTGTAAGCTCGCTTTTTGATGTTTTAGTCAGCACGCTGCCTGATGTTTTGTATCAGATTAAAAAGGAAGGTGGGCATTACCTATGCTCACCTCACGTTGAATGTCCACGAGATCAATCAACATTCCATTGGTGATGTCCCTCTGAAGATAGAACAAATAGCGGTAATTTTATAGCATACTGATATTGAATAGTTATTTTACGCCGGTTCCGTTCAAGGTAGGATATAGGTAGAAGTAGAAAGTTGGAGAGGTGTTTTTTCGTTGGTTTTCGTTACTGGTAACGCTAGTATTACCGGATAATTCTGAGTCGTTTTTCCACTGTGCGCACTGGTAAAGTCATTCTCGCCACAATAGTTCTTATAATGGTTAAATAGGTGTTGCAAAAATAACACACTTAACTCCTCGCCGTATATGATCTAACAGGTTATTTACCAGCGTGTTTTTTGTGTGCAGTTTCTTTGACTATATATCTGCAGAATTGATAGATTTTACATGCCAATTGACAGCTTCCCGGTATGCTGATCTTGCCCTGTTCGATCTTTTTTAACACTTCCGGTGCTTCCTTCTCGATGCGCTTGATGTCGGCTATGTACTGCTTGCCTACGCCGAAAGCGGTTGACGCTTGCTCGACGGATTTGGCTTTTTCAATAGGAGGTTCCAATAATGAAACATCCTTTGTATCCATCCTCTACCGGCTAACTCACCATTCAGCCGCTTACGTTCAACCGCCTCCACCTCGATGAGCGGGAGGTTCCGGCCATGCTTTGTCGTCAACCGGGGATAAGGGGGGTTGTGTGTTTTTTGCAGATGTCGTGTTGTCCGATGTCTGCTTATACTGGTTTGCCCCTGTGCCTGCTGGCGTTGCCCTCGTCTTATCCTCAGCACTCTGCCTGAGCATTCCCCCCTAGAATCGAGGGGTGGGAATCCGCCGGGGAATCAAAAAGCCATTATCCGATAAGGGATAACGGCTCTT
>CAIQWT010000090.1 GCA_903875605.1 uncultured Geobacteraceae bacterium | reverse complement strand
GGGGGTGGTTGGGAAGTGATAGGTTTGAGTTTTGCCCTTGAATGTCTGTGTCAAGTACAATAAAGTATTTATGCGTTTAACAAATGCGTTAAAGGAGAAGAAATTATGGCAAATTTAATAACAGCCGATCCGCACATACTCGGTGGCAAACCGATTATCCAGGGTACTAGAATTTCTGTGGACTTTATTCTGGAATTGTTTGCCGCCGGTGTTTCCAGAGAAGAAATCCTCACGGATTATCCGCATCTTACATCCGAAGCAATCAGTGCCTGCCTTACCTTTGCTGCCCCAGTATAAGGGTGCGGATGTTGTTATGAAATTGTTTGGTAGTTGAGTGAAAATATATAAATGAGGTGATTTATGTATAACGTGCTTCCTCTGGAACAGATGACTATTCAGGACAAAATGCGAACGATGGAAGATTTGTGGGATAATCTCTGCCGCCACTCAGATCAGTTGCAGTCTCCGGAATGGCACCAAAATATTTTGGCGGATCGCGAACAGAGTATTAGTGTTGGTGAAGCGGTGTTTGAGGATTGGAGCGCCGCCAAGAAAAGAATTAGAGAAACGTTGACGTGAAAATTCGCATTCTTGATTCAGCCGCACAAGACTTGATAGACGGAGCTCGTTTTTACGAACGGCAAGAGCAGGGTCTGGGTGAATATTTCCTTGACTCTTTGTACGCTGACATTGATTCATTGATTCTCTATGCTGGCATTCATGCCAGGTACTTTCGTCACTATCAACGGCTGTTGGCAAAAAGATTTCCTTTTGCTGTTTATTACAAGATTGATGGCAATACTGTATTGATTTATGCAGTGCTTGATTGCCGACGGAATCCGACATGGATAAGAAAACGAATGTCCGCGTAGATACGTCTGCAAACTGCCGAGTGGCTAAGGGATGATGTGAAGAATGTGGAGATGTGATTAGATTTTGTTGGTTGCCGTTGAACTGTCTCATCGTGAAACGCAACGGGTTTTATGGTCCATACATCGAAACGTCGCTTGAAAAGCGTAACGAGACCTACGAACTGTACAAATCGGCACAAAGGAGAATATGTATGCAGGGACAAAATATTAAAGCTGAGGCTCACACATTAGTGGAGAATCTATCTGATGAGGCATCGTGGGATGATCTGATGCAAAAAATTTATGTTCGACAAGCCATCGAGTCTGGCCTAGCCGACAGTCGTGCCGGTCGCGGTTCAACGGTTCAGGCTGTGCGTAAGAAATATGGGGTATCGTTATGAGGTCGTGCCCACAAGCATACGTTGATACTTCTGTGTATGGCGGGGTTTTTGATGAAGAGTTTTCCGATGCAAGTAATTGTTTTTTCGACCTTGTCTGCGCGGGAAAGATTCAACTTGTAACTTCAGAAGTCGTTTCTGATGAAATTGCGCTTGCACCGGAAAACGTCAGAGATTTTTTTGCCAATCAGTTGCCGAGTGCTACTATTGTCAAAGTCACCGCCGATGCGCTAACACTCCAGCTGGCGTATATTCAGGCTGGTATTCTGACAGAAAAATGGTATGACGATGCCCTGCATGTAGCAGTTGCAACTGTTACCGGATGTGATCTGATCGTAAGTTGGAATTTCAAGCATATTGTCAATTTTAACAAAATACCCAAATTCAACGCAGTGAATATATTGCAAGGCTACAGACATATTGATATTTATTCGCCTTTAGAGGTGACTGACAATGAAGAATAAATCTTTTGATTGTGTAGAAATGAAGCATAACGCCGCGACTCAGATAGGTTCAAAAGTATCGGCATTCTCAATCCAGGAGCAGTTGGCCTATTGGAACCAAAAAGCAACTGAACTTCAGGAGCGACTCTTGGTTGTTGCTATGAAGAAGGATTGCCTCAAAGTGCAACAGAAGTTGTTTCAAGGAATGACTGTGGATGAACTGCATGAAAAGTCTGCAGTCAACTGTGCCGAAGCTTCCTCTGAATACAAGGAAAAGCGATAGCACGCCACTTGTTGACTTAGCCAGCTTCTGTAAATAGCGTAAGGTTTGATGCGTGTTGCCGTTGAACAGTCTCATCGCCACGCAACGGGTTTGATGCTCAAAAAATCGAAACGTCGCGTTGAAAAGCGTAACGCGACCTACGAACTACAAAAGCTATGGGTGTCTTTAAGAGTGAGCAGGAGCAGGAATCACCTCGACGATATGTGGCGCATCTAGTGGGAATGAGGATAAAAACCAGGCAATTCCGCACGTGCGGAATTTGAGCTAAGATGCTGATTTTGAAGAATACAGCTTCAAAAAGTGGCCAAATTTTTCAGCTTGGCAGAAGGAATCAAGACGGGACGCTGGAGCGTGGGAACGATAATAATGTGGTGGAGTGAGTGGCTTATGTGGGTTGCCGTTGAACGGGTTTATCGTGAAACGCAACGGGTCTGGTAGTGGGAGATCTGGAAAAGCCGGGAAGTGTCCCTAGTTTTCCCCACAATGAAAAGGAGAATGAATCATGGAAGCTATGCGAAAAATATATCGGCAATTACCTGAAACGCTGAAGATGCCCAGGAATTTGCGTCATCGACGAGTTGAAGTAATACTGTTGCCAATTGATGTCGAAAAGGGTTCGCAATCCCGCTCTAAAACTGCCGTATCGCCACTTGCTTGCTATGCTGGTGCATGGGTAGGTGAACTGCTGGTAAGGGAAGAACAGGGTG
>CAIQWT010000089.1 GCA_903875605.1 uncultured Geobacteraceae bacterium | reverse complement strand
ATACTAGCACACATATAGCCAAAGACTCTACTTTTTGTGAGAATATATTTGAATTTTATTACATTACCATATGGACTCCTCGCCGCTTGACAAATACGCACTGCGTGACAAATCCATTTCTTACAACAAATCTTTAAAATGATCCAACTTGACATTCTCATACACCCCGGCATTTGCCCTGTCAGCTAATAAAGAGGACTTCATGTGGCATGCAATGCCCAGCATGAAGTCTCATGTTGCTCTAAATCCGGTCACATGACCTTTTTCTATGCACTTACCACCCTAATTCGTGTTCCATGAGCTGCCCGATTTCAGGCTGGTTTGGTAGTTCTTGGGTTATATGTTGATATTGTTTTTACACTTTCATTCGTTTTTCATTTTTCAATAACCTGGGGTTACTCGTTTCCAGATGATTTTTTAACTTTTAGGACATACTTATCCCATCCCGGCAAAGCGGGTAGTTTTAATGCGTATAATCAGCACGCTAATATCCTTGTTCCATACAGCACATTTGTCGGGGCGCGGATCTTTGGCAATAATTCAATCGTATGCATAAACCCCGCTTTACAAACCGGACAGATACTGGAGTCAAACCCGGTAAGTCGTACAATGCGTTCCTGTCTGGTTTCTTTGACTTTTGTTTCCGGCTTTTTTGCCAGCAACGATTTAACCCTCTCTTTTTGCTTGCTGCTAAGGATGCCGTAATACCTGATCTTAACAAACCGCCTTGGAAGAATATGCATGCAGAACCGTCTCAGGAACTCAACCCCTGATAATGTTGTTGGTTTTACCCTGCTTTCATCTTTGTAGTCCTTATAAAAGAAAGTGACGTCTGAACATGAGATATTTTTAATACGGTGATTACTGATAGCTACCCGATGGGAATACTGCCCCAGATACTTAACAATTTGCTGAGCATTGCCAAAGGGAGGTTTGCAGTACACCACCCATGGCTTTCTCCAGACATCATCGAGCAGAGTCTGATACGTCGGCAATTGATTGCTGTGCCTGAGCTGGAGTTTAAGTTTTTTGAGCAGAACACTCCGGAATGTCGGACTAAGCATTAGCACCGGATAAAGATATTTGCCATTTTTAGTAATACGTTTTAAGTTTCCCGCTAATGTCAACCCGGCAGAGGGTACGATACAATGGATATGAGGATGGAGACTCAGGTTTTGTCCCCAGGTATGTAACACGCAGATAGCACCGCTTTCTACACCATATTGTGTGTATCCAAATTGTTGTAACACACTCCATACACACTCAAAGAGTGATTTGTAGAACAAGTTACTGTCGAGTAAACAGATCTGGTTTAATTCTTCAGGAACTGTAAAGACTATATGGAAGTATTTACAATCGAGGGCATCATTCATCCGGTCCTCTACCCAAAGGGCCTGTTTGGCACCCTGACATTTAGGGCAATGACGGTTACCGCAGCTGTTATAACTTATCCTCTGCTCACCGCAGCAGTCGCAATATTCTATGTGTCCACCAAGGGCCGATGTACGGCATTTCTGAAGGGCATCCAGAGTACGTACCATAAAACTGTTGGGATGGCACCTCTCAACAAATTGCTGTCCAAACCGATCTACGATTTGGGCAACCTCAAACTGTGGCCGATGCACTATTTCTCAGGGTAGAGAGTATCCAGGGGACTATGTGCGGATGCAATGGGGCATTGGGCAACATGGAGAGAAATCATTGTTGTCTCTATTTTGGCATGACCCAACAATTTCTTGATGAGTAAAATATTTACTCCCTCTTCGAGCAAATGTGTAGCATAACTATGACGAAGGGTATGAAGAGAAACTTCTTTTATAATACCGGCCTTTTTCAGAGCCTCCCGCATTACCCAGTTTAGACCTTTGCTGCTGTAACAGCCATCTGAACCCCTTCCGTTAAAAAGCCAGATATGAGGTTTTTCTACTGCGAGATACTTCTTCAATCCCTTTGCAATGAAATCAGACAGTGGTACAATACGATCTTTCTTGTATTTGCTCTGACGGATGTGAATGGTTTTTCGTACAAAGCCTGTACTGAGCTTGTCGAAGTGTCAATATCGGATATTTTCATATTGCTGGCTTCCTGAGAACGCAGTCCGCCGGAATATATAAAAGCCAGAGCTATCCTGTGTTTTAGAAGTGTTGGTGCTTTAAATAGCCGGCGTAGCTCCTCCCGGTTCAATATTACCGGTAGTTTTGCTTCCTTTTTCAGGGATGGCAGGTTAATAGCCCTTTTGGTTTGTCCTATATGGCGATAATAGTAACGCAGACCATAGATAGCATGTTTGAAACTGCTTCGTGAAGGAGATTTTGGACTCAGAGCAAGGGCAGTGAGGTAGCCGTTGATATCATCTTCAGAGAGATCTTCAGGGAGCTTGTTAAATTCAAGGCTGATAAGGGCTATCTGCCTGATATAGTTTTCGAGAGTACTCTGACTCTGACCCCGAAGGATAGTCTGTTGTTTAAGGGTATTATACACTTTCTGGAAGCCATCAATAGTTTGGATAGCTCGTTCAACAGTAGTAAATTCGCTTTTTTTTCTCATGATACTGGACGCTAAAATTATTGGACGTAGTTTTATAAGGAGCACATTCTCCCGTTCAGTATCATTTTACGATTTTTATATTGATTATAGCTATCCCGACCCTTTTTTGGGTTGGGATTTAGTGCAACTCGGACGGTTGGGGTAATAAACTTGTCACAATTTTTGCGCGCCAACTTGACTGTTTTATCGTGACACTTAACTTCTCACTCATCTGCAAACTCTTTTCCGGCTTTGGACAAATCCTGCAACTGAGTCAACTTTATCGTTCGCCGGGACTGGCAAAAATTGCGGCACCTGTCCCGATCCCTCGGGATGGTGGCTTGTCCGCCGGGACAATTATCTGGCTAAAGCACCGGGACACATAACGGCGGTCGGCGCCACCAACGCTTACTACTTATACCAGCGCCGCCGTTACCGGCAAGCCAGCAAAATACTTCCAGGATAGTTTATCGTTAAAGATTTATTAAATTTGTCAAAAAGTTTTTTTAACTATGAGGATTCAAAGCATTTATATTGATACTTCTGTTCTTGGT
>CAIQWT010000088.1 GCA_903875605.1 uncultured Geobacteraceae bacterium | reverse complement strand
ACGAAGGTTTTGAAGCAGAAGCTGCATTGACCAATATGTTCAAGGATCAATCGGAAGTGGCTCAGTGGAAGGATTTCAAAGAACTTCACTCAGCCATCTTTGCTAATGCCTTTCAGAAGAAACCTTGTAGGAGAGTGCTGCGATATATCTGTCAGGACAACAATTTGCCTCATGGTTTCTTTGTGCAAGGTGAAGTTTATCGCTCCACCGACTTTAATGGCGCAACGTACTCCATTGAAGGATATTCTGACAGGCTGATTGGTTGCAACTATTTCAAAAGGATCAAAGATGAATAGGGTGACAATAATGAACTCCATACACAGTGAAAATTCTGAACCATACAACGCCACCAAGCTGCCAACTGTGATTTTGAGTCATGGTAAGGAATCAAGCCCAACTGGAAAGAAGATTGTTGCCTTGGCTGAAGTTGCCCAGAAACATGGCTACAAAACTGTAAGCCCAGACTACAGAGGAATTGATGATCCTGACTCAAGGGTTACAAGGTTGCTGGAAGTCGCTTCAAAATTACAGGGTGGGTTTATTCTGGTTGGTTCATCTATGGGTAGTTACTGTTCTCTTGTCGCTTCACAGCAGCTACAGGCACATGGATTGTTTCTAATGGCTCCAGCTATAGGTTTGGTTGGTTACTGCCACCAGCGTCCAATTCCTGACTGTAAGAGGATAACAATTATCCATGCATGGGATGATGAAATAATTCCTGTCGATAGCGTGATCAGTTATGCCCATCAACACAAAGCTGACCTGTCTCTTGTTGACTCTGATCATCGTTTATTGCATTCCGCTTCGTGTCAGGGGTAGCAGCTTCAATCTAATCGCAGTATGGACACAAAATCATGCTGACAAGAGCATCAGTTACATTGGTCAGGCATATAAAGCGATCAACCACTACAAAGCATTCATCGCTTCAGCTGACACAATTCTGATTGGTGACTTCAATAGTAACCAGATTTGGGATAAGATGCGTTCCATCGGAAACCATTCTGACGTTGTGAACAGCTTGAAAGAAATGGGCATAGTCAGCCTGTATCATGAACTCAAAAACGAGAAGCATGGCTCAGAAACGCAATCAACTTTTTATATGTACCGTAAGCCTGAAAAGCCATTTCATATAGATTACTGCTTTGCACCTGAATCTTGGGTTTTCATGGTTGAAAAGTTTGAAATCGGTGAATACTGCAAGTGGAGCCATATGAGTGACCATTCTCCGCTATTTGTCGAATGCGGGATGTAGCTTTAGTTAACATCAAATCCCTTGGAGAGTAACATGAACAAGTCCGATCTGATCAACGCACTAGCATTAAAAACTGATACACCTCTGAAAACTTCTGAAGCCATTATCAGCATTGTCTTTGACAGCATGACAGATGCCCTTGTAGCAGGTGACAGAATTGAGATCAGGGGACTTGGCAGCTTTGTGATCAAGGAATATGACGGTTATACAGGTAGGAACCCAAAGTCAGGGTTGGAAGTGGCGGTAAAGCCAAAGAAGCTACCTTTCTTCAAAGTTGGAAAGGATCTGAAGGAACGTGTGTGCGGTGCATGACGCTATTTCTCTGTACTGTCGTGAATTTTGCAGTTAATAGACATTATGAAGATTACCAATGCAAGTAGCCATCAAACGAACTGGAGATATTAATGAAGATAATTTTGTCACTTGTGCTTCTATTTACAATGTCTGGGTGTGGAACTTTTGTGCCTGTAATTGATGTAACTACAGTTCCGAAAGATACAATGCAACAGGCATTTAGAATAAAGGTGTATGAAACTAACAGCACTACTAATTACCCAGAAATATCCGAATATATAGGCAACATAACAGCGTACTCTTGCAAGCATATGCTTTATGATCCACCTGCCTCAAAGGGAGACGCATTAATCCAACTTCGCCTGAAAGCTGTAGAAGTTGGAGCTGATTGCGTAATAGATCTGACCTATGATTCCAGAGGAACTGACACATGGGGAACAAATTGTTGGGAAAGTGTTCAAGCTTCTGGTGTTGCAGTAAAATTCAAGAAATAATTTTAATCACCAGCCATAGCAACGTAGTTGTTTCTGGATAGTATGACCTCTGGCAAAAGGGATGTAACTAGATGTTTTCTTTAATCGGTAAGTTTATAAACAATATCAAAGACACTGCAGCTGAAAACAGGATGAAGAAGGAAGCTGAGTCTTTATGCTACCGATTGTTCATTGATGAGACTAAAAAGCTGATCACAAAGCAAGGCAAATACCCAGAGGCTGAATTGTATAGATTCGCTTGGAAGCGTTCAATTGTTCTCAAGTCATTATTTAAGGACAGTGATAGTGCCTCAAAATATGACTCTATTCAGAAAATGGCATTGAGCGATTATTTCAAAGTAGCACCAAGTAACCCATACAGAAGTAAAGGTATTGAACTATCACAAAAGGCATATGACAAACTATTAGCAAGTGAAAAGAAAATTCTATACCCAGAACTGGCTCAAGAGCCGAAAGAAAAAAAAGCATCCGTTTCAAAACCTAAGAAAACGATTACTAAAAATCCAAGATATGGTCATACTGGAAGGACGGTCAGCAACTATAAATATAAATCTGATGGAACTGCGATTGACGATTTCGTAAATGAATTATCCAGTTTCACAAAAAGTGCTGAGTCAGTAGCATATTCAGTCAGTGGGTTAACAGGTAAACCGAGGAGACATAAAACCACAGGAGTCAAATCAAACCATTCCACTGAAATGGACAATATTAACTCTTGGAAAAAAACTTACAAAGTGGGTTTATTAGTCCCAAGGAGCTTTCATGACCTTGGAAGCTTAGTAGACAATTTACTGAAAGGCATAAAGCAAGCCGATTATGATGATGATTATGTGAAACATGTAATATACCCCCTATCGAATAAGGCTGAAGCTATATTCAGAGGGTTTATCACAAAATATGATCTAGAGTCGGTTGTCACAGCAGGTATCAAATCCGATGGAAGAATAAGCATTTGGATTACAATTGCGCTTCCTGTAACTGCTCGTGAAATAGTTGTGCATTGTGGAACTTACTTAACTGACTATCCGAAAAAATTTCAGGATGAAATGACCGAACTGGTTAATAATCATCTACAAAAGAAACCAGAACTTTTTTCTGAAATATATGAAGACTATGATGCAAGATATAAAATCCTTCGCAACATTGAGCAGAAACTAAGAAAATTACATGGTGTACCATTAATAGGTGAAGGATTTGTCAACCAAACAGCCCTATTTAATATTGTAAAAAAGAAGTTTCCAAGGGCATTGTCAGAGCATAGTCCAACATGGCTTGGCAAACAAAGATTCGATATTTATATCCCAGAGAAGAGGCTTGCTATTGAATATAATGGTCAGCAACATTACTCACCTGTAGATATTTTCGGGGGTGAAGAAGGTTTTGAAAGAACGTGTATGCGTGACGAGCAAAAGCGCAATGTTTCTGAAGCTAATAATGTCAAAGTTTATGATTGGCATCATGAAAGAAAAATTTGTGACAAAGAAATAGATGCTCTGTATTTTTGGATCGACCATAACTGCAACTAAATGTAGTTAGTGTTCAAGGAGTTAAGCGAAATCAGAACAGCAGGTAAATAGAATATCGAATCAGAAAATCAATCGACACATAAACGTCACCATTCACAAAGTAACCGCCAGTAGACGAGAAGCTGTCCTGACAGATATATTGCAGCACTCTCCTACAAGGTTTCTTCTGAAAGGCATTAGCAAAGATGGCTGAGTGAAGTTCTTTGAAATCCTTCCACTGAGCCACTTCCGATTGATCCTTGAACATATTGGTCAATGCAGCTTCTGCTTCAAAACCTTCGT
>CAIQWT010000087.1 GCA_903875605.1 uncultured Geobacteraceae bacterium | reverse complement strand
GTACTGAACTCCCAGGATGCCATAGCAATCAACGGCAGTATTTCTATCGAGACCGGACATGTAATTATTGATGACGAGTTTGCGCGTCGTCATCCAGGCATGAACGTGGGGCGCTTTGTGCTGTTGTCGTGTACCGATAACGGTTGTGGCATGAATGCTGAAACTATGTATCGTATCTTTGAGCCTTTCTTTTCCACAAAAGAGGTTGGCCATGGCACTGGTCTGGGCCTGGCAAACGTGTATGGCATCGTCAAGCAGCATAACGGTTATGTCATGGCGGTCAGCAACGTAGGTATCGGAACAACCTTTAAAATATATCTGCCAATCTGTGACGAAAAACCGATTCGCATCGCAGTAGAGAGAGAACAGGAAATTCTTGACCATTCCGGCAGTGCCGTGATTTTGCTGGTTGAGGACGATGAGATGGTTCGCGTTATGTCACGTGATCTCTTGGAAGGACTCGGTTACAAGGTGTTTTGTGCCGAACATCCCGAGCGGGCGCTGGGTCTATTGAATGAAATTAAAGAAAAGGTCGATCTGGTGATAACAGATGTTGTTATGCCAGGGATGAACGGACAACAGCTATTTGAACGTATCAAGACCGAGCACCCGGAAATAGACAAGGTTCTGTACATGTCCGGGTATACAAACAATGTCATCATTACAGAAGGTGTCCCGGATAAAGGGCTGCATTTTTTACAGAAACCATTCAGTGTTGATGCGCTGATGGCAAAAGTCAAAGGATTGCTGCCTGAAGTATGAAGAGCTGCTGTTGGATGACGTGGTCTGGTCAGCGTTAGACGGTCAAGTGCGAGGAAATAATGAAGATACCTGGCCCGAGTAAATTGAATCCGACCACAATATTTTATTTGAATCTCTGTGTTGTGATTTCACTGGTAATAGTGGCAATCTATCTCGGTATCTATCTGCGCAATAACCGTCTGCTGGTGGACTCGGTCAAGCAGCAGGCGCAATCTTATTTTGACCTGATTGTCAGGGTGCGCGGATGGAATGCCGGATATGGAGGCATTTATGTGGAGAAAAAAGGTGGTGTGGAAACAAACAAATATCTGCAGGAGGTTGGTGTAGATCCAGATGTCGTTGCCGTTGACGGCCGCGTTTTTACACTGCGGAATCCGGCGTTGATGACCAAGGAAATTTCAAATATTTTCAGCAAGAATGATGGAGCTAAGTTTCATATAACCAGCAGGCAACTACTCAATAAGGACAATGCTCCGGATCTTTTTGAACTTCGGGCCCTGAAAAAATTTGAAGAGGGGGAACGTGAATTTTCAGAAATAGAGAATGGAGCTGCAGGTCTCCGGTTTCGCTACATGGCGCCGCTGATGGTGGAGCAGCCCTGCCTGAAATGTCATCAAAAATTCAACTATAAAGTGGGTGATATTAGAGGCGGGATCAGTGTCAGTCTCCCTTTTCAAAAAATTGAAAACGAGATAATTCTTAACCGGCAGGCCATCGTCGGCTTGTCAATATTGACTTTAGTGCTACTTCTCGGATCATCCTTTTTGATGCTCAACCATATGTCTGGAAAAATTGATGTGGTACATCGTCAGCTTCGGGAGGTATCTATCACTGACGAGTTAACCGGGTTGCGTAACCGCCGTTATTTGATGATCCGTTTTAGCGAAGAGCTTGAACGAAGCAGGCGCCTTGGCACTTCTCTTAGCCTGTTGATGATGGATCTGGACCATTTTAAAAGTGTCAACGATACTTGTGGCCATCCTTTTGGGGATCTGGTCCTTAAGAGTGTTGCCCGCTGTATTGCGGATACGTTTCGTGAGTATGACATTGCCGGCAGGTATGGTGGAGAAGAGTTCGCAGTGGTAGTTTCAGGATTGTCACATCAGGATGTCGTGGCAATGGCAGAGCGTGTGCGTGAAAAAATAGCAGCACTGAATATCGGTGATGCCTATGCCTGCATTCGTGTCACGGTCAGTATCGGTGTGGCCGTTTTTGGAGATTCAGATACTCATGAAACTCTGCTGAAACGTGCCGATGCCGCATTGTATATGGCCAAGACCGAAGGGCGCAACCGGACTGTACTGCTATGATCAAATGCCCATTGAAAGAACCTTGCTGCGTCCCGATGAAATTCCCTCAAATCTAAATGTACCAAGGTAGGAACCGCTTCGAAATAACCTGAATTCTCCCGGTTGCAGATAGTGTGGACTGTTGTTGTTAAGCCTGCCTGAAAAGCGATTGTAGATCCCGTCGGTAAAGCGCTCTTCTGTTACAGGCAAGATGTAATCAGCGAGAGGAGCGCTTCCTGCCAGAGCCGTGAAGGATTTTGCTGTGGTACTTTCAGATAAAGATCCCGGTGACACCCGCACCTGCTGCCCTTGCACGTTGCCGCTTATCCGCGCATTAAGCTGCAGTCGTGCAGTACCGTCACCAGTCAGGTGCAGATTGTACTGAGGCTGCCAGCCACGCTCCGTCGTAGCATAGCGAATTGTAACCTTGCCGTTGGGGGGAGTAACCATAACTCGAGCAATGCTCTCTGTCGGATGAACCCCTTTTCTTGCAGTTGCGAGACGAACATCAGTTTTCTGTATTTCCTGTGCAGTTCTACGTCGTGCGGTATAGACTGCTTCCAATTGGGCTATGGCGAAGTCGGTGCCCTGTCGGATCGCCTGCATCGGGTCAGGATTCGCCTTGGTTTTACGAGGAGCTTTGCCGCTCTGTGCTTTTGCCGCTGAAGTAAAAATAGCTTCTCTGGTTTCCAGTGCCTGTAAACGGTCTTCCAAACGCCGTCGCTGCTCGGTCAACGCCTCAATCTCTTTGTCTAAGGAACCTCCAGATTGTGCTTTGCTCGTCTCGACGCTGATAATTTTACAGCCGGTCGCCGGAATAATTGTGAGAGTGTTCTCTAGCAAATCTGCCGCAAGATGGATACCGATGACCCCTTTTACTGCAACCTTTTCCTGTTGAAACAGTGCGCCATCCCGGAAGAATGTTGTTTTGTTCTCTGCTGCTACAGACGTAACAGAGAGGGCAATTATGCAAAGAAAGATTAGATTGATAAGCATTTGGTGTTCTCCAGGGTGGACAAAAAACAGTAGATTGGGCGATGCTGTTGCGTATAATTGTACTTATGGTTATACTTCCGCGAACGTCCAGAAAAGGAAACTGCCATGAAAATAGATTTAGATGCTGAAGTGTCTGTAAAAGACATAGTCACTTTTTATGTAAAAATCAATGATTCATCCAAGGCCAAGAAGGAAATTGCCCGCCTTTCTGCTAAAGACAAGGCGGCAGCTCTCGGAGTTATCGCCTCGTCTGCGGCTAATCGTGATTTTAGAATAGATGTTGCTCGCTATTTTATTTATGACCTGGATTCTGTCGTACGAAGAAAGGCTGAGCGTTTTATGGAGGATCTGGTCCCGGATTGGGTCACAGATCCGGCTGAAAGTATCCTGAAACTGTTGAAATCTGCTGACGGCAAAGGGGTTTCCAGCAGAAATGCAGCCGTGAAATTTCTTTTTGGCATCGTCGACTCTGGCAGTCTGCGTGACACATTTACCACTTTGCTTAATAGCCGTAACCACGACCACATGGCCGAAATTCTTGCTATAGTTGAAGATTATATCGATACTTCCTGTGATGAAACAGAACAGGTAAAAATATTTGATGCCTGTCTGGAAATTGTTGTATCAGATGAAATTGACTACAATATTAAGCATCATGCTTCCAATCTCTTAAGTGTTTTTTTTAAAAAGGTTCACTCCACCGATCTGGGCGAAACATTACGGCGCAAATACATTGAAAAGCAGGTTGATAAGGCGGAAGGGGTGTACCGCTATCTATGCAGCGGTGCTTCCGGCTTGAACGATACGTTTCTGGAGGATCTTCTCAGGCCGATCAAGGAGAGTGGCAGCAATTATCAGATCAAAATACTGAACTACTTCAGGTCTGTCCTGGAAAAATCAAAAAAACCGGATGAGTCAGACTCGGTGCTTGATACCTACCCGGATTACTGGAACCAGGAAGAGCCTGCCAAAGAAGAAAAAGTCCGCTCTCTCTGTAGCAGAATTTTACGGACAGTTGACGAATTGTGGGATGTGACTGGAGATTTGCAGGTACGTGCCCAGATTGTCCAGATCCGTTTCGGTGAATATGCTGATAAGCGTGAACTCTTAGAGCAGATTCGCACAAGGGTTCAAGATCCGAGTATCACTTCGGTTGCACGCGAAAAGCTGGCAATGATGCTACGCTGTTTTTTGCACCCGGAACAACCGGATGTCCTTAAGTTGCAGACTGTACAGCTACTGCTGTTTAATATTGCCGATTCTGAGAGCCGTCTGGCAGCACTGGAATATCTTGCAACGTATCTTGAAACGAGGAATTTGAACTATGCTGAACAGGGGAGTATTGCGACCGTCATAGAGTCACTTCTCAATGAAAAACACCTGGGAGAGGCGGTTCGTGAAAAGGGGAGGTATCTGCTTTTTATTGCTGATCCGAAACGCTTGAGTAGTGAAAATGATCAGAAATCACTACTAAGTTATCTGCGTGGTATCGCCGAAGGGGAGGGCTTTGTTACTAAGAGTGCCGAGAATCGTGTGCTTGATGCTCTTTCCACGTTTTCTGGAATGGTGATACCAAACGAGAATCTGAAAAAAGCGGCACAGTATCTGGAATTCAAAATTAAAAATCCCAGGAGTCCGGCTACATGGGACAGGATATCAGCAGCTTAAACCCACAATTCTGCCACCACCAAGCACCTCATCATTTCGGTATAAAACCAGCGCCTGCCCTGGAGTTATCGCTTTCTGCGGCTCGTCAAAGTGTACAGTGCAGCAATCGCCTGGCAGAAGCTTTACCCGGCATGGAACCGGTTGATGGCGGTAGCGGATCTTGCAGGTTGCTTTAAACTCTTCTGCCTCCGGTGCTACAATCCAGCTGACGGCTTCCGCTTGTAATCCACCGGCAAACGCATGTTGCTGCTCACCTACCAGAATAATATTACTCCCGGCATCAATTGCTGTTACATACAAAGGCTCACTCCAGGCAATTCCAAGCCCTTTGCGCTGGCCGATTGTGTAGCGGTGAGTACCATGATGCCGCCCGACAACCTGTCCGTTCAGGTGGATAATGTCGCCATCGGCAACGTCCAGTGAACCGTTCTCTTCCAGAAAAGCCACATAATCGTCATTCGGGATGAAACAGACCTCCTGGCTTTCACTTTTTTCTGCAACTGGAAGGGCAAATTCGCGTGCCAGTCGGCGCACTTCATCCTTGCTCTCAATAGTACCGAGTGGGAATATGACCTGCTGGAGCTGTTCCTGTGTCAGTGTGTAGAGGAAATAGGACTGGTCTTTACGTTTGTTATCTGCAATACGCAGATGACAGGTGCCGTCTAAATCGACAGTTTTTCTGACATAATGTCCGGTAGCGAGTAAATCTGCCTCCAGCTCACGCGCCTTTTCCAGCAACAGTCCGAATTTAATGTAGCGGTTGCAGCGTACACAAGGATTAGGTGTATGCCCCGTCCGGTACTCTTCAACAAAGTCACCGATGATCAGCCTGCTGAAGTCGGTGGAGAAATCGGCAACATGGTGCGGAATATTCAGGTGAGCCGCTACCACAGCGGCATCATGAACGGCAGACCCGGCACCGCTGCTGTGCGGGGCAAAAAGGCGCATGGTGATGCCGATTACTTCATGCCCCTGTTGTTTTAACAGGGCGGCCGTGACGGATGAATCTACCCCGCCACTCATGGCTACAGCTATCCTGCTCATTGCTCTTCTCCTAACAGAATCCTGACCACTTGATTTGCCTGGTGATGCGCGGCAATGCCGACCCGTGGTGCCATCAGTCCGTTTCCGGGCGCTGCTTCCGAAACGGCATCACCAACCAGATAGAGTCTTTGTGACACTTTGCGCGATATTATACTGTTGTTAGAACCATAACCGGCCATTCCGGAAGCGGCAACAACTGTGCTCTGAGGCATAACTTCGAGTACCGTATTTACGAGCATGGCCTTCATATCGGCTCGGTCAAATGCCTCCACAACGATTGAACAGTCGGAAAAAACTACCGGAATGTTCTTCGGACCAAGCAGCAGGCAGTGGGGTTCTACCGTAACGTACGGATTGATCCGTTGTAAATTTTCTACAAGCGCTTCTACTTTAAAACGACCGATCTGGTCGATAAAATACTGCTGTCTATTGAGGTTTGAAGGTTCTAAGACGTCAAAGTCGGCGATCACGATCCGGCCAATGCCGACTCGCGCCAAGGCTACAGCGACTGAGGAACCGAGTCCGCCGACACCGGCTATGCCGACGGTTGCACTTTTAAGACGGCTATGAACGCCGGGCGTGTGCCGAGCCGACATCAGTGCTTCCAGTTCTTCACGCTGAGGCACTTCACCGCGCCGGATCAGAAAAACTTCATCCCCGCTTTTCAGCGGTGTAACTGCAGGAGAGGGGAAGCCGTTCAGGATCAGTACGTCTGCTCCGGCTTTGTGACGCTCCGCTACGGCTCCCAGTGTCAGGCCATCCTCTATCTCAGCGGATTTTTCATTGATAAGGATATTCACGTTTTACCCGATTGCCTGCTGGAGATCAGCGATCAGATCATCCGGATCTTCCAGGCCGACAGAGAGTCGTACCAGCGTATCAGTTATACCCTTCCGTTCCCGTTCTTCTTTTGGTACAGAGGCGTGCGACATCTTTGCCGGATAGGAGATGATACTTTCCACTCCGCCAAGGCTGACCGCAAAAGCCGCAAGATGCGAATTTTCCAGCAGTCTTTTGGTGGTTTCATATGTATCAAGTTCAAATGAAAAGACCGCCCCCGGACCATCTGCCTGGGCATTGTGGATGGCGTGACCCGGATACTCAGCAAGCCCCGGATAATGGATGGCGGTAACGCGGGGATGCTTTTTCAGCCAATCGACAATTTTTAGTGTGTTCAGCTGACTCTGATCCATTCTGACTTTGAGGGTTTTAACACCGCGCAGGGTCAGGAATGAATCCTGCGGGCCGAGTCCGGTTCCGAACGCATTCTGGATGTAGCGGATGCGTTGCCCCAGTTCTTTATCACTGACCACGGCAAAGCCGCAGAGGACATCGCTGTGGCCGTTGATAAACTTGGTTCCGCTATGCAGGACAATATCACAGCCGAGTTCCAGCGGACGCTGCAGATACGGTGTCATGAAAGTGTTGTCCACCAGAGTGATGATGCCGTGACGCCGGGCAATTTCGGCAGCACCACGCAGATCGGTGACTTTCAGAAGCGGATTTGATGGCGTCTCAAGATAGATACCCTTTGTCTCAGGGCGAATGGCGTCTTCGATAGTCGTCAGGTTGGTGGCGTCCACAAAAGTGGAAGTGATTCCCATACGGCTGAAAATAGTAGAGAGTACACGGTAAGCTCCACCGTAAACATCATCACAGACCACCAGATGGTCTCCAGGTGAAAAAATCATCAGCGTAGTAGAGATGGCGGCCATTCCTGATGCAAAGGCGAGGCAGCGAGTCCCCCCTTCCAGAACGGCAATTGTATCTTCCAGCGCTTCTCGGGTGGGATTGTCGCCACGGGCGTAATCATATTTACTGAAATGATCTACCGATGTCTGCCGATAGGTTGATATTTGGTAAATGGGTACGCCTAGTGCGCCGGTCTGCTGGTCGACGGTTGGACCGCCGTGGATAAGTTTGGTTGCAAGTTTCATAGTTATTTCTCCAATGCCTGGCGCAAATCCTCAATCAAGTCGTCGCAATCTTCAATACCCACCGACAAGCGCAGCAGCACGTTATTAATTCCGAGTCGGTTCCGTAGCTCCTGTGGGATGTCAGCATGGGTCTGGACTTCGGGGAAGGTTATCAGGCTTTCAACTCCGCCGAGACTTTCGGCAAATGATATCAGGTTGGTTTTAAGCAAAATCTGCTCTACCAGTTCGTGTTTGTCCACTTCAAATGCAATCATTGCCCCAAATCCCCTGGAGTCCTGTTTCATACGAGCGTGGTCTGGATGATCTGCAAGCCCCGGATAGTATACTTTCGATATTCGTGGATGGTCAACAAGCCACTGTGCAATCTTTCCGGCGTTCTCCTGCTGTCGATCCATTCTGATGCCGAGTGTCTTAATGCCACGGATTGTCAGCCAGGAATCCTGCGGTCCCAGTACCGCTCCGACGGAATTCTGATGGAAGTAAACTTTTTCAGCAAGCTCCGGGTCTTTAACCGTTACCAGGCCGGCAACGGTATCGTTGTGACCTGCGAGGTATTTTGTCGCACTGTAGACAGCAATATCGACTCCCATATCGAGAGGCTGGAGCAGATAGGGGGTTAGAAACGTGTTGTCGGCAATCAGTAGAAGATTGTTGTCTGAACAAAATGCTGAGATAGTCCGAAGATCAGCAAATTTAAGGAGCGGATTGGTAAGTGTCTCAACAAAAACGGCTCTGGTTGATGGCAGGAGAGCTGCCGTTACCGCCGCATTGTCACTGGTATCAACATAACTGAAGGAGAGTCCATACTGATTGAAAATTTTGTCGAACAAGCGGCAGGTCCCGCCGTAAAGGTCTTCGGTTACAATCAGGTGGTCACCGCTCTTGAATAGCATGAGAATATTGGTGATAGCGGCCATGCCGGATGAATAGGCGAAACCGCGAGCCGCACCATCCAGGCGCGCGATGCCGTCTTCCAATGCCTGCCTGGTCGGATTGCCTGAGCGGCTATAGTCATAGCCTGTACTTTGGCCGAGTCCAGGATGTCTGAAGGTGGCTGTCTGGTAAATAGGAACGGTGACCGCTCCGGTTCGGGTGTCCCATTCCAGCCCGATTTGTACCGCCTGCGTAGTGATGTTCATAATATCCCCCTTACTAAAAAATCCCCTTCCGGGGTGCGGAAGAGGATCGTGTGGATTACTCTCTTCCTTATCTCCCGAAATCGCAAGCGATTTCGCTGGACTTGGCACCTTGCCGTAAGGCTGGTTGCCGCGACTTCACAGGGCCAGTCCCTCAGTCGCTCTCGATAAGAATATGTATGTTGAGTTGTTTGGTGTAATAACTTGAAATAAAAATATCAGTTGTACGGTAAATTTGTCAATAATATTTTAAGTAAACCCGACTACATTGTGGAAAATGCGTGTTGTCAGGTAATGGCGAGTATATCTATCGCCACATCTTCACCTTCCGGAATCAGTTCATCCCGCAGTTCTTCCTTGATGCTTACAAACAGATCAATCTTCTCAAAAAAGAGCATCAACAGATCCGGGTCAAAGAAAGTGCCAATACCGTCAATCATTATCGCCTGGGCTTTTTCAAGCGAGAAAGCCTTTTTGTAGGGTCGCTCTGAAGTCAGAGCATCGAAAACGTCAACAATGGAGACAATACGGGCAAAAACATGGATGTCCGCACCTGATAGCCCGTTTGGATAGCCTTTGCCATCCCACCGCTCATGATGCTGGAGGGCTATTATTCTACCGGCTTCCAGCATTGGATAGTGTTCTGTATTGCTGAGGATGTTACCGCCTATAACGGTGTGACTTTTCATGATTTCAAATTCATTCTCGTCAAGCTTACCAGGTTTCAAGAGGATACGGTCAGGTATGCCAATCTTGCCGACATCATGCAGCGGCGAGGCGTAGCGGAGCACTTCCGAATCCTCCTCCGACATGCCGGAGATGGTTGCCAGAGCCTTGGAAAGAGCACTGATGCGGCGGGTATGCATACCGGTTTCCAGGTCGCGGAATTCCGCAGCCATGCCGAGTCGTAGAGATATTTCGTATTCGGCAGCTTTGGACTGTTCGAGAGCTTTCTGCAAAGCTGTGGTTTTTTTTACCACTTCTGATTCAAGGATGCTGTTCATATCTCTGGACAGGTCGCTCAATTTTTTGCGGCGGACATGGTTCATTACACGTAAACGCAATTCATCGGGATTATATGGTTTTGCCAGAAAATCGTTGGCTCCCAGTGCCAGCGTCTTAACCACTTCCTCGCGGTCAGCCGTAACAACGATTACCGGGATACTCCTAAAGCTGTCACTGCGTTTGAGGGCCGAAAGCGTTTCAAAACCATTCATTACCGGCATTTCCAGGTCCAGGAGGATCGCATCCATATCCGGTTCTTTTAAAAGGATATCGAGTGCTTCCTGCCCGTTTTCTGCTTTATAAAGCTGGATGCCGAGTTCTTCCAGCATTACTTCAATCATTTCCAGATTCATTTCCACATCATCTACAGCCAGTATTTTTACTTCGCTGTTCATAGTGATTCCTTATGATATTCAACAAAAAGTTCATATTCTGATTTAAGTAACTCTATTTGCTGGATAATTCCTGCCATTGAGCCTGATTTCGCCATGTCGTCCAGGTGAGCGGCACAGGATCTGATACGGTGGGCGCCGATATTGGCTGCAGCTCCCTTAATCGTGTGAGCCTGACGGTGAATTTCCGCCGTATCACCTTTGGCAATGCCGCTGCTCAATGTGCTCATCGTTTCCGCAACACTACTGACAAAGAGTCGCAGAAAACGAGGCATCAGTTCGGCATTGCCACCCAGTCGTTCCAGCAGCTCGTCCCGATCAAAGACCTGTTTATCTGTTTTATACGGCTTGTCGACTGTGTATCGTGACAGCATCTCTCGCAGTATTTCTGTGCGAAGCGGCTTTTCAATGAAGTCATCCATCCCCGCTGTAAAGCATTTCTGGCGATCGTTAATGGATACATTTGCTGTCATGGCAATGATCGGTATTCGTCGTTCCTTCCCACGTTCCAGCTCTCTTATCGCCTGCGTTGCCCGCAGTCCATCCATTTCAGGCATCTGCATATCCATGAAAATCAGATCAAAATGAACATGACTGGACTGGTGTACCGCTTCAATGCCATTTGCTGCAAGAGTAACGCTGTGACCCAGTTTTTCCAGCATTAGTTTTGCCAGCTCCTGATTGATGGGTACATCTTCAGCAAGAAGGATTGTGAGCGGCGATCCTGTATTAATATGAGCTTCCGGGCGTATGGCAGCCATCGGAACTGTGGCGATAACGTCATGAAATTGGCAAAACGGAACCAGTACGGTAAAGGTGCTTCCTTCTCCATGTTTACTGGTCACTGTGATGCTGCCGCCCATCAAATCAGTCAGCTTCCGGGTTATTGCCAGACCAAGGCCGGTTCCGCCAAACGAACGACTGGTTGATGAGTCGCCTTGTGTAAATGGCTCAAAGATATGTTGACATACTTCAGGTGTCATGCCGATTCCGGTGTCACTGATGCGAAGTTTCAGTTGCAACTGGTCTGCCGAGCTGTCCGTTGTTGAGCAAACTACGCTGACAAGACCCCGACGTGTAAACTTAACCGCATTGCCGACTAGATTAACCAGTATCTGGCGAAGCTTGGAGCTGTCTCCTAAAAGTAGATTCGGGCACGTTTCATCGATTGTAACCTGCAGGGCGACTCCATCTGATTCCGCTTTTAGTCTAAGCGGTAACAGTGAAGTGTCAAGTAGATCCCGAATGTTGAAAGGGTGAGGATTCAGTTCCATTCTGCCGGCTTCAATCTTTGAAAAATCAAGCACTTCATTGATGATTTCCAGCAGGTTTTCGGCTGAAACTGAAATATTTGACAGATAGCGTTGCTGTTCGTTATTGAGTTGAGTGCCGGTAAGCAGTCCAGCCATACCGATGATGCCGTTCATCGGAGTACGAATCTCGTGGCTCATTGTGGCAAGAAACTCACTCTTGGCACTTGTAGCAGCTTCAGCTTGAATTCTGGCCGTTTCCAGCTCTGAGGTTCTTTCCTGAACTTTCTTCTCCAGATTGTGCATATGGTCGCGCAACATATCATAGAGGGCTGCATTCTCGAGGGCAAAGGCGGTGTAGGTAATGACGATTGAGAGAGCGCTCAGGGTGGAAACGGCCAGACTTGAATTGCTGACTGGAAGCAGGCCGACAAACATGCCGCGGATACGGGAATGGGTTGCCAGTACGTGCAGTACCAGCGTCAGCTCAGGTTCTGATGCCGGATTGACTATCGGATGGTTCTGGTTGATGGCCCAGGCAAAGCTGCCTGAAGCAATAGCTGCGTCGACCTCTTTTTCCAGACGCCCACTTTCGCTGTTTGGCTCACACCATGAAAGCGTGAAGTCAGCATCATCTTCGATTGAAAAAAAGGCCAGAGAGTTAAATGGAATAAGGCGATTTATCTGAGCAAAGGCTGTCTGGGCGATCTGGTCGCTACCCTGTAGTTCTGAAGCTCCCGAAGAAAAATCGCTGCAAGCCGCTACAATATCAAGCAAGGTGACATGATGCTGGTTGGTTTCTTCCAGAAAGCGTATCCGCTCTCTAAGTGATTGTAAGTCAGTATGTTCCTGTTGTCCGCTCAAGATGCCGCTCCTTGCAGTGTGCTGGTAATCTCGTCAAACTGGTCTTCAATCTGAGAAACCAACCCCGTGAGCTGAAATGGCGGGATGCCGAGGCGTTCCCATGCGCCAGGTGTGAGTGTCGGCACAAGTGCGTCACCGCTACTGCCGATTCCCATTGCATGAACGATCAGATCAGCACAGTGGAGTATGGCACTTTCGCGCGGGAACTGACCTGCCTGGTTACAGCGATGGTGAAACTCCACCGGTTCTGCCACCCTGATTGGCAGTTTCCAGCGGCGCAGCAGTGCGCCACCGACATCAGCGTGATCAAAACCCAGGCACTGGCGTTCCACATCGTACAGGCAGATATTTGATTCTCTGGCGTTGATCATCATTTCGCGGCATAAATCTGGAATGCGGATGAACATGACCAGTCGTCCGATATCGTGCAGGATCCCTGCGACAAAGAATCTTTCCAGATTAGTTTCGCGCTGACTGGTTGCAAGGACGCGCGCAGCCAGAGCCACACCGATGCCATGTTGCCAAAAACGCTCCATAGTGATCAAATCTTCAGGAAGCCCCTTGAAGAGGCCCATAACAGAGATAGCCAGTGCCAGGTCACGAACTTGTTGGATACCGATGATTGTGACCGCCTGGGTGATCGTGTCAATTTTAGAAAAATAGCCAAATAGCGGGCTGTTTGCCAGTTTCAGGATACGCGAAGCCAGGCCTTGATCTTCGGAAAGAATTTTAGCGATGTCAGCAATAGAGCTGCGCGGATGATTTATTGACTCGTCCAGGCGGGAATAAAGGAGAGGCAGCGAAGGGACTGATGAGACGTCGTTGAGCAGGCTGTCAATATTTACAATGGTTTCAACAGGCATTTGAAACCCTCCGCGAAATGCATATCCGCATCAGTTCGCGAATCATCTGGTGGTGATGATCATTGTGAATAAATAACAGCTCGACCTCTTGCTGAGCTGCTGCCAGTGCTGATGGATCACCCGTTACGTCACCCAGGTCACCCTGACTGTCGTCATCAACTTCGTCGCCAACTATGTCGGCTCCGGAGACTCCCCAGGTGCGAAAAATTTTCAGGTGTTTAGCCTCTAATTCTATTCCGGCAGGAAGTAACATGCGTCCGCTTCTATCACAGACAGCCGATTTGAGGATCATCCCTGGCTCAAGGTTGTCAATTGGAAATAGTGCCATCTATGACTCCACCTGCTCATCAGAATAAAACTCGGCGACGACACGGTTTCGCCCGGATTGTTTGGCTTGATAGAGGCAAATATCCGCTCGTTGTATGAGATCAACAGCCGAGGTTCGGACAGCCAGTGGATCCGGCAGAAGTGTTACGGTGCCGAAGCTCGCCGATATTTTTAATATAGAGTTGTCATCTCCGCCGGGGTGGAAGGAAATGTTTTCCCGCATGCGCTCTGCTACTACACCGCATCCTTCAGCACCTGTTTCGGGGAGGGCTATCAAAAACTCCTCTCCGCCATAGCGTGCAACCCAGTCAATGTTGTGGCGGATTGACTGGACTATGTTCTGTACACATCGCTTAAGTACCTCGTCACCAGCCTGATGACCATAGGTATCGTTGACAATTTTAAAATGGTCGAGATCGCATAAAATAAGAGAAAGTGGGTGCTGGTAGCGGTAGGCACGCTGGATTTCATGTTCCAGTTGCTGATCCAGGTAACCGCGGTTGAAGGCGCCGGTTAAAGCATCGTGGATAGATAGCTCCCGAATCTCGGCGAGACTCTTTTGGAGAGAGCTTTCCAGATCAAGAATGCGCCGGGCACCCTTCAGTCGTACCCGGAGTTCTGCCGGGTTGACAGGCTTGACTATATAGTCGTCGGCACCAGCCTCCAGTCCTTCAACCAGTGCGCCGGGTGAGTTTTGTGAGGTTAAAAGAATGATAAATGTATACCGGTCGCTTGGCTGGCTGCGAATGGCCTTGCAGAGTGCTGTGCCGTCCATTTCCGGCATCAGCCAGTCAGTTATAACAATCGAAAACGGTTGCGCATTATAAAGTTCGAGAGCTTCCCTGCCGTTTTTTGTAGAGACGAATGAATACCCCCCCTGTTCCAGATATAATTCCAGAAGGGATCGCGAAATGGGGTCATCCTCGGCAATGAGGATCTGTGCCGGCGATTGATGAGATGTCATATGCCACCCAGGCATAGATATTTGACCTCTATGAACTCCTCGATACCATAGCGAGAACCCTCACGTCCGATTCCGGACTCCTTCATGCCACCGAATGGGGCAACTTCAGTCGATATCAGGCCGGTGTTAATGCCTACCATGCCGTATTCCAGTGCTTCTGCAGTTCGCCATACGCGGCTTATATCGCTGCTGTAAAAATACGAAGCCAAGCCGAATTCTGTATCATTTGCCATCTGAATTGCTTCAGCATCAGTGTCAAATTTGAACACGGGAGCGAGCGGCCCGAAGGTTTCTTCACGAGCTACCAGCATATCAGAGGTGACATCAACCAGTATCGTCGGCTCAAAAAAAGAACCGCCGAGGTTGTGCCGCTTGCCGCCATGGACAATTCTGGCGCCTTTTGCGGTTGCATCGGCGATATGCTCTTCTACTTTTTCAACGGCAGCCATGTTAATAAGAGGTCCCTGCTGGAAATCCCCAGCCAGCCCATTTCCTACCTTCATTCCGGCAACGGCAACAGACAGTTTCTGCACAAACTGATCGTAAACTCCGGATTGTACCAGAAGTCTGTTTGTGCAGACGCAAGTCTGGCCGGTATTGCGGTACTTGGAAGCCATTGCCCCATCGACAGCTGCATCCAGGTCAGCATCGTCAAAAACCAGAAATGGGGCATTGCCGCCAAGCTCCAGTGAAACTTTTTTTACCGTGGCGGCGCACTGCACCATCAGCTGCTTACCTATTTCAGTAGACCCGGTGAAGGTTAGTTTGCGTACAAGTGGATTTGCTGTCATTTCGTCACCGATGGCAGAGGCGGAACCGGTCACGACACTGAATACTCCCGATGGAATTCCTGCGCGTTCGCCAAGTTCAGCCAGCGCCAATGCGGACAATGGGGTTGCACTGGCCGGTTTTACGACCATTGTACAGCCGGCAGCAAGTGCCGGACCGGCCTTACGGGTAATCATGGCGGCCGGAAAATTCCAGGGGGTTATGGCCGCGCAAACTCCGATTGGCTCTTTAATAACAATAATTCGCTTGTCAGCACTATGGCCGGGGATGGTGTCTCCGTAGATACGTTTTCCCTCTTCGGCAAACCATTCAATAAATGAGGCAGCATAAGCAATTTCGCCCCGAGCTTCCGCCAGTGGTTTTCCCTGTTCTGCTGTCATTATAACCGCAAGGTCGTCCTGATTGGCCATTATCAGATCGAACCAACGTTTTAGGATTGCGGAGCGCTCTTTGGCTGTTTTAGCGCGCCAGGCGGGGAGGGCGATTGATGCGGCTGCTATAGCGCGCCTGGTTTCCGGTGCGCCCATTTTGGGTACGGTACCGATATTTTCACCTGTGGCCGGATTAGTAACGCCAATAGTTCCATTATGGTCAGCATTGATCCAGCTTCCTTCAAGGTAGCAGCTGTTCTTCAGCAGGCTAGGATCTTTAAGTGGTAACATGTTTTGTCCTCCGGTTAAGGTATTGAAAAAGGCCGCCCGAATTCGAGAAGCCTTTGTTTTGTAGGTTACCGTCAATAATGAATATTCATGACAAGCGTGGCCATTCTGACAGGTCTGCTTGTCACGAAGCGCACAGGGATAGAGTCAGTGATTGCGACTGAAATCGCGGAAAGAACCTTTAGGTGGTGCCGTAGGTGGCCTTTTGGGTGTCGTCGCATCCCAGATCATCTTGGACAGACTGCGCTCTATCGGCATCATGGTGATTGCCAGAAGATATATGCCCAGAAATGCCAGGGCAAATATAATCAGCATACCGGCAGAAACGAGCATTGCTTCCAGAATAACCGGCATAATCGCCTCCACAAAAAATAGTCAATATTAGATACGCACTAATTATACACGATGATTTTAAAATTGATAGCGATCATTACGTGGCAGCATGGAAAGAATATAATAATGGGTTAAACATAAAGAATAAAAAAAGGGGTGCATTTTTTTTTGAATTTAAGGTATTGTTTAAAACTTAGCGTATTGTATAGATTGCTACGCAATTTACACTTATCTTAACATGGAGATTACATTGGCAACTAATGAACGAAGCTTCACTACCAACGTATGGGATTTTTTCTGTTCTCTTAAACTGACCCTTTTTCTGCTGATTTCACTGGCTCTGACATCAATCATCGGTACAATTCTGCCGCAGGGTGCTCTGCCGCCTGAATATGTCGCCCAGATCAGTCCCACCAAGCTGCAGGTATACACAAAACTCGGTTTCTTCGATATGTACCACTCCTGGTGGTTCATATCCCTGCTGTATGTGTTCAGCCTGAATCTCATATCCTGCTCAATCAAGCGTTTACCGCATGTGTTTAAATTTATCAGCGAACCGACTCTTGTTCTGGGGGAAGGACAGCGCAACGCATTTTCGCTAAAAAAAGAGCTGTCGTACTCCGGATCCATCGAAAAAGGGAAGGAGCGCCTAGTTGAATTTCTCGGCAAAGAATTTTCTGCGCCGGTGATCACCGAGCATAACGGGGACTATCATCTTTTTTCCCAGAAAGCGGCCTGGTGCCGTTTGGGTGTGTATGTGGTTCATTTTAGCATATTGGTGATTTTTGTCGGTGCCATTATCGGGTCCTTAGCCGGATACAAAGGGTTTGTGACCATTGTAGAAGGCACCAGCATCAACGCGTTTGAAGGCCGTAACGGTCAGCAGATGCCTCTTGGTTTTGAAGTCCTCTGCGAAAAATTCAATGTGGAATTCTACAGCACCGGGGCACCCAAAGAATTCAGAAGCACTTTGACAATTCTGGAAAATGGTAAGCCTGTTCCAGGTTATTCACAGGTAAAAGTAATCGTCAATGAACCACTGACCTATAAAGGCATCACCTTTTATCAGTCGAGCTATGGCCAGGCAAATGAAGGTGGCGAGCATTTTATTAGTGTTACTCCGCGAGATGGCGGAGCACCAGAAAAAATAGCTGCTCATGAAGGCGTTGTGGTCACCTTAAAAGATGGCACAACCTTCAAGCTGCTTGAAGCAACGCAGGAAGTCCGGCAGTTTGCACCTGGTTTTTCCGGCCCGGCAGCCCGCATTGAAGTGACACGCAAAGGGGCAGCACCGCAGACTTTCATTGCGTTCAAAAATTTTCCGGAAGTGAACGCCCAGCGGGGCGATGCTCTGATTTTTGGTTATGAAGGGTCGAGCGCCAAGCAGTATACCGGTCTGCAGGTTGCCAAGGATCCAGGTGTCTGGGTAGTCTGGCTCGGTTGTACTCTCATGGTTATTGGTATTGGTGTTGCATTCTTTATGTCCCACAAGAGAATTTGGGTTGTTGTCTCAAAAGGGCATGCCCGTATGTATGGCAATGCCAGTAAAAATCAGGCAGCATTTCAAATGCAGTTCGAAGACATTTCTGAAAAGTTTCAGGAAATAAAAATTTAACGGAGGTAATCAACTTATGACCAGTTCCATGCTGTTTAATATTACTACATTCTTATATCTGATCTCAATGATCGTATTCTTTGCTTTCCTTGCCAGCAAAAACAAGTCGCTCGGTCTGGGTGGCAGTTTCATCGCATATACCGGCCTGGCTGTCCAGACTGTAGCCATTGCTCTGCGCTGGAAAGAATCCTACGACATGGGCGTCGGGCATGCTCCGATGTCCAATCTCTATGAATCGATTGTGTTCTTTTCATGGACAATTATCCTGCTGTTCGCCTATATCGACGTCCGCTACAAGTACCGTATTGTCGGGGCATTTGTTGTGCCGTTTGCTCTGCTTGGCATGGCATGGGCGCAGCTTGGAATGAATACCGGCATTGAGCCACTGGTTCCGGCACTGCAGAGCAATTGGCTGCTGTACCACGTTATTACCTGCTTCCTTGGTTATGCCGCTTTTGCCGTAGCCTGCGGAATCTCGATTATGTATCTGATAAAAACAGCCATTGAAGGTACTGACACTTCGGCACAGGCTGGTGGATTGATTTCAATGTTTCCGCCATTGAAAGTGCTGGATGATCTCAACTACCGTTCAATAATGATCGGTTTCCCGCTCTTGACACTCGGTATTATTACCGGTGCCGCCTGGGCCAACTATGCCTGGGGTACTTACTGGAGCTGGGATCCAAAAGAAACATGGTCGCTGATTGTTTGGTTTGTCTATGCCGCCTTCCTGCATGCCCGCATTACTAAGGGCTGGGTTGGCAAGCGCGCTGCATGGCTTTCAGTAATCGGCTTTGCCGCTACCATTTTCTGCTATCTTGGCGTCAACCTGTTCCTCTCCGGTCTGCATAGTTACGGCGGATCAAAAATGTAATCTATATGGCTGCCGCCTGCCTCTTCTCTGATTGAGAAGTGGCAGGGCTGCTTTAAATCCTCCTCCCGTTTTTAGGGGGATTACTGAGCCTCGGATCTAAGTTTAGATTTTTTTAAATCGACAAAACGCTTATTGACAATACACATTCAGTTTTTTTGGAGTTGGCCTTTTTGTGGTAATTAACTGCCGTATTCAGGTCGAAATCCTAAAGGTGTGCTTTTCAGCATGAACTCTTCGGCCAAGAAAATCTTCTGTTTTTCTGTTTCAATCCTGCTGGGATTTGTCGGCTTACTACTGGTGACCAAAGAACATTCAGCTGAGGCTGCCGGTGAGGAAAACTGCGGATGCCATCCCCACAAAGCAGAAAAAACGATTGTACACCTTCCTGTCAAAAACGGCGAATGCCTCTCCTGCCATAAACCCTCGGGACAGAAACATCCCAAGTTCAAGAAAGAGGCATTTTTACTGACGGACAAGGGTAAAGCCGGTCTTTGCAGTGAATGTCATGAGCGCAAAGACACCAAAAAATATGTGCACCCTCCTGTCGCATCCGGTGATTGTATTGACTGTCACGATCCCCATCAGAGCGACAACAAATTTCAGTTGAAAGGGGCTGGCGCCTTACTCTGTTTCAACTGCCATGAAAAAACCAAGTTGGACCGGACATATCCCCATAAGCCGATTGCTGAAGGGAAGTGCCTTGATTGCCACGATCCTCATCAGTCTGATCAAAAATTTATGCTGAAAGCTGAGGGGGCTACGCTCTGCATCTCCTGTCATGACAAAGCCGAATTTACAGGAAAGTCTGTCCATGCACCGGTTGCAGCGGGCAAATGTTCCGCGTGTCACGCACCGCATGGTACAAAGTTTAATCACCTGTTGAAAACGTCCGTAACTGACGAAATGTACCAATCTTTTGATAAAGCAAACTTTGCCCTCTGTTTTAGCTGTCATGCCGACACTATCGCCGATAGTCAGCGCACTGATACGGAAACAAGCTTTCGTAACGGTATGTTCAACCTCCATTATCTTCATGTCAATAAAACCACCAAAGGGCGCTCGTGCAAAGTATGCCATGATCCGCATGCTGCGAGTCAACCCCGTTTGATATCGAGTAAAATCCCAGGTTTCGGAAGTTGGCGCATTCCGATCCGCTATACTAAAACCGAGGTTGGCGGAACCTGCGTTGTCGGGTGTCATAAGCCAAAGTCGTACGATCGGATCAATCCGATTGATAACCCCTAAGGAGAGCGCAATGCTGAAGCGTCTACTGCTATACATATCAGCCGTTATGCTCTTCTCTCCGTCAGCAGCCCGGGCTGCAGTAGATTTTATCTATCCTTCGCCAAGTTCTGCGGTTACTACTCCAGGTCATCTTGTTTTCCGGCTTAATCAAACGGAAATTTCATCGATTCGTATAACCCATAATGGACTTGCCGGTGACCCCGTAGATGTCGGTTCGCCTGAATACCGTAAGCTGTTTCAGGATTTTTTTATAGCCCAGTCTTTATGGGATCCAGGTGTGAACAGGATAGTGGTAGATCTGTTTAACGGCGCCCAGAAAATTGAGTCTGCCAATCTGGCAGTTTTTTATGCTCCTGAAGATGTCAATCTAAAGGTATTACCTGAGTACCTGCCAGTTTCATTGCATCGTCCAGAAAAAGAGCGACTTTGTCAGTCGTGTCACGTGATGAACCCGACACCGGCACAGATGAACAGCAGCGTAGAAAAGAGTAATCCCTGCTATATCTGTCACAAGAAGATGCTGGCAGTAAAATATGTTCATGGGCCTGCAGGTACCTATTCCTGCGGCTATTGCCACGCCAGCAAGGGTAGTCCGAAGCACGCGGTCCCAAAGCGTGGGGCCGAACTCTGTTACGAATGTCACGCTGATATGGCCGTACAGATCAAGAAAAAGAAATTTGTACATGGTCCGGTTGAGGCCGGCATGTGTGGCGCATGTCATGACCCGCATGGTAGTCAGAATGAATCGCAACTTCTGAAACCGATAAATGAACTTTGCCTTTCCTGTCACGGCCATATCCGGAATCAGAAACACGTTGTCAGGGCCTCCGGAGGTGAAGGTCACCCGCTTAGTGGAAAGAATGACCCCTCTAAAAAAAGTAGTGGCAGGCAGATGAGCTGCATTTCCTGTCATGGCCCGCATGGCGGAGAGGTTCGCTATTTCTTTACCAACAACGCCGATGACCGTATGAGTCTCTGCCAGATGTGTCATGATAAATAAATATTTTGGAGAAAAATGATATGAAAGTAATAATATCCCGTTTGCTACTATTAATGGTAGTTACAGTCGTTCTTGCTTCTTGTGCTGCCACAAAGGTTGTCCAGCCTGAAAGACGATTCTTTTGGCCCCAAGAGCCAGAACAGCCTCGAGTTGAGTGGATAGCTGCATATACAGGTGATCTTGATCTTAAAGAAAAAGGCTTGATGTCGGCAATAGTCGGTGATGATTCCTCTCTTCAGTTTGGTCGCCCCATTTCGGTTGCCGGTGATGGTGAGGGGCGTTTTGTTGTATCAGATCAGGAGCTTGGACAGGTGTTTATGTTCAACCTCAAAAAGAATGAAGCTCAGCCGTTAGGTGGAAACACCGGTGCTGCCAGCTTTACGCAGCCTTCAGGGGTTGCCGTTGACAGCGAGGGTGTTTTTTACGTCGCAGACAATTCGACCCGAAAGGTATTTGTAGTAAACAGTGAGAATAGTATTTTGAGGGTTATGGATCTCTCTGCACATGTTAAAAGCATTGGCAGTCTGGCGGTTGACCGCTCCAGAGCCAGGCTCCTAATACCGGATGGGCAGGGAAGCAAGGTGCTCGTGCTTTCCTTGACGGGGCAATTAATCTCCACTCTCAATGGTAAAGGGTACTTTTCTTTACCGAATGCAGTGGCCGTTGAGTCAGATGGCACCATCGTCATTGCTGATACCTTTAATGCAACTATTGTGAGATTTTCTGTAGATGGTAAGTTTCTCTCTGCAATTGGCAAACGTGGTGATTCCGTTGGTAACCTGGCACTTGTCACCGGTGTGGCGGTTGATAGCGAAGACCATATCTATGCCACTGATGGCCGCCTTAATAGTGTGACAATATTTGATAAAGAGGGTAACACTTTGATGGTAATAGGAGGGTCTCATTCGGTACGCTCGGGTAACATTGGTCGGGGTGGTTTCCTTGTGCCACAGGGCATCAGTGTCGATAAAAATGACCGTATTTACATTGCCGACAGCATGAACCGAAGAGTTCAGGTACTTCAATACTTGAATGATCGTTACCTGCGTGAGCATCCGAATGTTCCTGCCAAGCAGTAGCGCATCAGTGTAATTTGCGTAAATCTAGTTAAAGCGGGTGGAGCGGCTTTTTAAGCGCACCACCCGCTTTTTTATTGGCGCAGCGAAAAAAACAAAATAAATAAAAAACAATTCAAATACCCGCAATAAACCATTCCAATCATAATAATCCCGCAACATCATCCGAATAACATATCTGTTATTTGGCGACCGTTATCAGTCTATTTCCAAAGGTTGCTGATATACGCTGGTAATAAATCGCCATAGAAATTTACAACTACCTTATATTATTGTTTATAATCATGAGGTAAAACATTGGCACATATAATGCTGATAACTAGCTCAGTATCTGATGAACCTATATAAAGAGATCAAGTATAGCTTACAACAAGTTGTAGAAAAATTTTACCGCTTTAATGCGGAACAAAAACAAAGGAGAAAATAAATGAAAACAAAAGTATTACTGGCAGCTGTTTTATTGGTGGGACTGGCGGCTTCAGCACAGGCTGCGGGTAC
Source organism: uncultured Geobacteraceae bacterium (assembly GCA_903875605.1). GTDB lineage: Bacteria > Desulfobacterota > Desulfuromonadia > Geobacterales > Pseudopelobacteraceae > JACRCG01. The sequence goes on along the minus strand of CAIQWT010000087.1, from coordinate 128,674 downwards.
AATAGTGGGTTCAAAGCATGACTTGGCGAGTGTCGGATCGAATGCAAAAACTGGCTCAATTCACTCAACTTCCCAGAACCAGACCTGTGTTTTCTGCCACGCACCTCATAATGCCATAACAAACAAACTCCTTTGGAACAGAAACTATGTTGCCGGTGCTACAATGAAGATTTACACCAGCTATAATACATCAGGTATGAGAACTGCTTTGGGAGCAAGTAATAACTCACTTGGCGATGACAGTTCATCTTTGCTCTGCCTCTCATGCCACTCTATTACCACTGCTAACGTAGCAACTGTTGTTACTAACACTGCAAACACCAAAGGTGGCTCTGATAGTACTGGTGCTGGTGCCTGGGCTACACGCACAGGAAATATGACCAATCTTACCAACGATCATCCGGTTGGTATTGGCTACGACTTGGCTATTCCGCAATCATCTGGCGGGCTACAGCCTGTTGCCACTGTTACAGGAGCTGGCCTTAGACTTTTCAAATCAACCGCCGGTGGCAATAATACAATGGAATGTGCTTCATGTCACTCTGTACACGATAACACATACCCACCATTTCTTGTAAAGTCCAACAACAACAGCGCTCTTTGCATCGTTTGTCACATTAAATAATCTTAGGATTAACAGAGAGCTGGTTTTCAGCGGGTGGGCGCACATATGCGCTCACCCGCTTTTTTAAATTAAGGTACTTGCCGTGCGCCATCATTGACATATTGAAAAATATTTCATAATATCAGTCCACTTCACCATTGATTGTAAAACTTGAGGTCGCATGTTACGGATAGTTGCTGTACTAATGTTTACCCTCTTACTTGCTGCCTGTGCTGCTCCTCAGAAAACCACCAAAGAGCGCTACTTTTGGCCGCCTCCGCCTGATGTTGCTCGTATTGAATGGCTAAAGGCTTATAGCAGTCAGCTTGATATTGAAAAAACGCCATCCCAGTTATTTTGGGCTGCCATAGCCGGTGATGATGCGCCACGATCTTTGCTCAAGCCGGTTGAAGTTAAATCAGTACCGGAGATGAACAAGTTTTTTGTTTCCGATATCGGTAGGGCAGCCGTTATTGTTTTTGATCTTGCCGGGCATGAGCTAAGGACTCTCCAGATTCCGGAAGGCGCTCCACTACTGCACTTGCCGCTATCTGTGGCTGTTGATAATGATGGTTTTATATACGCGCTTGAGCGACGTTCTGCCAGCGTACTGGTTTTTGATAAATACGAGAAATACCAGAAATCAATAAGCTTGAAGTCTGTTTCAGTCATGAGCCCCACTTCAATGGTTATCGATAAGAAAAAACGTCAGCTTTATGTTTCTGATGCGGCCACGCGAAAAGTTATTGTCACTGATCTTCAAGGTGTTTTCGTCAGAAGTATTGGCGGATCAGGCGACGCAGACGGGCAATTTAATCTTCCTGTCGCGATGGCTCTTAACTCCAAGGGACATTTGATTGTTGCCGACGCTTTCAGTGCAAATATACAGGTATTTGATGATGCGGGTGGCTATCTTACCCAATTTGGACACAGGGGGGATTCCCCCGGGGATTTTCAACTCATCAAATCTTTAGCCATAGATTCTTCGGATAATATTTATGTGGTAGATGGCCGCGCACATAATATTACAATCTTTAATGAGCAAGGAGAATTACTGCTCATTTTGGGCGGGTTTTACGCTTCTGCTGAGACCGGTAAGGTTGCCCCGGGTGGTTTTTCTGTTCCAATCGGCATTGATATCGACTCCACAGACAAAATATATGTAGTAGATCAAATGAATACCAGGGTGCAGGTTTTTCAGTATTTCTCCGAAGAATATCTCCGCCGTTTCCCCCAACCGTAAAATATCTAATATCAGAGGATAAAACTACTGTCGTATCACGCAGATATCATGCTATATGACTGAAAAAAAGCTGCACTAATACCGCGCTTGGCATCTGTTTTTGGGTAAGGTAACGTAAGTACGTAATGCAGTGGTGGCAAGCGCTTATTGGCGTAAATGTTGCACAAAAGCCACTGTGAAATTTTCTTTTAAATATAGAGTTGTTCACTCACTGCTTCATTCAGGATTATGTGCGCGTTGCACTCATTCTGCTGCACTTGCTGTTATTCTGCTCCTATTATGCGCTTCTGTGTCTAGTGCGCTATTATCTGGAGACGCATCCCTCACTTATTCCGGTTATCGCGGCAGTTCTGACGATGGACATGGTGGTTCAAACCGCATGTCTTCAAGCTCGCTGGTTCAGAACTATTCACTCCTGTACTCCTCTAATGGAACTATTTATAACTCCCGTGTTGGACGCTATGATGTATCCCTTGGATACAACTGGACAGCGCTTGATACTAACTTCAAGTCTTCTACTTACTCTGAAAAACCATTTGAAGAGGAATTTAATAAGACCCGCGGTCACCTTTTGTACAGCGGTGAAGTTAATATCGACCCGAAAGAGGTACCATTCAAGTTAAACGCTTACAGTCGGGATATGACCCGTAACAGCATTACGAGCTCAAGCGGCAGCGGTCTGCAGAACTTTGGTTCTATTTTCGGCAATCGTGATCAGGCAACTGACATCAACGATGGTTTGCACATCGAGAACGGAGCAACTTTGGTTGCCGGTGTTAAAAACGGCATGACAAACGGTTATAACGAAGTTCTTCGCCATTTTCCGATGATCCTTCTTGATTACAAGGACACAATCAACCGTGATCTGCGAGCAATAAACAAGGTTGACGACCGGCTTAGCAGGTTGGCTTTTGTCAGCTTGAATAAAAAGGATAACTGGTTTCATTACCGGCATACTCTGTACGAAGATAATATAAACAATAAGAATAATTACGTAGAGAATGAAATCCAGCTGGGAACTGTCGATCAGTATATGGCCCGGCGGTGGATTGATTTTTCCAACTGGATAAAAGTTTCAACAGACCTCCAGTTTTCTAAACGAAAAAGTAATTATCAGGTGAATCCGATAGAAGATATCAACCTGAATCTTTTTGTTACTGGTGAGCGTAAATACTGGAGTGCACGCACCTTTGCCACGTTTCTTAGGCATAAGGATGCTGATGATACGCTGTCCTATCAAACTACTCTGCCTTTATATGCTTCCGGTGTAGTCAGTCAGGACCTGTCATGGAATGCTCGCACTTCATACCGTGACAATCATGACATTAACCCCATGGGTGTCCGTTCAACTTTTACAAGTATGCTGGTTGGATACCGTGTGGATGCCTACAAACGTTCACTTTTTACCTTGAGTCAGGGTTTTGACGTTGAATCATCACAAACAAATGCCTCAGATCTGGTTACCCTCTCCGGCAGCATTGAGACAACAAGCAGCTCCCGCTTTTCCAAAAACGTAACGCTTGGCGCTTCTTATAATATTAAAAATTCTTCCACTTCAACCGGAAGCTCGTCATCAGATTTTCTCGAACAGCGACTTGACCTTCGTGGCTCTTACGCTCCAACAAATACGCTCAGATTCGAGTTGCGCCAGAACAATACCTTTACAAAAGGGACTCTAACTCCTTTTTCCGGCACCACCGGCAACACAGAAACTTTGCTGCCTCAGTATGTCACTCCCAAAAATCTTACGGCCGCTGACATGGGCTCCCAAAGCTATCATTCTCTTTCAACCCTGACAGTGTCTTGGAATCCAAAACCCAGACTGAATACCTATCTAACTCTAAGTGAAGATGTCTATAAAACTTCAGTGCTGGGGGTGACCCCTTCAACGGAGGTTCTTTCCGGTATTTCATATACCAACGACGCATGGAGTGTTAGCGATACGCTGCATTACACCCATGGCAGTAGAGAGGTGCTGGATGAAAATTCTAACTCATTTTTAGATAGTGCATCACTCAGATATATCCACAGCCGCAATCTTGATGGCAGTATCAGTGCTTCGTATTCTGCAAACTTTTCCAGTGGAGATACCACATACGATGCAAACTACGAACAACGGCTTAACTATAACTATTTCACCACATCCGGAGTCTCCCGTAAACTGCTTGAATTTAACGAAGCCTTGTTGTACTCTGCAGGTACACCCAATGCCAGTCGGTCATTTAACCGGTCTCTTACGCTTGGGTTGAAATACTACCCTATCAGTCAACTTACGCTTGCAACCGGAGCTGGTTATTCATACACTTCTTCAATCAGTAACTATGCCTTGGTCTGGAATGCTTCTGCGGTTGCTAACTTCCGCTTACTTCAGGCCTCTCTTGATTACGTCCATGGATTTAGAACAGCTGACAAAGCCCGTGAAGACAAATTTACGGGCAATATTCGAAAATCATTTTAATCAACCTCACGCGCTTACTGCTTAAACAGGCTTAACATGAAGTTTCCTGCTTTATTTACTTCCTCGTTGTCCCCCTTAATTGTACTGCTGATATGCTCTTTTATGCTGTATGTACAGACCTTTAGCGGTACGTGGGCTATGGATGACTACTCTGTCATAGTTAACAATACTGATATCAGGTCGATAGGTAATTTTCTGGTAAATACTTTTCCGGGACGACCTCTCCGTGAAATCTCATATCTATTTGATTATGCTTTGTTCGGTCTTGACCCGTGGGGATATCATTTCCAAAATATATTCTGGCATGCACTGAATTGCTGGCTTGTGTATCTGGTAGCCATAAGGCTTAATCTGAGTGTAAAAGTTGCCTGGTTATCCTCTCTATTGTTCCTGGTTCACCCCATTCATGTCGAAGTAGTAGCCAATTCTTCACACCGCAAAGACAGTCTGGCGCTCGCATTTTTACTGATGGCGCTTTTGTCATATATAAAAATATTTGAGCAAAAATCCACGTTACACCGTTGGATGTGGTTAGTTTGTTCATTAATTCTCTGGATTACTGCTTTTTTTGCAAAAGGTAACTCACTTGTATTTCCAATTATAGCCATGGCATATGAATATGCTCTGGTGCCGGAAGACAAGAGATTGATTGTCAGGTGGAAGCAGATGGTTCCGGTCCTCTGTATATCTTCGCTTGTCGGCTTGGTCCCCTGGTATTTTTATATTTCAACATTACCCTCTTTCAAAATTGCATTAATCGGGGCTTTTGCTAAGACTGAAAATCTTGCCGTTTTTTCGCTTACAGCTTATATACTCATGCTGTTGAAATCGGTCGTTTTTATGTTTCTGAAATTGCTGGTCCCGCTTAACCTTTCAATGGAATACATTTATACGGTTCCAGTTTCTTTTCTAGATTTTTGGGTACTTTCATCTTTGATACTAATTCCGGCGGTCTGTTTTTTTACATATAAGTGGAAAAAAACTTCTCCAACGCTCTTTTTCCTTTTGACTTTTGCGGTGATTCTTTGGCTGCCAACGGCTAATATTGTCTGGCATTTTTCCTATTTTGCTGCTGATCGATATATGTATGCTCCATCTGCCGGTTTATGTATATTAGCGGTTCTGATTTCAGAGCAGACATTCATTGCTGTCAGACGTTACGTTATTTTCTTGTGGCTTTTTATTTTCTGTTTGTGTGCTACTCTTTCCTGGAAGCAAGCCAGCATCTGGAACAGCGAAATGACTCTGTATTCCAATATGCTGAAAATAAGCCCGCGTTCTCTCGAAGCGATGGTTGGTCTTTCAAATGCCTATTTTATGGTCAAAAACTATGATATATCTGCCCAGTATGCCAGGCAAGCAATAGAGCGGGACTTTACTGATTTCCGGCCTCTTATTACACTTGGCTCTATATATGATGAACAGGGTAAATCAGATCTTGCCATCGAATTATTTAAAACGGCCTTGATTTTTCGCCCCGACCATTTTCAGACACATACAAATCTTGGCGTTGCGTATGAACGGGCGAATAATTTACAGGAAGCTGAATCGGCCCTGAATAAAGCTCTTGAAATCAATAGTAACCATATCCCGGCATGGTTTAATCTTGGAGTTGTCCGTTATAGAAAAAATGATAGGCATGGCGCTAAGTTGGCCTTTTCTGAAGTCATACAGCGGGACGCCTCCCATTTAGATGCACTTACCAACCTTTCCGTGGTGTGCAAGGAGATTGGAGATGAATCCTGTTACGGCGATGCAGAGCGCCGGTTGCGCCTGCTAATGCCAGGCCGTGCTACTAAATAGTTAATATAAACAATAATCACAATTATTCAGAAAGAGCCGCGTGAATACCTTCTCTATAATTATTCCCGTTAAACCTGGTGGCTATGTGGCTGCCTGCCAGCACCTCAAAAAAATCATCCCGGATGACCACTCATATGAAATTCTGCTTGCCGAGGGGAGCGCGCCGAGTCTGCAACGCAATCTTGCTGCCAGAGAGGCGCAGGGCGAAATATTGTACTTTCTTGACGATGACTCACTGATATCGCCGGAGAATCTTGCTTTATGTGCGGCCGGACTAAGTGACCCTGAGATAGCAGTTGTCGGCGGACCATCAATTACTCCGCCAACCGATAGTTGGCTGCAACAATTGTTCGGTTCTGCACTTGCATCCATATTTGGTTCAGGCGCTATGCACAATCGTTATCGAGCGGAGGGTAGAACCCGCAAAACAACAGACAAAGAGCTTATTCTATGCAATCTCGCTGTTCGCCGCTCGCTTTTTATCGATCTCAGTGGCTTTAACGAATGTTTATACCCAAACGAAGAAAATGAATTTCTGGAGCGGGTCACTTCGTTAGGTTACACGTTGCTCCATGACCCGTCTATGTTTGTTCATCGTAGCCAACGCCTGACATTGAAGGCTTTTGTTCGCCAGATGTTTAATTATGGCCGTGGCAGGGGGCAACAAACATTAATCACTTCTTCATATTCGGTAACGAGTTTCATTCCGCTACTTTTTGTCGTATATCTTGTAATCTCTCCGATAGGCATAAAGTATCCTTTCCTGCTCCTGCCTCTCGTGGTATATATCATTGCGGCATTGCTCAGTTCATTATTTGTGCTGTATAGAACGGGACGCTTGCTCTCTTTGCTGCTGATTGGCCTTTATCCGCTTATGCATGTCGTCAATGGAGTTGGCTTGCTGTGGGGGTTGCTGAATGGAAAACCTGACCCGGCCAAAGACAGCTGTATTCAGATAAAGCGGATCAAAAAGTTCGGGGAAACGTTTTCCGAACAACAAGCCCAGGCTGTTTGAAAGATAGACCCGTAGAGCAGATGCGCACTATTCGGTCGATACCAGATGGAGAAAACTCGTGGATATAAGTATAGTTGTACCGGTTTATAACGAGCGGGATAATGTAGAGGCGGTTTATTCTGCTATAAGCACAGCGCTGCAGGTCATGGGGTGCTCATATGAAATAATTATGGTTGATGATGGCTCGTCCGATGGCTCATACGGTGTGCTGAGTGGGCTTGCCGTAAAAGATTCTAACCTCAAAGTAATTCGTTTTCGTAGGAACTTTGGTCAGACTGCTGCAATGTCGGCCGGTTTTGATTTTGCAAAAGGCGATATTATTATCCCTATGGATGGCGATTTGCAGAATGATCCTTCTGATATCCCGCGACTGGTTGAAAAAATACATGAGGGTTATGACGTCGTTTCAGGATGGCGTCGCGACCGAAAAGATACGTTTGTTACCCGCAAAATTCCTTCAATGCTGGCAAATGCAATTATCTCCCGGTTGACAGGTGTTCATCTGCATGATTACGGTTGTACGCTTAAAGCTTACCGTAGTGAAGTCCTGGACGGCATCAACCTTTACGGTGAAATGCATCGGTTTGTGCCGGCGCTGGCTTCTCAGTTTGGCGCCAAGGTGACAGAGCTGCCGGTAAATCATTTTCCCCGTCTGCATGGAGTCAGTAAATATGGCATCTCACGCACTTTGCGAGTCGTTCTTGATCTGATGACCGTCAAGTTTCTGATGGCTTATTCAACAAAGCCGATTCAGTTATTTGGTAAGTGGGGCGTATATACTATACTCGCAGGTTGCGGTACTGGAGCAATGACGCTTTACATGAAGATAATGGAACACCTCAGTATGAATCGAAATCCGCTCTTGATAGTGACGGCATTTCTTCTGTTCATGGGCGTCCAGTTTATTGTGCTGGGCCTGCTAGGTGAACTTAATGCCCGTACCTATTTTGAGTCACAAGGTAAACCTATTTATGTCGTTAAAGACAGGATAAACCTTGACTGAATCAGCTTTACGAATTCTCATGATCGCGCCAACCCCCTATTTTGCCGATAGAGGGTGTCATGTGCGGATCTATGAAGAAGCGCGGGCATTAACTAAGCAGGGGCACGAGGTGTGCATTGTCACGTATCACCTTGGGCGGGATATGCCTGGAGTGCGTGTGGTACGGATACCTGCTATTCCGTGGTACACCAAGCTGGAAGCAGGACCCTCTTGGCACAAACCTTACCTTGACCTTCTTCTGTTGTGGAAGTCATTCAAAGAAATCCGCTCATTCCGTCCACACCTGATTCATGCTCATCTACACGAAGGAGCATTAATAGGTTCGCTCCTGAAGCGCTTGTTTCGCATTCCCTTATTGTTCGATTATCAAGGCAGTTTGAGCGGCGAGTCCCTCAATCATGGTTTTTTCGGAGCTTCATCGTCTCTTCTAAAGCCATTTAAAGCGTTAGAGCGTTTTATCGACAACGGTGCTGATCTCATTATTACCAGTTCTGATAAAGGTCGGCAGGAGTTGCTGCACGACTGGGGGATTTCCTCAGGGAAAGTAACCACTCTTATTGATGGTGTGGATACAGAAATATTCAGGCCGCTCCCACAAAATGAAGTACGGCGTGAGCTTGGCATTCCTGAAAATGTAAAACTGGTTGTCTTCCTCGGTTTGTTTAACCGCTATCAGGGGGTTGATCTGTTATTGGACGCGATATCTCTAATAAAGAGCGAGGCTCCGAAGATACGGTTTTTACTAATGGGATTCCCGGATAAGGAATACCGCAGGAAAGCAAAGGAAATGGGGTTGGACGGAGTAATCACGTTTACGGGACGAGTTGATTATGATCGAGCCCCAGGCTTTTTGAGCGCAGGCGATCTTGCCGTTTCGCCCAAGTTGGCGCTAACGGAAGCAAATGGTAAATTGTTCAACTATATGGCATGTGGATTGCCGACTGTGGTGTTTGATAATGAGATTAATCGGGAGATCCTTGGTGACGACGGGATTTATGTTGAGCATGGAAAAACCTCAGCGCTGGCTGGGGCTATTATTTCTACGCTACATAATGATGATGTCATGGCTTCATTGTCAGCTCAGGTCCGAGAAAGAGCGGTCAGGATGCATTCCTGGGATGCGAGGTCTACGCAGTTGATCTTAGCGTACCAATCGCTTTTGGTCGATGCGCGTAGATAACAAGTATCGAAAAAAAAGCGTTATGTGCTAAAAAACATTGACACCAATATTCTGATTTGCTATAAAAATGGTCTAGCAAGCGGGAATAACTCAGTGGTAGAGTGCAACCTTGCCAAGGTTGAAGTCGCGGGTCCGAATCCCGTTTCCCGCTCCAAAAAAACATAACCAATTCAGCTATTTATTTGGATTGGGTCACAACTGTCCCCGTAACTGTCCCCAAAAGTCAGTAACGGGGATATTTTTTTTTACAGGCTTTATCAAAAAGTCCTTCCCGAAATAACGAATAATGTCATCGACATCATCCTCAAGATCTTCCACGTAGTCACCGTACACCTGATACACCTTCTATTTTGAAGAATGCCCCATCATAGATCCTTTGCTGTGTATTTGAGATGTGGATGTGCTACACCGGATTACCACTAGCTGTTGCACTTCCCGCTTGAAGTGTGCTAGGTGATTAGAGAAATAAAAATGACCGAAAATGAGTCTGTATGGTTAGAAATTCAGAACTATCACATATCTCTGCCGGCTTTATTGCGGTGTTGGTGGGCTACACAAGCTCTGCGGCTATTGTCTTCCAGGCTGCTACTGCAGCGGGTGCAAGTGCTGCACATATCAGCTCATGGCTTTTTGCCTTGGGTGTTGGTATGGGTATTACCTGCATTGGGCTATCCATGTATTTTCGCAGTCCGGTATTAACAGCCTGGTCTACGCCTGGAGCAGCATTGCTTGCCACTGCACTTGTCGGCGTGCCAATGAGTGACGCTATTGGAACATTTATTTTTGCCTCAGCTCTGCTCACAATCTGTGGCGTAACCGGTTGGGTCAAGGTCCTCATGCAACACATTCCTAAATCGCTGGCTGCTGCCATGCTGGCGGGAGTGTTGCTCCGCTTCGGCCTGGGAGTTTTCGTCTCGTTGAACTCTCAGCTCTGGCTGGTAGTTTTGATGCTGTTGATCTACTTTGCCTGCAGAAGATTAAACTACCGCTACACTATTCCGTTGACCTTTATGGGCGGCCTGATCTGGGCGGCGATGAACGGCTTGATTCACTTTGAGGCCGTAACGGTAACAATTGCACGGCCTATATTCACTGTGCCTACGTTCACACTCTCGACACTCATCGGAGTAGGAATACCTCTGTTTATTGTTACCATGGCGTCTCAGAATGTACCGGGAATTGCTGTCCTTCGTGCTAATGGCTATCAGACACCGGTCTCACCTCTGATCGGTTGGACCGGGCTGACCGGATTACTTCTGGCTCCTTTTGGTGGCTACCAGTTCAACTTGGCCGCAATAACCGCAGCTATCTGCATGAGTCCCGAAGCGGATATAAATCCCGAACGCCGCTATCTTGCCGCAGTGTGGGCCGGCATTTTTTACATTGTAACCGGCCTGCTCGGTGCGACCGTTGTCAGCATTTTCACCGCTCTACCAAAAGAGTTAGTAGCCGCTATCGCCGGTATTGCGCTGCTTGGTACTATCGGATCCAGCTTGTCAGGTGCACTGCTTGACGAGCGGGATCGGGATGCAGCTCTGATTACTTTTCTCGTTACCGCATCAGGAATCTCCTTAAGTGGCATTGGCAGCGCGTTTTGGGGCTTGTTGCTTGGTCTGGCCGTGCTGAAAATTATCCCGCCAAAAAAATAATGATTTAAGGTGCTACATGATATTGACTGGAACAATCGTTAATGTAGCTGCAATTTGTGCAGGTGCCTTGGTTGGCCGCTATGCTGGCCGTTTTATTCCTGACAGGATTCGCAGAACAGATATGGCCGGCCTTGGGTTGGCCGTGCTGCTGATCGGGCTGCAATTGGGCTAGATCTGATCGGAATCAAGCGCCTTCCGGTCGGTAATATGCTGCCGGCAGTGTTTGTAGCGGTAGGGCTTGTCTGGGTGTTTGGGCTGGCCTGATTTTCTGATGTTGAGTTTGCATAAATACAAGAAACAATCAATGGAGTGAACAAGTGGATATTAGAAAAAGCATACTGATTAGAAATAAAACCATTGCCACCGGATTGATGATTGGTGCAGCCATACTCTTTATAGTGGCTCGCAGCCAAAAAGGGGTTGGTGCATGGGAGTGGCTCGCAGCTTTTGCTGAAGCTGCTATGGTTGGCGCACTTGCAGACTGGTTTGCCGTTGTAGCACTCTTCAAGCATCCATTGGGCGTTCCGATTCCACATACCGCCATAATTAAAAACAAGAAGGATGCAATTGCCGGAAACCTGGCCGATTTTATTCGCGATAAGTTTCTTGCCACTGAAACCCTGATAGGCAAGCTCAGAGAACAAAATGCTGCAGATCGCCTTGCCGCATATCTGATGTCCGGTAAAAATGCGGATGGATTGGCAAAAGGATTGACGCGAATAATTTCTGATTCACTTGGTTTTATTGATGATGACCGTGTTCAGAATATGCTGATATCCGCGCTCTATAATCGCGTAGAAAGCTTTGACCTCTCCTCTTCAACAGGAACAGTTCTCGACACACTCAGAAATGGCAATCGTCACCAGATTGTTCTTGATGATGTACTAAATCGCTTTGCCGCATGGCTCGCAACTCCGGAAGCACAGGCCGGTCTGGCAAATTCAATCGACAATATGATTACAAAAGATTATCCACTCCTTAGTCACTTTATTCCAAACCGGGATCAGTTTTCAAAAGGAGCCGGTGAAAAGATAGTTAAAAGAATCAACGAATATATTCAGGGCGTTAACACTGACCCTGCTCACGATCTTAGGTGTAGATTTGATAATAACGTTACAGCCTTTATAGGTAGATTGAAAACCGACCATGTATTGCGAGCTAAAATAGAAGCTATCAAGCTTGAAACGGTACAAAATCCATTCCTGGCTGATTACGTAAAAGGTCTCGCAAACGATCTTAAAATCTGGTTGAGCAATGATCTAAGCCAGCCAGATTCGAAAATTCAAGAAAAGATTGCAGAAGCCATCCTGGGTCTTGGTCGTACATTAGCGGATAACAGGGAGCTAAAAGAATCGTTGAATGAACACCTGGAAAAGCTGGTAATTACCTACGGAGATACGGTGCGTACCGCTATTGCCAAGCATATTTACGAAACAGTTAAATCGTGGGAGAATGATGATTATGTTACTGAAATAGAATTGAGCATCGGTTCAGATTTGCAATTCATACGCATGAATGGAACTTTAGTCGGTGGCGTCATCGGCTTAATGCTTCACGCTGTCTCTTTGCTTCTTAAATGACGGATCTTCCTCCTGAATGGCCGGGTTTTACGGCTGGTCGATAATGGAATAATGTTTTCAATGAACACAAATAAAATGCGCTTGTATGCGCTGATCATTTTTTTCATAAGTATGCTGCTATCTGTTGGCTGTAGTAAAACTCCACAGTTGCCATTATTGCCGGCAGATGGAGTAATACTGGCCTTTGGTGACAGCATCACATACGGTACAGGTGCCAGTGATACCGAAAGTTATCCAGCCATACTGAGTCATCTTACCGGTAGAAAAGTGGTAAATGCCGGTGTGCCCGGTGAGGTCTCCGCCTCTGGTTTGCAAAGATTATCAGAATTACTCGTACGGGAACGACCGGGCCTGCTTATTCTCTGCCATGGCGGTAATGACCTGCTTGCTCACTACAATCACCAATTGATTGCTGACAATCTGCGCTCTATGCTTCGTGTCGCCGGAGAACAGGGAGTGCCAGTGCTGTTGGTAGCCGTCCCATCACCGGATCTGATTTTGAAGCCGCCAGTTTTCTATAAAGAGCTAGCCAAAGAGTTTAATATACCCATTGAGCAAAAGTCGTTGTCACACATCTTTGCGAAGGGTTCCCTAAAGTCGGATTATGTTCATCCAAATGCAGCAGGTTATAGGTTGTTTGCAGAAGCATTGGCTGAACTGCTGAAAAAAAGCGGGGCATTGCTATAGCAATATTTATCTGTGGAATGAGACATTGTCAGGATTCTGATGATTAGTTTGTTCTGTAAACAGAATGCCGGAGAAGTTATAAATATGGTGAATGTGAGCCGCTTTAATTGTGTTTTGTTCGCGTGATGTTGTCACAACCTGCTATAGTCGGTTTTCTGGTTGCGTCCCTTGTATTGGGGGCTGTTCACCGGCGCCTTTCTTCATCCGGATCATTTCTTGCGATATTATACTGCCTTCCCTTTACCATCATGCATGAGCTGTCTCATTTCGTGGCTGCCTTACTTACCGGAGGGCGGCCTTCATCGTTTAGTGTCTGGCCAAGAAGATCCGGAAATGGCTGGGTGCTCGGGAACGTACGTTTTGTCCCGACACTCCTTTCTGCAGTCCCAACGGCACTGGCTCCACTCGTCTGGCTGGTGGTTGGGTACTACTCGATGGTGTTGTGGGATGTGAGACCAGTATGGGTGCCTGAATATCTGCTAGTGGCAATCCTCTACGCCTGTACAGCAGCCTGCACACCATCCTGGCAGGACATCAAGGTGGCTCTGGCAAATCCGTTCAGCTTGTTGATATATGTAGCTGCAGCGTATATCATAGCCAAAGTCATGCGGGCCGGATTGCACCTGTGGGTCTAAAATCTTCAGCAGGCTGGGCCGGAAGTGGCACAGTCCAGGAAAATAAAAGGTCATGGAAAAATAATGAAGAAATCAAATGCCAGAAACTACCGTGAAGAGCCCATGAATATCCTGGAAGCGGAGATAGCAATTACTGCTCTGCATGCTACGGGAGAGTATACAGTGCTGCGTAAGCTAAACCTCGAACGAGACCCCCGCTTCACCCAGAAGAATGTTCAAGGTACTAAGATCGGCCTGTGTATTGACACCGAGACAACAGGTCTGAACCATGCCGAAGACAAGATCATCGAACTGGGAATAGTCGCCTTTGAGTATGATCCCATGACGGGGGCGATAATCCGTATCACTGACCTATATAATGGTTTTGAAGATCCCGACTGTCCATTAGCAAAAGAGATCATCGAGATTACCGGGATTACCGACGAGATGGTTGCCGGCCAGGCGCTTGACAATGATAGGGTTATGGCGCTAGCAGGTCAGGCATCACTCGTGATCGCCCACAACTCAGCCTTTGATCGGAAGTTTGTAGAGGATCGCTATCCCGTTTTTGCCAATCTGCCGTGGGCATGCACTGTGTCCCAGCTGGATTGGGCTAAAGAGCGGATAATCTCTCGTACGTTGGAGTATCTGCTGTATAAATGTGGCGGTTATAGTATCAATGCCCACCGGGCTCTTGATGACGCTGAGGGTGTGCTTGGTTTGCTATTGGGCAGTTTTCCGGTTACGGGGATGTCGATCTTCAAAGCACTTCTGGAAAAGTCTGAGGTGTTAACCTCCAGAATCTGCGCAGTCGGAGCCCCTTTCGACAAAAAAGACATCCTGAAGCACCGCGGGTATCGTTGGAACGACGGATCAAATAAGGGTAACAAAGGCTGGTGGACGGACGTGTCGCAGAATTTGGAGGAAGATGAATTGAGTTATCTGGGGACAGAGATTTATCCGAGTGGTAATACTGGAAGCGTTGATATCAAGAGGATCGATGCATATGCGCGGTTTTCGGTTCGGGAGGCATAATCGCTATGAATGATGATACTCTGCGGCCATGCACTGAATCAGCCGGTAATGTTAATGACCTGATAGCGTTAGCACAGATGAGAATGCCATACGGGGCTCACAAGGGGAAACGGTTGGTCGATCTGCCAGAGCATTATGTTGTGTGGTTGGCAGGCGAAGGGTTTCCGGCAGGGAAATTAGGCGAAATGTTGCAGACAGTTTACGATATCAAAGTAAACGGCCTGGAATATCTTTTCGAGCCACTACGACGTTGACCTTGTGATTCACAGCTGCCGATGTCACTGAGTCTCCCCATGGCAACCGTGGGCTTCCACCTGACTTCAGGTCAAGTATTTCACGTAAAGAGGTTTCTGTACTGTAGTTGCCGGCGATATTGCCGTCATAATGGTGCTGTTGGAAATGGCTCTTGCAACTTTCATGAATAGCGGTTCAAGTTCCACCCACAAGCCAAACGCAACGATAACTGCTCCGCATAAGGTAATTGGTTCCATTTTACACTCTCCTGTTCAAATGTTCTTAAATGCTGCTATGTTTTGGTTCAAGCCGACAACGATAATCAGCCCACCTAATCCTGCTATGTTGCTCATGGTCTATTACATCCGACGATAAACACCTATCACCTTGCCAACAATGCTTAACTCACCATCTTCAGGACGAATAATAATTGGCTCCATATCCGGGTTTGCCGGTTGCAAGCGAATGTGATTCTGCTCCCGGAAAAAATGTTTAAGAGTCACTTCACCATCAATCATGGCAACTACAATATCCTTGTTATCGGCAGTCGGTTGAGGTCTCACCAAAGCCAGGTCTCCATCAAAGATCCCTGCATTTATCATCGACTCTCCACTAACCTTCAGAAAGAAACAGTCGTTTCCCTTAATGGCCATCGGGTCAACTGAGAAGTATCCCTGAATATCTTCAATCGCCGGGGCCAGATGACCGGCGCGGACGGTGCCGACAATCGGCAGGGAAACAGAATGACTGACCGGCATTTTCAGTGTAATCCCGCGATTTACATTATCCCGTTTGATGTATCCCTTTCGCTCTAAAGCGCTGAGGTGCTTCATAACCGGCAGCGTCCCGGAGACATTCAAGTGGCCTGCAATTTCCCTTTGACTGGGCGGATAGCCGTTGTCGCTGCTGTAAGAGGTGATGAACTGCAACACCTGTTTCTGGCGTTGAGTCAGTTCGTTTTTGTTTTGCAGGCCATAGGTAGTCATATGACTACCTATACGGAGATTTCATTCAGATGTCAACAATAACTATTAGATGAGATGACGATTCATATTCACTGGACGATACATGCTGCATAAGCTGAGTCCATCATTGACAATGCCAATAAGAGTGGTAAAGTCTGAGGGCATTGGCAACGATATAGTAGAAATCTGTTTTGTAAATCACCCGTTCTAGATTATTCACTTTTCCAGACTGGAGACTTCATGTCCACAGACTTTACCAATCCGACGCTTTCAAGCCGGTCTCTTGCAAAAACCCTCCAACACTATGCACGCTATACACTAGGTAATTCAGGGGAAAAGCTCAGTCCTCGAGAGTACTTTGACGCCACATCTCTAGCGATACGCGAACAGATGATCGATGGCATGGCCAGAACGGAAGAGCATCACAGTCGCACCGGAGCCAAACGGTTATATTATCTCTCCATGGAATTTTTGATGGGGCGGGCACTCGGAAACAGTCTGTACAATTTGGGGCTGCTGGACATCTGCCGTGATACCCTTGCCGGCATGGGGGTTGATCTCGAGGAAATCAGGGCAGTTGAACCTGATGCTGCGCTTGGCAATGGTGGTCTGGGGCGATTGGCAGCCTGCTTTCTCGACTCGCTTGCCAGCCTGGGGTATGCCGGCTACGGCTATGGCCTGCTCTACGAGTTCGGCCTGTTTCGTCAGGATCTACGCAATGGCAGGCAGGTGGAGAAGCCTGACCACTGGCTTGCCCATGGCTCGCCTTGGCTGATCGAACGTCCAGAGGAAGCCTGTATAGTGCCAATTTATGGACGTATCGAGCATGCGGTTGACGGAGATGGCAACTACAATCCTATGTGGCTCGACTGGCAGGTGTTGATCGGGGTCCCGTCTGATTTACCGGTACCCGGCTATGGTGGAGCGTGCGTTAATTATCTGCGGCTCTATTCAGCACGATCTTCACAGGATTTCGACATGAAGATATTTAACGATGGCGATTATCTGCATGCGGTAGAGCAGAAAATCTCCTCCGAAACAATTTCGAAAATTCTCTATCCGTCTGATACCCGATTGAGCGGAAAAGAGCTGCGTCTGCTTCAAGAATATTTTCTAGCGGCCTGTTCACTGCGGGATGTTTTTCGGCGCTATCGTAAAGCTCATGGCGACAATGAACTTGACAAATTCCCTGCCCGAATTGCCATCCAGCTTAATGATACCCATCCTGCCATCACAGTTGCTGAATTGATGCGAATCTTCGTTGATGAAGAACAGCTTGAATGGGATAAAGCCTGGAGCCTTACGCAGGCCACCCTTGGTTATACAAATCACACCCTTATGCCGGAGGCGCTGGAAAAATGGTCGGTGCCGCTATTCGAACGGGTTTTGCCGCGCCATCTGCAGATCATTTATGAGATCAATCGCCGCTTCCTCGATCTGGTTGCGAATCGGTGGCCGGGTGATTTTGCACGTCAGATGCGTATGTCGGTTATCGAAGAGTGCGAACCGAAACAGGTACGTATGGCTCACCTCGCAATAGTCGGAAGTCACTCGGTTAACGGCGTAGCCAAGCTTCATTCGGATCTTGTAACTACCGATCTGGTGCCGGATTTTTACGCCCTGTGGCCGGAAAAATTCAACAACAAAACGAACGGAGTTACCCCTCGACGCTGGCTGTTGAAAGCAAATCCGGGTCTGGCAGGTTTAATAAGTTCGACCATAGGTTCCGGATGGATTACTGATCTAGATCAATTACGTAATTTGGAGCCATACGCTGATGACAGCAGCTTCAGAAAGTCATTTATTGATGTTAAAACAGCTAACAAGCTGTTATTGGCTGAAAATATATGGTCCAGTAATCGTCTTCGGGTTGATCCAGGCGCGCTGTTTGATGTTCAGGTGAAGCGAATGCATGAATACAAGCGCCAATTGCTCAATGTTCTGCACATTATTTCTCTATACCTTTCAATAGTCGAAGATGGTCGAGACCTTGCTGCGCCACGGGTATTCCTTTTTGCCGGTAAAGCGGCACCTGGTTACTGGACGGCCAAACAGGTCATTCGTCTTATTTGTTGCGTAGCAGATAAAATAAATAATGATTCACGTGTGAAAGGGCAGATCAAAATTGCCTTTCTGCCGGACTACCGGGTATCACTTGCGGAAAAAATAATACCTGCAGCTGACCTCTCCGAGCAGATATCAACCGCCGGAATGGAGGCTTCAGGCACTGGAAATATGAAGCTCTCCATGAACGGTGCTCTCACTATCGGCACAATGGATGGAGCAAACATAGAAATTATGGAAGAGGTTGGTAGAGAGAATATTTATATATTCGGCCTGCTGACTGCCGAAGTTGTCGAGATGCATCGGAGAGGGTATAATCCACGGGATTTTTACGAGCGTAGCGAACGCGTGCGAAGAGTTATGGATGTAATCGGCTCCGGTATGTTCAGTCCGGGTGAGCCGGATCTTTTTGCCTGGGTACGTAACTCACTGCTGGATAATCCTGATCACTATTTCCACCTCGCCGATCTGGATAGTTACGCAGAAGTTCAGGCGGTCGTTGCAAACGATTTTGCCCAGCCGGACATGTGGACACGAAAAGCGATTCTGAATGTTGCCCGCATCGGCAAGTTTTCCAGTGACCGCACCATTCGAGAGTATGCAAGGGATATCTGGAGTATGGAATAATTGTTGGAAAAATAACTCAGCAAGGGGAACAACAATGCAATTCGAGGAGCAGCAGCAACAAGGGGTACTGGTCGTGCGTCCGCTGGAAAAAAGTCTGGATGCAACTAACATCCAGGAATTTAGAGAATATATGGTCGGGCGTGTTCAGGCAGGCAATCATCTTATTGCTTTCGATCTGGCCGAGGTCGAGTTCATAGACAGCAGCGGACTGGGGGGGATTATCTCAGTATTGAAGTCGGTTGGGGAAGATGGTAATGTTGCTCTATTCGGTGTCGATGACAACGTGAGGTCTCTCTTCAAGCTGACTAGAACAGACCGGATATTTCCGATATTGCCAAGTATTGGCGGTGCGTTGTTGGCGCTGGTTAAAAACTAGACAACGCTCTGAAGATAATCCACACTTTCATGATCATCTCACTAATACCTCAGGCAAACTTCTAGAAACTTACTACTGAACAGCATTCCAAATCATAAATTCTGGCTGCGAACAAATAAACTTAAGGAAATAGACTGATATGCCCTATGACTTGAAAAAAAATCTGAACGGACTTTGAGATGAAAAAAATTCCCTTCCGTCGTACCACTCGTGGGCGCCTTCTGTTTCTGGCAATAGGAGTGGAAATGCTGATGCTGCTGATTCTGGTCTCCAACAGTATGCGCCTGATGAATGACATCATGTCTAATCAGACGCATATTCAGGTTGAGGAATATACACCAGTATTACTAGCCGCTCTGACCGCTCCTCTGGCTCAGAGAGACTATTCAACAGTTCAGGCGATTCTTAATGAAAGTCGCAAGTCAGGCGGTGTCAGTTATATAGTCATAGAAGACCGTTCAGGTAAGCGGGTTGCGTCCAATGGGTGGCCCTTTGACAAGCCACTGCCGGCGCCTCAAAAAGAACTGCACCTTTTTGAAAACAAAATGAGATATGACGTAGCATTGCCAATACTGCTTGAAAATCAGTCATTTGGCACACTTCATTACGGTTTTGATATGTCGCATATAATTGCCGGCCGTCGGGTGCTGCTGATCCAGGGTTTTGGCATCGCGGCGCTCGAAGTTGTTCTCTCCACACTTGTCTTGCTGTTGGTCGGACACTGGATGACCCGATCCCTAACGAAGCTTATCAATGCCAGTTTACAGATTGCCGATGGCAATCTGTCGCCACCGGAAATGCCGGAAGGAAAAGATGACCTTGGACAGTTGGGGGTAGCCTTCAACTCCATGGCACTCGTTATATCCGAACGTATGAGTGAACTGACTGTGGCCAAGGAGGCTGCTGAAACCAGTGAGAAGAGGTTGCGCAGCATTTCTGATTCAGCAATTGACGCCATCTTGATGATGGATCCTAGAGGTGTTATCAGCTACTGGAACTCCGCAGCGGTGCGAATTTTGGGGTATTCTCCCGAGGAGGCGATCGGTAAAGACCTCCACGATCTGTTGGTTCCGAAACATTATCATGCCGCTTTTTATGCAGCATTTCCTGAATTTCTGCGTTCCGGTACCGGCAATGCTTTGGGTAAAACGCTTGAACGCTTCGCCATAAGAAAAGATGGTCAGGAGATTGAAGTAGCCCTGTCACTTTCGCCGGCACTATTGGATGGGGAATGGCATGCAGTGGGTATGCTCCGGGATATCACCAAAACAAAGAGCATGGAGCGCACCCTGCGCAAGCTTTCATCAGCCGTGCAGCATAGTCCAGCATCCATTGTTATAACCGACTACGACGGTACTATCGAGTACGTCAATCCCAAATTCTGCGAAATCACCGGTTTTACCTCCGAGGAGGTCATAGGGCAGAATCCCCGCATCACAAAAGGGGGTAACCACCCGCAATCATTTTACAAGGATCTGTGGACAACCATTAAGTCCGGGCGTGAATGGCGAGGTGAACTCCACAATCGTAACAAGGATGGCAGTTTCATATGGGAGCTGACGTCCATATCACCAATTTGGGACGAATCCGGTGTTGTTACCCATTTTGTGGGTGTTAAGGAAAACATCACCGCTCAAAAAGAGCTGCAGGAAAAGCTCATCATAGTGGCCGAAAATAACAAGCTGGCGAAGATTGAGGCTGAACAGGCGAATAAAACCAAGAGTGAATTTCTGGCCAGTATGAGCCACGAACTCCGCACACCGATCAATGCCATGCTCGGTATGACTGATCTGCTTGTGGAAACCGAGTTGAGCAATGAGCAAACCGAATATTTTACGGTTTTACGTTCAGCCGGTGAAGCGCTGCAGGGGCTGATTAATAACATCCTGGACTTGTCAAAAATTGAGGCGGGAATGCTTTCGCTTGAGTCGGCACCGTTTAAAGTTTCAGATTGTATTCAACAAATAATGGGTATGATGATTGGACAGGCGAATCAAAAAAATATTAATATCACATCGTCACTATCTGTGGACATCCCGGATTGGCTTTTGGGGGATTCTTTAAGAGTAATCCAGATTCTACTTAACTTGGTTAGTAATGCTATTAAGTTCACTGAACAGGGTAGCCTCAGCCTGTTGGTAGAACTGGTTTCGGTGTCCGGTTCAGAAGTCATGCTGAAATTTTCCGTAATTGACACCGGTATAGGTATCGCACCGGACAAGCTGAAGACGATATTTGAAAAGTTCTGCCAGGCAGACACATCCACAACACGCAACTACGGTGGGTCCGGGCTGGGATTGGCAATTTCGCAACATCTTGCTCAAATGATGGGGGGAAATATCGATGTGGAAAGCGCACTGGGGCAGGGGAGCTGTTTTTATTTTACCTGTCGTTTTACCACGCCGACTGTGAAACCTGTGGAGTTTATGCAGGAAATTAATGGAACTGATAAGCCGATTCGATCCCTCTCAATCCTGCTAGTCGACGATAATAAGGACAACCGGACAGTTATGTGTGCCTATTTCCGGAAAACTGATCATGTCGTGGCAACTGCGGTAAATGGCGAAGAAGCTTTTGCCAAAATCAAAGAGGGAAATTTCGATCTGGTACTGCTTGATATGGAGATGCCGGTCATGGACGGATATACAGCTGTTCGGCTGATTAGGCAATGGGAGCTGGAAACCGGGCGCAGCGAACTGCCGGTTATTGCCCTGACAGCCAACGCGCTCAAGGAGGATCGTCAAAAAAGCCTCGATGCCGGCTGCACTGAGCACCTGACTAAACCGATTCATAAGACCAGGCTGTTGGAAGTGGTCGATGCTTATGCTGTCCTTTCATAGTAAAGCGCTTGAAAAAGTGAAAATAACGAAAGGAACACCGAATGCTAGAAAATGACGTAGTCGTGTGTGATGCAGATCTTGATGATATAATACCGCAGTACCTTGAAAGTAAACGTGAGGAATGTGTACAGCTCAGGTTGCTGGCGGCACAAGGGGATTTTAAGCAAATCCGCAGCATTGCCCATGGTATGAAGGGCTCTGGTGGCTGTTATGGCTTTTCGGTGATTTCCAATATAGGAGGGGAGATGGAGCTGGCAGCGAAGGCAGCCAATCTGGCGGAGGTACTTGCACAGGTGGAAATACTTAAATCTTATATGGGGCGAATTGAAGTGCGCTATGAATGATTTTTATATGGAGCATTTCTGATGAAAGACCAGCAACTGCTTGATACTCTGTACGAAACATACTCCGCTGGTGGTCTGCGTGCGAGACTCTATTTCCTACACAAAAAGCTGGCTTGGCGCACAGTGGTCGGAGCAGCTGGATTTGCCAAGCGCGGGATGGACATAGCTGTGGCCGGGACGATGCTTATTCTGCTGGCACCACTGTTCGGAGTTGTGGCTCTCATGATCTATAAGGAGTCGCCCGGTCCGGTGTTATTTTCACAGAATAGGGTTGGCCGCTGGGGAAAGTTGTTCAGGATGTACAAGTTTCGCTCTATGGTGGTCAACGCCGAAAAACTGCTGGAAAAGCTGAAGGAACAAAATGAATCCAGTGCGGGTGTCATCTTCAAAATGAAGAAAGATCCACGTATAACCAAAATCGGCGCTTTTATCCGCAAAACTTCTATCGATGAACTGCCCCAACTCTGGAACGTGTTGAAAGGGGATATGTCACTGGTGGGACCGCGCCCTGCTATTCCTAGCGAAGTTGCTGAATACACTCTGGACGACCGCCGTAGGCTTGACGCCGTACCAGGAATTACCTGCATCTGGCAGGTTAGTGGCAGGAGCAACATAGATTTCAAGGGGCAGGTGCGTTTGGACGCCCAGTACATTGAAAGTCGATCCTTTTGGTCTGACATTATGCTGCTGCTGAAAACAATACCGGCGGTTCTGTTTGGCAAAGGGGCGTACTAATGTTGCGTGATACCGTTATCATTCTGGGAATTCCCATTGATAATCTGACCCTGGCTGAAGCGGTGGAGCGGATTTTCGCTATGGTTGATGAATTCAAGAGTGACGCTGTCCCTCGCGAAGTAGCTACCGTCAACGTCGATTTTATCGTCAACACACTTTCCTGGCAGCAGGGTGGCATTCGTCACCCCGAATTACTTGATATTCTGCGTCGGGCGGATATGGTGACCGCCGACGGCATGCCGGTTGTCTGGATGTCACGCTTTCTTGGCTGTCCTCTGAAAGAGCGGGTTACCGGCGCTGATATGGTGCCTGCTCTGGCTGCTGAAGCGGCACTGCGCGGCGCATCTCTTTTTTTTCTTGGGGGAAATGGTGATGTAGGGCAACGTGCTGCCGACCTTCTTGTCCGTAACAACCCCGGATTGAAGATTGCCGGTGTCAGTGCGCCTTTCGTCTACACCGAAGGGGAACATCTGACCGATTTTGAGGTGGAGGACGCTGCCATCATTGCCGAGATTAACGCAGCCCGTCCTGACATACTGTTAATCGCATTTGGCAATCCCAAACAGGAACTCTGGTTTGCCCGCAACGCTCCACGCTTGAAAGTGCCTGTCTCGATAGGCATTGGCGGAACCTTCGAATTCATAGTCGGTACGGTATCGCGTGCGCCGCTCTGGGTGCAAAAAGCCGGACTGGAATGGATCTACCGTATTTTGATGGAACCGCGTCGCCTTTGGAAACGCTATGCCGTTGGTATGATCAAGTTTGCCCTGCACGCCTGGCCAGCCATCCGGATATACCGATCTGCCCGCTGGCAGAAAACTGTGACGCCTGTTCCGGTTCCGCTGGACAGCAATAAAGCTATTCAGCGGATTGAAGAGAATGTCTGTATCGTTCTGCTGCCGGCACGGCTTGATGCCCTGGCTGTTAAAGAACTGGCACCGTGCATCGAAGAGACATATCGAACATGTCGGCATTTGATACTCAACTTTGAACAGGTTCAGATGATTGATTCCTCAGGTCTCGGTTTTTTGGTGCGCCTGTGGAGACGTGATCTGGATGAGAAGGGTAAGCTCAGTCTGGTAGAGGTAAGTGACCTGATAAAAGAATTTTTCCGCTTTAACCGTGTAGCTGATATATTTCACGAACGCCTCTTTGGCGACCAAAAAATGGCTATGGCGCGCATACGCGCAGAGCGCTTGACTGACAAAAAACTATACACGCTCACATCCTTGCGTAACGGCACTGTAATTGTTGCACTTAGAGGAAGACTTGATGCGCTGGCCATGAAAAATTTTCCATTTGACGAACTTCTGCCAAAATTGGAAGTTCACAACTGCATTCTTGACCTCACCTGTCTTGAATTTGCCGACAGCAGCGGATTGGTGGCATTCCATCGTATCCAGCGGCATGTTGCGAAACATGGCAATAAGAGCATTCTCTGTGCACCGAATGAACCGGTACTGCAGTTACTACACCTGACTCGTCTGGATCGCCTGTTTACTATTACGGATGACCAGCTGATTCTTACAGACCGGAGAGACCAGTGAAAGCCCTTATTTTCCCGTTTCATCAGGCGCTAGCCCTTTCTCCGCTCCGCTCGCTCTGCCCCGATTTTCTCCTCCCGTTAGCAGGTAAGCCGATGGTTGAACATCTTGTAGAGTCGCTTGCCGCAAGCGGGATTCAGGTTGTGACGCTTCTGTGCGATGACCGGCCGGAAGAGGTTGTGCGCCACTTCGGCAATGGTGAGCGCTGGGGATGTGCTTTGACTATGTCGGCGGTTAGAGAGCAGGGTGGACTGCAACGTATGCTTCGGGCGGCACTCCACGGTATTTCCGGCGTAGTTATCTGTCTTCCTGGCAATATGATCGTTTCAAACGAATTGCCAGCTTTTCTGAAAGAAGTTACCGCAGCGGAAAATGCTCCTTCGTGGGTGCCGCCGGAGCATAATTTTATTGTTATTGATGCTGCCAAGCTGCTGTCCTTGCTCGAGGAGAACCGTTTTGAATCGTTTGACGAGCTGATAAAGCTGGTAAGAGAAAAGGTGTCATTGTCCCCGCATGATGGAAAAAATCTTCAATCACAGACAGTATCTGACCTGACAGGCTTTATCTCAGCTCAGCGTGATGTTTTGAACGGCAGGCTGGGCGGCAGCCGTATTGCTGCCAGTTTAAGAGCTGATGGTGTCTGGATCGGAGATCACGTGCATATTTCTCCTGACGTTCGTTTGGTCGCGCCGCTATTTATCGGCAGCCATTGCCAAATATACGGTAATGGTCAGATCGGCCCCAATGCAGTCATTTCGCCTTACTGCCTAGTCAATAACAGTGACCTGATATGCGACAGTCTGATTATGTCCGGTACTGCCACCGGAGCCCATACGGAGCTAAATGCCATGGCTGTTCAGGGGCGTACTCTTGTGAACCTGTGTAACGGAGCAACAGTCACCTCTCCTGATGCCTTTATCCTTGGTGATATTGGCGACGGAAAAGAACATTCATCAGGAGATCTTAGCGGTACGCTGTTGGCTGCAATCCTGATGCTGCTGCTCCTGCCGTTAGGACTGCCACTCTTTTTTGTATCTTTATTAGCTCCGTCCCTTATCCGTCAGGAACGCTGTCTGGGCAACCGACGCATGAAAACCCTGGTTGGCGAAAAACCCCGGATGTCGTTTAATTTACGGCAATTCAACTTTGGTCCGCTGTTGCTGCGTCGCTGGCCTGGCCTTGTTGCGGTTGTCATGGGGAATCTGACGCTGGTGGGCGCTGCGCCGATACCTGCGGGAGAGGCGGAACTGCGGGAGCAGGATTCTATCTTCGGCCTTGATACGGCGCGCGGGCTGTATCATCTATGGGAGGTGGATGGAGAGCTGCCTGGAAGTGTTGACGAACAGCATGTCAGGGAAAATTTTCACGCAGTAACCCGTACGCTTTGGTCCGACCTGAAAATATTATTGAAGGCCGCTATAACTTTTCCTTCTGCAGTGTAATCGCCCATGCATTCTATAGCTGACACAACCTCTGCTGACCTGATCCCGCTGTTCGAGCGTATGGGGCGTGAATCTGCCGAGCGCCGGATGCTGCTTCAGGTAGATCATTCTGCGGCTCTGTTCGGAGCCGGACGCGGTTCGCTTCACTTCGAAAATATTCACACTATTCGGGTCATACTGGAAGCGCTACTCAAGGTGAGCGGACTGGCGGGACGTGCCAGAAACAATTGTGCTGACTATCAGGTAGTGCAGGTAGAAATTACACTTGCAAATCTGCCACAGGCGTTTGACGGTTACCGCATCGTGCAGCTTTCAGACCTGCACGCAGATGCTTTGATCGATGGCGGAGCCGGCATAATATCTACGCTAACTAAACTGGACTATGATCTGGCGATAATGACCGGGGACTATCGTTTTGAAACAAATGACGATTATCTCCCCTGTCTGTCGGTGATGAAACCGATTGTGGAGCAGCTTTCCTCGGCTCGAGATGGCTGTTATGGTATTCTGGGTAACCATGATTTTTTGGAATTGGTACCGGCACTTGAGCGGATGGGTGTCTGCATGCTGTTGAACGAGCGTGTTTCCATCGAACATGGAAAGGACTCCCTGACCTTGGCTGGCGTTGATGATCCCCATTTCTATGGCGCTCACGATCTTGTTCGTGCTATCGGAACGAGATCACCTGATATATGCACACTATTGCTGGCCCATTCGCCGGAGATAATTGTTGAAGCGGAACAACTGGGCGTTGACCTCTACTTGTGCGGACACACCCACGGTGGACAGATCTGTCTGCCAGGCGGTTTTCCTGTTATTGCTAATGCAAGTTGTAGCTATCGTTACCTGTCCGGAGCATGGGCGTTTCGGAAGATGTGCGGCTATACCAGTAGAGGGACCGGTTTTTCAACGGCTGCCGCGCGTTTTTTCTGTCCACCGGAAATCACCGTTTACACGCTGCACACGCCGTAGTAATCTCTCAATTAATAATACATGAGGTGTCAGTTTATGGAATTGAAACTTGAAATAGACAATGATGTTATCATTTTAAAGCTGATAGGTAATCTGGTGGCAACTTCGGTAGGAGACCTTAAAACGGAGATTTCCAGATTGATGGAAAAAAAATATCTGCATATTCTCCTCGACATGAGTCAGATGGAACTGATTGACAGCACAGGCCTGGGAACTTGTAGTTTCTTAAGTCGTGAGCTTGCTTCAAAGGGTGGTGTTATGGTTTTTGTCGGACTGAACGAACATGTAAGGCGGACTTTTCACCTGACTCGCTTTGATCAGAGAGTGCAGCTGTTTAATTCCAGAATCGATGGTGTGGGCGCTCTTCTCGCAATACTTGGCAAAGAAAACGTATAATATTTTACGATCACTATCTGCAGCCGGTACATAAAAAAGGAGCTGCTATGAGCGGTAAAAAGATTGGCAATATACTTCTTGAATCGGGTTTAATTTCAAAGGAACAGTTGGAGGAAGCGATTAGTGAGCATTCCTCTCTGGACCTTGTTCATCCGCTTGGCCGCACATTGGTAAAGATGGGGTTTGTATCTGAAGAGGTGCTGCAGCGGATACTTGAAGAACACGACAAGCGTCTGTCGCTGGCAGAAACAATCCTAATTAACAAATTTATTCCAAAGGAGGATATTGATATTGCGCTTGAAATGTGCGCCAACGAAAATCTTCCACTGGAAAAGGTGCTTCTCAATCTCGAATTCATCAGCGAGGAGAATCTCGCAAAGGTCATGGCACTGTATGCCGACCGCCCACTTTCCCACCTTGATAACCGCCCCATAAACATCAAAACTGGGCTTGCAAAAGGGATCATCTCATTCAGCCCCGAACATCATGTTATGGTTCCTGTTGCTATCGACGGGCGCTACATTACCATTGCCATGAACCGACCGCTTCCATTCAAAAAACTCCTGCAGTTGGAAGATACTTTAAAATTAAAGGTGGCTACGATCATTGTGCCGGAATCTGAGATCAGATTGGCACAACAAAGGTTTTCGATCCTTCCCGGAAGCGGGAACATGCAGAGCCTCGACCGTGAGACAGCTGGTTCAATCATGGACATATTGGCGACCGAAACCGTCATGGATGTTGTGGAAGATGATGCCAGGCATATTACTGAAAGTGATAGCCTTCTCGTAAAACTTGTCAACAAGATCATTATTGACGCTTACGACAGCAAGGCCTCAGACATTCATGTTGAGCCTAATCCGGGTAACGATGATATTTTAATCCGTACAAGGATTGATGGTGTCTGCACAATCAGCCAGCGGCTTCCAAGCAAATACAAGTATGCCATCCCATCCCGCATAAAGATAATGGCTGATATGGATATTGCTGAACGGCGAAAGCCACAGGACGGCAAGATTGATTTTAAAAAATTCGGCTCGATCGATTTGGAGTTACGGGTTGCAACCATGCCCGCCTTAGGACATGTAGAAGATGTGGCCATAAGGCTTTTGCACACCGGAAACCCACGGCCGTTTGACAAACTGATGCTGACGCCGCGTAACAAGGTGCTGTTTGAAAGTGCCATCAGAAAACCATACGGAATGATCCTGGTGGTAGGACCCACCGGTTCGGGAAAGACGACCACGCTCCATTCATCAATATCTCTAATTAACACTCCCGACCGTAAAATACTGACGGCCGAGGATCCGGTTGAGATAACTCAGAAGGGACTGAGGCAATTACAGGTAAATCCGAAGATAGGATTGACCTTTGCTGCTGCGCTCCGATCCTTTTTGCGTATGGATCCTGATGTGATAATGGTCGGCGAGATGCGTGACATCGAAACCTCTGGAATTGCCATCGAAGCGTCGCTGACCGGACACCTTGTTTTTTCCACTCTTCATACCAATTCTGCGGCGGAAACAGTAACACGGCTTCTGGATATGGGGCTCGATCCGTTCAGTTTTTCTGATTCGTTGCTCTGCATTCTAGCCCAGCGCATGGTGCGCACCCTTTGTGATAGTTGCAAAGAGACTTATAAACCGGGTAATGATGAACTGATGCAACTGATTGACGAGTATGGCGCTGAGGCTTTCGCAGTGTCCGGAATCAATATGAAAGGCGTGGTTATGGCACGTCCAGTTGGTTGTGATTATTGCAAGAACACCGGTTATAAAGGAAGAATGGGTGTGCATGAGCTGCTTGAGTGCAGCAGTGCCATGAAGGGTTTGATCAGAAAGAAGGCTGAATCAACAGTTATCCGGAGCCAGGCTACATTGGAGGGTATGACTACTCTCAAGCAGGATGGTATTCTCAAGGTGCTGCAGGGGATTACCGATATCCGGGAAATCAGGAAAGTCTGTGTGTTTTGATAGCTATCTCTAAAATATTTTTCTGTCCACTGGAAATCACACTGTATCCGCACTGTCAGCATGGAAGAAAAGGCTGGATAAATGATTCACAACTACAGGAGCTTGCCAGGCCGCTATCCAAAACGGCTATGGTCAATACCTGAATAACCTGCTGGGAGAATAACTAACATGAGTATACCCAACCACATCTGTAATGACCCTGAAAATCACTGCAACCATATCTGCACCTTAAAGCAGTGCGAAGATCTGGGGCGAGTCGCTGCAGCTTCAGTAGCTCCACGTTTTTACTGTCTACTCTGTGCGGCACGAGTTGCAGAAAAGACCAGTGTTTGTCAACCGGTGTTGATAGCTTAGATAACGCGATACACTCCTTTAATCATGATTGTTTTTTATGCATGTTTCATTGCCCTGTTTCTGAGCATCAGCCAGTATAGTTATGCTTTGGACAGCATTTTAATCAATGAAAAAACTTCCCTGTTTTCTGCGATAGATAAATCTCTGCCAATTATTACATCATCCTATATAGGTTGGGCTAAAAACTGGAAATGGACTGATTCACAGGTTCATTCTGTATATCAGCGAGGGAGTTTACGTTCCTCATTTACCGGTCGTGTTGCCGGCCTGGGGATCGATTTTGCCGGGACGGTGAATAAGAACGCACATCCGAATCAATTCTACTGGAAGTACAGGTGGGACAAACAGCAGAGCATTACCGATGCAGTCGGTTTTGGCATTGAATTCAAATTTCTGCGCAGCTATCCCGGATTTCCGTCAATGGCAAAACCTCCTGAATTGTTGTCCGGCAACAGTGGGTGGCGCTGGCAGACTCATGACGGGCGTCTGGTGACGGTACAGTTTTCCCCGGCTCTTGCCCGCATATACTTTGAAAAACAGCAGCAGGACACCATCCGCGCTCTTTTTTTTACCGCTATTGAACGTGGAAAACTGCAGACGGTGATGACCGTTACTGTAGATGAATCAGTCAAATTATCCGGTCCGGTAAGCCTCGATTATGATGATATTGATCTTACCAAATGGCACGCTGATGTATTGCCAGGCGATACATCAGTGGTGGATTTATCTTTCCTTGATAAGCGTGATTTACCCGCCGGAAATCATGGTTTTGTCAAGGCGCACGGGGCTGAACTCATCTTTGCCGATGGTACTCCGGCCAGATTCTGGGGGGCAAATCTTCAGGCACACACGCTCTTCAGTACCAGTGATGAAAATATCAGGAAGCATGCCCGGCGCATCGCGCAACTCGGTTTCAATCTAGTAAGAATCCATCACCATGACTCGAAATGGGTTAAGCCGAATATTTTCAAAAATCCGGAAGACAACACCATGGAATTATCACCTGAGTCGCTACGCAAGCTGGATCTATGGATGAATTGTCTGAAAGAGCAGGGGGTCTATCTCTGGCTGGATCTGCATGTCGGCAGAACATTCACAAAGAATGACAAAATCGATAATTTTGACGACCTGGCTAAAGGTAAATTCTCCAGCGAAGCAAAGGGCTTTAATTACCTCAACGTCAGTATTCAGAGGAAGATGCAGGCATTTAACTCGGCCTATCTTTCACATGTCAATGCTTTTACCGGCATCGCATACAAGGACGACCCGGCGGTTATTGCGCTGTTGCTGACCAATGAGAATGATCTGTCGCAGCATTTCGGCAACGCACTACTTGGCAACAAAGGAGTGCCGCTGCACAACAAACTGCTTGCGGCGGATGCGCAAATATTCTCAAAAGCCCACAACCTTTCGTATGACAAAACCATGCGGAGTTGGGAAATGGGGGAGTCCAAAATTTTCCTGAACGATGTGGAGCATCGCTTCAACCGGAACATGATCGACCCTTTGAAAAAAATGGGAGTAAAGTCGTTGATTGTAACCACCAGCAGTTGGGGCGGGATGGGGTTGTCCGGTTTGCCTTCTCTGTCAGACGGAGACGTTATCGATGCCCATTCGTATGGCACCGCGGAAGATATTTCGCGTAATCCCCGTTATTATAACGGCTTTCTTGCCTGGATTGGCGCCGCGCAGGTTGCGGATAAGCCGCTTTCGGTGACGGAGTGGAACATCGAACCGTTCCCGGCTGCAGATCGCTTTACTGCACCGCTTTTCACCGCCAGCGTTGCCAGTCTGCAAGGGTGGAACGCACTCATGCTGTACGGCTACAGTCAGGTGCCTCTGAACGGAGCGGTTGCCGGCAGCAATTATTCGTCTTTCAACGATCCAGCGATTATGGGGCTGATGCCGGCAGCAGCTCTCCTCTATCGACAAAACCATGTTGCCCCAGCCAGAAACAATTTCGAGTTGCAGCCTGATCGCACCTCGTTTTTCTTCACCCGCCAAGATCCGTCTACCTCAAAAACAATTCGTACCCTGCTTGAAACCAGCCGCTTCAGCGTTCGAATACCGGGCACGCCGGAACTGCCATGGCTGAGGGGTGCCACAGCACCGGACGGAAAAATATCAGTAGTACATGACATGAACAGGGATTTCATACCGGCAGGTCGATCTTTCGTAGAGTCTGACACCGGTGAATTGAAACGCGATTGGGAAAAAGGCATCCATACGATTGACACATCTAGATCCCAGATTGCATCCGGTGCCATAGGTGGCAAAACTATCAGGCTGAACAACGTTGTTTTCTCTATCAGGACAAAAAAGGCTGTCGTGGCTATTCAGAGCCTGGATGAACGGGATATCAAAAAATCCGGCAATATTTTCATCACTCTAATGGCTCGTTCGCAACCTGATCCGGCAGATAAATCACGTTTTTTATCCGAACCGGTAGTAGGTATAGTTACGTTTACCGCGCCCAAGGGATTGAAACTGTATCCAGTCAGCAGATCGGGAAATCTCGAAAAACCGATCGGCATGAAATACGTTGACGGGCGATATACCGTTAATTTCAGTTCGACTGCATGGCATTGGTATTTTATGAAGTAGCCGGAATCTGCTTAACGATATTTAGGTGTGTGGAAATTGTGACATACCGTTTTTTGCCATGGTATGACTGGAGACTCCATCATGCCAACAACTCCAAGCGAAACAGCTCAGGAACTACGCCAGCGAGCCGAAGAATTGTTCCGGACAAATGATTCCTTAATCACGGAAATGCCCTCTCCAAAGAAAAATAAGCAGATTATTCATGAACTGCAGGTGCTTCAAATTGAGCTGGAGATGCAGAACAATGAACTGCGCCGCACGCAGATAGAACTGGAGGCAGGGCGTAGTCGCTACTTTGACAGAAAAGTATCGGACGATGATTAATGCTATTGATGGTAATGTCTACATCTGCGGAGAAGATCGTCGTATTTAGTATGTGAATGACCGTTTTATCCGGCAGGTCGGGCGGGATGCAACTGGAGAATATTGCTACAAGGCTCTGTATGATTTTGACACCTTATGTGAATGGTGCATCGCTAAGCAGGTATTTAAGGATAAACCAGTTCGCTGGGAGCATAAAGATCCAAGAGATGGCGGGTGGTACGATGTAATCAACTCACCAATCTATAGAGTGAACGGCACAATCTCAAGGCAAACGATGCTTGTCGATATCTCCGAGAGCAAAAAACTCAAAGAGCAGCTAATTCAATCACAGAAGATGGAGTCAGTCGGGCAGCTTGCCGGAGGGTTAGCACAGATTTCAATAATGCTCTTAGTGATATCAACGGCTACAGCGGCTTGATTCAGATGGAGGAACAGCAGAATTATAAACTGCAGGAATATGTTAAAAATTAATATTGGCCTCCGGTCATGCGGCAGGGCTAACGCACACTCTGCTGGCAACAAATGCAAGGGATACCATGCCAGATGTGGGGTGAGCTGACCATCAGTACGGATCTAACATCGATGAAATTTTAATGACTGCATCAGGTTCAGGAGAGCGGGGAATTATGCCGTCATAATAGTTAACGATAGCGGACACGGAATAGATGAAGTTACCATGGGAAAAATATTCGAACCATTTTTTACTACAAAAGAGGCTGGCAAGGGTACTGGACTCGGGCTGGCAATTGTATGTGGAATTGTAAAGCAGCACCACGGATTCATTGATGTAACCTGTAAGCCGGGCCATGGGACCAATGTCATTATATATATGCCGATTGTAGAATCAAAGACCATCATCACGGATGTGAAAAAAACTGCCTCTTTAAAAACTTTGGCAGGGGTTTAGACGATTCTGATTGTGGAAGACGATGATGATTTATTGGACTTTATGGATAATATTCTGACCGGATTTGGCTACCGTGTAATTGTTGCCGTGGATGGCCTGGACGCTGTTGAAAAGTTTAAGGACAACGCAGATATTATCGATCTGATTATTATGGATATGATTTTGCCGAACAAGAACGGCAAAACTGCGTGCGAGGGGATCTGGCCGATCAAGCCGAACGTCAGGGTGCTGTTTTACAGCGGCTACAGTGCTAACATCATCCAGCAGCTGGGCGACCTTGGTGAGGATGCGGAGTTTATTTCAAAACCGGTGCATCCATCAGAGCTTATGAATAAGGTGCGGGAGATGCTGGAGCGGTAGGAAGTAAATCCATCGAGGTTTTAAAACATCGGAGGTTATTGCTATTTGTGACAAATCAACTATGATGTTGTTACAAATAACTGGAATGTCAGGAATGACTATGGCAACAAACTCCCCCCCCACCACTCTGCCTGAGCAAGAAGAATCTCCCCCCCCTGCTGCCCGATCACTTAAATCCCGTGTGCTGCACGCTGGCAGCTGGACTCTTGTGGGCTATGGCATAAGTCAGGTGCTGCGTCTGGGCAGCAACCTCATAATGACTCGTCTGCTAATCCCGGAAATGTTTGGAGTTATGGCGATTGCCAATATCATTTTATTCGGCCTGGCGCTGTTCTCTGATTTCGGCCTTGGCCAGAGCATTATCCAGAGTCGGCGCGGGGAAGATCCTGTTTTCCTGAATACCGCCTGGGTGGTCCAGATATTGCGCGGTGCTGTTCTTTGGACACTGGCAATGCTGATCGCACTGGGGCTGTATCTGGCTGGAGCCTATCATTTGCTGCCGGCGGGGAGCGCCTACGCTAACAGTATTCTGCCGTATGTCATTCTTGCACTGTCATTTTCAGCTCTTTTTTCAGGATTTGAATCGAACAAACTGGCTCTTGCACGCCGTAAAATGGAACTGGGAAGAGTCACTCAGATCGAATTGGCAAGTCAGATAATCGCGCTTATTTTCATGCTCGGCTGGGCTTTGGTGAGTAAGACCATATGGGTACTGGTGGCAGGTGCCCTGTTTGCCTCTGTGGTAAGGGTGATTCTCAGTCACACGCTGCTTAGCGGCCCAAAAAACAAGCTGTCCTGGGATCAGGAATCTTTCCGTGAGATCATCGGTTACGGTAAGTGGGTATTTCTTTCGTCAATACTGGGATTTCTGGTTGCCAGTGGTGACCGTCTGATGCTTGGAGGGTTGGTAGATGCCAAAATACTGGGTCTTTATTCCATAGCGTTTATGATGATCTCTTCCATTCAGCAGGTGGCAGCAAAGTTGATAGATAATATATCGTTTCCTCTGTTAAGCGAAATCCTTCGCGACAAGCCGGAACAGCTGCTCAGTAAATATTACAAGCTGCGAGTGCCGATTGATCTCGTATTGCTCTTTTTAACCGGCATGCTCTTCTTTTCTGGACGAGTCATTATCACAGCGCTGTACGATGCACGCTACGCCTCGGCGGGACCGATGCTGGAGGTATTGTCCCTGGCACTGTTTGAGACCCGCTTCGGCGTCACCGGTCAATATTATATGGCCAGAGGAACGCCCAAGCTACTCATACCGCTCATCGGTTGCAGGTTGTTGCCACTCTATATTGTGCTTCCAATTATCTTTAAATATTACGGATTTGACGGGGCGCTATGGGTTATCGCAACAAATTCATTCATCAGCATCCCGCTTACCTACTATTTAAAAAAAGTAAACGGCATTCTTGATATCAAACGTGAACTCATGGTGCTGCCGGCTTTACCGATTGGTACGCTTGTCGGCAAATGTTTGGCGATGCTGTTGTCGTAGGAGATTACAATGTCTCAAGTAAATACCGACATAAAACCTGCTGCAAGTGTAGTAATTCCGGTTTTCAACACTGTGAAATATCTTGAACGGGCGGTTGATTCGGTTCTGAACCAGACATTCAGCAACTTTGAGGTGCTCCTGCTCGATGACGGCAGCAGTGACGGTTCATCCGAAATTCTAGACCGCTATCAGGAGACTGATAGTCGCTGCATGGTATATCATTGGCCGAACAGGGGTATTATTGCAACGCGCAATGAGGGAAACCGGTTAGCCAGAGCAGACATCATAATCCTGATGGATTCAGATGATATCTGTATGCCGGATCGCTTTGAGAAACAGATCAGGTTCCTGACTGAAAATCCGGATTGCGTTGCCGTAGGCTCGAAGATATTGCTGGTTGATGCGGAAGATATGCCAATCACCGAGATGGGCAACAAATTTGTTCACGAAGAAATCGATGAGACTAATATGTCTGGATACTCGATATTCTTCCAACCGACAGTAGCCCTCCGCAAAACCGCAGTAGAGAGGGTAGGGGGATATCGGGAAGATTATCCCTGCGCCGAGGATTTTGACCTGTTTCTGCGACTGGCCGAGATCGGAAAGTTGGCTAATATACCAGAAGTACTGCTGAAATATCGGCAACATCTGTCAAGTATCGGCTATCTTCATGGGAACAAACAGGCTGATTCGGCCGTGCGAGCGGTTAAGGATGCATGTCTGCGCAGGGGGCTGGATTACAAAAGCGCGTCTCTTCACCCGCAACCGATAAAAGATCGGCAGGATATTGGCGATGCTTATATCAAATGGTCATGGTGGGCGCTAAAAGCGGGGCATCTCCCAACAGCTCGAAAGTATGCCCTGAAGGCAATGAAGGAACAACCGCTTAATTGGGGAGCATGGCGTCTCTGCGCGTATGTACTGCGGGGGCATTGATTTAAAGCGACCTCTCCCTGATAACTTTTGCCGGAATCCCGGCGGCGATACAATTTTCCGGTACATCTTTTGTCACGATGCTGTTAGCTCCTATTATTGCACCATCACCGATTGTGACTCCCGGTAAAATGCAGGCGCCGCGCCCTACCCAGACATCTTTGCCGATTCGGATCGGTTTTGCATCGTGCTTCTGGTTGCGTACCAGTTCCCCCTTCGCGATGCCGTGGTTTGCATCACGAATTGACACAAATTCACCCACCATACTGAAATCGCCAATTGACACCTCCGTGTAGGCGCAGATGGTTGCTCCCCTATTAAGCCGCACTTCGCGCCCTATCCTGATGACTCCTTCATGATTTGTTGTAAGCTCGGCCAGATCACCAATTCGGGCCTTTTCGCCAATCATCACATTTCCGGTACCCAGCACAGTAACACTTCCGTCAAACTGTACCGACGAATCGAGACCGCGAATCAGCGCTGCCGCCCGCCCGCCATTCCAGATCCGCCCCCAGTAATAGCCTAACGGGCGAAGCAAGCGGAAGGGGATGGAGATGGCGGTTGCAAAAACAGATAGAATAATGTTTTTCATAATGAACCCTCTTAGGAACAGTCTCGTTTTTCAAGCTGTGCCGTAAACCAAAAAGTAGAACCCTTTCCATCCTTACTTATTACGCCAATCTTTCCACCCATCAGTTCTGCGAGCTGTCTGCAGATGGCGAGTCCAAGCCCAGTTCCGCCATATTTACGAGTGGTAGAGCCATCCGCCTGGGTGAATGGTGCAAAAATAGCTGCTTGCTGCGTTTGAGGAATACCAATGCCTGTGTCACGAACTTCAAAAAGAATTTCGGCGATACAATTCTTTTCTGATTTAAGCGATGCGCAGATGGTGACCTCTCCTTTTTCGGTAAACTTTAGAGCATTGCCGGCCAGGTTTGTGATGATCTGACGTAAACGTCCCGGATCTCCTTTAAGGAGTGAGGGAACCTCAGGATCAATAAGGCAGGCCAGTGACAGATCGGTATTCGCAGCCTTTACAGCTAAAAGTTTGACTGTTTCGGTCATGAGATCCCGCAGATCAAAAGGGATTATCTCCAAATCCAGCTTTTGCGCCTCAATTTTAGAAAAATCCAGAATGTCATTAATCAACTTCAACAGGTTTTCACCGTTTCTGTTTGCTACCTCGGCATATTCATACTGTTCATCGTTAAGTCCAGATTCCAGCAACATTGATGTCATGCCAATAACACTGTTCATGGGAGTACGGATCTCGTGGCTCATGGTTGACAGGAATTCACTCTTGGCAATACTTGCAGCCACTGCTGCCGCAGTAGCTGCTTTTAGCTGCACCTGAGCAGCTTCGTATTCTGAAATCTGTTGACGCAACATCTCTTCAGTTGCCTGCAACTGATCATTTTGAATGTGGAGCTTTTCTTTGCTTTCCAGAAGCTTTAGAAGCAGTTCACTCCGCCGATATTCGTTTCTCAACAATAACCAGCCAACGAGCATAGTGAGAATAGAGGCAAAATAACCGGCATAATATGTCTGGATTTTACGTACCTTAGGTCCCGCCAGAATTTCATCTTCGGATTGCAGGACAAGTACCACAAGAGGATAATCCTGAAGGCGTCGATACGCTCCGATACGAGTAATCCCATCTACGCCACTTGGTACAGTGTATATTCCCGCTGCAGGCTTGGCCGGATTAAAAAAAGGGCGATCCGGCGGAAGAGTTAATCCCTTTGGCTCCTTTGCAGTGATGATTCTCGCTGCTCTGGCACGGATGACGCCGTCCAAGCCGACCAAAGTTACAGCTCCCCCCTCGCCGATATCAATCTTTTTATAAAAATTGGAAAAATAGTCCGGATCAATGGCGATGGCGATTATTCCTGCAAAAGAACCGGTCCTATCCACTATTTTACGGGTAAACGGTAAGCCCCATTTATTAGAAATCCGCCCGATGAACGGCTTGCTGATACCAAGCCTATCTACCTGCTCATTCTTGTGTAATTGGAAATACTCGCGGTCACTCAGATCAATGGGGATATCCGGCAATCCTTTGGTGTTAAAGACCATTATCCCCTGTTTGTTGGTGATGGTGATCAGTATCAGAAGGTCTGCCATACCCTTGTTCTCCGCTAAAACATGAATCTGATCGGCGAAGTTCCGAGGGTTCCGCTGATAAGCATCTCGCAGCTGCAACAGTAACCCGTCGATACTCTGGACATTATTTTTGACATGCTCCTCAAATGCTATAGCCAGATTTGCCGAACCGACCTCACCGGCGGTAACCGCCACTCTCCGGTCGAGTGATGTAAAGTAAAAGAGGGCACTCCAGATGACAGCAAGTGTCAGCAGGCAGATAAATATGATGTATTTGCTGTTTTTATGGGGCATATGAGGTTCGCCTGAATTCACAGTAATTTATGATAGTACATCCATAATTATTTCACCAAAAAGTGGAATGTTCAAATACATATTATTTAATGAAATTAGGTTGTTATTTCCTCCTTAGTGTTTAAGCTAGCGTTAATGGATGTATGCTGAATTTGTGCTTGGAGTTAAATACCAGGCCGGTTTTTGCACTCCACCTGATTCAGCCCAGGCTTTGAAATCGGGATAGGCGCGCTGGATATCGATTGCTTCCTCCGGCCACTTCCAGGCAGAGGGTATGTTGAGTGCCCAAGGGTGACCAAGTTTACTTAAGTAGTACCCTTTTACTCCGCTGTCGTCATCTGATGTGTTGAACCGGGATTTATCAGCGCCTGACGTTGGCGGGTAACCGGGGAGATGGACCTCCTCACCCACCGAGTTTGATTTGAAGAGGAATGGATTATACGGTGGAGTATAGGTAAACAGTGATTTGGTAAGTGTGTCTTTAAAGGCTACATTCAGCTGGTACGTAATGGCCGGCTTTGTGACTCCCCCTTTTACCGTGTTAACTTTTCTTGAATCAGTTGAACTAAGCCCGAACGAGACGTATGCATCGCCAAAAATTCTGAACACCTGGTAGATATTAGTATTGCCCAGCACGGACTGGATCGGGCTTATGTTGCTTGCTGTCGCGCCGTTTATTTTCAACGTTGCATAGTCAAGCTGGGTGGCAAATGGAATGCCGGTTAGTTCAAGGGCAAAGCCATCATGCTGTCCGGCTCCTGTGGCCGTCAACTGGTAAAGGACCTCAATCTCTTTGATAGTGCCATCCGCCCTAAGAATCTGACGGTAACGATAATTTACCACCAGGTCGTTCATGTCGTAGTCACCGGTGCTGGGCCACATATCCTCATAAGCAAGGGTGTTCCATCCGGTTTTGGAGGGATACCAGACTGATGAGGCTCGTTGACTGTCAGAGGGAAACTCATCTACGCTGTTGGGAACGCCATCGTTATCGTTATCATTTGTGATGGGAGCACTGTAAATGCTGTTTTTATTGGTGAAGGCTGCTATTGGATTCACAGTGAGGCGATAAACGGCATCATTAAAGTCATGATCGCAGCCACTCCCGGCGGAGCGGTTCATATCCTCGAAGGCGAGTGCAAACAGTGACGTATTCGGTACATTTAGTAGAGTCATGTGCTGTCTGAGATTTATGTCGGTTTCCGGATTCATCTCTTTCAGGGAGTAGAATACCCAGTTGGGGTCCGGATATGGCCTGACACCGCCGTTGGTGCTTACCTGGCTGAAGTTGACAATATTCTGGTAGCCGTCAGCAACGAGGAAAAATCCGATGCCAGCGGTGCAGTTTCCAGCAACAGTGCAATCCTTCCCGGCATTCCAGGAGTAGCCGGCAAGCTTCGGGGCGTCAATAGTGATCTTGAGGGTATCTCCTGTATAGAGGCCATTGACTGAACCGCCCGCATTGAAAAACGAGGCGTTGGGAAAGATAATGGCGTCAACCATGACTTTGTTTACGCTGGTGCCGGTTGTGAGATCCAATCTCGTCGGCGGATGGGCAGGATCGAAGCTGAAATACCCCAGGCTGTTGCGGTAACCTGCGTTTTCGTAAACAAAGGAAATTTCAACATCCGCAGCCCTATCAAGGATTACATTATATCGTTTGTAATCATATATAACGCCTGACAGTTCAGGAAACAGGATCTGGTTAGTGCTCTGGTTCGTTCGCTCCGGGAGCGTCAGGAGCACGTAGTTCAGCAGCGTTTTGTATTCAGCAGCGACTAAGGGATCGCTTGTGGAAAGATTATATTTGGGGGGTGTTTTAGGGATTCCGGTTATATCAATGTCAGTCAGGCTAAACACCGTCGGCCAGAGAGGGATCGGCAATATTTTGATCATCCCTGTTAAGCAGACAGCCATCAGCAGAATAGCGACACCTTTGGGCAAATGCTTGATAAGTTCGCTTTTCATCATGCTCCTCCCATGTTGAAGGTATAGGTGACTGTGCCATTCGTAACAGGAACGTCTATTCTGGCAGGTGTCGCCAGATACACAGTTTTTGTGGCTACCGGCATAACGAGGGTCTCACGGTAATGGTACAGGCCGTCCCCCTCCGCCATAGATGAGCTCAAGCCCTGCAATAAAAAAGCTGGTTCGCTGACTACCGGAGTTGCAAGCGAATTGCCAGCCGTGTCATAGATCGCACTCAAAGGCCGCGTTTCATATATTGTTACAACTCCGCCAGGATAGGGGAGCGCGATATCTATCGCAACATTCTGCTGTGTGGCATAGACGAAGCCGGTTAATGGTTTGACGTCGGTCATTTTATATTCTGAAACAGTAGAACCTCCCCCTCCACCACTGCAACCAGTTACAAAAGTCACCAAAAGTAAATAGTTGATCACTGTTTTCATAGTTTGCCGCTCCTTTGTGGGTCGTCTTAATCAACTCAAACTCTGCGCACCTCGCTAATATCCGTCAAGCCTTGAAACATCTTAAACATGCCATCCTGTTTGAGAGTCGTCATCCCGTCTGCAATAGCCTGAGAACGAATCAAATTGCCGTTTGTAGATTTAGTCATTCTGCACCTGTACCAACTGCTCCGGCTTGTCAAACGCATCAGCCCAGATAAAACGCGTTCCGATTCCTCCTGGCTTGCTAAAATATCTTGCATCCAGTTGCTCTGCGGAAATAGTGCCTCCCCCATGGCGCGATATTAATTCGGCAATATAGCGGCAGAACCGACGACGATGTTCGCCAGTCCTAGCCAGAGCTTCTGCTCGAATAAGCTCAGGATCGGGAGGATATGACTTGAAGTGTTCAACCGCTGCAAATACGGCATCTGCACTTGCCGGTACCTGAATACAGTTGTTCCGATCGAAGAACTCATCCCGTCCACCACGAGACGCTGTGGTCACGACCGGAGTTCCGCAGAGCAGGCTTTCATAGCTGGCAAGCATAGCCCCCTCAACAGCCGACAGCGCCAGGCTGCAGTGGGAGCGATTGTACATAACGGCAAGTTCCGATTTGTCAAGGCGTTTTTCATTGAATGTTGCATGGCTTACCTGGCGGCAGAAGGATGGAAGGTCACCTCCCCAAGCAGTGGCAATGTATAGTTTTTTTACCAGTGCGGCGAGGTGATGACGTTTGAACGGCTTCATCTGAGCCACATAGATTGCGTCGTACTCTTTTTCGAGCTTCTTCGGGCTGTACGCATTGCTGTCAACGTAGATGTTCTGGCTGATAAACGCACCGTGCACGCCGCACAGCTTCCGCATTCGTTCTTCGTCAGCGGCATGCACCATAAGATGATGATCAAGGCCTTGCAGTGAGTACGAAACCTGTTTCACTTTGCGTTTGAGCATCGTCCAAGGGCGGCCGTGCCACCATGGAACGTGTTCTATAACTGCCACCGGTTTCAGCCAGTCTGGCACAGGATGCATCTGGCCGAGAAAAGCCAGAATGGTCGGTTCCAGATTAAGTACATAGTAGCCGAAGAAATTCATAGAGTTGCCTCTGTTTGATGTAGGGACGATGCCAGCGGCTCGCCCGAATTTTGTTGCAATATCCGGCATTGTTGTCGTTTGTACCAGGGCGAGCCGTTGGCGTCGTCCCTACGGGTGATTTATCGGATTTCAGCCAAAACTTCCCGCATAATTTCTGCCGTTCTGATTCCCCAGGCGTCCCAGTTTAGGCGCTGATCAAAAGCGTTGCGAGCATGCAGCCTCCCCGTCTTGTAGCGTTCTTCATCTGAAAACTGCTCGGCAATTGCCTCTGCCCACTCTTTTCCGCCTGCCGAAAGTTGCAACAGCCTGCCATTATCACCGTCGGTAACAACGCCCGGGACACCTCCGGTATCGGTGGCAAATGAAAACAGTCCAAAAGCCGAAGCCTCAGCAAAGACATAGCCGTAACATTCGGCTCTTGTTGGGAGCACTAGAAAATCGGAGGTGAGAAGCAGTTCGCGAAAACGGAGGCGACC
Organism: uncultured Geobacteraceae bacterium; assembly: GCA_903875605.1. Taxonomy (GTDB): domain Bacteria; phylum Desulfobacterota; class Desulfuromonadia; order Geobacterales; family Pseudopelobacteraceae; genus JACRCG01. The sequence goes on along the minus strand of CAIQWT010000087.1, from coordinate 85,929 downwards.
CGCTGGTTCGTTCTTATTGACGAACGGCACTACTTCCATGCGTGGGTGAACTACACCGTCTGGCGGACGACAGCCGACAACCGTGAGCGAAGCGGGTATGCCGAGTTGCAATAACTCTCGCAATGCATCAAGGGCAATATCACCCCCCTTGCGTTCCCAGTCGCGTCCAAGGAGCAGCAGGCGACATTCAGCGCCGCGTTGCTTTGCCAAAACATCCTTTCTACCTGGTGGTTCGTCTAGATTCGCACCCAGCGGGTAAACGGCTGTCAGTTCACGTGGCATGGCGTAATCTTTCACTGCTGATTCGGCTGCCCAGGGGGAGGGATACACTGCGCGTGCTGACTTTTCAAGAGTACGCCGTTCCAGTTCGTGACCCGCTTTGCGGGATGATGGCAACAGGTCGCTGTAGTTGTCATAGTAACCCTCCATAGCGGCAAAAGTGGCGTCGGAAAGGGAAATTATCGGGATATCGGTTTTTAGAAATGGAATGATTGATGACGCGACTGGAGCGAAGATAATATCAAATTTTTTCCCGACAAGTTGCTGTTCAAAAAAACGGGCATGGCGGCGAGCCCAGAACAAGGAATGATGCGGGGCGTAGCGTTTGCCTGTTGCCATGTAGGCCAGAGACGCAAGCAGTTTGCCGCTTTTCTGTTCCAGGCGTTGATGATTTACCGGCCCCAGGCAGCTCACATCACCAGCGTGGCGTTCCAGCGCCCGCGCCATCGACCAGATGCCACCCGACCATGATCTGCGGTCACCGGGGTCAGCGAGTGATATGTAGGCGATGCGGATTTTGCGGGTCATTACCCCTCCAATACTTTTTCCAGCATATCTGTTGAATGTTCCCACGAAAAATCGTCGGCCCGACGCAGGGCTGCAGTACTCATGCTGATTCCGAGAGCCTGATTATTCAGAATTGTTACGACTCTGGCGGCAAGCATTTCTGCGGTTGCCTGCTCGACAATATAGCCTTCAACACTGTCCGTAATTATGTCACGAATACCGCCATTGTCTACTGACACAACCGAACATCCAAGTGAAATAGCTTCCAGAGCCGGAAGGCAGAATCCTTCCGAGGCGCTCGGTACAAGCCAGACCTGCGTATTCAGATATGTTGCACGAATTTGCTCCGGCGATGGCTTGCGCTGGAACGTCACCGTGTCAAAGGGAAAGTCCGGGTACTGCTCATGATCAGGGTCCTGGGAGCCGAACATGGTGATTTTAAGATCAGGAAACTGCCGGCGTAAAATCTGGAATGTCTCAAGGGCTAGTCCTGTCCGTTTTAAAGGCACTGGTGAATAGAGACAGCCGACCTTGAACTCCCTCTTAATGCCTTCGGCCATAAATTCGGAAAGAAAAAAATCTCTTCCATTGGCAATCATGGGGATATTCGTTTCACCGGTTATCTGCTCCACTGTATCCTTCAGCCAGCGGGAAATAACAATTTTTTTAAACGGCATCCGGAAGGTGGCATCTACATCCTCATCTTCTTTTGCCCACATTTTTTCATACCCCTGGATCAGGTAGAACTTTCTTCCGCATATTTCAGGAAAATCGACTGCCCATTCGGCGGTCTGGAACGAGGTGGCGATAATACAATCCCCGTCAGGAACATGTTCCTCGGTTATGGCTGGTACTTCCAGAAGCCGACCGCAGAAATAGTCAAGATGATCCTTTTCATGGAAGATGGCCCGCTTTGCCTGCCGCCGCAGGCGTTCCTTCAGCGGCAAGTCGCGCTGCGGATAGACAACCGTGACATGATGGCCACGTCGGATCAGCGCATTGCCGTAGCAGGCAACAACCCGCAGACCGCCGGCCAGATCTTTACAGGGTACGAGAAAAGTTATATTCATAATCGTTTCCTCCCAGAGTTCTTGCAACAGCCGGATGTTCCTGGCTTTCAAAATGCTTCAGCTGTACCAGGCCTTCCGAAAATCCCATAAGCATATAGAAAAACTGAATCGTCTGTGTCCCGGCATAGACGGTTGTCTGTGTTAATGCGGCGGCGATGAAACCGGCCAACAGGCACCAGGCCAGGCGCCCCTCGCGTGAGGATGGATCGCTGAAAATAGCATACATGCTCAACCTGACCAGGACCCAGAGCATACTTGCGAGATAGGCATAGAGTGACATATAGCCGGACGCCAGCACTATGACCAGATATTCATTGTCAACTGAGTCCTGACCCTTGACCACCGGTACGCCAAAGCGCCCCCAGCCGAACAGCGGTTTTTCGGCAATTACCTCTTTGTAATTGTCCAGCAGTTCCGCCCTGTAGGCGGCATTGCGCTGATCTTCAGTCTCTGCGGTGGCGCGACTGACGTTGACGTAGGCGATAAATTTAGGGATGACAAGAACGGATGCTACAATAAGGAAGCTGGCCAGAAACATGGTTGCTACAGCCTTGTTCTTAGTCCAGCCGTACCAGATAATAACGAATCCCATAAAAACTCCGGCAATGGGAGCTCGCGAAATTGAGGTTATAGCACCCGTGACGCAAAGAAGGAACATCCAGAGACCATGTTTTTTTAGCTCAAAATAGTCGTTTTTCCAAAGCCAGATCGCCAGCGGTACAAACATAGTGAAAAAATAACCAGCGCAGATCGGGTGGCCGAAAGGTCCTGCAGCACGTTTAAGTCCTCCGCGCTTCATACCACCACCCCAAGGAACGGAGTGCGGCCAGATTTTCCTCAAAATATCGTCAAACACGTTGAACCATAAACGAAATTCGATGAGTTGAAACGCCGCTACTATCGCGCCGCACAAAATTATTATTTTGAACATTTTCATACGGCTGTCAGAGTCCATGAACCAGGCTCGTGCCATGATACAGGGGAGGAGTCGAATGGTCAGGTCATTATAAAATACCTTCTGGGCTTCTTTGTAGCTAGTATTGTGCCATTCACCGGAAAATACGAGGACTAGATGCAGAAGGATGAGAAGATCAAGAGGAGAAAACCGGTATCCTTCGCCGTGTTTGTTGAGAATCCAGACGAAAGCGATCGGCAGCAGCACTGCGCTCCAGAAGCTGATTTCCGGTATGCCGGAAACAATCTTGGTCTGATAATAAACCGGCATCATCGTCAAAACCGGCAGGAAAAAATAGAGGAACAGCTCCTTCGGCTCTTTGTACATGAGCAGGGCGATGCTTGCCAGCATGAAAAGGAGGATGATCTTGTCCATCCCTTGTCACCCTTTGCCGAAAATGCGCCTTACAGTTTGGAGTCCATATGTGCGGTACGACTTTATGAAACTCGAGAGGCTGCCTACGCCGAGAAGACGACGTTTCTTCTCCTGTCCCAGAGTTAGATAGGCCTGCAGGTTTTTACTCAGGTACCCACCCCGGACAAACCCGACACGGTTCAGTACTACAGAAATTACTTTTACTCCACAATCATCCAGCATTGTAACTGAGCGCATCAACTGCCCCCAGAGGGAATGACGCGCTAAGGCGGTCAAGATCACTACATCAGAGATGCTGGCAATCGCCTGAGTATCGGCAGAAAGTAAAACAGGCGGAATGTCGATTACGATCAGGTCAAAGGAGTTTTTTAGCTCTTCGAGTAGTGTTTTTAGATCATCACTGGAGTGAGCCCGCCCTTCATGCATATCCGTGGCACTGGGATAGAAGGCGAACGGGAATTCTTCATTGGCATCATTCAGGAATCCCTGAGGAATGTTGTTGCCCAGGATACTTTTCAGCGGTTCGCTACTGCCGAGTGGAGCGCGGGTGTTCAGATCAATGTATAGACGCCGGTTTTTCGGTGCGGAGCTCATTGCCAAAACATTCATTGCCAACATAGTGACTCCGCAGCCATCAGACAGGCCGGTGAAGGCAAATATCTTTGAGCCGTGTTCTTGTCGTTCGCGGTCAATTTTGACAACCATTTCAGCCAACTGCTGGGTTATAAAAGAACGGGGATGACGTGTATGAATAGAGTACAAGTCGTTCAGTGGAATATTTTCCTCATCGGCGCGCAGAATGAAGGCGGTGAGCGGGAAGCCCAGTAATTTCTCCACGTCGGCCGGACGTTTTATACGGCTGTCCATCATTTCGCGTCCCAGCGCAACTCCAATTCCGGCAAGAAGCGATACAATGAAGCAGATAGGCACAAACTTGCCGCGTGGGTCAGCATTGGGATGCTCCGGTTTCATTGCCCAGGCGGTCACTGTAATGCGTCCCGGAGAAGCAAATTCCATTTGGATCTGATCGGTGCGTTCATTGATACGGGTCAGACTTTCCATCAGGCGCTGAATTTCCTGGCGCTTGGTCTGGGCGCGCAGGACTGCGGTGTTGTATTCCAGCACATCTTTCTGAGCTCTATCGAGCTCTTTTAAAAGCAGTTTTTCAGCCGCTTTTGATGTGCGGTAGTCGACCCGGGAATTTTCAATCGCTAACTGGTTGTCATCAAGAAGCTTGCCCCGCACAACCTGATCCTGATTTTTTGTGAGCCATTCCTGAAGGCGCACTACCTGTCCTTCCATCTCATTCAAGCGTCGCTTAAGCAGGACGTAGCGAGGGTTATCCTCCGTCAATCCAACCATCTGCTCTTTAGCATCCTGAATACGAGTGCTAATCTGGACTATGAGGCCGGACATGCCCAGGCCAGCGTCCACGCGGTCGGCCACCAACCCAGAAAGCGGCATGCCTTTAAGAGTGCCACTCTTCTCATCCAGTGCCCTCATGCGGCTTTCAGCCATAATCCGCTCGGAAAGCATCTTGTTATAGGTTTTTTTCAGGTCGGAGAGCGTTTCAAAATAGATGTAGAGATTCTTTTCTTCCGTAATGGCTGTTCCATATTTGCGGGAGATCTCCTCAAGCTTCCTATATCCCTCATCCAGTTCATTCTGGACTTTCTGGCGTTCTTTACCCAACACGTCCAGCTTATAGCTGTCCTGGGTGTGTGTGGAGGAATCAATCGAGTTGATGTAGCCCTTTATGACGCTGTTGATCATCTCTGCCATACCATCGCTGCGGAGGTTCTCCATAGTAAGGGTAATAAGCTGGGTGTCGCGTATTTGAACTACCTTGACGCTGCTTTTGAGCCGGTTAACAGCAGACAATGTTGATTCGCCAGGCAGCTGCCATTTGAAACCCTGTGCTTCATAATCTTTAATAGACCATTCCAGCACCGGGTAACTGGTTATCACCTTGATCTGAGTTCGCATCCAGTCTTCGAAAGAATGGATAAAATTACTGTCCTCCACACGGTAAAGAATCTTTGGCATATAGGGATTAATCATAATAATCCCCTCAGTTCCGAATTTTGGTTTCTTTTTGAGTATCACGTACGGAACCGTAAGCATGGTGCCGATTATGGCTATGGCCACCACTATATGCAGGTATTCAATGACAGCACCGATCGGATTGAACGGTTTGCTGAAGGTTCTGCGTGGCTTGAACTGCGGCTCTTTTTGGTTAGGTTTTGAGTCCATGGAGTCCTATTTGTAAAGGCCAAGTGCCTTGCTGAAAATAATCATCTGCGTAAAAGGATTAATCATCCTCAGGTAGTAGTTGAATTTCGCTATGCCGCGTCTCGGTACAAAGATAATATCGTTGCGAGCCAGCACGACATTGCCACCATAGTCGGATGATTCTACCATTTTGCTGAGACTTATTTTGAGAGGCTCCGCTTCTCCTGCTTTTTCACGCACCAACATTATTTCACTGGTAACAGCGTCCTCGGTTGGTCCGCCGGCCAGCATGACAGCATTCAGGAGCGACATGGAGGTTCGCATTTCGTAAGCTCCCGGCTTGCTGACTTCTCCCATGACATAAACATTGTTGTCGTTATTCTCATGAATATAAACGACGTCGTTGTTGGCCAGATCTATGTTACGCCCATTAGCCCCGCCTTTGAGCAGTTCGTCAATTGAGATACGCAGAATCTGATCTTTACCCCTGATTATCTCGCAGTTGGTAAATCGCCGATCAAGACCGGTAGGCGAGAAGGCTCCGGATTTGGCCAATGCTTCCAATAGATTGGGACGGGACCTGAATTTGACAACTCCTGGAGTTGCTACTTTGCCCAGCACCAGTACCTGATTGTTCTCGAAAGACTTTATCCGCAGAGTCAGGGACAATGGGGAAAAGTATTTTGCCAACGCTGCTTTCAGGCGCGCTTCCGCATCGCTTCTGCTCAGTCCACCCACCTGAACGCTGCCGACTGGGTAGACCGTCATAAATCCTTCGGGACTTAGTGTCTGTTCTCCGGCAATTTCAGGATACACCGGCGCTACGATCTCAACAACGTCACCGGGACCCAGTAGGTATTCTTTGTTGAGTCCGGCCTCAAAAGCCTGCATTACTTCCGGAGGGGCGGGTTCTAAAGATTTTACATCCCGTTCGGCAACAAAACCGGAAGGTAGAATGAGTGGCACACCACTGCAGCCAGACAGTAAGATGAAAGTAAATACATATGTTGTTATTCGGAATAGAAACATATCAGGTAACCGCCCAGCTCTTGGTGAGGATAAGATTGTTGCCGTCGGATGTCTTTTCATATCGCATTTCATCCATAATAGTTTTCATAATGTAAATTCCGTAGCCACCTTCAGGGCATTCTTCAAAATCAGGCAGTTCCACCGTGTCGGGGTCGAAACCAATCCCATGATCAGTAATAGTAATCACAACCTTGTCAGAGTACAGAGTATATGCGAGCTTTATCTGAGCCCCTGTACGCTCTCCGTGGCGCAGGGCATTGGTTAGCGCTTCGCTGGAAACCAGCCGCAGGTCATGGGTCAGTTTGTCACGATCTTCCATTCCAGGGAGTTCATGAAGAACGGCATCCGTAAATGGAGCCGCGACACGCAGTGAATCAAGAATGCCGGGTATTTCAATTGAGTAGTGGAGCATGGGGCTATTCGCCGGATTGTGCGTTTATTTCAGAATCGCAACGGTGATAGTCGTCGTCGAAGCGGACAATATCATCTTCGCCAAGATATTCGCCGTTCTGTACTTCAATTATCACCAATAAGATTTTACCCGGGTTCTCCAGACGGTGGTGGCTGCCGATTGGAATATAGGTGGATTCATTGACGTTGATCTGAAACAACTTGCCGTTGCAAGTTACCATTGCCGTGCCGGATACCACGATCCAGTGTTCACTGCGATGATGATGCTTCTGCAGCGAGAGACGCTGCCCTGGCAGCACTTCAATGCGTTTAATCTTATAGTTGCTTTTTTCGTCAAGGACTGTATATGTGCCCCAAGGACGTTCGCCCCGTTCCATTATTTCCCCCTTTCGCAACTACACAAAGCTGGCACGCGCAGTTTCTATGTTCTCGTAAATATCAAAAATTCGATGCAGGCGCGTCAGTTCAAAGATAGTCCGTACTTCTGGCGACAGGCCGGCAATCCTTATCTCCCCAGTTTCTTTGGCAATGCCCTTCAAACCTCCAACCAGGGAACCAAGTCCTGAACTGTCAATAAAATCTATAGCTGTCATATCAATGGCGATCATAATCTGCCGTTTTTCAATCAGCTCTCCAATACAATTTTTGAACTCTTTCGCCATCAGCGCGTCAAAACGTCCGGCAGGCGTTATAACTGTTACCTTTGTTTCCTGTGTTACATTGATTGACATGTTAAGTCCCCCATCTCTGTATTTGACTATTTAATACTGCGCAACTCACTCGCAAGTTCCTGTAACGCTTCATGTACCGGATTCGGCGGCCCCTGTTCCCGCGCATCACCAAGAATCCAGCCGATATCATGCTCGGCAATTTTTATGGAAACTCCGTCCGGAGAAATACAGCGATTGCCGAAAATGATCTTTTCTTCCAGGGTAGCTACTCCGCTGACTCTGGTGTAGCTGTCGATGATGCATTCTGATATCTCCGCACCAGACTCAATGACAGAACCTGAACCGATGACGGTGGGACCGACAATGCGCGAACCGTTTCCGATACAGACGCTGCCGCCGATCAATACTGGCGGAACTATGTCAACTTCATCAAAGTTAATCGAGCAGTTCAGGCCGCAGAAAATCCCGGGGCGCAGCTCTTTACCTGGTAATTGAAAGCCGTCCAGTTCACCGGAGATGATGGAGCGCGTTGCGTCCCACCAAGAGCGGACGTTGCCGATGTCAAGCCAGGTAAACGGGAGTGCAATGCCATACAGCGGTGCTCCGGCGGCAACCAGCGCCGGAAAAAGCTGTGAGCCGATATCATATTCTGTGCCGGAAGGGATAAAAGAGAATACCTCCGGCTCAAACAGATAGATGCCGGTATTGGCAACCCTGGAGACTGCTTCTTCCGGCCTTGGTTTTTCCTGGAAACGGAGAATCCGCCCGTCATCACCCAATTCTACAATGCCGTAGCTGGAGACCTCATCCGCTGCCACTTCCTTTAGGATAATCGTCGCCACCGCTCCGCTGCTTTTGTGGAAAGCCAAAGCGGCCTGCAGGTCAACATCTATAACCGCATCGCCGCATAACACGGCAAAAGTGTCATCAAAAAACCGTGAAAAATCCTGAATCCTTTTCATTCCGCCTGCCGAGCCGAGCGCTTCGCCTTGAAGCTCACCATCCACCAGCTTCCCTTCAAAGGAATAGGCGATATTGGCGCCGAAACGGGAACCATCGCGGAAATAGCCTTCAATTGAATCCGCCATATAGCTGGTATTGATAACTATTTCGTCAAAGCCCTGAGCGACGAGGTGTTCGATGATGAATTCCAACACCGGTTTGCCGGCAAGGCTGATCATCGGTTTGGGTACGGTATAGGTAATAGGGCGTACGCGGGTCCCTTTTCCCGCACCCAGAATCATTGCCTTCATTATTCCTCCTTTCTTTCCATTACCAACAAAGAAATGTCATCATCAAACTGTGAACTGCCCTGAAATACGGCAAGTTCCCGTTCAATGCTGATCATCAAATTACGCAGCGACATCCGGTAGCCGTCACAAATAATCTTCAGTAACCGGTCGATGCCAAACATTCCTCCATCGTTACCGCGACATTCGGTAATACCGTCGGAATAGAGAAACAGTCGCTCACCTACATTGATACTAAAAGGATGCTCTTCATAATCAGCCTCTGGAAACATTCCGACAGGAAAACCGCCATCACCTATCAAGCGAACAGTTCCATCAGCTGACTGATGAATCGGCGAGGGATGGCCGGCCTGAGTAAGAGTCCCTGCCGCAGAGTGTATATCGATAATGCCGTACACTATAGTGAAATACTGTGTTTGGACATCGTCGTTCATAAAACGTCCATTTAGTTCGGAAACGACTTCTCGTGGCGCAGTTATACGGTAGAAGGGAGGTACTGCCAGCGAATGCCGCATTGGCCCGGCAAAGTTTGGTGTCGGTGTCAGCACACGACTGAGAGTGGTTGAAAGAAGTGCGGCAGGTATGCCGTGACCGCTTACATCAAGCAGGTAAAAGGCGAGCGTCTTTTCGTCCAGGCGAACAATATTAAATATGTCACCGGCAACAAACAGCGAAGGGCAGAATAACCAATCAAAAGTAATCCCGCCGAAGTGCTCTATTTTTTGAGGAATCAGGCTGTGCTGAATTCTGGCAGCGGCTTCAAGGTCGTCCTTGATGACGTTGTACGCTTCCTCAAGCTTGCTGTTTTTCTCTTCCAGGGTGCGTTCCAGAGAGATGATGCGGGCAGCAGCTTTGAGACGGGCTTTTAACTCCAGTTTCTCGAACGGTTTTCCAATAAAGTCATCGGCACCGGCTTCCATGCCGACAATCAGATCCTCTTTAATATTCCGTGCGGTAAGCAAGATCACATATATATAGGTGGGAATGTCCGACGTTCTAATGCGGTTGCACAGCTCCAGGCCGTTAAGGCCCGGCATCATCCAGTCGGTAATGACGATGTCGGGGTGTAGCGACTGAATCAGTTGCCAACCCTCCTCACCATCCGATGCACCAACCGCTTCATAGCCCCATGAAGTCAGATAGCGCTGTAATAGATTTCGTATGTCCGGTTTATCATCGATATAGAGGATTCGCATGGTGGGGCAACTATAGCAGGCTTTTACGAATTATCAAGTAATCGTATAGAGTTCGACCAGAGGTGCGTCAAAGTTTAATTCTTGCTTTATATAGTCATTATTCTTACACTCCGATCAGATTATCTGATTGAAGGAGGTCTTCGTGCGAACAATTACCGCTACCGATCTTTCGAGGAATTTTCGTGTCATGCTCAATCGGGTTGAGTTCCAGCACGAGGAGTTATTAATCGTGCGCAATAATTTTCCTGTTGCCAGGCTTGTTCCAGGCCCTGCAACAATAACGGCGGCAGAAGCATTTAGTGATATCTACCGCACTCTACCTGAATCTGCCGGTAAAACATGGCTTGCTGACAGCCGCTTTGATGATAGCAATGACGGTGAGGTGTGTAACCCATGGGCGTCCTGATTGATACATGCATCTGGATTGATGTGGAGCAGGGAAACCTTGCACCCGCTGATATTGTTGCCGTCATCGGGGTTGAGCCGGTCTATCTATCTCCTATTACGATTGCCGAGCTGAAATTTGGAGCCGAATGTGCTGCAACTCCGGCAATACGCCAGCAGCGTCTGGCTTCGCTTGCCAGAATACGAGTTAAGCCGGTTCTGCGCATCGATGAGATAACCGGTGAAATTTTCGGTTCGCTTGCCGCTCAATCAAAAAACAGCGGGAAAACGCATTGCCCCCGCATACAGGACCTCTGGCTTGCCAGTCAGGCGGTTCAGCATGGTTTCAAGCTTCTTACCCGCAATGTAAAAGATTTTGAAGATATTTTAGGCTTATTGATTACAACGGTGTAATTACTTATCTTTCAATCCAAATCCTTCTAGGTTCTGGAGCCAACTACTAACGGCGTTGCTGTATTTTCGTACGCCGGTTTTTCCTTTTTACGACAGCAGGAACAGTACAGGAGAACACCATGGCCAAAAAAAAACAAGCCGAACCTGCCGCAGCAGAACCTCTCGCCGAGATTATCCCCGCCAAAGCCCACTTCCCCATCGTCGGCATAGGTGCTTCAGCCGGTGGTCTGGCAGCCTTTGAAGCCTTTTTTTCCGGCATGCCGGCCGACAAAGAGCCCGGTATGGCCTTTGTGTTGGTGCAGCATCTGGCACCGGATCACAAAAGCATTCTGACAGATCTGATCCGGCGCTATACCCGCATGCAGGTCTTTGAAGTCGAAGACGGCGTCGAGGTTCAGCCCAACTGCGCCTATATCATCCCGCCCAACTGCGACATGGCATTTTTGAACGGCACACTGCAGCTGCTGGAACCGGCGGCGCCACGTGGTCAGCGACTGCCGATAGATTATTTCTTCCGTTCCCTGGCGCAGGATCAGCACGAACTTGCCATCTGCATTGTGCTGTCCGGAACCGGCAGCGACGGCACCCTGGGGCTACGGGCGATCAAAGGCGAGGGGGGGATGGCCATGGTACAGAACCCCGAATCGACAGAATATGACGGCATGCCGCGCAGCGCCATCAACACCGGGCTGGTGGACTATGTCCTCCCGCCAGCAGATATGCCTGCCCAGCTTATCTCTTATGCCGTCCACGCCTTCGGCAGACCGCCACGGCCAACCGCCGTTCCTGAGCCCAAAACAGAGAGTGAGATGCGGAAAATATTCATAATTCTGCGCGCTCAGACCGGCCACGATTTTTCCCTCTACAAACCAAGCACCATTCAGCGCCGCATAGAACGGCGCATGGCCGTCCACCAGATCAAACGGCTGGACGGCTATGTCAAATATCTCCAGCAGACACCGCAGGAAGTAGAGGCGCTCTTTCGCGATCTGTTGATCGGCGTCACCAACTTTTTCCGCGACACTGAAGCCTTCGCCGCGCTGGAAGCCATCGTCATTCCGCGCATCTTTGCCGACAAGCCGTCCGGCAGTACCATCCGGATCTGGATCTGCGGCTGTTCCACCGGCGAAGAAGCCTACTCCATCGCCATCCTGCTTAAAGAATATATGGAGACGTTAAAGCAGAACTACACGATACAACTCTTTGCCACAGATATCGACAAACAGGCAATCGATCTGGCCCGTAAAGGATTCTTTCCTGCCAGCATCACCACCGACATCCCGGCGGAACGGCTGTCGCGTTTTTTCTCGCTGGAATCTGACTGCAAAACCTACCGTATCCATAAAGGGATACGCGACATGCTGGTCTTTTCCGAACAGGATGTGATCAAAGATCCCCCTTTTTCCAAGCTCGATTTGATCAGCTGTCGCAATCTGCTGATCTATATGGGGGGTGAATTGCAGAAGAAGGTGATCCCGCTATTCCATTACGCACTTAACCCCGGCGGTTTTCTCCTGTTGGGTACCTCTGAGACCGTTGGAGAATTTGGTTCGCTGTTTGCGGTACTTGAGCGTAAGCAGAAACTGTATCAGCGTAAAGATGGCGCTTGCATCGCGAGGCGCATGCCCCTGGAGACATTTTTGCCCCCTATGACAACGGGAGATGTGTCACTCCAGCAATCTGCAGTCAGAAAAGCCTTTCCACCAAAAGTGTCTCTGCAGGAACTGGCTGAACAGGCGCTGCTCCGGCAGGTCGTCCAGGCCGGAGTACTCGTCAACAGACAGGGGGATATCTTCTATCTGCATGGCCGCACCGGGATGTATCTGGAGCCGGCAACCGGCGGGACGGCCAACTTCAATATTCTGAAGATGGCCCGTGAAGGATTACAGCACGACCTGACCATAGCCCTGCACAAAGCCGCCACACGCAATGAAACCGTTAGCCGCTCCGGTCTACGGGTTAAAACAAACGGCCACTTCACTACCGTAAACCTGAGCATCAGCCCGGTAACCTCACGCCTTGAGATTACCGAACAGCCCGGTTCTGCTGCACAACCTGAAATGCTGCTCTTCATGGTCGTATTGGAAGAAGCGCCTGTCCAGCTTGTTCAGGCCGCCGAGTCGACCACTGCAAGGGACCCTGTTGCCGACACGGAGGAGCGCCTTGCTGCTCTGCAGACGGAGTTGCAGGCCAAGGAAGAATACATCCAGAGTGCCAATGAGGAGCTGGAAGCGTCCAACGAAGAGCTCAAATCCGCGAATGAAGAGCTGCAGTCAATCAACGAAGAGATGCAGTCAACCAACGAGGAGCTGGAAACTTCAAAGGAGGAACTCCAGTCGGTCAACGAGGAACTGGCCACTATCAACGCTGAACTGCAGGTGAAAGTACTCGATCTGTCGCGGGTCAACAATGACATGAACAACCTGCTGGCCGGGACCGGCATCGGCACTGTATTTGTGGATCATCAACTACGCATTCTCCGTTTTACCCCTGGCGCGACCAAAATTATCAACCTGATTCTGAGCGATATCGGTCGCTCTGTGGGGCACTTCGCCTCCAACCTGGTTGGCTATAACAGTCTGATGGCGGACACGCAAAGTGTGCTGAACACTCTTATTCCCAAAGAGGTGGAGGTACAGACTACGGACGGCGCCTGTTACATGATGCGCATTCTGCCGTATCGAACCGTTGACAACGTGATAGAGGGGGCTGTGATCAATTTTGTAACTATCACTGAAATTATACAGGCACGGGAAGCGCTCAAAAAAGCCAATGATTTACTGCGTATGGCAGTGGTAGTGCGTGATTCGCACGATGCTATCGTGCTGCAGGATATGGAAGGGCGTATCCTGGCCTGGAATCCTGCGGCGGAAAGGATGTACGGTTGGAGCGAGTCAGAGGCGCTGCAGCGCAATGTCCGCGAGATAATACCGGAAGGGGTGCGCCTGGAAGAAGTCGAGCGGGTTCTCAATCTTAGCAGAAAAGAGGTGCTGGAGCCGTATCGCACCCAGCGACTCTCCAAAGATGGCAGGGTCGTCGAAGTATGGCTGACTGCCACCGTTCTTTTGAATGAGATGGGGAAGATATATGCGATCGCAACGACAGAGCGGGCGAGCGTGGTTGAATAAGAGGTGGCACCAGTTATGACAAGCATACCAACCAAAACAGCACAGGAACTCCGCCATAGAGCTGAAGAATTGTTCCGGGTAAGAGAGAGCCTCATCACCGAATCGGCCTCACCCGAGGAGACTAAACGGCTCTTTCACGAACTGTGGGTGCATCAAATAGAACTGGAGATGCAGAACGAAGAGCTGTGCCGCACCCATGAGGAGCTGGATGCCTCACAGTCCCGCTATTTCGACCTTTATGACCTGGCGCCGGTCGGGTATCTGACGATAGGAGAAACCGGGCTGATCAAGGAAGTTAATCTTACTGCCGCCGCCATGCTTGGCGTTGAAAGAAGCGTGCTGATCGAACAGCCGCTCAACCGTATAATTTTCAAAGATGACCAGGATATGTACTACTTGAGCCAACAACAATCCCGTAACTCAAACACTCCGAATATTATGGATGTACGTCTGGTGAAGTCCAATGGTTCTCATTTCTGGGCGCACATGCAGCTTACCACTGAGCAGAGTGTGGAAAACTGGATTACTTTTACCGACATCACCGAGCGGAAGATGGCTGACGAGTCTCTCAGGGTGGCGATGGCGGAAATTCATCAATTGAAGAACCGGCTCCAGGCAGAAAATCTCCATCTGCAGAAGGAGATTGCCCAGCAGTTTAATTTTGGTGAAATCATTGGTGAAAGCGATGCCATCAAGCGCGTATTTAATCTGGCTCAGCAGGTGGCGCCGATGAATGCGACCGTTCTCCTCCTTGGCGAGACCGGCACCGGCAAGGGCGTGCTGGCACAGGCTATCCACGATCGCAGTGTTCGCAAGGGACGGCCAATGATAACGGTCAACTGTACAGTGCTGCCGGAGAGCCTTATAGAAAGTGAGCTCTTCGGGCGGGAAAAGGGTGCTTTCACCGGAGCTCATGCCCGGCAGATAGGGCGCTTCGAGTTGGCCGACGGCGGCACCATCTTTCTTGACGAAATTGGCGAATTGTCGTTTGAACTTCAAAAAAAGCTGCTTCGGGTTATTCAAGATGGTGAGTTTGAGCGCCTGGGCAGCCCGCACACCATTAAAGTCGATGTACGCATCATTGCGGCCACCAACCGGAACCTTGAAGAAGAGCTCCGCATGGGAAGATTTCGGGAAGATCTGTTCTACCGGCTCAATGTGTTCCCTATTAATATCCCGCCACTACGACAGCGCGTGGAAGACATCCCGCTACTCGTCAATCATTTTGTTGCTAAATTCAATAAGAAAATAGGTAAAAAGATCGATAACGTGTCCACAGGCACTCTGAGTGTTCTCCGGAAATATCTCTGGCCCGGCAACGTGCGGGAGTTGGAAAGTGTCATTGAGCGGTCTGTTATCATCAGCCAGGGGAGCGCATTACAGGTGCCTGATCTGTTAGATTCATTCTGTAAAGCAGAGGAGTCTGATGAGGGGGACGTAAAAGCCCTTGCCCTGTTGGAGCAGGACCACATAATCCAGGTGCTCCAAAAAACCGGGTGGCGTATTGACGGGACAAAAGGTGCAGCACTGTTACTTGGTATCAACCCAAGCACGCTTCGATCCCGGATGAGGAAGTACGGCATCATTCGCGGATAAAGAAATTTACACAGAGGTTCCACGATGTATTCCGCGACATTAAACGATTCCGTCTTATGTCACGGATTTTTTAACGGTTTTTCTGCACCCATCTCCCTCTCTCTCTCTCTCTCTCAAATTTATTCTTTAAATACAGTAGGTTAGCCGCATAATGGTCTGCAAATTTTCTTTGGAACGGTAGTTGCTACTATCAATCCGAGGAGAAAGATCTTATGTCCGGAAATAACTCCCTAAATCGCCGGATTGTTCTTAATTCACGCCCTTTCGGCGCCCCGAGAGAAGATCACTTCCGGCTTGAAAAAAATACAATTCCGATTCCTTCAGCCGGAGAGGTTCTTTTACGTACTCTTTATCTCTCGCTTGATCCCTACATGCGCTGCCGCATGAACGATGCCCCCTCTTATGCCGCGCCTGTCGCTGTTGGTAACGTCATGGTTGGAGGCACTGTCTCACGCGTGGAAGTTTCACAAAATCCGGACTTTCATCCGGGTAATCTGGTGCTCGGTTGCAGCGGTTGGCAGGAGTATGACATTTCCGACGGTAATGATCTCACCAGGCTCGATTCCCAAATGAAGCACCCTTCGCTGGCCCTTGGTCTCCTCGGTATGCCCGGTTTTACCGCCTACATGGGCTTGCTTGACATCGGTCATCCAAAAGCCGGCGATACGCTGGTTGTCGCCGCCGCGAGCGGGGCTGTCGGTTCAGTGGTTGGTCAGATTGCGCTACTGCTCAAGGGGTGCCGGGTGGTTGGCATTGCCGGCGGAGGTGCCAAGTGCCGGTATGTTGTCGAAGAGCTTGGCTTTGATGCCTGTATTGACCGTCACAGCGCCGATTTTCCCCGACAATTGGCGTATTCCTGCCCGAAAGGCATCGACGTCTACTTCGAGAACGTCGGTGGTGCGGTCTTTGACGCAGTCCTGCCTCTGCTGAATGCAGGCGCCCGTGTGCCGATCTGCGGGCTGATCGCCCATTATAACGACACCTATCTGCCGCAAGGTCCGGATCGCTCGGGGCTCCTGATCCGCACGCTGCTGGCCAGACGGATCAGGATGCAGGGATTCATAGCCTGCAAGGACTTTGGCGACCGTTATGGTGAGTTTTACCAGCGGATGAGCGCCTGGGTGAATGAAGGGCGCATCAGGTGCCGTGAAGATGTTGTCGATGGCCTGGAAAATGCGCCTGAGGCATTTATCGGACTGCTGGAGGGCAAGAACTTTGGCAAGCTGATTGTACGCGTCGCACACTAACGGAAAGCTACGTCTACCACGAATGAACATGGAGGCATATGCTGAGCGAACAGATGTGCGGAGTTAAAGAGCGGGAAACAAGGCAACAAATAAAGCGACATTGAAATCAGTGCAACTTTTTGCATTATAGAGTGAATACCGGAGTTATACCTTATCGCTATGAGGAATCTTATTTATGAACTCTATGTGGAGTAAACGACTACATAACCTTACGTTAGTCTACGCTGTTGCCTTATCGATCATTGCTCTTTCCCTGATATCCTCTTCGCTCATAATGCAAGCCGTTGTCAAGATCAGTGGCAGTGACTCCAGGGTAATCAATCTCTCAGGGCGACAGCGCATGCTGTCACAATATATGACTAAGAGCGTTCTCGTTTTGGATCGGTCGGCTTCTGACTATGAGCTGATTCGGATAAACAGTGAAATTGCAGAATCATTTCTCGCCTGGAAATTGGCTCATTTTGGGCTGCAGCGTGGCGATGCCATGCTTGGATTGCCAAGGCGGGTAAATTCACCGGAGGTGGTGGCACTCTTTAGCGAGATAGAACCGTACTATACGACCATGGAAGCGGCACTAGGCAGTATGCTGGCCGTGCCGTCAGGAGAAAAGCCGGCTTCATCTGCTGTTCGGACCGCTGTTGATGTGTTGCTGGCCAATGAGTCTCAATACCTGGAGCTTATGGACAAGATCACCTTCCAATTCGACAGAGAGGCCCAGGAGCGGGTTACCTATATGCAGCGCCTGGAGACAATATTCATGCTGGTCGGACTGCTGATCCTCGTCTTCGAGTTGTTATTTGTTTTTCGTCCTTCGCTTAAGCGGATTAGAGAAATTATAGCCTCACTGGAAGAAAATAAGGAACAGCTGAAAGAGAGCAACGAACTTCTCCGGAAGTCGCTTAACAATTCGCTTCGCCTGACCGAGTTGGCCAACAGTGCCAGTGATTTCAAAAGTATATTTCTGGCCAATGTGAGTCACGAAATCCGCACACCCATGGGCGGTATTGTCGGCATGGCCAAGTTGCTGGAGATTACACCTCTGGCCACAGAGCAGCAGTCGTATGTCGAGGCTATCAAGTCATGCGGCAACAGCCTGCTGTTACTGGTCAATGATCTCTTGGACTTTTCCAAGATAGAAGCTGGCAAGATGGAACTTGAAACACAGAATTTCGATCTGCAGGCAGAAGCAACAGCTCTTATCAATCTTCTCTCTTTCAGTGCCCGTGCAAAAAAACTGGATCTTGTTTTACAGATAGATCCGGACGTTCCACACCGTTTGATAGGTGATGCAAAGCGATTGCGCCAAATTATTACTAATCTGGTTGGTAACGCCATTAAATTTACCCACGAAGGGTCCGTCTCATTACATATCAGCATCGATGCTGAAGAGGGGGAACGGACAACCCTCCGTTTTGAGGTGCGCGACAGCGGTGTCGGCATTGCGTCAGACAACCTGGTTCATATATTCAAACCATTCGCCCAGGCAGAAGCCTCCACCGCACGTTTTTATGGTGGAACCGGCCTGGGGCTGGCCATCACGGGGCAACTGGTCGAATTGATGGGAGGGCGCTTAGGCGTGGAGAGCGCGGAAGGGGATGGCTCGACGTTCTGGTTTGCCGTCGAACTGGAGCAGCAGGCTGGAGCAATGGGCGTCACCAGTGCCGCCCCTGTTCCGTACGAGCGGCCGGGGAAGCCGGTTCAAAAGATTCACGCCGTGTCCAATTCTCGCCTGCTTCTTGCCGAAGATGACCGATTCAACAAGATAATTATACGTCGCTTACTCATGAAATCAGGATATCAAGTGGATGTTGTAGGTAATGGCAGAGAGGCGGTAGCTGCACTCGAAAAGAACGACTACGACCTGGTTCTTATGGATTGTGAAATGCCGTTGCTTAACGGCTTCGATACAACTGCCATCATTCGGAGTCCGCTTTCTGCCGTCAATAATCACGCCATTCCGGTAATTGCCCTGACAGCCAGCTGCTTGCGGGAAGATCGCGACAAATGCCTTGAAGCCGGTATGGACGATTTCCTGACCAAGCCGTTTGTAATTGAGGAAATGCAGACGATGCTGGATAAGTGGCTACCCCAGACAGGCATGGAGCAGAGAAACATCCGAGTTGTCGGTAACCAGGATCTGGACCAATTGAAGCGCCTGACTGTGCTTTATGTTGAGGATGACGATGAAACGCGTGAGCTGTATAGCGAGTTCCTGACCCGTATTGTAGGTGAGCTGATAACCGCAAAAAATGGTGAGGAAGGGTGGACTGCTTATAGTGAACACCATCCGGACATTATTATCACCGACATTCAGATGCCGGTGATGGACGGGGTGGACATGTTAAAGCGGGTGCACGCACTCAATTCCTCGATCCCGGCAATTGTCCTGTCGGCTTTTGAGATGCCGGTCGCTCTGAAAACAACAAGCAACGACGGATTTTTGAGGCATGAGTTCAAGCCTGTCACCGGGACAATGCTTGAAAAAGCACTGCTGGAGTGTGCGAATAGTCAGGCGGATTGACTGCTCCCCGTCATTCACACGAAAGAGAGCGAAACCCCTTGCCGCCAGCAGGTCATTGCTCTCACCGTCCTGGCATTAAAAGGTGAAATTGACCGTTTTCTTGAAGAATGCTTTGACGGCTATCTGTCAAAACCGATGGAACAAAAGGAATTGATCACTGAGATGAAAAGGGCATTAACAAAATGAAGGGAGTTCCGATGAACGATAAGCCCCGAATATTGATCGTAGGTGACGATCCGGTTAGCATTCAACTGCTGACGAAGTCCCTACAGAGTGAATACGAAATTCACACAGCAACAAATGGGTGTGATGCAGTCAGCTATGTCAAAGAAATATTATTTGATATGCTGATTCTGGATGTAATGACGCCCGATATGAGCGGCTTTGATGTCTGCAAGATAATCAAGGCAGAAAAAATATATGCAGATATCCCGATCCTTTTTTTAACGGTAGCAGACACCATTTTTTTTGAATTTCTTAAGCTTGTGTCCGGTGGAATCGATTGTCTCGAAAAACCGGTGAATCCGGATCTACTCAAGCTGCGGGTACGTAACCATATTGAGTCGAAACGGCGACATGACCTTGTAAAAGAGCAGAGAGCTCAGCTTGAAGCAGCATTTGCACGAGTCAAGCTGTTTGAAGGGATAATTCATATTTGTTCATACTGCAAGAAAATCAGGGATGATCAAAATAGCTGGCATCAGCTGGAGGCTTACATCAGCAGACATTCCAAAACATTATTTAGCCACGGCATTTGTCCAGACTGTGCAGTGGAGCAGACGGCACTTATTGATGACTTGTTTCCTGCATAATGACCTATGAACAGCGCATGTCGCCATCTGTATGGCGAGGATGCGGTCAGCAAGTACAAAGATGCCGCGAACAGCATTTAACACGAAGGTACACGAAGCAGCAGACAAGGGGGAGAATATGCCGAGCGAGCAGATGGACTACGGCAAAGTTATTCAGTTAGAGGCGGGGCTGAATGATCAGTTGAATGACTATGCCCAGAAATTTCTTGCGGTATCCGGTCGCCCAGTAGTGAAGCGCTACGACCTTCCGGCGTTCAGTCGTACAATGGCGGTGAAACAGCAGAACCATAATTTGAACATGATTGTTTCCAGAGTGGTGGATTTTGTAACAAGTCTTACCGGAGAGAGCATTACAGTCGATGTAACTTTTTGCGAGCAATCTCTCACTGTGCATGCAGACGGCGACCAGATAGAGCAGGTTCTGATAAATCTTGCCATTAATTCCCGGAATGCCATGCCGAAAGGGGGGACACTGACATTTGTCACGGATCTTTTTGACATGGATGACCAGTTTATCTCCGCCAATGGTTTTGGGAGGCCGGGCAGATATGCTGTTGTTTTTGTTGCTGATACCGGGACAGGAATGGATGAAACGGACAGAAAAAAGTTCTTCGAATCGTTTTTCATCGCCAAAGAGTGTGACAAAGTGAACAGGCGCGGCCTGGCAATGGCGATTGCCATCGTGCTTCAGCATAACGGCTTTATGACCTTATCCAGTGAACAAGATCAAGGCGCCTGCCATGGTACCAGCATTATGATATATATGCCGCTTGGCGTATAGGCACTAGAGGCTCCAGTCGTTATCGTTTCCAAAACGGTTCCCAGCCTTTTGATCGGTTGCATTGTTGTTACGGTCTACATAAAGTTGCGCTGAATACAACTTTATGTAGACCTAATTTAAAATAAAAAACATTTGTCCGGAAAAATCGTGGGGTGAATTTTACCCCTTGAACAAATGCTGTCAGTTTGACACTATGCCGACTATGCAAATATTCAGGTATTTAATATTGGCACTTGTCGCAGTTGCTGCGGTGTGTGTTATTCGCAATATTGTCCACAATCTTCCCGGTAAGAGGCAGGATGAAGGCAGCTTTTCGCGCACTGCAGAATCAATGCCTGTACCGATTTCCAATGCGAAACCGGCATCCGGAATTTCCCCTTATTGGCAGGCTCACCACGAAACCGGTAATCTTGAAGAATATAGCTGGTGGCACATCGAAGGATTTCCCGCTGGAAAGCTCACAGTGATCCCTGATCCAACCGGTTCCGGGCGTGGGTCGGTATTGCGCGGTGAAATTATAGCAGCTAACCCACCCGGTGGAGACAGCCACCGGTTATATCCGGCGCTTTTACTGCCTGAGTGTTATCGTGGCGGTTACCGTTCCACTTTCCACGTGTGGGCAGATTTTCCCTCATCAACCCAGCGCGGTTGGTTCAGTTTTGCCACCTACAGCAACAAACAGGATTGGAAAGATTTGTTCGGCGTTAACCTGGGCTTTGAGCAGGGCGAGGATCGACTGGTTCTGTTTCATGTTCCGGTTTTTAGCAAGGGTACGTATACAAGGATTTCCAGCATCCCATTTCCTATGCGCCAATGGGTAAAGGTTGAAGTAAAGGTTGATAATAGCGGCATCATGTTATTTCAGGATGACCGTCTTATCGCCGAAGCAATAAAAGATTGGGGAGCAGATGGCGTCGGACTTTGCGAGGCACACTGGGGATTGTATGGACAAGACAAAAACCGGAGCGGGGTGTTGCTGAATGACGACATCACGGTCAGCCTCGATACCAGTTTTGATACACCTCCGCGCATGGAGCGGTTGCAGACCAAAGGAAAACGATGACATGAAACCGCGTATCGCTTATCTGGCACCAGAAATACCGGCACTCTCTGCAACCTTTGTGTATCACGAGATACTGGCATTGCGTGAAAAGGGCTTTGATGTGCTTTCTATCTCCGTTCATCCACCTGCATCACCGGCAACCGAGGAGTGCGCCAGGGCGTTGGCAGCGGAAACTATTCAGCTTTACTCACAAGGTGCTGCATCGTTCCTGACAGCAGCGGTCATCTGCAAAATACTTCATCCGATACGCTACTTTTTTACTGTCTGCATGCTGCTTGGAGATATGAAAAAAGTGGGCTTTTTCGGCAGAGCTTCAGCCGGTCTGCTCTACCGCTTCCTTGCAGCCACCAGGCTTGCCCGAATCCTGGGAAAAAATGGTTGCCGGCATCTGCACGTACATTTTGCCCATGTTCCTACAGATATTGCTATGTACGCTGCTAGTCTTGCCGGAATTACTTTCAGTTTCACTTCCCACGCTAATGACCTGTTTGAACGGGGATGGTTGTTGAAGGAGAAAGTTTTCCGGGCTGCACAGGCGATGACCATCTCAAAGTTTAATCGCCGCTTTTTGGTGTTGCAGGGAGCAAAAGATGAAAAAATTGCCATTGTGCGCTGCGGGGTGGACATTGAGCGTTTTGATGATAGGATAAACAGACTGAAGCTGTCTGTGCTAAATGCCCTCAACGACGTGCCTAAAAAGGATGTTGCTGAATGTGCCTTTGTCATCGGTTCCCTCGGTCGTCTGGTTGAAAAAAAAGGGTTCGATACACTTGTTGCCGCAGCAGGCATTCTACACAGGAGCGGCAAAGATTTTAGTATTGAAATAGCCGGCGACGGTCCGCTTAAAGCTGATTTGCTGAAACAGGCTGAGCAGGAAGGTGTTTCAGGCTGTATAGAATTTCTCGGTCCGATGGCCAATGATACGGTTCCTGGATGGTTGTGCGGACTTAACCAATTTGTTCTTGCTTGCCGTGTGGACAGTAACGGAGACATGGACGGCATTCCTGTAGCGTTGATGGAATCCATGGCTGCAGGTATTCCGGTTATATCTACAGATGTCTCTGCTATTCCGGAGCTTGTTGAAAATGAAATTTCCGGCCTGATTGTGCCGCCGGCAGATCCACAGTCTCTTGCTGATGCCATCATCCGCTTGTTGGAAAATGATATTAGAAATCGTTGTATCACTGGCGGTAGACTTAAAGTCGAAGGCGAGTTTTCGGAAGAAGCAAACGCTGAAAAACTGTCACAGTTATTCAAATCTATCTTGTCAGGATCGAAGCCATGAGTGAGTCTGCAGGAAGGCGCATTGTTATAGTCGCACCGGTGAGGGATGAAGCAGAGTATCTGCAGGGAACAATTGACTCCCTAGTTGCTCAGAAGCTGAAGCCGGTGGAGTGGCTGCTGGTTGATGACGGCTCAACCGATGAAACCTTTGCTATTGCCGAACGCGCCTCCCGTGAGCACCCCTGGATACGGGTGGTCAAACGTCAGGATAGAGGTGTGCGGGCGGTTGGACCTGGTGTGGTTGAGGCCTTTTATTTCGGTTACGACCAAATCATTACTAAAGATTACGACTATATTTGCAAGATGGATGGTGACATTGAGATCGGACCGGACTATTTTTTCACTCTTGTCGAGTATTTTGAGAAAGACGCACATCTCGGTTCAGGTAGCGGTAAGGTTTTTATTGAAGAAAATGGTGGTCTGGTGGAGGAGCGTGCCAGCGACGAGATGGTCGCTGGCATGGTAAATTTTTACCGCCGAAAATGTTTCGAGGCTATAGGTGGTTTTGTACGCCAGGTACATTGGGACGGCATTGCTTATCACAAGGCTCGTATCACCGGTTGGCGCACCCGAAGTATCCGTAACTCAAAACTGGACATCATCCATAAACGCCTTATGGGATCATCCCACCAAAGTATCTGGCATGGCCGCATGCGCTGGGGGCGTGGACAGTATTTTATGGGTACGCACCCCGTTTATATTATCCCGATGGGTGTTTATCGCATGGCGGAAAAACCATTCATTATCGGAGGGTTGGGGATCATCTGCGGCTATTTCAAGGCGATGTTGGAGGGAATGACGCGCTATATAGATCCAGGTTTCCGCGAATCGCTGCACGCCTGGCAGTTTGAAAAGCTGAAGATTGGCACGCGACTGGAAAAAATACCGCAACCGCCGTCGGGGTTATACCCATGAGTGCCATTAACCACGCACCTTCCCGGCTTCTCTCGGTTATCGTTGTTAGCTTCAACACTCGCGACATCACACGCGAGTGCCTGAAGCTGGTCTATGAGTACGGCGCCGCGTTGGATATGGAAGTTATTGTCGTTGACAACGCATCTCGTGATGATTCCGCCGACATGATAGCTGCAGAATTTCCTCAGGCAACGCTGCTGCGCACAGAGAAGAATCTGGGCTTTGCGGGTGGCAATAATGTCGGAATCCGCGTGGCAAAGGGGCGCTTCCTCCTCCTCCTCAATTCAGATGCCTACCTGTTTCCCGATTCCCTGTCCAGCACTCTGAAGGCAATGGAGGTGAATCCGCAATGGGGCGTACTTGGTGTAAAGCTGGTCGGGCTTGATGATGCCATGCAACCTTCAGCACGGATGTTGCCTTCTCCATGGACGAAGCTTTTAGTTATCTCCGGTATTGCCAACAAATACAAACATTCGCCGCGCCTTGGTGGTCCGGATTACACCTGGTGGGATCACTCCACCGAAAAGGTTGTCGGTTGGGTGCCGGGTGCATTTTTCCTGGTACGGCGAGAAGTTTTTGACGCCATCGGTCTTCTGAACGAGGAGCGCTACTTCCTCTATTTCGAGGAGATTGAATTCTGTCTGAAATCAGCAAAGGCGGGTTGGCCGGTTGTATTTTATCCCTTCGCCAAGTGTATTCACCTGGGAGGACAGAGCTCAGAATCCACCGGCAAAGTTACGAAGGCCGGACGGCAGTTGACCTACCTGCGGGTTCAAAGTGAGTTCCGCTACTACCGTGCTAATTACGGTCTGATAAAAGTTTTGCTGTCAGCAGGTGTAGAACTGTTCTGGAAAAGTGTCATACGATTGAAAAACAACATTAAGGGGGGAGGGCAGTCGCGCATCAAACGGGAGGATGCCGCCCAGACAATGGAGTTGATAGTGGTAACTCTGAAAAAGGACGGATACGGAAGCGAGAAAACGGGGGCTGGTATGCCTGACCCACCGCCGGAACGACTGAATCCACTTGACGCACCGCTGGACACAACCACCGACGGTTTGCCACGGCAGGCGCTGCAGAACCGGATTGTCAACGAAGATCGCAACCTGATGCTCAACATAAAACGTGATTATCGCACTCATTTTTACGATTGGGGGCGGCAGGGGTTCTGGGTGATGCTGGTCTACCGCTTAGGGCGCTGGCGCTACACAATTAACAGCAAGCTGCTACGTATGCCGTTTTCCATGTCCTACAAGTTTTTATTCAAGGTTGTGCAGATCCTGGCCGGTGTTGAAATGCCATGCGAAGTTCCGGTTGGGAAAAATTTCCGTATCGACCACTTTGGCGACATTATCGTTAGCGGGTTTGCGAAATTTGGCGACGACTGCATTATAAGGAACGGCGTCACGGTAGGATTAAAGCGAGTGGACGACCCCTGTGCTCCGCAACTGGGAAACAATGTCAATATCGGTACAGGTGCCAAGGTGCTGGGGAGAATAGTCGTGGGCAACAATGTCGACATCGGCGCCAATACGGTACTGATGGTTGACGTGCCGGACGATCACATCGCAGCAGGGATTCCGGCCAAATTGATTCCGAAGAAGAAACCGGCTGCCTTGGAAGCTTACTCTGCACCGTCATGAATAGTCATCTTCCTCCAATAGATGTCGTCATTATCGGAATTAACGTCACACGCTATCTGGGCGACTGTATCGCTTCCATACGTGACGCGGACTATCCGCAAGAGCTGCTGAAAATTACCTTTGTTGACGGTGGTTCCAACGATAGTAGTGTCGCCATTGGCAGGGAATCCGGAGTGCAGGTGATCGAGTTAAAAGATGAACATCCAACTCCGGGGCGAGGACGCAATGCGGGGCTGTTCGCCGCTACAGCGCCGTTTGTACAGTTTATGGATGCCGATACTCTGCTTGATCGTGACTGGTTGAAAACAGCTCTTGGACATTTTGACGATAAAATCGTGGCGGTCTGCGGCAAGCGTGGTGAGCGCTGGCCGGATAAAAATAACTATCACATCATTGCTTCGGTAGAGTGGCACTATGAACAGGGGCCATGCCGCTATTTCGGGGGGGATTTTATAGCGAGGAGAGAGCCGCTGATCACTGAAGGCGGGTTTGATGATCTGTTGATTGCAGGGGAGGAACCGGATTTTAGCGCCCGCCTGCGAAGGAAGGGCTGGGCAATCTGGCGCATCACAGACTCTATGACTCTGCACGATCTGAACATGACCAAATTTGCTCAGTACTGGAAACGGGCTTATCGGAGTGGCCACGCCTACGCAGAGGTGGGGTTGCGTCACTTGAGCTCACCTGAAAGGCTCTGGGCCAGGGAGTTGGTGCGAATCAGTATTACGGCACTGTTCCCTTTTCTGCTTATTTTCGGTGGGGCACTGATCCTGCAACCGCTTGTTGGATTGCTGCTGGCGCTGGCAGTTGCCCTGAAACCGTTGCTGCGAATTCCGCGTATCATGTCGCAATACTCGACCACCTTCTCTGTAGCCCTGCTCTACGCTCTGCATGCGGTCTTTGTTGTCTACCCACAGTTTTTCGGCATCCTGAGATATCTACGCACCTGTCTCGGAGGAACACCTCTTCATAATATTGGTCACACAGTACGATAGATGGGGCTTATTAAAAAAATACTCAAGATGCGTTGCGGATAAATATATTTGATGTTTTTTTTCATTATTCTGTAGTAAGATTTTGCCACTAAATTTCAAATAATAATAATGCTACCTTATTAAGCATTGTCAACTGGGGAGAAATTATGAGTTTTTTTGGGAATAGTGGTAAAGCAGAATTGATCGAAAAAGATGCCGAAATCAAAAAACTTATGCAAATGATTGATAACGTCGATAACATTGTCATGCTTTGCGATGCATCAAACGAAAACAAAATATTATTTATGAATACTCGTGCAAAAGATCTGCTGCAGCAACATCGTGCCGATTTAAATGCCGGGTTGCGGGGGGCAGATGTCAGTAATGCCCTCAATAATTCTATTCATCAGTATCACAAAGATCCTGGCCGAGTGAGAAGGTTTTTTTCAAATCCACGCACAGATCTCCCGCACACTGCAGAAATACCGATTGGCTCAATCACCCTTAAAACTACAGCCTATCCGATATGGGATAGTAGCGACAGCAGTAAAGTCCTATGCTTTATGGCATGCTGGAGTGATATTACTGCAGAAAAATTAGTTAAAGAACAGCAGTACAAAGAAATTGAAAGAAAAAATTATCTTGAAGAGAGAGTCCATCAGATCGCGACAGCAATGGAAGAAATGAGCATGACGGTAAATGAAGTTGCCGGTAATACCAGCAATGCCTCAGATTCGGCTTCACAGGTTTCCGCAAACGCATATGAAGGACAAAAAGTTGTTAGCCAGGCTGTGCAGGAAATGCAGAAGGTCGCTGAAATTGTACGGTCCTCAGCTGTAATTGTTGGAAATTTAGGGGCAACATCTGAAAAAATCGGTGAATTTGTCAACGTCATTAACGATATTGCAGATCAAACAAATCTGCTGGCATTAAATGCAGCAATTGAAGCCGCTCGTGCCGGGGAAATGGGTCGTGGTTTCGCAGTAGTTGCTGATGAGGTTCGTCGCCTGGCTGAAAGGACTATGGCTTCAACAAAGCAGATCAACTCGATGGTATCGGAGATACAAACGGGTACAAAATTAGCTGTTGAATCGATTGAACGTGGCAAAAATGAAGCAGAAAGGGGTGAGGCACTGTCGAATAAAGCAGAGGAATCACTAAATTCCATTGTTCAGTCCATTGAATTAATCAAGGACATGATAGCTCAGATCGCCACGGCTTCAGAGGAGCAGGCTGTAACTGCCACCGTTATTGCAAGTAATCTTGAGGAAATATCACGGCGGTCTTGATCTGCTCGCCCTGAAGAATTGGGACGGCTAATTCTCAGATTCGTGCCAGATACGCATGAGCGACACCTTGGGCTTCCATGGTGTCGCTTTAGTTTTAGGCGACTAATCTGAGAGAAGTGCCCGATCATTTTCGAAGCCGTGGTGGCGCAGTTCCTGAAACTTTTCGATTAGTTTATCAACCGTAAGTTCCTTTTTGGCGTCTCCGGAAACATCGAAAATGATCTCACCCTGGTCCATCATCAGCAGGCGATTGCCATATTCTATGGCGTGGCTCATGTTGTGGGTAATCATCATTGAGGTAAGTTTGTAATCTTTGATAAAGTTGTTCGTCAGTTCCAGGACGATCCCGGCATTTTTAGGGTCAAGTGCTGCGGTGTGTTCATCCAGCAAAATCAGGGAAGGCTTTGATAGAACCATCATCAACAGTGTCAGGGCCTGCCGCTGGCCCCCTGAAAACATGAGTAGATTTTCCTTCATACGCAACTCAAGCCCCATCTTCAGCTGGACCAGTTCTGATCTGAAATATTCCCTCATTTTGTTATTTAGGCTCCGTTTAAGCCACTTGAACCCTTTGCGATAAGTAATCATCATGTTGTCTTCCAGGCTCATGTTGGAGGCGGTGCCCAACAGCGGATTCTGGAAAATTCTGCCGATATAGCCGGCTCGTTTATATTCTGGTTCGCGGCTTACGTTGCGGCCATTTACATGGATTGAGCCTACTGTAGGGGTGATAGTTCCGGCGATAAGGTTGAAAAGTGTCGATTTTCCGGCCCCGTTGCTGCCGATGATTGTGATGAAATCACCCTCTTTGACGTTCAGGTTTATATTGTTTATGGCCTGGTTCTCATTAACTGTGCCTTGATTGAAAATAACGGAAGCATTGTTAAGCGCTATCATTTTTGCACCATAGCCTTCAGTGTTGCCATGTTGAATTTCCTGGTCTGAGTCAGAATTAACAAAATTATAATCAATAGTCCCTTGATAAGATTCAGATCATTGGGTGTCATTTTGATTATATATCCGTAATAGCGACCAAGGTACATAACAGCATGGAACAAAATTGAGCCGACCAACGCGCATAATGTAAGAACACCGATGCGGTTGCTTTTCATTATTAGAAACTCTCCGATCATAACCGAGGCAAGACCGGAAATAATGATCCCCTGGCCAAGACCCACATCGGCAAAGCCAAGATATTGTGCCGCAAAAGCTCCTGACACGGCAACCAGTCCGTTTGACAGACCGAGACCAATGGTTTTTAAAGTTTTAGGGTTGATTCCCTGTGAAATTATCATCTGCTCGTTGTTTCCCATAGCTCCTATGGTCATACCGAGATCGGTGCGAAAGAATAGATCTACCAGTAATTTGATAGCAAGCGCTACGATAATGAAAAAGAACATCAATATGTATTCTTCCGGGATCGTGCCTGATAAACGACTGGAAACATCTGTGAGGATGGTCTTGTGGTCAATGATCGGAACATTGGCACGGTTGCCAAGGATGCGTATGTTGATGGAGTAAAGCATGGTCATGGTTAGAATGCCGGCCAGCAGGTTAGGCACTTTAAGGTGGTTATGAATCAGTGCCGTAACGCAACCGGCAATCACGCCGCCTGTAAAAGCGACAAGAAGCGCCAACCATCCGTTCACGCCAAGCAGAATACACTGAACCATCAGAGCTGCCCCGAGCGGGAATGAACCATCTACCGTTAAATCCGGAAAATCCAGCACCCTGAAGGTGATGAATACTCCCAGTACCATTATTCCATAGATCAGACCTTCAACCAGAATTCCTTCTATCATAACAAAACCGTTTCAACCTTCCACATCGGTAGAGATTGCGCGACACCCGCAAAGGGTGCCGCGCATCATGATTATTTACTGCTTAGCTTGCCGTTTTCAATGATCTTATTAGCACTTTTTACAATATCTTTCGGTATTGTCACGCCAAGTTTTTTCGCTACATCCAGATTGATAAGAAGATCAACATCCGAAGTTCTGGTCATAAAACGGGTAGGCATCTGCTCTGCTTTTTTGCCGTTCAGAATCTCTACGATCATTTCTCCGGTTGCTCTGCCCATCTTGTAATAATCAAACCCCCAGGCGGCTAGAACCGGGTACTTCTCCGCCGAACTAGGATCTGCTGACATGATAGGAACAGCGTTCTTTGCGGCAACTTCAGCTATGGAGCTTAGCGCTGATACAACTGTGTTGTCGGTGCTGATATAAAGAGCATCAACTCGCTTGATTAAAGCCTGAACGGCCTGTTTTACTTCAGCCGATTTTGATACAGTTGTTTCCACATATTCAAGCCCCAAATCCTTGCAGACCTGTTTGATGACACCAGCCAGCACTACAGCGTTCTCTTCTGAACTTGTGTAGATATGGCCGAGGCGCTTAATCTTCTTTATTTTAAGCAATAGTTCAATCTGCTGCTTGACCGGAGTCATGTCAGATACGCCTGTGACCGGTTTTTTTGAACCTTTCAGCGTCGGAACGAGGCCTGCTTTGACTGGATCGGTTACAGCCGAAAATACAATCGGAATGCCTTTGAGGGTGTTAACCAGCGACTGCGAGGTTGGAGTGGCAATACCGACAGCCACGGTTACCTTTTCCGACTGAAACTTGCTCGCAATAGAAGCTGCTGTGCCGATATCGCCATTGGCGTTTTGCAAATCAAAAGTAGCGCTAATTTTTGCCGCTGCCAACTGATCCTGAATACCTTTTTCAACTGCATCGAGGGCCGGATGGGCCACTATTTTGGAGATGCCGATCACGACCTTTTTTGGCGGGACTGCAGCAATTACCGACGAAGCCGGAACGATGGCACACAACAACAATCCAATAACTACATTCATCACTCTTTCCATTTGATACCTCCTGAATAAATTATTACAGCGATGTAGATTGCTTGTTGCAGGCGAAAAAACAGAGGAAGGGTATCACTCAATTTCCAGTAACGTCAATGTGGTTTTTCATTGATCCCAAAAAAAATAAATTATCATCAAAGTTTGCGTTCTTCGAAGGGTGAATGTCAGAAATACCCGGCTAACCCACTCTCAATCCGCTCAAATCTAGCGATTCGCTCCGGAGGATGGCCCTCTGTCAGAGAAACAAGCTCAGCGACTGATAACTCTATTTCCGGAGCCAGCGGTCGGCGTTCCAGGTACAGGGCCCGTCCGGTCTCCAACACGATTTTTTCAAAGGGAAAACGGTAACTTGGATTCTGCAGGATCGCCGCTTCATGGTAGCTTACCCCTGTTGTCGAAAGAGTCCTCAGGTATCCAGGTTCTGTCACAACTTCTCCGGAAGCGCAGACCGTCTGGGCTGCACGCCGCCTGGCTGCTGCATGCTGAAAGCGTCGTTTGTACGGAAAAGAGCAGTAGTTCACCGGGAGCCTAATGCCATGTTCCAGCGCGAAACGAACAGACCGCAGGGCACAGAGCTCTGATTCCAGTACAGTGACTTTTTCGCCATGGATGAAAGTATAGCCGCGTTCAGTTAACGGGCCAAAGTTGTACGGTGTCAGACGCATCTGGTGCAGATTGAGATGATTAACTCCAGCTTCTGCCATTTCAACCATCTTCAGTTTTAATAGTTCCTCATCCTCCGGCACCGCCGGGATTTCAACAGTGACAGTCGGAATTATGCCCACTGCAAGGCGTAATTTTTTCAAATGATAGCGGACTGCTCCTATGTCAAAACGTATTTCATTCAGACCGGCATCCCGCAGGCGGTTACAGATATCCGTTGTCAGCAGGGTGCCGTTGGTATATAGCCAGAGATGGACATCATTACCGCACCGTTTGCGAACGGCGCTCAGATACGACAGAGTCAGTTCCAGAGTCAGCAATGGCTCACCTCCGCTGATGCTGACACCGCTGAAACCGAGAGCGGCCACATAGGCGGCGTAGTCGTCAGGACCCGAGAATGCAAGGCCGTTGGTAACCGGTGGCCCGTTATCATCTTGCGACGTGGGGCAGTAAAAACAACGACCGTTGCAATGACCGTTGATGAACAGGCATGACCAGTCGCCATCGCCGCAGCGGCGGCAACCTGGAGAAAGTTCATTGCAATCGACTTTGGTATCGGCATAGCCGAAACGGGCGTGTTTATCCAGCCACTGCAGCAGTTCATTTCTCTCGTCGTTTGCTGTTGCTATTTGTTCAGGGCCGGCAAAATTCAACAAGTCATACAGGCGCCCATACTCGCGGCGGTTGGAGTCGATAAGGTTCCGCAATGTCATACTCAATCGTCTCCGTTATTTGTGTTAAAAATGTTCTAATTTACTGCTCTCAAAATTATTAGTCGTGAGAACAGTCAACATGATTCGATTGTCGCAACTGATTTAATTCCTCTTTAGTTTCAAGCAGTTCCAAAATAAGGTTCTCCTCTTTCAGAACCATTGCCCTGATTTTGGAAAGTGTCAAAGAGGTGGTAAGGAAAGATGCAAGACGCATAAATGTTTCCCAGTATATGAAGTAAGAGCGTGAGTAGGGGTGGTGTGAAAGCCTGTCGGTAATATACCAACAAATTCCGCAAGTAACGGCCATAGTCATACCTTCTTTTTCTCCTCCGTACCAAGCTGCTATGGAAACAGGAATGAAGTAAAAGATGAAGAATCCAAACTCGTAGCCGGTGACGTAATCGAGTATGCATAACATGATTAAGATTGCTGCACTCAAAAACATCGCAGTTGTTCGATGTTGCTCAAACGCTAAAGGATGAGATAGACGCCAATTATTTGCTGTAATAGTGGTTTTAGTGTTTTGCAAAGTGCATACCCATGGAAATAAAGACCCGTTTTTGTAGATAATAAAATAGCGCCACATTGCTGAAGCGCTATAAAATCGACTAAAAGGACAATAATGGTGGAGGTGGTGGGAGTCGAACCCACGTCCAAACGCTCTTCGATGCTAACGTCTACGCTGATAGATTGACTATGGTTTTAAGCTCAGGGTAAGCCATCACTCACGGCACCCAAAACCGATTCCTAAATACAGTGACTATCGGACCATCCTCACCGTCCCATTACAATTACTTCTTTTTGACAGCCGAAGGGTTACACGGGGAGTTAAGTCTACCCTCTAGCTCGCTTGGAGTCCGAAGATTCCAAGGCTGGTACTAAGCAGCTATTGCACCTGCAAAGGCGTAATTGTCTGCAGCAGTTGTATTGTTTGCATTCATTGTTTAGTGGATTATTCTAGAGGCCAACCACTATCCTCCCAGCGCAATCAGAATCTATCTTCGCCTGTCGAAACCTTTACACCCCCATTTGTAATCGTGCCTATTTTTAAATTTGGTTACTTATGTGTGTACTTATAATAACTGTTATCAATTGTAGTCGCAACCTAATTCGGTTTCAAATTGAGCAAGTGATACAGGCCTTAAAGACGGGCTGAGATTATCGGTAAACTATTTGGTCATTCCAGTGACTCCATAACCATGTCCATATACGGCAAGAGGTTCAAGGCAGAGGTGCTGCTTGAGGTGATGAAGAAGGTGGACTACGGAATTTAATTGTTAGAAAAAAACGGCAACTGGAACACCTGAGCAAGCTGGATTATGAAATTGATTTACCGGCACTGTTTGTTAAATAAGTCCAGAAAGCTGAGCAGTCGACCTGAGGGATTAAAGCCTGAGGGTTGTATATAGTTACTCCCCCCGCCGCTACCTGCTGTGTCATTATCATTACTGGGAGGGTTAAACGATTCCAGTGACCCTAACTGCCCATAACTCAAGATAAAATAAATAATGGACTATTAATTCAAAAGGGATATTATGATGATGCTACATCTGTTGTTCGCCAACGAAAAGAACAGCTTGTACGGCTAATTTGGAAGCCTAAGATGTAATATTACCACCGTGACTGTGGCGGAAGTAGATTATTTTTAAAAGTAGTGACGCCCCATCTAGGAGTGACACCTTTGGAATCTGTTCATAATGTCATGCTCTGTTGCCTTCTGATGTTTGCAGTAACAATGTCACCTGATATCTCCTCAGCACGTGGAGGAGGACACAAGGCCAGTAGTGGTCATTCATCCATCAGTCATTCATCAAGTAGTTACTCTCCGAAAAGCCCCACCAGTAGAAGCTATTCCACTAAAACACATAAACAAGGTTTTTCAAAAGCTTCTTACGGAGTACAGAGAGATTCCAAAGGAAAAATCAAAAGAAGTTCCGCCCCCAAGCATGATTTTATGAAGCAATCAGGCTATCCAAACGGTCGTCCAGGATATGTAGTTGACCATATTGTGCCTCTTAAACGTGGTGGAAAAGATGATCCTAGTAATATGCAGTGGCAGACGAAGGCTACTGCTAAAGTTAAAGACAAGTGGGAATAGCATAACAATGCTCCATTCACCATATCATTTACAGTAAAAGGTCGAGTCTATAACCAGATTGAGGATGTGACAGAAAATGCTCTGAAGTTATTCATCGACTATGTGAGCAAGTCTGTCAGGTGAGTAATGTATTACTAAAATAGCTGAAATCCCATAAGGAATAACATGAATGTTAATACCGATGAAACCTACATCTACTTAGTAAACAAAGACAACAATATCATTAGTTTGAGTGATAACTGGCTTTCGTTTGCTGTCGAGAATAATGGTGCTGAGAGCAATACTCCAGATAAAATTATTGGCTCTTCATTGTGGGACTTCATTAGTGGGGATGAAACTAAACACCTGTATCAAATAGTACTAAAGGAAGTACGAAGTAGAAAGCAATCGGTTAAATTACTATTTAGATGTGACTCTCCAAGCATCTGCCGCTATCTTCAACTATCTGTTATACCACTAGAAGACGATACCATTGAGTTTCAAAGCCAAATTCTCAGAACAGAATCTAGGGAAATAGTAGCGTTACTCAATAATGATGTCGAGCGATCTGACAAACTGATCCGAATATGTAGTGTATGTAAAAAGATTGCCGTCTCAGAAACTGAGTGGGAAGAAACTGATGTAGCGATAAATACACTGAAGATCTTTGATAATGAACGCGTACCTCAACTAACTCATGGTTTATGTAAATGTTGCTTCGATGAAGCTATGGCTGAGATAAAGGGTATGAAATAAAATTACTCTGTATAACTCTATACTATATATTGAAATGCCCAATATTTAGGCATTCAGGAATTAAGAACACAAAAATATAAAATGATGGAAATTCTAGGACGTTTTACTTTCTTTACAAAATATAAATCCATACCCAATATTGAACCACACCTGCTACAAAACCAGCGTAATAGATAGTGGGAAGAACTAGAATGGTAAGCACTATTTAAGTTCAATATGCTGATAGTGGGGAGTTAGGTGGTGATTTTGAACTTTAGCGGCAGTAATTTGAATAGGTGCGAAAGTGATATTACCATCAGTAAAAATACATTAGTCCATTGATGTCATAACTGAAGACTATAATTATGAATAATTTAGCAGTCGGAGAGCATCGAGTAATATTCTCGGATGGTACCTTTTCCCATATCTGCCGGTCGTTATGGATTCATTTCGATGCCCTAAAATCTCAACAATCACGGTCTCATTGCATTCCAGTTGTTTAAGGGAGTCCGCTAGAGTGTGATGAAATGAGTGGAAGCAACTTTTAGGGTTAGCAGTGATATGATTCCTGTTGTGGCGCTGGAACAATTTCCCGAAAAGATGACTATATCCATCTTTCCCTTTGATAAGGTTCTGTTTTGGCTCAGCGTAAATAGGACTTTTGGTTCGTTTGTGATAAGTTGAAAAGGATACTTCAGGAAGATTTTTGTCAGTTGTTGAGGGTGGATCCGTGCGTTAAGTATCAGAGCAAGGTGGTCCTAGTCTTGAGCTTTGTGTGCAGAAGATACGGGAGCACAGTTCCGACATTACGGATGATCTCGATCAGTTGCTAAAGTGGGTGTCGTTCAATGTCCTTATTGGCAACGCCGACGCTCACGCAAAGAATCTGTCAATGCTTTTGAGCCAGACCGGAATCTGGCTAGCCCCTTTCTATGACATTCTCTCAACGACTGTATATGGGGATAGCCATGATAATGATGTTGCCATGTCTATCGGACGACAATTTAATACCGAACAAATCACTAGAGATGACAGGAAAACGATGGCCGATTTTCTTGATATCAATATCAAGCTGGTTGCCAGGACGAACGCTATTATGCAACGTGACATTGATTTGGCACTCAAGGTGGCTCTGAAGGAATTTGATTCGGTGTATGGCAGCAACGCTACAGTTGATAAAATTGTTGAGGTGGTCACAAAACGTAAAAAGTTAATTCTTATTTGATTGCTCTCAGGACTAATGCAGTGCAGGCTTTCAATCCCTGTTTCTGGCCTTCAGTGCCTGCGCCATCTCACGCTGGCTGTCCTTTGTTTTCATATCCTCCCGTTTGTCGTACAGCTTTTTACCTTTAGCAAGCCCTATCTCAACCTTGACCAGGCCGTCTTTAAAATAAAGACGCAGCGGGATGACCGATAGCCCTTTTTCTCGTATTCTACTAAACAGGCGGTCAATCTCCCGTCTATGCAGCAGCAGTTTGCGATTGCGATCCGTCTGGTGATTTTGCCGGTTGCCGAATTCATACTGGGAAATGTTCAGGTTGTGTAAAAATGCCTCACCGTCACGTACCAGCATGAACGAATCATTCAAGTTTGCCATTCCGGCCCGCAGTGACTTTACTTCAGTCCCCTGCAGTACCAGACCAGCTTCGAACTTTTCTTCTATAAAATAATCGTGATAAGCTTTCTTATTATTACAAATCAGTTTTTCGCCCATGCCCTCACCATAGCAGAGATTATGCTGAATTGAAATGCTGATCCTTGCATTAAGAGTTAGAAATATATATAGTTCTTCGTCCGAAACTATGTCACGCCCTTTTATAAACAGGATATGTGCGTTATCGAAGTAGTTTTTTTATTTCAAATGGAGAAACACTTTAACACGAACTAAAAGGATGGATGCCATGACCAACGAAGAGACCAATCCGCCCTGTGATGTAAAGCCTACCACAGCCGATCTTCAGCGCTCCTTCCTACGTCATCTGCAATATACACTGGTAAAGGACAAGTTTACCGCCACAAAAGCGGACCTCTATCTGGCGTTGGCCTATGCGGTGCGTGATGTCCTTGTCAACCGCTGGCTTGATACACAGCAATCTTATTATATCAACGATGCCAAACGGGTTTATTATATTTCCATGGAATTCCTGATGGGGCGTACGCTTGGTAACAGCCTGATCAATCTTGGGATTATGGAGGAATGGCAAACAGCTCTCAAACAGATGGGTATCGATGTTGAGGAGCTGCAGGAACAGGAATGGGATGCCGGACTCGGCAATGGTGGTCTGGGGCGCCTTGCCGCCTGTTTCCTTGATTCAATGGCCACAATGAGCCTACCCGCTTACGGTTATGGTATCCGCTATGAATACGGGATGTTTTATCAAAAGATCCTCAACGGGGCACAGGCAGAGTATCCCGATAACTGGCTGCGTTACGGTAATCCGTGGGAATTTGATCGTCAGGAACATCTGCATCAGATAAAATTTTTCGGCCGTATTGAAAACTATCGTGATGAACATGGGGAAATACGCTATTCATGGGTTGATACCACTGATGTCATGGCGTTGGCGTATGATTTCCCGATTCCTGGTTACGGTAATGAGACAGTAAACACCATGCGGCTATGGAGTGCCAAGTCGACACGTGATTTCGAACTTGGTTCGTTTAATCAGGGAAATTATATGGGTGCTGTTGAATCTAAAATGCACACCGAAAATATTTCAAAAGTGCTTTACCCCGCCGACCATATGGCCGAGGGGAAAGAGCTGCGTCTTCGCCAGGAATATTTCCTTTCTTCTGCCACGGTGCAAGACATCTTCTATCGCTTTGAGAAAAAGCACGACAATCTTCATATCCTACCGGAAAAAGTTGCAATTCAGCTGAATGATACTCACCCGACTCTGGCAATTCCGGAGCTGATGCGGATTCTGCTTGATGACAAGCGGCTCTGCTGGGATGACGCTTGGAAAATTGCCTTGAATACCTTTGCATACACTAACCATACGGTGCTCCCTGAAGCGCTTGAAAAGTGGCCGGTAGAGACGATGGAGAGGATTTTGCCGCGACATCTGCAAATCATTTACCGGATAAACGAAATTTTTATCCAGCAGATAATTGAGCGGTTTCCTGGTGATAACGACCGCCTGCGGAGGATGTCGATCATAGGCGAGGATGGCGGGCGCTTCATACGCATGGCGCACCTGGCCATTGTCGGTAGTCACTCGGTTAATGGCGTTTCGGTATTGCATTCTGAAATTCTTAAAAATGATCTGTTTCACGATTTTTACGAACTTTGGCCTGAACGCTTCAATAACAAGACGAACGGGATAACTCAGCGCCGTTGGCTTAAATACTGCAACCGCTGGTTGGCCGACTTGATATCTTCGAAGATAGGTGAGGGGTGGGTTACCAATCTGGATGAACTGAAAAAGCTGATTCCACTGGCTGAAGATGTTGAGTTTCAGCAGCAGTGGATTGAGGTCAAACGTGCCAACAAAGTAAGGCTCGCCGGCTGTATTCTTCTACATAATGGTGTCGACGTATCACCCGATTCGATGTTTGATTGCCAGACGAAGCGTATTCATGAGTATAAACGGCAACTTCTCAACGTACTTCACATCATCACCAGATATAACCGCATCAAGGCCAATCCTGGAGGCAACTTTGCGCCGCGAACCGTTATTTTTGGTGGTAAAGCGTCTCCGTCCTACTATATGGCCAAACTGATCATCAAGTTAATTAACTCTGTAGGATCTGTTGTCAACAACGATCCGGCGGTCAATGGTCTGTTAAAAGTCATATTTCTTGGTAATTACAATGTTACGCTGGCGGAGATGATTTTCCCGGCATCCGATCTTTCCGAGCAGATTTCCACCGCCGGCACTGAAGCGTCCGGTACAGGAAACATGAAATATTCACTGAACGGAGCACTGACTGTCGGTACACTCGATGGTGCTAACATTGAGATCATGGAAGAAGTAGGCCGAGAAAATATTTTCATTTTCGGCCTTAACGCCAATCAGGTTGCCGGTCTTAAAAAAGCCGGTTACCAGCCGCAAGATTACTATACCCATAATCCAGAGCTTAAAAAGGCTATCGATATGATTGGTGACGGCACTTTTTCAAGCGATGATCACACTCTTTTCAAGCCGATTGTTGATACATTACTAAACCTTGACCATTACCTGCTGCTAGCGGATTACGCTTCCTATATTGCTTGTCAGGACGAAGTTGACATGTTGTATCAACAGCCTAACCGTTGGGCGCGCACCTCAATTCTTAACACAGCTGCTATGGGTAAATTTTCCAGTGACCGTACTGTTGCCGAATATGCTAGTGAAATATGGGACATTAAACCCGAAAAAATCAGCCGTCACAGCCGACGAGACTTGAAATAGGAAGGGCTGAGCCATGAATACGCCCGATCTTTGGGAGCAAAACTCCGGAGTATGTATCCCCGCAGAAATATCTCCATATGCACCGCTTGCCGAGCGCATGCGGCCGCGTACGGTTGCCGAATTTTCCGGACAGGAACATCTTGTCGGTGAAGGTCGAATTCTGAGGCGCATGATTGAAACTGATTCCCTGGCATCTCTGATACTATGGGGCCCACCAGGTTGCGGTAAAACTACACTGGCTCATATTATCGCGGCCGAAACCAAATCACATTTCATCTTCTTTTCTGCCATTCTCTCAGGCGTAAAAGAAATCCGGGAAACATTCCGTGAAGCAGAACGCTATTCGGCTCAAGGTATTCGAACTATCTTGTTTATCGATGAAATACACCGCTTCAATAAATCTCAACAGGACGCGTTCCTTCCGTATATTGAAAAAGGAGTTGTCACTGTAATCGGTGCCACAACCGAAAACCCGTCTTTCGAAGTTATCGCGCCACTACTGTCACGATGCCGCGTTCTAACACTTAGACAGCTTGATTCTGATGCTGTGTGCGAGTTGCTGCTGCAGGCGCTTAATGATTCTGAACGTGGTCTTGGTAAACTTGCACTTACAGCGACTGATGAAACCCTTGATTTTCTCGCTGAACAGTCTGGAGGTGATGCCCGCTCTGCATTGAACACGCTGGAGGTCGCTGCCGGATTAATTGAGCAGGGCCAAACGGAAATAACCCTTGGAGTTGCTCATGAAGCGCTCCAGAAAAAGGCTTTGCTTTATGACAAGGGGGGGGAAGAGCATTATAATGTTATCTCTGCTTTTATAAAATCAATGCGCGGCAGTGATCCTGATGCAGCCCTATACTGGCTTGCACGTATGCTGGAGGCTGGTGAGGATCCGATCTTTATTCTCCGCCGCATGATTATTCTTGCTTCGGAGGATATCGGTAACGCAGACCCACGGGCGCTACAGATGGCCGTGGCGGCGCTGCAGGCGTTCCAGGTTATCGGTATGCCGGAAGGGCGCATCATTATGGGGCAAGCGGTCACCTATCTGGCTACCGCCCCCAAATCAAATGCATCGTATGCCGGTATTAATGCATCCCTGGCGGAAGTTCGTAAAAGCGGGGCTCTGCCAGTACCGCTGCATATCCGCAATGCGCCGACACAACTGATGAAAGAACAGGGATACGGAAATGGTTACCAATATGCTCATGACTATGAGGATGGTTACGCAGGCCAGGAGTGTCTTCCGGAAAAGCTGACAGGGCATGTATTTTACGCACCAAAGGGTCATGGTTATGAAAAGAGCATAGTGGAACGGATGGATTGGCTTAAAAACAGGAGTAAAAAAATATGAAACCGTTTACTCTTGAACGTACCCAGATTTTGCCGATTACGCTTGAAACCGCTTGGAAGTTTTTTTCAAATCCAGCCAATCTGGTTAAAATCACGCCTCCGGAGATGGACTTCCGCATTACGTCGCCACAGCAGAACAGCATCTATTCAGGACAGATAATCACCTATACAGTACGCCCGCTGTTGCGAGTAGCTGTCAACTGGACAACAGAAATCACCCATGTCGAACACCCCGGCTTCTTTGTTGATGAGCAGCGTTTCGGCCCGTATCGGTTTTGGCATCATCAGCACCGTTTTCGTGAAGTTGAGGGGGGAGTCGAAATTTACGATCTTGTTCATTATCTGCTCTCCCATGACCAAATGGCCAGGTTTGTAAATCGTCTGTTCGTAGCACCTCGCCTCAAGCGAATATTTGATTTTCGCAGTGCGGCGCTTACAAAACTATTTTTCTAAATAGCTGATAATATTCCAATGAATGTGGAGGATTTACTTTGAAACGACTTGCAATTCTAACCAGTGGTGGCGACTGTTCCGGTATGAATGCCACCATACGCGCTGCGGCCCGTACCGCTATTGCCAACGATATCGAGATGATCGGATACCGAAAAGGGTACGCCGGTCTCCTTAAAAACGATTTCATTGTTCTCGATTCACAGGCTGTATCCGGTACATTGCAACGTGGCGGAACATTTCTTCAGTCAGCACGTTCGGCGGAATTCCGCACCGAGGAGGGACGAAGGAAAGCGCTTGATAATCTGCTTAAAGAAAGAGTAGAGGGGTTGATTGTTATCGGTGGCGATGGTTCATTGAACGGCGCGCTGGCACTTGAAAAAATGGGTTTCCCGGTAATAGGCGTGCCTGCCAGTATTGATAATGATATCGCGTATACCGATATGGCGCTGGGCGTTGATACGGCGCTCAACAATATTATCTATGCCGTTGACTGCATCAAGGACACTGCGAGTTCTCACGATAGGGCTTTTATTGTTGAAGTCATGGGACGGAACTCCGGTTATCTTGCTTCGACCACAGCGATTGCTACCGGAGCCGAATTTGCCATTGTTCCGGAGGTGGAGCTTGATCTTAATGAAATGTGTCACCAGCTGCGTCAACGCTATGACGAAGGCAGGACTAACGCCTTGATCATTATGGCAGAGGGTGCCGGGCATGCTCAGGAGGTTGCTGACGGTATCAAAAACGCGGTAGGTTTTGAGACTCGCGTAACAGTCCTCGGACACTATCAGCGGGGTGGGGCGCCTTCCGTTTTTGACCGTTTGCTAGGGAGCCGCTTCGGCATGAAGTCTGTGGAGTTACTGCTTTCCGGAACAAAAGGTGTAATGGTCGGATTGTCGGCAAATTCGCTTACTACCACGCTACTTGAAATGGTAGTAAAAGGTGGGCAGAAAAAATTAAATGAGGACCTGCTCCATATGTCTGAGGTACTCGGAATTTGAGGGAATGGCCAAAGGGGTCTCCAGCGTGAGCAATACAAATCCAAGTAGCAAGAAGAATTAAGCCATGCGCACAAGCCACCGTTTCACAAAAAAACGCTCCGTAAAAAACGGTCTTCCACCGGGCACTCTGGTGCATATAGGTGATACGCCGGATAAAAAGGTTCAAATATCCGTTATTGGCTATTCACCTGGCGGTGTCGAGGAACGGCAGTTTCAGTATGTTGACCAGTACCTTGACGATCCCTGCGATAGTGCTGTTTTGTGGGTCAATGTTGAAGGGGTGCACGATATAGAGTTAATCCGCACCTTGGGCGACAAGCACACTTTCCACCCACTGGTGCTGGAAGATATAGTAAACACCGTGCAGCGTCCCAAGATCGAGGATTATGGTGATTATCTCTTCATTGTACTGAGAATGCTCCGCTCGAATGAGGAGGGCGATTTCACCTCTGAACAGCTCAGTATCATACTCGGCCCGGACTATCTGTTCACATTTCAGGAGGGCATTGATGGCGATGCTTTCGAATCAGTCCGCGACCGTATCCGCAATGGAAAAGGTAAAATTCGTGGCATGGGGGCTGATTATCTGGGATATGCCCTTATTGATGCCATTGTCGATGGCTATTTCACCGTTCTTGAAGGTTTTGGCGAGCGCATTGTCGATATCGAGGAAGAGCTGACTCTATCGCCGGACCAAAAATCTCTCCACAATATAAATGCTATGAAAAAAGAGATCATCTATCTGCGCAAAACCGTCTGGCCGCTGCGTGAAGCGATCTCTTTTCTGGAGCGTGGGGACAGTCCTTTGCTGCACGATGCCACCCGGCTCTATTTTCGGGACGTCTATGACCACACTGTGCAGGTGATAGACACCGTGGAGACGTACCGTGACCTGCTTTCCGGGATGCTTGATCTCTATCTTTCCAGTATCAGCAACCGCACCAATGAAGTGATGAAGTTTCTGACTGTGATTGGTACAATCTTCATGCCGCTAACTTTTCTGGTTGGGGTCTATGGTATGAATTTCAAACATTTCCCGGAGCTT
Source organism: uncultured Geobacteraceae bacterium (assembly GCA_903875605.1). GTDB lineage: Bacteria > Desulfobacterota > Desulfuromonadia > Geobacterales > Pseudopelobacteraceae > JACRCG01. The sequence goes on along the minus strand of CAIQWT010000087.1, from coordinate 42,600 downwards.
GAGTGGAAAAACGGCTACTTTGTCCTTTGGGGCCTGATGGTAACGTTGGCGCTGCTGATGGTAGCATATTTCAGAAAAAAACGCTGGCTGTAGGGGGGGGGATGACGAGACTGATACTCAAATGGGCACTCAACTCATGCGCTCTCTTTTTTGTACTGAAGCTGATCTCTGGAGTCCAGATTGATCGTTTTCAGGACCTGTTGTTGGCGACGCTGGTGATCGGCCTGTTAAACTCATTTCTTCGCCCGATTCTTATACTTCTGACACTGCCGGTCACCGTCATTACTCTCGGTCTTTTTACTCTTGTGATTAACGGGGTTATTTTTTATCTGACTGCGCATCTGGTAGCGGGATTCCATATTTCCGGTTTTGGCGCTGCGTTTTTAGCTGCGCTGCTCTTCAGTCTTTTCAGTTTTATATTAAATATGGTCTTTGGTACAAAAAAGTGACTTCTGTTGCTGTAATTTTATCCCGTGTGGCTCGTGCGGTTTCGCGGCAACATCTTTTTATTCCGGGTGATACCCTGATTGTTGCCATTTCCGGCGGGGCCGACTCGACCGCTCTGCTTGATCTACTCAGCCGAATACCTGATTACAATCTTAAGCTCATCGCTGTTCATCTGAATCACTGCCTTCGAAGTGATGAATCTGATGCCGATGAGGAATTCTGCCGTGGTTTGGCATCCCGCTACGCCATAACCTTTGAGGTAAGGCGTATAGATGTTGCAAAGATGGCCGATGCTGGGCGGTTAAATCTGGAGGATGCCGGACGTCACGCCAGGATAACTTTTTTTGACGAAATCCGTGAAAAATACGCCGCATCAGCGGTGGTACTTGCTCATCACGCCGACGACCAGGCCGAAACCGTGCTGATGCGTTTGTTGCGAGGTTCTGGAATGACCGGATTATCCGGAATGGCGTACCGTAATACCCGTGGTTATGTGCGGCCGCTGCTTGATATATCTCGCACCGAAATAGAACAGTATCTGCTCAACCTTGGGCTTGAGTGGCGCGAGGATAGCAGTAATAGTGATACTGTTTACTTGCGTAATCGGATCCGCCATGAGTTGCTGCCGGTTCTGGAAACATATAATCCTGCCATTCGCTCGACCTTGGCGGCAACGGCATTTATTATAGGTGAAGATAACTTACTGCTGGAGGAGCTGACTGAGCGTGTAAGTGATGAGTCATGCCGATTGATAGAGGGGAGGGTTGTTTGTGCAATCGGGCAGCTCCGCGCACTCAGTCCGGGTATGCAGCGTAGAGTATTACGCTATGCCTTCAGGCAGTTGGTCGGTAACCTGATGGGGATGAGCCTGTGTCATGCTGACGCACTTTGTAGTCTTATCGCTTCTGATCGTCCGAATTCACGCCTGGCACTTCCGCAAGGGATTACCGCGGTAAGAGAATATGACCGGCTATTGATGATGCAAGCTGACGATGCTGCTCTAAAAACCGGCTTTGAACTGCTGATAACGGAACCCGGGTGTTACCACCTTCCGCATGGCGGTAAGTTAACGATTGAACCTGCAACGAAGGCATCGTTTTCAAAAGACCCCGGCATTGCCAGTTTCGACCTCAACAAAACCCCTTTTCCCTGGCGTGTGCGCTCCTTTCAAGCCGGAGACCGCATAACGCCGTTCGGCATGAGTGGCAGAAAAAAAGTTAAAGACGTTTTTATCGACCGGAAAATTCCATTGTCTAAACGTAATACATTACCGCTGCTGTTTTGCGGTGCTGATTTGATCTGGGTTGCCGGTGTATGCGCTTCAGAACTAAGTCGTATGGATAACGCTACCGCCAATCCAATCCTGATAACTTGGTGCGAATGATCTGATGCGTTTTACGCGCATAAAAATGACTAATGCAAAGGAAACAAATGTCTTCTTTTTCATTTTCAAGCCAATCGATACGAATTCAGCTGATTATAATGGCCGTCATATTGACGTTGCCAGCTCTCGGAATAATTGTCTATTCCGGCCTTAAAGAGCGTAGCGATGACTATCACAAGGCGGGCATTGAAACCCAAAAGCTTGCTGACCACCTTGCAGCTGAACAGGAAAGTCTTATTCGAGATGCCAATCAATTAGGTGGATTCCTCGCCGAATTGCCTGATGTGGTTGATCAACATGCTGACAAAGTCCAATCTATTATCCGCAACACTCTCAAAAAAAACATTCAGTATCAAAATATCCTAATCGCTGATGCCGACGGTGCAGTTTGGGCCTCCGCTATTCCTCTTGCACGGCCACTGTCACTTACTGAAATGCGTTATTTTAAGAATGCCAGGGCAACAAAACATTTTTCTTCTGGCGAGTTTATGATGGGAGATGCATCACAAAAGCCCAGTATCGAAATGGCATATCCTCTTGTAGTGCATGAAGTGTTTTGCGGCGTTGTCGTTATCAGTTTTGATCTTGATATTTTGAAAACAATTTTAAAACGCTCACAGTTGCCGTTAAATTCTAACTATATCCTGACGGACCATCTTGGCATTATTACCAGTCGCGGCAGCGAAACCGGCAGAAGGGTGGGAGAAAAAATCCAGCCGGCGGATATGAAAATAATGGAAGCTGGTCCTGATAGAGACACCAACGAGTTTGTACGCTCAGATGGTGACAGACGTATAACAACCTATCGTAAACTACGACTGCCTAATGAATCGACTCCCTATATGTACGTAAGGGCAGGCATCTCTATTAAAGAAGCTGTAGCCAGTGCAAACAGGCGCTTGCTGTACAATATCGCCATCATGGTGCCCTTTGTAGCACTAGCCCTTATTTTTGCACTCCTTATGGGTAATAGCTCCATTGTGGGCCCGGTAAAAAAATTACAGTCGGTTTCACAACTCATAGCCGGTGGCAATCTGCATACCAGGGTTGGTGATCAGGTATGGGGAGGCGAGCTTGGCGATTTGGCCCGTGCTTTTGATGAAATGGCTGGTGCTCTTGAAAAGAACATCGATGAGCTGAATCAGTCGCAATTATTGCTACATGAAAAGGCACTGCTGCTTGAAGACGAAATTGCCGAGCGACAGGTAGTACAAGAAGATCTAGCTGACAAACAGCATATGCTTGAGGTGTTGAACCGGACACTTGAGGAGCGTATTGAATTCACAGTAAAAGAGCTGCGTCAGAAAGATCAGGCGCTTATTCAGCAGAACAGATTTGCAGCAATGGGCGAAATGATTAATAATATTGCCCACCAGTGGCGCCAGCCACTAAATCTGATAAGCCTTATCATTCAAGGGTTGCCCGAATACGACAAAATGTCTCAGTTAAAACTGGACCGTGAGATCGAGCGGATCATGAACATTATTTTGCACATGTCCCAGACTATTGACGACTTCCGCTACTTTTTCCGGCAGGATAAAGAAAAAATTGAATTTACTGCCAATCATGCAGTAGCGAAAGCGGTGGAGTTTGTCACCCCCAGTCTGAATGACAAGGGAATTAGCATCTCCATTACAGAACTGCCCGAAGTAACTGTCTTTGGATACAACAATGAATATGCACAGGTCCTTCTCAATATTCTCAGTAACGCAAAAGATGTGCTGGTGGAGAGAAATATTGCAGAACCGAGCATTAGTATTAGTATAAGCAGAGGAATAAATTGTTCCGTTGTTTCGATTGCTGACAACGGCGGCGGTATCAGTGCGGATATTATGCCCAGGATATTCGACCCGTATTTTACCAGCAAAGAAAAAACCAAAGGCACTGGCATCGGTTTGTATATGTCCAAGATCATCATCGAACAAAATATGGGGGGACGCCTGACCGCCAAAAATATTGAAGGCGGAGTTACCTTCAATATCGAAGTCTGAGCAGAAGATACTTGTACGCTGCAGTTATAAATGTTATCCGACAAACGGCCTACCTGCCTTAAACTGTCGGTGGTTACACGACATTCATCGGTCACTAAACCGCAATTCAGCTTGTCAACTTTCCCCCGGTATGCTAGTTTTACAAAATTTTCAACGTCACAAGATACGTTCCAATCACACGGGGGTTTACTTTGAACCAGTTTTACAAAAATCTCTCACTCTGGCTGGTAATCAGCCTGATGATGATCCTGCTTTTCAACATGTTTAACAAACCGCGGCCGACAGCTGAAAAACTTAATTTCAGCGATTTTATGACGCAGATCGAAACAGGAAAAATCACCTCTGTTGTTATTCAGGGTAATGAAATCTCCGGTAAGTTTGAAGGTAAGGATGGCAAGGATTTTCACACATTCAAGCCATATTCTGATGCGGATCTTACCAAGAAACTGCTTGAAAAAAAGGTTACGATTAATGCCAAGCCGGAAGAAGAGAAATTTTCCTGGTTTTCTATATTCATCTCCTGGTTTCCGCTGATCCTGCTGGTCGGTGTCTGGATTTTCTTCATGCGCCAGATGCAGATGGGCGGCGGCAAGGCTATGTCATTTGGTAAAAGCCGTGCGAAGCTGCTTACGGAGTCACAGGGTAAGATCACTTTTGAAGATGTCGCCGGTATTGAAGAGGCCAAAGAAGAGTTGGAAGAGATCATCGCCTTTCTGAAAGAACCAAAAAAGTTTACTGCATTAGGTGGAAAAATCCCCAAAGGAGTATTGCTGGTAGGCCCTCCGGGAACCGGTAAAACACTTCTGGCTCGCGCTGTCGCCGGTGAAGCTGGCGTCCCGTTTTTTTCAATTTCCGGTTCTGACTTTGTAGAGATGTTTGTCGGAGTAGGTGCCAGTCGGGTTCGTGACCTGTTTTTGCAAGGAAAAAAGAGTGCACCATGTATTATATTTATCGATGAAATCGATGCTGTTGGTCGCCACCGTGGTGCCGGTATGGGGGGTGGGCATGACGAACGTGAGCAGACCCTCAACCAGTTGCTGGTTGAGATGGACGGTTTTGAGTCCAATGAAGGGGTAATCCTGATTGCCGCAACCAACCGCCCTGACGTTCTTGACCCGGCACTTCTCCGGCCAGGTCGTTTTGACCGTCAGGTTGTTGTACCGCGCCCTGATGTCAAAGGCCGAGAAATGATTCTTAAAGTTCACTCTAAAAAAGTGCCGCTCTCTCCTGAAGTTGACCTGGCTCTTATCGCCCGCGGCACACCGGGGTTTTCCGGCGCGGATCTGGCTAACCTGGTTAATGAAGCTGCATTACTGGCTGCCCGTTTGAACAAGACGGTTGCTGAATCGAGTGATTTTGATAGTGCCAAGGACAAGGTTTTGATGGGGGTTGAGCGACGCAGTATGGTCATCTCTGATGAAGAAAAAAAGAGTACAGCATATCATGAGGCCGGTCACACTCTGGTCGCTAAGATGATTCCTGGCACTGATCCTATTCACAAGGTCTCAATTATTCCTCGTGGACGTGCTCTGGGAGTCACTATGCAGCTCCCTATCGAAGACAAGCACAGCTATTCCCGTGAATCCCTGCTGGCACGCATTGCTGTTCTTATGGGTGGTCGTGCCGCCGAAAACATTATATTCAACACTTTTACAACAGGTGCAGGTAACGACATCGAGCGTGCAACCGATATGGCCCGCAAAATGGTTTGTGAGTGGGGTATGAGTGATAAGATGGGGCCGCTTTCTTTTGGCAAAAAAGACGAGTCTATTTTCCTCGGACGCGAAATGGCTATGCACAAGAATTTCAGTGAAAAGACTGCAGAGCACATTGATGATGAGATTAAGCGTATTGTGGATGAGTCATATGAGCGGGCGCTCGGTCTGCTGCGTGACAGCATAGAGAAGCTCCATAACCTTTCGATCTGTCTGATTGAAAAAGAAAATCTAACAGGTGATCAGGTTGATGAAATTATCGCTACTGGTACGCTTATCTGTCCGGAGCCGATTCCGGTCCCGGTAAAATCTGTTGGGCCTGTTGAGCCTGCAGTGGTACATACTGATATAAAAGCATAGCCGTGGGTCGCTTTTTACCCCGATTACTGGTTCTACCTACTCCTGATAATGCTGTGCATGAATTGCGGCGAATTGGCGTAGACAGCTACGGCATCGTGGAAATGGCACCCAAAATGCGGACGATCTCTATACTGCTGTCCAGTCTGGAGTGCCGACAGGCAAATATCCTTAAGCAGGAGATGCTCTCGCTGGGTGGGGATGCTGCCGTCGCACGGGGTACGGTTGCCTGTAGCATAGACAGGACTGACTGCGTTTTAATCGGGACAGTCAAGCAAGTCACACGGCTCTCCCGAAAGTTGAAAGCACAACCGTTTGGTTTGTCTGAATTGACAGGTGAACTTGACTCGCTGCTGGTACATGTAGCTTCTTCTCCGTCAACCTGGCAAACCTCACGCCGCTCGTTATCACTCCAGCGCCCGCTAATTATGGGCATCCTAAATATAACACCGGACTCTTTTTCAGATAACGGTCTGTGTCTCGACCCTGGACTTGCGCTTGAAAAAGCCATACAGATGGAAGCAGAAGGTGCCGACATCATAGATGTCGGAGGCGAAAGTACACGTCCAGGAGCTGCTCCGGTATCACCTGATGAAGAAATGAATCGTGTTATTCCGGTAATCGAGCGTCTTGCCGGCACTCTTAAATGTGCAATATCTGTTGACACTTGGAAAAGCAGCGTCGCCGATCGGGCGTTACTGGCTGGCGCGGAAATTATCAACGACATCAGTGGCTTTAATTTTGATCCTCAGATGGCCGGTCTGGCCGCTTCAAGCGGAGCTGGTGTTGTGCTGATGCACACAAGAGGTCGGCCGGAAACCATGCAGCTAAATACCGGCTATGACGATCTGATGGCAGAAATAGCTGCCGGTCTGCGAACTTCTCTCGCCAAGGCTCGAGAAGCCGGGGTTTTAGATAGTTGTATTGCTGTAGATCCTGGCATCGGTTTTGGTAAGAATACCGCAGGGAACCTGGAACTTATACGGCGACTGGCTGAATTAACCAGCCTCGGCCTGCCGATACTCACCGGCCCTTCGCGTAAGTCGTTCATAGGAGAGGTCCTCGGACGAACTCAAACGGAAGACCGGATATTCGGTACTGCAGCTGCTGTGGCTCTTTCCGTGTCTCATGGCGTATCAATCCTGCGTGTGCACGATGTCCGTGCAATGCGTGATGTTGCCGATATGGCCCATGCTGTCATGCAAAGTTAAGCGTAGCGTTAAGCCGGTTTCAAAGAGGAAATATGGCACCAGTTTTCGACAGCGTCACCATGGTAGGTCTGCTCGACAAGCTTCTTGTTGCCTGCCTGGTTTACTGTTGTACGCTGATACTTAAAAAAGAGGCTGCCCTTCGCCTTCTTTCAGTTATTATTGCCCTTATTGTTGCCGAATTCTTGTCTAAAGCAGTCGGTTTTACTGCAACTGCCTCCTTGTTTCATCTGCTCATTTCCTCTGCACCGGTCATTTTGGCTATAATCTTCCAAACTGATATAAAGCGTGCCCTTTTTTCCTTCTGGAAACGACATAAGCCAGGCGATAACGACAATCTCGATCTGACTACGACTGTCGATGAGTTGGCGAAAGGTCTTCACGAATTGGCTGAACGAAGGATCGGTGCTCTTATCGTGATCATCCGCCAGATGTCGATAGATCACCTTATACAGGTTGGTACCGAGATTGATGCCAAGGTGACAAACGAACTTCTTAACTCAATTTTTCTACCGTATTCACCAATTCATGATGGCGCGGTTATTATCCAAAGGGACAAAATTACCTCAGCTGGCTGCATTCTTCCGCTTTCACAGAACCCGGACATCGCTAAAAGCTTCGGCACGCGGCACCGTGCAGCGCTCGGAATCTCCGAGCAGACGGATGTTCTTGTACTGGTGGTTTCTGAAGAGACCGGTAAAATATCCATCGTTCATGAAGGGAAGATCACTTATGATGCTGATCCCGCTGAAATTCGCCGTTTATCGCGAAAAGCAATAGAAGGGCGACGGGCTCCGAGGGTAACAACCCCGCTGGAACACTGAATTTAACAGGAGATTACAAAAATGAAGAAACTATTCGGAACCGACGGCGTTCGCGGCGTTGCCAATGTGTATCCCATGACTACTGAGATGGCAATGCAGCTTGGACGTGCGGCCGCCTATATCTTTAAAGGGGGGAGAAAACGCCGCCACCGTATTGTGATAGGCAAAGACACCCGACTATCCGGTTATATGCTTGAAAATGCTCTCGTAGCCGGTATCTGCTCAATGGGAGTTGATGTTCTTCTCGTCGGGCCGTTGCCGACTCCAGGCATTGCCAATATTACTTCCTCCATGCGTGCTGATGCCGGAGTCGTGATTTCGGCATCGCACAATGCTTTTCAGGATAACGGCATAAAGTTCTTTTCTGCAGATGGTTTTAAACTTCCGGATGAACTTGAGCTTAAAATCGAAAAACTTATTGAATCAAAAAAAATCGATGCTCTTCGACCGACCGCGACCGAAGTTGGTAAGGCATATCGTATAGACGATGCGGCCGGCCGTTATATTGTGTATCTTAAAAATACCTTTCCCCAGGAGATGGACCTTTCCGGTCTGAAAATAGTACTGGATTGTGCTAACGGTGCTGCTTACAGGGTTGCTCCGGCAGTATTTGAAGAGTTGGGTGCCGAGGTTATTCCGTACGGAGTTAAGCCTAACGGCACAAATATCAATGCTCAGTGTGGTTCAACCTGTCCTTCCGTTATCAGTGAGGCGGTTAAGCTTCATCGCGCCGATATTGGCATTGCCCTTGATGGTGATGCTGATCGCGTGATTGTATGTGACGAATTTGGCAATGAAGTCGACGGCGACCACATTATGGCCATCTGTGCCAGCGATATGTTGAAGCGTAAGCTTCTCAGAAAAAAAACGCTCGTAGCAACTGTAATGAGTAACATGGGACTTGATATTGCCCTTCGTAAGAGTGGCGGTAAAATTATCAAGACCGATGTCGGTGACCGTTACGTTGTCGAGGCAATGCGTAAAGGTGGCTACAATCTAGGTGGGGAACAGTCCGGACATATGATATTCCTGGATTACAATACTACCGGCGATGGGATACTTTCAGCATTACAACTTCTTGCTGTTATGCGCCGTAATGAAAAGACTCTGTCCGAGCTGGCTGAAATAATGATTCCACTGCCTCAGGTACTCTGCAATACGCGAGTCCGGGAAAAAACGGACATTTATTCTATTAATGATGTGGCCGTTAAAATAAGGGATGTTGAGGAAAAGCTGGGCAATGAGGGAAGGGTTCTCATCCGCTATTCCGGAACCGAGCCACTATTAAGGGTTATGATTGAAGGACAGGACAAATACGAAATAACTACATGGGCAAATGAAATATGTGACATTGTTAAAAAACACATTGGAGAAAAATGATGGCAAAACTTGGACTTAATGTCGACCATATAGCCACAGTCCGCCAGGCACGTGGTGGCGTTGAGCCGGATCCGGTAACGGCCGCAGCAATTGGCGAAATGGCCGGGGCCGAGGGTATAACCATTCATCTGCGTGAGGATCGTCGTCATATCCAGGATCGTGACCTGGAAATACTACGGCAAACGGTAAAGAGTAAGCTAAACCTTGAAATGGCCGCTACACAGGAAATGGTACGTATCGCACTTGCTGTAAAGCCGGAACAGGTGACGCTAGTACCGGAAAAACGACAGGAATTGACCACTGAAGGCGGGTTGGATGTCATTGTCAATGCCAAGCAGATCACCGACACTATTAAGCGTCTAAAAGATGGCGGAATCATCGTCAGCCTGTTTGTCGATCCCAATCAGGAACAGATAAAGGCGGCAAAAAAAACGGATACTGATTATATAGAGATTCACACCGGTGCCTATGCCGAAGCGGTCAGTTGGGTGGAACAGCAGCAGGAGCTTGAAAACATCGATACTGCCATTAAACTGGCGCGCAAGGTCGGGATGGGAGTGAATGCCGGTCATGGACTGAATTACACAAATATAAAGGCAATTACCGCTCTTGGAGGCATAGAAGAGTACAATATCGGCCATTCCATCATTGCCCGTGCCATGTTGGTCGGACTGGATCGGGCTGTGCGCGATATGGTTGAGCTGCTCAAGTACGCATGATCTATGGAATCGGCACGGATATCGTAGCCATTGAGCGTTTTCAGCGCTTCTTGGATGCCGGCAATTCGGCCCTCATTGAACGCCTCTTCACGCCAACTGAACGCTCTAAATGTGCGAGCAGGAAAGATACGGCAGCCTGCTTTGCAGCCCGTTTTGCAGCTAAGGAGGCTTTTTTAAAGGCGCTCGGAACCGGTCTGCGTGACGGCATCTCATGGCAGGATATGGAGATTTCGAACGACGCACTTGGAAAGCCGGAGCTTCAGTTGCTCGGGAAAGCGGCAGAACAGTTTCATGATAAAGAGCTGGCACGTGTGCAGTTATCTCTGTCTCACGATGGTGGTAATGCCATTGCAATGGTACTTTTGGAGTCAAAATGAGGGTTGTTACCGCACATACCATGCAGGAAATTGATAATCAGGCCATCCAGGAGTGTGGCATCCCCGGCCTGCAGTTAATGGAAAATGCCGGCCGTTGCTGCGTTGAAGAGATTATCGCAGAGTTTGGGTTAAACGGTAGATGTGTTGTCATGGCAGGTAAAGGCAACAACGGTGGAGATGGTCATGTCATCGCCCGCCTGCTGAGTCTGAAGGGGTGGAGTGTCAAAATAATTATTCTGGCTGATATTGATCAGGTTACTGGAGATGCAGCGGTAAACCTGAAGAGACTTCCTGATTCAGCCATTAATTATTGTACACATGAAGGGCAGTTATCAGCTCTGCATATGGAAGAGATATTTCAGGCTGACGTAATAGTTGATGCTTTGCTTGGTACCGGATTACGCAGCAATGTTATCGGCGTTTACCTTGAAGCTATTGACTTGATGAATGCTTCAGGCCGGCCCGTTGTGTCAGTAGACATCCCATCAGGTATTCATGGCACTACCGGTCGGGTGTTGGGAAAAGCCGTCAGGGCGTATATTACCGTTACGTTTGCTTTTGCAAAGTTAGGGCACGTACTCTATCCGGGAGCGGAGCATACCGGGCGCCTGGCGGTAGTTGATGTCGGCATCCCGCAAAAACTTATGGAAACCGTATCCGGCTATGACTTTCTGAATGCGGACAGGATTCGCCCACTTCTGCATCGACGTGATCGCCTGGCACACAAGGGCCATTTCGGGCATTGTCTCATCATTGCAGGATCTTCCGGAAAAACCGGAGCAGCTGCACTTACAGCTAACAGTGCAGTTAGGGCCGGGTCAGGATTGGTAACGCTTGCCGTGGCTGAAAGTATCCATAGCATCCTTGAAATTAAAACAACGGAAGCAATGACCTTTCCATTGCCTGATTCCGGTAGCGGCCATCTGACTAGCAGTGCATTTCCTGCAATTGAAAAGCTGCTGGCAGGCAAGTATGCCGTTGCTATTGGCCCTGGTCTAGGCCGCCGTCCAGGAACGTATGCACTGGTACAGAATCTGGTGGAAACAGTTACATTACCCTTGGTAATAGACGCTGATGGCCTGAACGCTCTGGCGGAAGGCATAACTGTTCTAAAGCGAAAAAAATCAGAGCAAGTGATTCTGACTCCACATCCTGGAGAAATGTCGCGCCTTTTGGGTACTTCAATACCGGATGTAGAGGCGATACGGATTTCTGTAGCTCAGGAGTTTGCGCGTAACTATGGTGTCTATCTTGTGCTCAAGGGAGCCCGCACAATTATCGCTTCGCCAACTGGAGCCGCTGCTATAAACGGTAGCGGTAACCCCGGTATGGCAACCGGAGGCATGGGAGATGTTCTGACCGGTATCATTGTCTCGCTTTTGGGACAAGGATATGATGCGTGGGACTCATGCCGTATGGGGGTTTTTATTCACGGATTTGCTGCGGATATGGTCGCTGAGGAAAAAGGAGAAATAGGTATTAATGCCACTGATGTCCTTGAAAAGCTTCCTTACGCCTATAATGAGTTAGTAAAAAATACCCTGCTGTCGAACCTAAAGATGTTTGGTGAGCTTTAGTGTCTTTTTATTTACCAAAAAGCATCACCCCAACCTGCTAAAATAAGGAGAATTCTCATGCTTACTGTTGCAGATATTATGACGAGTAAAGTAGTTTCAATAAAAGGTTCCACGACCGTACGCGAAATGGCCGGTATATTCGACACAATGCGCTTTGGCACACTTCCGGTTGTTGATGAAGCCGGAAATTTGACCGGAATTGTTACAGCTTCAGATTTGATTGAACAGGATAGGCCTCTGCATATACCTACAGTAATATCTCTGTTCGACTGGATCATTCCTCTTGAGGGTGAAGGAGCCCTGCAGAGGAATCTTAACAAAATTACTGCGCAAACAGCCTCTGAGCTAGCTTCTACAGATCTCATCACCGTAACGCCATCCGATACTGTCAGCAGCGTAGCTGAAATCATGGGGAGCAGAAAACTGCATGCTCTTCCCGTAGTTGAAGGGAAAAAACTGGTAGGAATGGTTTCAAGAATTGATATTATCCGCTCAATGAACCGCTAGTGAGCAGTCTGCAGATTACAACCAATTCGGCAGACGCGACAGAGATACTGGGATCTCACATCGGTTCACTACTGCAGGCCGGTTCTTTTCTGGCTCTGCGAGGTGATCTTGGTGGAGGTAAAACCTGCCTGACTCGTGGGATTGTGGCATCGTTGGCGCCACAGAGCGCCCATCTGGTTGCAAGCCCGACTTATGCAATTATGAATTGCTATTTGGGAAACACACCTGTTTACCATTTTGATTTTTATAGGTTGGCTGGAGATGACGATATTTCCGAGTTTGGCTTCGAAGAGTTTTTTTATGGTGATGGAGTATGTGTTGCCGAATGGTCTGAGCGACTTACGGAGCTGTTACCGCCGGATAGGCTGACTATACTGTTCGAATATGCAGGTGAAGACCAACGCCTTATCACCATAACCGGCTCAGGGCAGAAATCTGCTAATTACCTTGCGCTGTTGGCGGACCTAATTCGAGAAAAAAACTTTGACCTGACAGAATGATATCTGTTATAGAGCTGAGTCATTAGTAAGAAGATGTTGAATCTGTCGTCTTTTTAGTCGAAAACAGCTTTATTTACGAATTATTTCCTGTTTTTAGGTTACGGTAAATCTCTTCACCAATTTACATCAAGGAGAGCAAGTATGGCGCTTGTAGTACAAAAGTACGGTGGTACCTCGGTCGGTTCGCCCGACCGGATTAAGAATGTAGCCAAACGCATCATAAAAAACTATGACGCCGGAAACGACGTGATTGTTGTTGTTTCTGCCATGTCTGGTGAAACCAATAAACTGGTTGCGCTAGCAAATGAAATGTGTGAAATACCGGACGGTCGCGAATATGATGTTCTGGTTGCAACAGGCGAACAGGTCACCATCGGACTTTTGTCTATGTACCTCAAGTCTCAGGGGTATAAGGCCAAATCCTATCAAGGGTGGCAAGTCCCTATTATTACGGACTCTACCGCGTCCAAAGCCCGTATTGAGAGTATCGGTGATGAAAACATCCGTGCTGATCTTAAAGAAGGCACCATTATTGTTCTGGCCGGTTTTCAGGGGATTGATGCTTCAGGCAATGTAACAACGCTGGGGCGTGGCGGTTCCGATACTTCGGCAGTTGCTATTGCAGCCGCTCTCAAAGCCGACGTCTGCGAGATTTACACTGACGTTGACGGTGTGTACACAACTGATCCCAATGTATGTAAAGAAGCACGTAAGATCGAAAAAATATCTTATGACGAGATGCTTGAACTGGCAAGTCTCGGGGCGAAAGTGCTCCAGATTCGCTCAGTTGAGTTTGCTAAAAAATATAATGTGGACGTTCACGTTCGCTCAAGTCTTAATGAAAACACCGGTACGATGGTTACCAGGGAGGACAAGGATATGGAAGGAATTCTCGTTTCAGGGGTTGCATACGACAAGAATGAGGCCAAGATTGCTGTCAAAGGAGTGCCAGACAAGCCTGGCATTGCTGCGAAAATACTTACACCGCTCTCAGATGCAGCCATTTCGGTGGATATGATTGTTCAAAATGTCAGTGACAACGGTTTGACTGATTTCACATTTACCGTTACGAAGGCGGATCTGAAACAGGCACTATTGATCACGAACGAAGTTGCCAGGGACATCCAGGCAAAAGAGGTTCTTTCCGATGAAAATATCAGTAAAATATCGATCGTTGGTCTCGGAATGCGGAGTCACGCTGGCGTAGCTACGCAGATGTTCAGTGCACTCTCCCAAAACAACATAAATATTCAGATGATATCAACATCAGAAATAAAAATATCTGTCGTTATTGATGAAAAATATACCGAACTGGCCGTGCGCGTCATGCACGAAAGCTTTGGTCTTGCCGGCTGAATAGACTTTACGTAAGATGATCTGTTTCACTTAGGGGAGGGCACATCGATGTTCCTCCCCTTTTTTTCTGAGATTGTGACCATGAAACCAGATATTCAAAATAATATTTATTTTACTTGCAGAGGCGATTTTATGGAGCCAACCTCTGCGTCCGTTGTCAATGAGTATCCGCTGCAGCTTATTGTCAATGGTCGCGAGATAGCTACTCTGATCGGTTCACCTCACGATCTCAGATTTCTGGTTGCTGGTTTTCTCCGATTACAGGGCTTTGTATCGTCGTTGCACGATTTTGAAATCTTCAGCGTTTGTGAGGAGTTTGGCACTGCCAATGTCAGAATAAAGGGTGAACTGCCGGAGCGGTTGAAGCCGGTGCTTACTTCCGGTTGCGGCACCGGCATAACATTTACGCTACCCACAGTGGACAGTGAGAGCCTGCTGCAGCCGGCACATCATGTGCCACGATCACCACGTCAAATATTCTCGCTTATGAATGAATTAAGCCAAAAAGCAGATCACTACCGATCACATGGTGGTATTCATTCTGCTGCTATAGGTCGCGATGGTAGGATTGTGTTGTATGCTGAAGATCTTGGCAGGCATAACACCTTCGATCGAATAGCCGGCGAAGCTCTTTTTAATGGAATCGACATGGTCGGGGCTGAGTTAGTGACATCAGGTCGCGTTTCTACTGAAATGGTGGCTAAAGCCTCACTTATGGGGATCAGCGTGATCGCTTCACGAACGTCACCGACTGATATGGCGATCAAGCTCTGCCAGAAGGCCGGTATATGTCTGATTGGCTACGTCAGGGGCGGATCTTTTACTGTTTATTGTCACCCGGAGATGGTTGAAGTTTTTTCGAATAAAGTTAAAATAGAGGGCGTTACCGGAATCATTTTAGCCGGTGGGGCGTCCAGTCGAATGGGTAGTAACAAGGCGTTGCTGGAAGTTGACGGTACACCGATAATTACGCGTACTTATAAGATATTGTCCAGCCTGTTTCATGAAGTGATTGTTGTCACAAATTCTCCGCAAGATTATGATTTTCTCCCCTGTCGTAAAGTTCCTGATATCTATCCCGGCTATGGATCAATCGCCGGTTTGCACTCGGCATTGACTCACAGTAACACTGCCCATTCATTTGTAACTGCTTGCGATCAGCCCTTTATTAGTGCGAGCGTTGTCAGTCACCTGTGTGGCTTGCGTACGGGGGGGCATGATGCTGTGGTTCCAATTAGTGAGGGGGGGCAGGAGCCACTACATGCGGTTTATTTATCAACATGTAAAGAAATCTTCGAAAACGCCATACTGCATGGCGAAAGGAAGATTGTTGATATTTTAAGCAAGATGAATATACGGACGGTTGATTGTGGTGAGCTGAAAGACGTTAGTGGTCAATCTACCTCATTTATGAATGTGAATACACCTGCAGAATACGGGGGTATCAGGAACGCCAGGTAGTGCGGGCCATGCGCTTACGCGAACGCAATTCAACGAAAAAGTTACTTAATAACGAGGAACAGTCATCTTCAAGGACGCGTGGTAGAAGTTCAACCCGGTGATTTAGGCGCGGGTCGTTGGAAAGATCGAAAAGTGAGCCGGCAGCGCCACCTTTTTTATCGTAACAACCAAAAACCACAGTGGGAATTCGGGCAAGAATTATAGCCCCCATGCACATGATACAAGGCTCGAGAGTGACGTACAGGATCGTGCCTAGAAGTCGCCATGAGTTCAGTCTCCTGGCGGCTTTTCTTATGGCAATTAATTCGGCATGCCCCGCAGGATCCTGTTTGGTCTCCCGAAGGTTATGGCCACGAGCAATAATTCTGCCTTCGTGTACGATGACACAGCCGATTGGAACCTCACTTCTGGCCTGTGCTTTACCGGCTTCCTTAATAGCCCGCTGCATCCAGTATTCGTGACTGCGGAGATGATCCGGTTTTTGGTATGGTATAGTACGGGAAATAAGTATTACTCCCTTTGGTCTGATAGTTCGCTGTCAATATCTTAAAGCGCGGAGTCAAGTTTGTAACGCTTAGGAATAAGCCTCATTCGACGCCTGCTTGTCAAGTACGAATTCCAGGAGGCAGGCTGGAGGCGTCGTCCCTTTTATCCTTTACTTTCCAAGCATCTTTATTTATTGTTCACAGTCCTAATTTTTAGAGTACGAAGGAATTCATGGAAATCAGTAGAATTCGCAATTTCTCCATTATTGCACATATTGACCACGGCAAATCCACCTTGGCAGACCGCCTTCTCGAGTACACCGGTACCGTGAGCGACCGGGAAAAACAGAACCAGTTCCTTGATAAAATGGATTTGGAACGGGAGCGCGGCATTACTATCAAGGCCCAGACGGTTCGGCTTAATTACCGCTCTGACGCCGGAATTGATTATGTTCTTAACCTAATTGACACTCCAGGTCATGTTGACTTTACCTATGAAGTATCTCGCTCCCTGGCTGCCTGTGAAGGTGGTCTGCTGGTGGTTGATGCTTCTCAGGGGGTAGAAGCTCAGACCCTGGCAAATGTTTATCTTGCCTTGGACATAAACCTGGAAGTATTTCCGGTATTGAATAAAATCGATCTGCCGGCTGCAGATCCTGAACGGGTCAAGCAGGAGATTGAGGACATTATAGGTATTGACGCTCATGATGCTGTTCTGGCAAGTGCCAAAGAAGGGATAGGCACTCACGAGATCCTTGAGCAGATAGTTAAGAAGATTCCGCCTCCGATCGGGGATGTGGATGCTCCTCTCAAAGCACTGCTGTTCGACTCCTGGTATGACCAGTATCAGGGTGTCATCATACTGGTGCGAATCTTTGACGGAACGCTCAAAAAAGGTGACAAGATTCAGTTGATGTCAACCAACAGCTCGTTTGAGGCCCTTAAAGTCGGTGTGTTCGCACCAGCTATGATTGAGGTGGCAGAACTGGCGGCAGGGGAGGTCGGCTTCATTATCGCCGGAATCAAGGACGTTGCTGACGCTAAGGTCGGCGATACGGTAACACTGCTGCATCGACAATGCCTGCATGCGCTTGATGGATTCAAAGAAGTCAAGCCGATGGTCTTCTCCGGTTTGTACCCAATAGACACCGTTCAATATGAGCAGTTACGTGACGCCCTGGCGAAGCTGAAGTTGAACGATTCTTCGTTCTCTTTTGAGCCGGAAACGTCACTGGCACTAGGTTTCGGTTTTCGCTGCGGTTTTCTTGGTCTTCTGCATATGGAGATTATACAGGAAAGACTGGAGCGGGAGTTTGCTCTTGAGCTGATTACTACCGCCCCAACAGTAGTTTATCGCGTACATAAAATGAATGGCGAGGTGTACTCTATTCAGAGCGCGAACCAGATGCCTGAATTACAAAGTACGGAATACCTGGAAGAACCTTTTATTCTGGCTCACATTCATGTCCCTAATGAATTTGTTGGAGGTGTGCTGGCGCTTTGTGAGGACAAGCGTGGTGTTCAACGCGAAATCAAATATTTGACTCCTACACGAGTCATGATTATTTATGAACTGCCGTTGAATGAAATCGTACTAGATTTTTATGATCGTCTTAAATCAATCACAAAAGGTTATGCCTCACTAGATTATGAGCACCTTGAATACCGGCGCAGTGATCTGGTGAGAATGAATGTCATGATAAACGGAGAGGTCGTAGACGCTTTGTCTCTCATCCTTCATCGCGAAAAGGCCTATTTTAGAGGCCGTGATCTTGTTGCAAAGATGAAGGAGCTGATTTCAAGGCAAATGTTTGAAGTAGCAATTCAGGCTGCCATCGGTAACAAGATTATTGCTCGTGAAACTGTCAAAGCCATGCGTAAAGATGTTTTAGCAAAATGTTACGGTGGCGATATTACACGAAAAAGGAAGTTGCTGGAGAAACAGAAAGAAGGTAAAAAACGAATGAAAAATGTCGGTAACGTCGAGTTGCCGCAGGAAGCGTTTCTGGCGATACTGAAGGTCGACTGACAGAATAAGTTTACAAAGGAATCCGCATGGAAGAGTCTCAGGAATTACCACAAAAAGAAATAACTCCGGTGCAGCAAGAACCGATTAAAAAGAAAGGTCTGATTCGTGAATATGCCGAATCGATTGCGATAGCGGTTTTATTAGCCCTGGTGATTCGGACCTATCTGGTTCAGGCATTCAAGATTCCATCCGGTTCAATGGAGGATACACTGGCAATAGGTGATCATCTGCTGGTTAGCAAGTTTATGTATGGCACTAAAATTCCTTTTGCCGATAAGCGGGTTTTGACAATTCGTGATCCGCGTCAAGGGGACGTAATAGTTTTTGAATACCCTGAAGACCCAAGTAAGGACTTTATTAAGCGGGTGGTCGGTGCCCCGGGTGATGTAGTTGAGGGGAAGGAAAAGAAGGTCTATGTTAACGGCAAGCCGTACGAAAATAAGCATGAAGTGCATAAGGAAAAGGATGTTATCCCTAAAGAAATGAATCCACGTGATACGTTCGGCCCGATTACGGTACCGGCAGATTCGTACTTTGTAATGGGTGACAACCGCGACCGATCTTATGACAGTCGCTTCTGGAAGTTTGTCCGTCGCGATCAGATCAAGGGCCTGGCATTTATAAAATACTGGTCGTGGGATCGCGACAAACTTAGACCACGTTTTAGTAATATTGGACGACTAATTAACTAGGGTTCAGATGGCATGATACAGCGGTCGGAAGAAGGATCTGCACCAATCCTGTTTGCTGTAGGCTGAATCCTGTACCCTTACAGGAGGTTTATTATGGATACACTTGGAAACTGGAAACGGACACATTACTGTGGAGATCTGAAAGCAGCAGACATCGGTAGTGAAGTTATTTTGATGGGATGGGCACTCCGTCGCCGCGACCATGGCGGCCTCATATTTATTGATCTGCGTGATCGCGAGGGTATAGCCCAGATAGTGTTCGACCCGGAAGTTAATCCTGCAGGGCATGCTGTCGCTGAATCAGTCCGCAGCGAGTTTGTGCTGGCCGTAAGAGGCACGGTTATCCCCCGTCCGGAGGGAACCGTAAACTCGAACATGAAGACCGGTGAGGTGGAAATTCAGGTGTTGGAGTGCAAGCTTCTTAACCGTTCCAAGCCACTTCCGTTCATGTTGGACGAACATAGTGACATTAATGAAAACATCCGTCTGAAGTATCGCTATCTTGATCTACGTCGTCCTCAGTTACAATATAACCTGATTCTGCGTTCAAAGGTTGCTCAGTTGACTCGTTCATACCTTACAGATAACGGATTTATTGAGCTTGAAACCCCTTTCCTTACCAAGTCCACTCCGGAAGGGGCCCGCGACTTTCTTGTCCCGTCACGAATTAATCAGGGACATTTTTATGCCTTGCCACAATCCCCTCAGATATTCAAACAGATTCTGATGATTTCAGGCTTTGATAAATATTTTCAGGTCGTGCGCTGTTTCCGCGATGAAGACCTGCGGGCTGACCGTCAGCCAGAGTTTACCCAGATCGACTGCGAGATGTCTTTCATTGACCAGGAAGATATCATAACTGTCATGGAAGGACTGATAGCGCGTGTTTTTACCGAGGCAAAGGGCGTGACGGTGACGTTGCCGGTAGAACGACTTACCTACGCCGAGGCCATTCGTCGTTTTGGTCTCGATAATCCTGACCTGCGATTTGGTATGGAACTCTGTGACCTGACCGATATTGTCAAATCCTCCGGCTTTAAAGTATTTGCGGATGTCGCCTCAAAAGGTGGAATAATTAAAGGTATCAATGCCAAGGGGTGTGCGAAATTTTCTCGCAAAGACATCGATGATCTGACCGAATTTGTTAAAATCTATGGTGCCAAAGGTTTGGCGTACGTTAAAATTGAAAATGGAGAGTGGCACTCTCCCATTGCGAAGTTTTTTACTGCAGAAGAGATTTCCACGATGAACAGCGCTTTCAATGCCAAAGAGGGCGATCTTCTGTTTTTTGTTGCTGACAAGCCAAAGGTTGTCAATGATTCCCTCGGGAAGCTGCGTAATCACCTGGCCAACCTCCTTAAGTTAACCAGTAAGGAAGATTATCGTTTTGTCTGGATAACTGAATTCCCTCTTTTGGAGTGGGATGACGAAGATAAGCGCTGGTGCGCAGTACACCACCCGTTCACCGCTCCTATGGATGAAGATCTCGATTTTGTCGAGTCTGATCCGGGTCGCTGCCGCGCCAAGGCGTATGATTTGGTTTTGAATGGCAATGAGATCGGCGGTGGTTCCATAAGAATTCATCAGGAACAGGTTCAGTCGTTAATGTTTAAGCTGTTGGGAATGAGCGTTGAAGACGCTCGCAGCAAGTTCGGTTTCCTTCTGGATGCACTGGAGTTTGGCACACCACCACATGGCGGGATCGCGTTTGGAATGGATAGATTAATTATGCTGCTGACCGGTAGCGACTCAATCCGCGATGTTATTGCCTTCCCCAAAACCCAGAAGGGTACCTGTATGATGTCTGAGGCGCCCTCGTCTGTTGATACTAAGCAGCTCCGCGAGTTGGGTGTGCGTCTGGCCGAAAAGCAGGTCTGATAATGTTTGGAACATGCCGCCAGATTTTGTGCATACTGCTGTTGGGTGCAGTCCTGGCGGCATGTTCGACTCCTGTTTCATACTGGCGCAGTAAGACCGCCCCACTTGTTGAAGATCTTGGAAATATGGATGCTCCTGCGCTGTTTCCTCAGGAATACAGGAGTCTTCTGGAAACATTTGAGCATGGTGAAGCACTCTTGCTGGTACGTGAAGATGATAAAGCCGCAGATGTATATTACCAACTGGCATTTCAGAAAGCAGAAATGCTGCATTCTGATACTCTTCGTGTTAAGAAACGGCTTGCTGCCGAAAGACAGCAACGGATAGTTGAACTTGCTGCAAAAGCTGAAGAAGAACAGTTGATGCGTGCCGCAGCAGAAGCTGAAATACGCCTGAGCGCTCAGCAACTGGCAAGTTCATCTGAGGTTGCTACATCAGTACAGAAAAAGATTAAAGATCCCCTGCCATTGCTGCCGACATTTTATACTGTACGTCGTGGTGAAACATTGCCACAGATCTCAGCCCGCACAGAAATTTATAACGATTCAACTCTCTGGCCTATTATTTATCGCGCCAATCGTGACCAGATTCGAGATCCAAAGCGTCTCTGGCCAGGACAGGTTCTTGTCATACCACGAAAATTCAGCCGCGATGAAGCGGTTGAAGCGCGCCGCTACTCAAATAAAAAATAACTAATATCAGGCTCTGTTTTCAGGTCTCTGTCTACTCTGTAATGATCTGATTTTTTCTTGACAGCTAAACGTGTTTTGTATACTGTATACAAGATTTTTACCGTGGCTATAAAGTATCGTTATAACATATAGTTTTATCAAAAAACGCCTCGTGTTTTAATGTTACTTTTTGAGTTCAAAAAGTAGCTGGTATGGACAACATATATACACCTAGGAAGTTCCGGTTATTAGTCACGGTACTGCTTTTACAGGGCCTTTGACTATCTGGCTATTAAAACTAAGGAGAGTTACATGACAACGGAAACAGCAAAAATTATCTGGACAGGAATTGATGAAGCACCCGCACTGGCTACATACTCACTTCTTCCTATTGTTAACGCCTTTACAAAAGCAGCTGGCGTGGTTGTTGAGACAAGAGACATTTCGGTTGCCGGTAGAATTATCGCCAATTTTCCTGAAAATCTGACGGAAAGCCAGAAGCGCCCTGATGAACTTGCCTATTTAGGTGACCTGACTCAGAAACCTGAAGCTAATATTATTAAACTACCCAACGTAAGTGCCTCAATCCCACAGTTGGTAGCCGCTATTAAAGAATTACAGGGTCAGGGCTATAACATTCCGGACTATCCTGAAGAGCCGAAAAGCGACTCAGAAAAAGAACTTCAGGCACGATATAGCAAAGTTCTTGGAAGCGCGGTTAATCCAGTTCTACGTGAAGGAAACTCAGACAGAAGGGTAGCAGCTTCAGTAAAACAGTACGCTAAAAAACATCCGCATAAAATGGGTGCATGGAGTGCTGATTCACAGACACACGTGTCACATATGACTGCCGGTGATTTTTTTCATAGCGAAAAATCAACAACGATTAAAAAAGCTGGAAATGTCAAAATTGAGTTCGTTGATGAGGCAGGCAACGTCAAAATACTGAAGGATAAGCTTGCTCTTCAGGAAGGCGAAGTTCTTGATGGTTCATTTCTGAGCGTTCGTGCTTTACGCACATTTATTGAAGAGCAGATTGAAGACGCAAAGAAAATGGGTGTTTTGTTCTCAGTGCATCTTAAAGCCACAATGATGAAGATTTCTGATCCGGTCATTTTTGGTCACTTTGTATCAGTATTCTACAAAGATGTTTTTGAAAAACATGCTGCTATATTCAAAGAGTTGGGTGTGAATCCAGATCTCGGTCTTGGTGATCTTTATACAAAGCTGAAGAAACTTCCAGTGGCTAAAAAAGAAGAAATTGAAGCAGATATCCAGGCTGTGTACGCCACGCGTCCTGCTTTAGCGATGGTAGATTCAGACAAAGGCATCACAAATCTCCACGCGAGTAACGATATCATTATCGATGCATCTATGCCGGTTGTTGTTCGGGATTCCGGTAAAATGTGGAATGCAGCCGGCAAGCTTCAGGATACAAAATGTGTAGTGCCGGATACTTCCTATTCTGAATGGTATCAGGAAGCAATAGACTTCTGTAAGAAAAACGGCCAGTTTGATCCTGCTACAATGGGCTGTGTTTCAAACGTTGGTCTTATGGCGCAAAAAGCAGAGGAGTATGGTTCACACGACAAAACATTCATCGCCTCTGGAAATGGAATAATTCGCGTTGTTGATGCGTCAGGAGAAGTCCTGTTCCAGCACACTGTAGAAGAGGGTGATATCTGGCGTGGTTGTCAGGCAAAAGATCTGCCGATTCGCGATTGGGTTAAGCTTGCTGTAAGCAGAGCCAGAGCGACTGGTGCACCAGCTGTATTCTGGTTGGACAGTAGCAGAGCTCATGATGCGCAGATGATTGAAAAAGTAAACCTCTATCTGAAGGACCACGATACCAGCGGTCTTGAAATTCATATCATGAAGCCTGTAGATGCCATGCGATTCACACTTCCTCGCTCAAAAGATGGTAAAGACACCATTTCTGTATCCGGCAATGCTCTGAGAGATTATCTGACAGACCTGTTCCCGATTCTTGAACTTGGTACCAGTTCAAAAATGCTCTCTATCGTGCCGTTGTTGGCCGGAGGAGGCCTTTTTGAAACAGGTGCAGGCGGATCAGCTCCAAAACATGTTCAGCAGTTTCAGCAGGAAGGTTACCTCCGTTGGGATTCACTGGGAGAATTCCTGGCGCTGACAGTATCTTTAGAGCATCTGAGCAATACTTTTAAAAATGAAAAAGCCCAACTTTTGGCTGAGACACTTGATCAGGCAACAGCAAAGTTTCTGGACAACAACAGAAATCCGGCTCGTAAAGTTGGTCAAATTGATAACAGAGGAAGCCATTTCTACCTCGCGTTATACTGGGCAGAAGCCGTAGCAGCACAGACCAAGGATACTGATCTGCAGACAAGATTTGCCGCTGTTGCCAAACAGCTTGGAGAAAATGAGGCCAAGATCAATGAGGAGTTGATCGGAGCTCAGGGCAAGCCAGTCGATATGGGCGGATATTACCACCCAGATTTTGCAAAAACAGAGAAGGCAATGCGTCCTAGCGCGACTTTAAATGGTATTATCGACGCAATCGCCTGATTCCATGCTGTTTAAAAGCTCTTTTATAATTTATTATGTGTATTGCGAAGTGAGCTAGATGGAATATACATACGTTACAGTCCCTTCAGGGGAAAAGATCACAATGGGAAACAACGGTATTCTGCATGTACCGGACAACCCGATCATTCCCTATATTGAAGGTGACGGTACCGGTGTTGATATCTGGAAAGCTTCAGTTCGAGTTTTCGATGCCGCCGTAGCTAAGGCTTACGGCGGCACGAAAAAAATCAGCTGGATGGAAGTGTATGCCGGTGAAAAACCATTTAAGCTCTTCAATAGTGAGATGGGTGACAAAGCATGGTTGCCCGACGAAACCGTTCAGGCGTTCAGAGAGTTTTTAATCGGAATTAAGGGTCCTCTGACGACACCAATTGGTGGTGGCATCCGTTCACTGAATGTTGCTCTCAGGCAGATACTGGACTTGTACACATGCCTTCGCCCAATTCGTTATTTCCAAGGCGTTCCGACTCCGGTTAAAAAACCGGAAGATGTCGACATGGTTATATTTCGCGAGAACTGCGAAGATATTTATGCCGGTATCGAATGGATGACCGGGACACCCGAATGCGATAAGATTATAACTTTTCTTATCAAGGAGATGGGTGTAAGTAAGATTAGATTTCCGGAAAGTTCCTCTATCGGTATAAAACCAATATCGCGCAGTGGGTCGGAACGTTTAATCAGAGCTGCTATACACTATGCTCTTACACATAAGCGTAAATCAGTGACGATTGTCCACAAGGGCAATATAATGAAGTTCACTGATGGTGCGTTTAAGGATTGGGGCTATGCATTGGCAATATCGGAATTCCGCTCTAAGGTTGTAACCGAGCGTGAATCTTGGATTATTTCGAGTCAGGATCGAAATCCCTCAATTTCTGTTGAAGAAAATGCAAAGATGATAGACCCTGGTTATGATATGATGTCCCCTCAGCAGCAACAGGACATTCGTAATGAGGTTAAAGCAGCTCTTAAATTACTGCCTACGCACGGAAACGGGCAGATGAAAAAGCTGTTGATGATAAAGGATACGATTGCTGATATAACTCTGCAGCAGGTTATGACCCGCGCCAAAGAATTTGATGTAGTTGCCGCAATGAACCTCGAAGGGGATTTGCTTTCTGATGCTTTGGCTGCTCAGGTGGGTGGTATAGGCATTGCTCCAGGGGCCAATATAAACTATGAGACAGGGCATGCAATTTTTGAGGCCACTCATGGTACTGCTCCGAAGTATGCGAATTTAGATAAGGTTAATCCCGGTTCAGTTATTCTTTCTGGTGTTATGATGCTGGAGTATTTAGGTTGGCAGGAAGCTGCAGACCTTATAGTTAATTCTCTTGCCAGAACTATCGGACAGAAGCTGGTGACGTATGATTTTGAACGAATGATGCAGGGAGCGACCTTGCTGTCCTGTTCAGGTTTTGCCGATGCACTGATTGAAAATATGTAACACGTAGCAGACAACAGTGGCTGGGATAGAATCTCTGCCTAATTTTACAAAAAAAGAGGAGGTAAACAGTATGGCTCGTAAAAAGATTTCACTTATCGGTGGCGGACAGATCGGTGGCGTTCTCGCTCAGCTTTGTGCATTGCGTGAACTCGGTGATATTGTCCTTTTTGACATTGTTGAAGGTCTTCCCCAGGGCAAGATGCTTGACATTGCAGAAGTTGGTCCGGTTGATCGCTACGACGTAAACCTGAAAGGCACAAACAGCTACGAAGATATCAAAGGTTCTGATGTTGTTATCGTAACAGCTGGTCTGCCACGTAAGCCAGGTATGAGCCGTGATGACCTTATCGAAGTTAACTCTAAAATAATGACTTCTGTTGCTGAAGGTATTAAGGCATACGCTCCAGAATCAATCATTATTGTTATCTCTAATCCACTTGACGCAATGGTTACTCTCTGCCAGAAAATTACCGGCTTTCCTTATCACCGCGTTATTGGCCAGGCAGGTGTTCTTGACTCCGCACGTTTTGCCAGTTTTATCGCTTGGGAACTTGGTGTTTCTGTTAAAGACGTTACAGCCATGACTCTTGGCGGACACGGCGATGACATGGTTCCTTTAGTTCGTTATGCAAGCGTAAATGGCATCCCTGTTACTGAACTGCTTGAGCAGAAGTACGGAGCAGAGAAGGGTAAGGAAGTTATGGAAGCAATGGTCAAGCGTACCCGTGGTGCCGGTGGCGAAGTCGTCGCACTGCTTAAAACCGGTTCCGCTTTCTACTCCCCTGCTTCATCTGCTATTGCCATGGCAGAGTCGATCCTTAAGGACCAGAAGCGCGTGCTTCCGACCTGCTGTTTCCTTCAGGGCGAGTTTGGTGTTAACGGATTCTACGTTGGCGTGCCAGCCGTTCTGGGAGAAAAGGGTGTTGAAAATATCATCCAGTTTAAGCTTGATGCTGAAGAGCAGGCAATGATGGATAAATCTGTTGCAGCTGTTAAAGAACTTGTTGGGAGCATGAAGTAAAGTATTATTCCAGGTATCTGGAAGTGATAAAAGAAGGGTGGACTTATCCGCCCTTCTTTTGCTACTTTCTGGAACTTGAATTTACCACCTTTTATTACGGAATAAAGGAGTTATTCTAAGATGGAAAAAACATTGCCAAAAATAGAAATTATTGAGAAGTACTGCAAGGGGTGTCACATTTGTGTCGAATTTTGCCCAAAAGACGTGCTTGAGATGAAAGGCTTTTATGCTTCAGTCAAAAATCTTGAAGCCTGTATTAAATGTATGCAGTGCGAATTGCGCTGTCCTGATTTTGCAATCAAAGTAATTACCGAATAAATTTACAGGAGGAAATGAACAGTGTCCAAAAAAGTAGCGTTTCTCCAGGGTAACGAAGCTGCCGCACACGGCGCATTATACGCCGGTTGTGACTTTTTCGGTGGCTACCCGATCACCCCCTCGACCGAAGTTGCCGAGGTAATGTCAATTGAACTGCCTAAAATTGGTGGTAAATTCATCCAGATGGAAGACGAAATTGGTGCCATGGCAGCAATTCTCGGCGCTTCACTGGCTGGTGCAAAAGTGCTTACCTCAACATCCGGTCCCGGCTTGTCCCTGAAACAGGAACTTATCGGATATGGCTGCATCGCAGAAATACCATGTGTTATCTACAATGTTATGCGTGGTGGTCCATCTACCGGTATGCCTACCGGCCCAAGTCAGTCTGACGTTATGTGCGCCAAGTGGGGAACCCATGGTGACCATCCAGCTATCTGTCTGACCCCTGCTTCAGTTCAGGAAACGTACGAAGAAGTGATTCGTGCCTTCAATTTGTCTGAAAAATATCGTACACCGGTTATGGTAATGCCGGATGAGATCGTAGCTCATATGCGTGAGCGTATCGTTTTTCCTGAACAGGGAGAAATCGAGGTTGTACCACGCAAATCCCCTACTGTACCTCCTGAACAGTACAAACCTTACGACACAAGCTTCGGTGATGTTCCCCCTCTTGCATCATTTGGTTCCGGTTATAAGTTCCATGTTACAGGCCTTAACAAAATGCAGGACGGTTTCCCTACAACAAAGGCCGATATCGTACAGGCTGAGGAAGAGCGCCAGGTTCGTAAAGTTGATGCCAATGTTGACGATATTGTTACTTTTGAAGAGTATCTGCTTGAGGATGCCGATGTTGTTGTTGTTGCTTACGGATCTACATCCCGTTCAGCTCGTTATGCAGTAAATATTGCTCGTGAACAGGGTGTCAAAGCCGGTATGTTCCGCATCAAAACATTCTGGCCATTCCCCGACAAGCAGATTAAGGCATTAGCATCTAAAGTCAAAGGAATCGTTATACCTGAAATGAATTTGGGTATGTGCTCACTTGAACTTGAGCGTTGCGCACAAGGCAAAGTTCCAGTCCTCGGAATTTTCCGTGTTGACGGTGAGCCGATCAATCCCGACCAGATTTTAGAGAAGATTAAGGAGGTTAAATAACCATGGCATTTGATTATGATAAATGGATTCGCCCCGGCAAGCTTCCTCACATCTGGTGTCCAGGTTGCGGACACGGTATCGTCATGAAGGGTCTGATCCGTGCGATGGAAACGCTTAAGCTGAAAAAAGAGGAGACCGCTGTTGTCTCCGGTATCGGTTGTGCTTCACGTCTTCCTGGTTATATCGATTGCTGTACACTGCACACAGCTCATGGCCGTGCTGCCGCGTTTGCTACCGGTGTTAAAATGGCAAAGCCCGAAATGAATGTTATTCTGGTTGGTGGTGACGGCGACGGAACTGCTATCGGCGGCAATCACTTCATTCATGCATGTCGTCGTAACATCGACATGACCTACATTATTATGAATAACTATATTTATGGAATGACAGGTGGCCAGTTTTCTCCATGTACACCTACCGGGCACAAAGCATCTACGACTCCTTACGGCAATCCTGATCCTGGTTTTGATATTGCGAAGCTTGCGATTGGAGCCGGTGCAACTTTTGTTGCTCGTGGTACTGCATTCCACGCTAACCAGATTGATAAACTGATTGTAGAAGCCATTCAGCATAAGGGCTTTTCAGTAGTTGAAATTCTTGATGACTGCCCAACCACTTACGGTCGCCGTAATAAGTACAAGTCGGTCATTGAGATGATGAACCGCTTGAAAGAGGTTGCTGTACCCGTTAAAGCTGCAGAAAAAATGACTGCTGAACAACTGCAGGGCAAGGTTCTGACTGGTGTTCTATACAAGGAAGAATCCAAGCCTGAGTACACTGCCGAGTACGCTAAAGTTATCGAGCGCGCCAAGGCTGCCAAGTAACAATTACAGGAAAAGGAGCGATTTATTCATGTCAAGATATGAACTCAGGTTTTCCGGTTCAGGTGGACAGGGTCTGATCACCGCCGGGATTATTATGGCCAAAGCCGCTTCGATCTACGAAGGTAAGCAGGCCGTTCAGTCGCAAAGTTACGGTCCTGAAGCACGTGGTGGTTCATCAAAGTCGGAAGTTATCATTTCTGATGGTCCGATTGATTACCCAAAGGCTACCATGGTAGACGCACTGCTGGCCATGACTCAGGAAGCGTGTGACAAGTACACACACGACTTGAAAGAGGGTGGGATTCTGCTGGTGGATTCCGATCTGGTAACAAAATTGCCGACAACTGGTAATTACAGAATTATCTCTTTCCCGATCATCAATACTGCCAAAACGGATGTTGGGCGCGAAATCGTTGCAAACATCGTTGCTCTTGGGGCAATGGTTGCTTTGACAGGTCAGGTTAGCCGCGAAAATGCTGAAAAAGCCGTTCTCTCTAGTGTCCCAGAGGCATTTATTGAACTAAACAGGAAAGCTTTCAGTATTGGTTATGAAAGGGCACTGGCCGCTAGTGCTTAACTAAGGTATAAATTTAATGGTTACTCGAAAGGCCCGGTGCATTCATGTCGGGCCTTTCGTGTTTACTCATACTATCAAGAATACTTATCCGTCTTGCCGTAAATATGATAGTAATGATAGAGTGCACAAAGGCATCACTGTTTATTCTGCATAAGTACTGAACATCATATAAAGGAATCGTAAATGTATCAGTTTGAGTGCAATACTATTATAGTCGTTCATATATGAAAACTCCTGAATGTTTTGAAATACTGGTTCGTAACGGTCAGGTAGATGAAGTCGTATCCCGTCTGATGAGTGGCAAGGAAGCGGATGTATATGTTGTCCAGTCAAAAGGGGAGCTTTGCTGCGCCAAGGTCTATAAGGATGCCCGCACGCGAAGTTTTAGCCAGTTGGCTCAGTATCAGGAGGGAAGGAAGGGACGCAACAGTCGTCAGGCGCGGGCCATGCAGAAGAACACTAAGTATGGGCGCAAAGAGACTGAAGAAGCATGGAAAAACGCAGAAGTAGATGCTTTAAGAACGCTTGCAGAGGCCGGTGTCCGGGTTCCTGAGGTTTATGACTATATAGCTGGTGTTCTTCTGATGGAATTCGTGGTTGATATTGATGGCAGTGCGGCTCCACGGCTAAATGATATCCGGTTGACTGCAGCAAAGGCTCGTGAATATCATCGTGAAGTAATTAAAAATATTGTTCTAATGCTATGTGCTGGAATTATTCATGGTGACCTGTCCGAGTACAATGTGCTTGTCGGCCGTGACGGTCTTGTGATTATCGACCTTCCTCAGGCAGTAAATGCCTCCGGTAATAACAATGCCCGCAGTATGCTTGAGCGTGATGTTGAAAATATAACGGCATATTTTGCCCGCTTTGCGCCCGAACTTTCCTCCACTGACTTTGGTAGAGAAATCTGGAAACTTTATGCAAGTGGTTCACTAAGCCCTACTTCTGAACTTACCGGACTCTTCGTGCAGAGTGACACCCCGGCAGATGTTAAGGGTGTCATGCGTGAGATTGATTATGCGCGGATATTGCATGAACGAACATTGGCCCGAGCGTCTCAAATTACCTGATTTAATTTTATTGCCGATCATAAGGATGTCTCCATTCTAGAAATGAAACATCTACAAACAAACAAGACACTTTATATTTTTATTTATCTCGCCTCACTTCTGTACGCTTTCCCGGGGCGTACGGAAGATGTCTCCGGTCAATTCACGCTGGGTGGAGGGCGTTTAACGGCAGCGCCATCCGATGTCAAGGCACCGGAGCCGGGTATTGTAACAGCAAAATACGGATTTAAAATTGCGAAAGACTTTTTACCATATATGGGAACGGGCTTGGCGTACACTTATCAACCTGATGTAAGGTATGGTGATATAACAAAGTTCAAAGCAGGAGTGGCTGCCCAGTTCGGCTTTAACTACCTCATTGATACAAATTCAACTTTAAAACTTGATTATAAATACCTTTCTATATCCCCGGATCTACCTCGTGGCGATTCAAAATCACCTCCACAGTCGGTTGGTATCGGGCTGGATATTAAATTCTGAACACATTTCTGGTGCACACCATGCCACTCTATATTGAACCACTGTTTCGCCCACCAAGTGAAGCAAGAAGCCTGATTTTTCAGATTACTGTTGGTTGTTCACAAAACCAGTGCCTTTTTTGCGGTATGTACAAAGGTAAAAAATTTCATATACGCCCACCAAGCGAAATATTGGCGGAAATCGCCGCTATTCCGGCAAAATACTGCAATAGTATTGACAGGGTATTTTTGGCCGATGGTGATGCACTGGTTTACCCTTTCGATGGGCTTTGTGCCATTCTTGATGCCCTGGCAGCAGCATTTCCCCGTCTGACGCGTGTGTCATCATATGCATCTCCCAATAGCCTGACGACAAAAAATATAGAGCAATTGATAGTGTTACGCTCAAAACAGCTTAAAATTCTCTATTTTGGATTAGAATCCGGAGATGATGCGACTCTCCTGAATGTAAAAAAAGGTTATAAGTCTTCGGAAATGGTAGAGTTGGCGTCAAAGGCCCGTGAAGCTGGAATCAAAATATCAGTAACGGCAATCCTCGGATTAGCAGGGCGTGAAAGAAGTCTGCAACATGCAAGAGCTACAGCGGAATGGGTCAATATTGTCAGTCCAGAATATTTTTCTTTATTGACGATGTTTAGCCGGCATAATGATGAATATATAAAAACTCTTCAACTATGTACCCGTCGTGAGTTGATGCTGGAAGCACGAGAAATGCTTCAGCAACTGCATCCTGCAAAAACCATTATACGTTCTAATCATGTCTCGAATTTTATCAATCTGGCCGGCAGTTATCCCAAGGATCGCGAACGGCTGATTGCTGATGTGGAAGCAGCTCTAATAACCGCAGGAGTTCAAGACTGTTTTCTTGATGAAGTCCCATCCTATCAGGAAGAATACTATTGAGTAAAACTTCTTTTACCTTGCTGTGATCACATCATAAATGTTATTTTGCCTCCGCTTTGAATCATAAGTGGAGGTTTTTTGTGAGCATATTTAGATACCTGACGGCTGGTGAGTCGCACGGACCTCAGTTGACTGCCATTGTAGAAGGTCTTCCTGCCGGGATGCATATATCTGTGGAAACGCTGAATCATGATCTTTCACGTCGGCAGGAGGGATATGGTCGCGGTGACCGGATGAAAATAGAGAAGGATACCGCTCAACTGCTTTCCGGTGTCCGCTGGGGAGAGACAATCGGTGCTCCTGTCACAATTGTTGTAATAAACCGTGACTGGGAAAACTGGTCAGATAAGATGTCGACACTCCCGGAACATCGCGATGACTCAGGTGCCGTGACCCGCCCGCGTCCTGGTCATGCAGATTTGTCGGGTTCGTTGAAATATCACCATAGCGATGTGCGTAATGTCTTGGAGCGTTCCAGTGCCAGAGAAACTGCCGTGCGGGTTGCTGTTGGTGCCATAGCAAAGTCGCTACTGGCTGAATTCGATATCAGAGTCGGTGGTTATGTCGTGGAATTGGGTGGTATTAGTGCGTGCACTCCGCAGGAACAGCTGGAAATCCTTTGGCAGAGGGCAGCAGAATCAGAAACGTTTTGCTGTGATCCTTTGGCAGAGATCGATATGAAGCGGGTTATAGACGCTGCCCAGTCAGGTGGAGATACTTTGGGCGGAGTTGTTGAAGTGCAGGTTGTTGGTGTTCCACCAGGCTTAGGAAGCTATGTACAGTGGGATCGTAAGCTTGATGCCCGTTTAGCCATGGCACTGATGAGCGTACAGGCCATTAAAGGGGTTGAAGTCGGAATCGGCTTTGATGCGGCCCGTAGGCCAGGCTCACGTGTGCATGATGAAATTTTCTATAAAGATGGCTATCATCGCAACAGTAATAACGCCGGTGGTATAGAAGGTGGAATGTCAAATGGTGAACCGGTTGTCGTGAGGGCCGCCATGAAACCGATTCCCACGTTGTACTCACCCCTTCGTTCGGTTGATATGCTTACGCACGAAGCTTTTGAGGCTACAGTTGAACGTTCTGATACCTGTGCTGTGCCAGCAGCGCTGGTTGTCGCGGAAGCTGTAGTCGCTATTGAAATTGCGAATGCTTTCCTTGAAAAGTTTGGCGGCGATTCTATATTTGAAATTCGGCGCAACATAAAAGGATATATGGAACAGGTTAGAAACGCCTGACGTCAGTTGATTCTGTAAGTCCGGATGAAGAAACATGAACAAATTTATACCGACGCCGATATTAAATTGACACGGATAGGAATTCCGTAGAAGATGTCGCGGCATCGATTCTGTGCCGTTTGAAGGGGTTTCCTACTTGAGTGTATTGACAGTAAATCTTGCAGAGAATAGCTATGATATTGTTATAGAGCGTGGCACTCTTGCTTCACTTGGACAAAGATGTCACGGCATTGGTTTAAAGGGCCTGGCGGCTGTTATTTCAAATCCGACGGTAAAGGCCCTGTATGGCAGATCTGTACTGGAATCTCTGGAGTCTGCCGGTTTCAGTGCCGTGCTGCTTGAAATACCGGACGGAGAGGAATACAAAAACAGTGCAACACTGAACAAGCTATATGATGATCTTCTTGCGGCAGGTGTTGATCGCGGATCTTTTGTTGTAGCACTTGGCGGTGGTGTCGTGGGTGATGTGGCCGGTTATGCTGCAGCGACCTGGATGAGGGGAATCCCTTTTGTACAGGTGCCAACGACTCTC
This sequence comes from uncultured Geobacteraceae bacterium, assembly GCA_903875605.1. GTDB lineage: Bacteria > Desulfobacterota > Desulfuromonadia > Geobacterales > Pseudopelobacteraceae > JACRCG01. The sequence continues at coordinate 8,904 of CAIQWT010000087.1, read as the reverse complement.
TTGGCTCAGGTCGACAGCAGCGTAGGCGGTAAAACCGGTATTGATCACCCCCTGGGTAAAAACCTGATAGGTGCATTTTATCAGCCACGTCTAGTGTTAATTGACGTGAACACACTTGCTACGCTTGATCGGCGTCAGTATTGTGCCGGACTTGCTGAAGTAGTTAAATACGGTGTTGCAGTTGATCTGCCGTTTTTTCAATTTATTGAAGAAAATGCTTCTGCAATTATGTCGATGAATCCTGAATTACTGATTGAAATTATTCATAGATGCTGCCAATTGAAGGCACGAGTTGTAGAACTCGATGAAAGGGAAGCCGGCTTGCGAGCTATCCTGAACTATGGCCACACGCTCGGGCACGCCTTTGAAGCACTCTCTGGTTATTGCGGATTAGTTCATGGTGAAGCAGTTGCAATCGGTATGGTACTGGCAGCTAGGGTTTCTGCTGCTGAGGGAATGTGCAGCCTCGATGATGTCACAAGAATCTGTGCACTCATTAATCGGTGTGGGTTGCCGGTTGAGATTCCATTCTATGAGCGCCAGTCGCTTCTAAATGCGGTAGCTTCAGATAAAAAGTCTAAGAGTGGTATTATTACTTTTATATGTAACAAGGGCATCGGCATGTATACCATGTCGCACCATACTCCCGAGGAGCTGCTTAAACTAAGCGGGCTGGAGGCGTGACCATGCAGGATTCAGCTTCATTCTGGACCGACATCAAAGCCTTTGAAGATCAACTTGCCAGCTTGCCTGACTCGTTCTGCTTCGCCAAGTTATCTGATGTGTATCTCAAAGTGGGACTGATCGATGATGCGCTTCATGTTGCGCGTCGGGGGTGCATGATACATCCCAGGTATCTGTCCGGGCTAAGAGCTCTTTCAGAGGCATGCCATGCTAAGGGGCTGGATAATGAGGCAATAATTACATTGAAGGCGATTACCGAGGCTATGCCAGAGGATATATCATCTCAAAAATTGCTGGGACGCCTCCTTTTTGAGTCAGGTGATCGGAATGCTGCGTGTTATGCGTTTCGGAGTGCCCTGGAATTTGCACCTGATGACGTTGAGTGCCGCATCGAGCTTGAGTCAATTGAGTTATCAATGGCGGAAGAGGTAGCAACTGCCGAGCTGGATGAAGACGATGAAGTTATTCTAGATGATCTGGAAATTTTAGAAGAACTTGAAATATTTGAGGATAATCAAGAGGCGTCGGAATTACCGTTTCAAGGCATTACGCATGATTCTGATACTCCTACGGCTCTTCTTAGCGACCCACTCTCTACAAGTACTCTGGCCGAATTGTATGTATCGCAGGGTTTTATTCGAAAAGCACTGGGAATTTATCGTCTTATTCTGATAGACAACCCAAATGATCAGCTCTTGGCAAATCGGGTTGCTGAACTCGAGGAAATGGATTCGAGTACTCCGAGTGTGTGCTCAGAGTTAGACAATGCTTTTGATGTGGAAGAAGATGAAGAGGACGAGCCTGTTTGTGATATTCCAGCAGTCGAAGTGATTCTGCCGTCCGGTGAAATTACTCTGTCGGAGGCCGATGTTGCGCCTGTGCTGGAAAATAAACAGGTCTGTTCAGAGGTCACCAATCGCACAAACGGCACTTCTAATGTTTCTTCTCAGTGGGGTGCTGACGCAGCCATTTCGATCCTTGACAAGTGGCTTGGGAATATCAGGAGGATTAAATCATGCCGCTAAGAGATTTACTGGACACGATAGTTTGTAGTGTTGAAGGCTCATTGGCAGCGTTAATTATGGCCTACGATGGTATTCCTATTGATGAGGTTATTGTTGAACAGTCAGAATTTGATATGCAGCTACTCTCGGTTGAATATGCAACCGTGCTTAAGGAAATTAAGCGCGCCGTAGAGATAATCAAAATGGGCGACCTTGAAGAGGTGACCATTGCTACATCACGTACCTGTGCTGTTGTCAGAGTACTAAACGAGGATCTTTTTGCTGCCCTTATTATGAAACGTGATGGTAATTTTGGTAAAGGGCGCTATATGCTTAAACTTAAATCATATGAGGTACTGAGGGAGCTTTCGTGACTAAGAAATTTTTGGTACTGCACGGCCCGAATCTCAACCTGCTTGGTACACGTGAGCCAGGCATCTACGGATGCCAGACTCTTTCGGATATAAATTCTTCACTGGGTGATCTGTCAACGGAGTTAGGGTGTGAGCTCTCTTTTTTTCAGTCGAACAGTGAGGGTGAGTTGATAGATTCTATCCAGTCTGCTGTAGGGGAGTGCCACGGCATACTGCTCAATCCGGCAGCATACACCCACACCAGTATAGCGATTCGTGATGCCTTGTCGGCAGTCGGTCTCCCTTGTGTTGAGGTCCATCTTTCTAATATTCACAGTAGAGAGACTTTCCGCCATACGAGCATAATTGCTCCAGTTGCTGTTGGGCAGATTTGTGGATTTGGCTGTGACAGCTATCTTCTTGGTTTACGTGCATTATTTAATTACGTTAAAAAAATATAAACAGTAAATTACCTGTTGAACACACTTGTTTTCAGCTTAGAGTAAAAACAGTTTGTAGTCAGGGTTTCATTTATGCTAAAAAGCAGGCATCGTCGTCTGAAATCGTTCTTTGAAGAATATGATCTTAAAGCGGTGTTATTCACTGATCTCAGGAACATTCGTTATTTGTGCGGTTTTAGTGGCACCGAAGGGGCATTACTGGTGTCCAAAGATCATGCGTGGTTTTTTTGTGATTCGCGGTACACGTTTCAGGCTCTTGAAGAAGTTCAAGAGGCTGAAGTCAAGGAGTGCGGCGCAGTTCGTATTGATACAATTGCCTCCTTGGTTGTGGAATATGGCTTTGACCGGATTGGATTCGAAGCGTCTCATACGACTGTCAGCGCTTTTCGGCGAATGTCTGAGAAGTTGCCCGGCATTGATTTAATTGAGATAGGTTCCAGGCTAGATGAAATACGCCTTTTTAAGGACGCCGCCGAAGTAACTGCGCTCCGTACGGTCGCCACTCTTTCATCTCAGGCTCTTACAAATATTCTGGGTGATATAAAACCGGGTGTTAGTGAGCTTGACATTGCGCTGTCTCTTGAGCTTGAAATGCGGCGTCGTGGTGCAGATGGCAAGGCTTTCGATTTTATAGTCGCCTCAGGTGAGCGTGGCGCTATGCCGCATGGTAGGGCAAGTGATAAGCTTATTCAATCGGGTGATCTGATCACAATTGATTTTGGAGCTTTAAAAAACGGATATCATTCGGATGAGACTGTTACTGTAGCCTGCGGAAAGCCTGGTGTCAGGTCTATGGAGATTCATTCAATAGTTCGTGCTGCCCATGATATTGCCATTCAGGCTGTCCGACCGGGCTTGAGTTGTAAGGACCTTGATGAAGTTGCCCGCTCCTTTATCCGTAACAGTGGACATGGTGATTATTTTGGTCATGGCCTAGGGCATGGTATAGGGTTGGAAATTCACGAAATGCCTACACTGTCACCACGTAGTACTGCTGTTCTGGAAGAAGGCATGGTTATTACAATTGAGCCGGGTATCTACATTCCTGGTTTTGGCGGGGTAAGGATTGAGGATACTGTTGTTGTAACAGGTAGTGGTTGTGATGTTATTACCTGTGCTGATAAACAACTTCTTGTACTGTAAAATTACGAATAAATTAAGTAGTACCTTGTATCCGGTTATTGTAAATATATGACAATCACCGACCTTTAAAATGTATAAATAAAATACTATCAAAACTGAATGTAAAAGGAGATGAACCGAAATGGATATTAAAGACCTGAAACTATTGATTAAGCTTGTTACTGAAACAGATATTACCGAGTTTGAAATGGATAATTCAGACGAAAAAATTATTATCAAACGCGGCCATAAACCGGAATATATTACGCTTGCTGCACCTGCAGCCCAGCAGTACGCTCACCCCGGTTATCAGGCTGCCCCGGCAGCCGCTCCTGTTGCCATTGCTTCTGCTCCGGCTGCGTCTCCTGCTCAGGCAGCTGAAGTTGGCGATACACTCAACTCCCCAATTGTTGGCACCTTTTACGAAGCTCCAGGTCCTGAAGCAGCACCTTACGTTACCGTTGGTCAGGTCGTTGAAAAAGGGCAGGTGCTCTGTATTGTAGAGGCAATGAAATTGATGAACGAGATTGAGGCCGAGTGCAAGTGCAAGATTTTATCTGTGTGCAAGGACAACGCTCAAGCTGTTGAATTCGGGGATGCTCTGTTTGTTATTCAGAAACTGTAATTCTTTATTAGTGCAGGTGAGCGGTATAAGAGCAGTATAACAGTTATTTGTTGCCGGAAAAAATGCAGAAATAACTTCTAACTTACAAAAGCGGGGTTCGCCTTCATGTTTCATAAAGTACTAATTGCCAATCGCGGTGAGATTGCCGTCAGAATCATAAGGGCTTGTAAGGAGCTGGGCATTAAGACTGTGGCTGTCTATTCTCAGGCTGATGTTCACTCTCTTCATGTAAAACTGGCTGACGAGAGCGTCTGTATAGGGCCTGCTCCCAGTGCCCAAAGCTATCTGAATATAAATGCGATAATCAGTGCAGCTGAATTAACTGATGCCGAGGCGATCCATCCAGGTTATGGATTTTTATCTGAAAACGCTAAATTTGCCGAAGTGTGTGAAAAATGCGGCATTACTTTTATCGGTCCAACTGCTGAAAGTATGCGTATAATGGGCGACAAGATCAGCGCCCGTCAGGCGGTTATCAAGCAGGGAGTACCGATTTTACCCGGCACTAAAGAGGGTGTAAAAACGGTTGAAGATGCTGTTAAAGTCGCCAAGGAAATTGGTTTTCCGGTAATAATTAAGGCAACGGCAGGAGGTGGTGGACGCGGAATGAAAATTGTTCATTCCCAGGCTGCCCTGCCGAATGCTTTTGCAACGGCTCGTGCAGAAGCCCAGTCCGGATTCGGCAACCCTGAAGTTTATATTGAACGCTACTGTGAAAAGCCGCGCCACGTCGAAATTCAGATTTTAGGTGATAAGCATGGCAATGTTATTCACCTCGGTGAAAGAGATTGTTCAATTCAGCGCCGTCACCAAAAGCTGATTGAAGAGGCACCATCAACGGTTGTTACGCCTGAAATTCGTAAGGCTATGGGGGATGCAGCCGTTCGGGCTGCTGCTGCAGTCGGGTACAACAGTGCCGGTACGGTTGAGTTTCTTGTCGATAAGCAAAATAATTTTTACTTCATGGAAATGAACACCCGGATTCAGGTTGAGCATCCGGTAACTGAGATGATTACCGGAGTGGACCTGGTTAGGGAGCAAATTCGCTCAGCTGCCGGTATACCATTGCGCTTCAAGCAGGAAGATATAAAGTTCAGGGGGCACGCGATAGAGTGCCGAATAAATGCAGAAGATCCTTTTAAATTCACCCCTTGTCCTGGTAAAATAACGGCATATCATCCTCCTGGAGGATTTGGAGTTCGAGTTGATTCTTTTGTGTACGATCAGTACTCTGTAGTACCTAATTACGATTCACTGATCGGAAAACTAATTGTTCACGCTGACACCCGTGAGGAAGCTATCAAGCGGATGGCACGTGCACTTGACGAATTCCGGATTGAAGGAATTAAGACTACAATCTTCTTTCATAAGCGCATTATGGCCCATAAAGACTTTATCGAAGGCGATATTGACACCTCTTTCCTTGAACGAATTGTGCTGGAGTAAATGCTATGGATTTTCCCGATGAACTGAAATATTCTAAAGAACATATTTGGGTACGAATTGAAAACGGTTCGGCTGTGATAGGTATTACGGACTTTGCCCAGGAGGAGTTGGGTACAATTAGGGGCGTGGAGTTGCCTGATGAAGGTGATGAAGTAGAACAGGACGATTCCGTGGGCTCAGTTGAAGCCCATAAAACGGTTGCTTCCATTTATGCTCCATTCACCGGAACCGTGCGGAGTATTAATCATGAAGTACTGGATAACCCCGAGCTTCTAAACGATGACCCTTACGACGGTGCCTGGTTAGTTGAAATATCGCTTGATGATCCTGAAGAACTTAAAAATCTTCTTTCAGCCGATGATTATGTCGATTATATTGAAAACAGGGATTAAAATCTTACATAAAATATGATATAAGGGCGGGGTCATGAATTGATCTCGCCCTGTTTTATTTGAAAGGAACCATACGTGCGCATACCGATATTATTATCTCTTTCGATGCTTGTTCTGCCGTTCTCGGCATTTTCATTTGATACTCCAGTTGAGTTAAAGTTAAATGAGGCGATTCGCATGGCCGTCGAGAAAAATCTTGACGTAAGGGCAGAGCTTTACACCGCTGCTCAGTTTGAGGCTGATATTAAGCGAGATCGTGCAATTTACGACCCTGTTTTTTCGCTTCAAACAGCGTATACCGATTCTGATGCTGTCACAGGATTTTCGTCAAGCTCATCAGGTCATACATTGACACTCAATCCTTCAGTAAGCCAACTTTTATGGACTGGAGGCAAGGCTGAAGTTAAATTTAACAATATGCATACGGACACGCCTTCAACAAACTGGCAAACCGGTTTAGGCGTAAGTATCAGTCAACCCCTGTTAAAAAATGTGGGGCGTGAGGCAACTGAGTTTTCTATTAATATATCCCGTTCCTCTAAATTTGCATCTCTAGAACATTTTAATACAATTCTACTTTCTACCGTTGCAAAGGTACGCACTGAATATTATAAGCTTCATAGCCTGCGAGAAGAACGTGATGTCAAAAAGGTGTCGTTAGAACTTGCCAGAAAGATTCTTTCTGACACCCAGGCGCGTGTAAAAGCTGGTGTGCTTCCAGCGATGGAAGTTCTTAATGCTGAATTCGGTGCAGTTACCCGCGAAAAAGAGCTAATCGACACGGAACGCTCAGTGAGTGACCAGGTAGATGTTTTGCGTCTGCTCCTGCAGATGGATGCTAAAGCTGGTGATATACAGACATCCGATTTACCGTCGCGTGAAAAGTTTGATGCAATCGAGAGTGTGGCCATTCAAAAGGCTCTTAACCGTCCTGATATACGGGAGCAAAAACGCAATCTGGAGTTGAATGATCTTCAGGCCAGAAACTTGAGCCAAAAAAACCGCCCCGACTTGACCTTGATCGCATCTGCCCAGTTAACAGGCCTTGATAAAGCCTATCAACGAAATATGGACAAAGTACTTACTCTTGATTACCCGGTCTGGAGTATTGGTCTCAATTTTAGTTATCCGCTAGGAAATGGCGCTGCTGAAAACGATTATCGCAGAAGTAAGCTTAAAGCAGAGCAGATCTCACTGCAATTGCGTAGTCTTGAAGAAAGCTCTACAAACGAGGTTAGAGCTGCAATTAGAGGTATAGTTACTGGATACAAGCAGATTGAGGTTGCTGACAGAGGTAAGGCCTTTGCCGAAGAGCGCCTGAGAGCTTTTATGCGAAAAAATGAGGTTGGTTTGGCGACTACTAAAGATGTTCTGGATGTTGAGAATGATCTTGCTGTTTCGAAAAGTAATCAAATCAAGGCGGTAGTGGAATATGCCAATGCCATGACAAACTACTGGCGTGTTACCGGTGAACTTCTGGAACGTGAAGGAATCCGGGTTGTGGAAGGGGATGCGGATAAGCTGTACTCTGCTATTCGCTGATGCTGAAAATTGGCAGGATAGAATACGCGAACTGTACGCCACTTTTTTACATGCTTAGGGAACATTTTTCTTGCTCAAGTTATGAGTTTGTCGCTGGAGTTCCTGCCGAACTCAACCGAAAACTCCTAGCGGGAGAAATTGATGTTTGTCCTTCATCTTCTATTGAATATGCTAATCACCCTGATAAGTTTAAAATATTACCGCAACTTTCAATATCCAGTCTTGGTGCAGTTGCAAGCGTACTACTTTTTTCCAAAGTGCCGGTTGAGGAATTGGGTGGCCTTAAAATAAGGCTTAGTTCCGAATCAGCCACATCTGTGAATTTGCTGAAAATACTGGTCTCCCAACGTTTCGGATGTTCATGTACCTACGAAGTCGAACAATTAAGTACCACCACTATTAACGATGATTCAGCGGCGCTCCTGCTTATTGGTGATTCAGCCCTACGCACTTCTTTCGAGAAATCAAGTTTATTTGTCTATGATCTTGGAGACATTTGGTCCTTGTGGACCGGTCTTCCATTCGTATTCGCGCTCTGGCTTTGTCGCAAGGAAGTCGCTGAAACTTTAGAAATTAGGGCTCTTGCCCTTAAGTTGATTGAAGCCAAAGAACTCGTCCCACAATATCTGGACCAGATAGTGAGTCAAGCCATGGAAATAGGTTGGATGGGACGGGACAGGTTAATGGCGTATTGGCGGGATAATATTTCGTATAATCTTGATGAGCGTGCTCAAGCAGGGTTGATTCTATACTATGAAAAATGTTTTGAAATCGGCTTGATAAAAGATGTTCCAACATTGAATTTTGCATTACTTTAAGTCTGAATATTCAGTCGCTGCAAAATTATTGTGATTTGCTTTTTGTACATGATACAGCATAATCAGCGAGGATTTTGGAATGGTCAAAGCAGAGATTTCCCGGCAAGGCTTCAAGGCTGAATATAGCCAGGTTTAAAGCGTCATCAGCAGCTACTGGAATACCATGGCCGGTAGCTACATAAACAGCCGAAATTGTATGCATCCGACTGTCACGTGACGGATCGGAATAACACCCTAATAACCGCAGGTCTGAAATTACCATTGTAGTTTCTTCACGCGCCTCCCTAACAGCTGCAGATTCCAAAGATTCTCCGTAGTCTACAAATCCTCCCGGAAGAGCCCAGCCAAATGGTTCATTTCGCCTTTCAATCAGTATGATACCGCTTGGAAGTTCAATAATTATGTCTACAGTTGGAAATGGATTCCGATACTGCTTAACTTCGGAACCGCATGAAGG
>CAIQWT010000086.1 GCA_903875605.1 uncultured Geobacteraceae bacterium | reverse complement strand
TCAAGAGGACGCATTAATTTGTTAATCACTCTTCCAATTAATTCCATTAGAATCTTGCCGTATCTCGATTTAGTCATGTTTTTTAATGATTCAATCCATCCAAAAAAATTCCATCCCAGCCCCCCTCTATCTGTCATTGATAGATCAAGAAGTTTTAAACCTTGTTTGTTCATAAGATGCGTAAGCAACTGAACAGGAATTAGTGACAGGTGTCGCGGAGCATCAACATGTGCCCAAAAACGGCCAAGTATTCGGAATTGGAGGGCATAAGGATTCGGTGTAGCGATTAAAATTATACCGCCAGATACAAGCTTTTGTGTAAGCGCCTCAAGTACCCCAAAAGGATTAATTAGGTGTTCTACTACATGCCAAAGAACTATTACATCGTAGTTTTCTAAATCCCTCACAGCAGCAATAGTGTCTGCTTCATTAATAACTTTAATTCCGACTTTCTCTTGTAAAAAAACACAGCAATCTGAATCCATTTCAACAGCTTCAACTTCAAAACCAGCTTTTTTAGCTGAGTATGCAAAACAGCCGTGTGCAGGACCGATTTCCAATAATCGTCCATCGCGTACATACTTTTGAACTATATCAAGCTTGTAACGCTCCCCTTCTGCCATAACTGCAAGCTGTTCAATCGTTGTCGGAGTCGGATAATAATTTTTTGGGTAGTAATCACTAAGGTTTTCCGGAATAGGAAACATATAAATATGATCACATGATGAGCATCTATAATAAGTGAAATTCTCTTCAGAAATGTGACGATTCCTGTCTGATGCAATAAAATAAATATTGCTTTTACAGTCGCAACTTGGACAACGGACCATTTAATTCCCCTATTTTATTCTTCTTTAACTACTTTAAATCTAATGATAAATAAAAAACTGACAAACAGAAGGTACGTAATTGCGTAAACCAACATAAGAATTATCGACGGGAGCTTTAACGGGGACAATAGAAACAAGAATACCAATGGGACCAATGAGGCAGTACCAAACCACATAAAATCCGCAACAATTGGATAATCAGTTACCTTCCTCATATACTTGTAACCAATTACAGTGACAATTATTTTAGCTGCAAGGGTCGCGTAAGCAGCACCAGTAGCACCCCAAACAGGAATCAGGGAAAAGTTCAAAATTGTATTAAGTAAATTGCCACAACTAATTGAATTTCCAAATTCTTTAGACATATTCCAAGCAGAAAATGGGGAAACGAGTATACCGCTAGTGTAACCAAAAGTAATAACAAAGCCTAGTATCTTAAGGTAGTTAGCGCTGTCAACAAATCTATTCCCGTACAAAATAGCAATAACTTCATTTGAAAAGTACAAAAGAAAAAAACCTAAAGGAATTGTAAGTACTGACATAGAGAATACGTATTTTGACATTATAGGATAAATTTTGTTGTGTTTATATGACTGAGCAAGATCTCTAAACATTGTTGGAGTTATTACAGCTGTTATTGAATAAAATGGGTTGATTACCTTGTACGCAGCCTCATAACTTCCAACTGTCGCGGGACCAGCAAAGTAATAAAGAAATAACCTATCAGAAGATGTGTAAATATAAATTGACAATTCACCTTTAAAATAATGAAAAGCTTCCTTGTAACATTTTAGAATGGTTTTAATATTTACGTTGACTGGAGATGGAGTCTCAGATTTGTGAAGTTTTAAAAGGAATATAAAGCCAGTCGCAAAAATCAATCCTGATATTGAGCTGAATAAAGAAACATATGGCCAGTATATCCAATCATCTGGAGAAGTGATCAACAACAAAACTGCGACAGCAGTCATAGCACTCTGCCCGACTCGGATCAGTGAAGAAATGTTTATTTTTCCAAGTGCGATAAATACCCATTGAGGCGTACAAACATCAAAAAAAACCATTATGAGCGAGACAGTTAGAAAATGTTTTAGCCTAGAATCAAGCTTAAGATGATTAATAATGAAGAGAGATAACGCAATAAGTAAAAATGATACTACAATTTTTGGAATGGTTGTCAGAATCAACAAGGGAACAACCTTGTCATCATCTCTTGCCAATCGCTGTGAGGCAAGAGAGGTCAAACCGCCATCAGCAAGTCGGGAAATTAAAGCAATAACAGCTGCAGAAGTTGCGCCGAATCCAAGATAAACTGGACCAACGATACGGCTTACATAAATCATACTGAATGCACCCAGCAAAATCCCTATAAGTTCGGCAATTGCTCGAAAAGAAAGCTTACTACCTAAATGCATCTTTTACCGATCCTTGATTCTTTGCTAGATATTTCACAAGTGCATCCCGCCAGTGAGGAAGCTCAATCCCCAAAGATCTTGCTCTGACATTTGCCAGTACCGAATAAAGCGGTCGGCGCATAGCGCCACTCATACCGACTCGGTCAACCGGTACAACATCCATGTTCAGACCGGCTATCTCATAGATCGCTGTGGTAAACTCGTACCAGCTGCACGCTCCGGCGTTCACCAAATGATATACCCCCGGTCCGGCCCCCGGATGTGCCAGCAGTTGCCACACCGCCCGGCTCAGATCAGCGGTCGCGGTCGGAGAAATGATCTGGTCACAACCCATTTCCAGCCGGTGCAACGTATCGGCATCCTTCAGCCGGTTATCAACAAAATTGCCCCCTTTTGACTGGGCACCACTCCGCCCATAGAGGCCACAGGTACGAATGATCACCGCACCTTGTGGGTACGCCGCGCTGGCGGCACATTCTCCGGCCAAACGAGAGATACCATACATCTGCAACGGCTGCGGCCGGTCATCCTCGGTATAGGGCGTCTGTTTTTCACCACCGAAGACATAATCACTGCTGAAGGTAACAAACCGTGCGCCGATGGTACGACAAGCATCGGCCAAGTCACGTACTGCCGCACAATTGATCCGAAACGCGTGCTCAACATCGGTTTCGCAGAGCGGCACATTGTGAAAAGCCGCCGTATTGATGACGACATCCGGGTGATGTTCCGCGACAAAACGACCAATGGCATTGTTTGTGGCAAGCTCCAATTCGTCACGGCCGGGGGCACTTATTTCGTGCCCCGGATTGTTTCGGATCAGGTCGCTTCCCAGCTGGCCGGTTTTTCCAATAAGAAGGATCTTCACCCTACCCCCTCCGCTCTCGCATCAAGCGAAACGCCTGATCCCGCGCAGCGATGCTGCTGACCGGCAAGGGCCAGTTAAGGCCGAATGCCGAGTCATCCCAGCGTACCCCATCCACATGCTCCGGCGAATAAGGGGCGAACATCTGGTAAAACACTTCACTTGCATCTGTCAGAGTCTGAAAGCCATGGGCAAAATCTTCGGGTATAAATAAGGCGTGGCCATTTTCTGCCGTCAATTCGGCGCCATACCAATGACAAAATGTCGGCGAATCAGGACGAAGATCAATCATGACATCGAAGACAGAACCCCGTGTACAGCGCACCAATTTGGCCTCTGCCATTGGCGCCTGCTGAAAATGCATCCCCCGTACCGTTCCCTTTAACAGATTGAAGGAGCTGTTACACTGGCGTACTACCGTCGGCAGGCCGTTGGCCGCAAATTCCTCGTCGCAGAAGGTCCGGGCAAAATAACCACGTTCATCGACCCGGCGTTCCGGGCGGATCAGAAATGCCGATACAAGAGGGGTCTCGGTGAAAATCACAGGAGTGCGACCGTGGGGATCGCCTGGATGAAGCGGCCGCCCTGCGCCAGGTAGGTTTGCTGCTGTTGGATGATCTCTTCGGCAAAGTTCCAGGCCAGCAGCAGGACGTAATCCGGCATGTCCTGGGCAAGTTTGTCGGGATGATACACCGGCAAATGCATGCCGGGGGTATACAGATTCTGTTTGTAAGGACTCTTGTCAACCGTATATTCGACCAGATCGGTGCCAATGCCGCAGTAATTCAGGAAGGTATTCCCCTTGGCCGGGGCGCCGTAGGCGGCAATCCGTTTACCCTGGGCCTTCAGGTCGCGCAACAGGGTCAGTGTTTCAGCACGCAGAGCGGAAACCCGGCCCGCAAAGTCGGCGTATGTGGCCGCCTGATCCAAACCTTTGGCTTTTTCTGCCGCAAGGTGTTCGGCAACCTGTGGGCTGACGACATGCGCACCGTTATGGCCGATAAAATAGATGATCGAACCGCCATGAATAGGCACCCGCTCAACATCGAATACTTCCATCCCATAGAGAGCAAAGAGGTGGGCCATCGCACGTACCGAGAGATAGGAGTAGTGTTCATGATAGACCGTGTCAAATTCGTTCTTTTCAACAAAGTCGATCAGGTAGGGCGCTTCAATAGCAACGACGCCACCAGGTGCCACCAAGGTTTTCAGGCCGCTGACAAAGCCGTGAATCTCGGGAACATGGGCAAAGACGTGACGTGCAAGAATGATATCGGCAGCTCCGTGGCTGTGCAAAAGTGCTGTTGCCGTATCAGCGTGAAAGAATTCGTTACACGTTTCAATGCCCGCCGCTACCGCGACTTTGGCGATATTTATCGCTGGTTCAATCCCGAGAACCTTTACACCGGTTTTCTGAAAATACGACAGCACGGTACCGTCGTTACTCGCAATCTCAACCACCTGTGACTGCTCGTTCAGACCAAAGCGCGACGTAAAGCTTTGGGCAAGGTAGGCCGCATGTTTATGCACCAGGTCGGATGTGGCCGAGAAGTAGATGTACTCCTTAAAGAGGGCATCAGGCGGCACGACGTGACCAATCTGCACCAACCCGCAGTTATCGCAGAAATAGACATCCAGAGGGTAGTGCGATTCGTTGCCGGCGGCTATCTCCTCGGCAGTAAGAAAACTGTTGGCAAGGGCCATTGTCCCCAGATCAAGGAATTTGAAGATTTCCTGCTTATCACAGAATCGACATTTCACGACATCACCTCACTATTCATAAATTCTTCAATCTGTTGCAGACTTGCGCCCCTCACATCACCACCATCCTGATAAAGGCGCGTCCAGCTGATGATGCCTTCAAGAGTTTTCTTCAGCCCCCATCGCGAATGCCAGCCAAGCTCTGCCCTGGCTTTGGAGCAATCCAGCTTGAGGTAGTGGGCCTCATGGGGATGATCGCCGCCATCCAGTTCATAACCGGCACCTCCACCCCACCCTCTGCACAACTGCTGCACGAGCCATTCTACCGGCTGTGCATCGTCATCGGCCGGGCCAAAATTCCACCCCTGTGCAAAGGTATCCCCGTTTTCAAACAGCCGCTGCGCCAGCAAGAGATATCCGGACAGCGGTTCAAGCACGTGCTGCCACGGGCGGATGGCATGGGGATTGCGAATCTGTACCGTCTCACCGGCAAGGAGTGCCCGGAGAATATCTGGAATCAGCCGATCATTGGCCCAGTCGCCGCCACCGATGACATTGCCCGCCCGGGCCGTGGCAACGGCAACGCCATGACCGGCGAAGTAGGAGGAGCGGTAGGCGGCCGTCACCAGTTCCGAGCATCCCTTGCTGCTGGAGTAGGGATCATACCCTCCCATCGGCTCATTTTCACGGTACCCCCAGTGCCATTCCCTATTTTCATAGACCTTATCGGTGGTCACGTTGACGACCGCCTTGACAGCTGGCGTGCAGCGCACCGCTTCCAGCAGATGCACCGTCCCCATGACGTTGGTCGCATAGGTTTCCACCGGGATTTTATAAGAGTCACGCACCAGCGGTTGAGCTGCCATATGAATGACGATGTCGGGCGCGGCCTTCACCATCTCGGCCTGCAGCCGCTCCGGATCACGCACATCGGCAATAACCGAGGTGACCAGTTCGCCCACCCTGGCAAGCTCGAACAGGCTCGGCGTGGTGGGCGGCTCCAGGGCGTAGCCGGTTACCTCGGCCCCCAAGCGGTGCAGCCAGAGGCAGAGCCACGCCCCCTTGAAGCCGGTGTGCCCGGTGAGAAAAACTTTTTTGCCGTGCCAGAAAGATGCTGTGACCATTATCCGCTCCCCGCTACTTGTCCGTTGCATCTGACCAGAGTTTCCAGGGCGCCTTGCCGCTGGCCCAGAGCTCTTCGAGTAGGTGTTTGTCCCGTAAGGTATCCATCGGCTGCCAGAAGCCGCCATGTTTGTAGGCAACCAGTTCGCCATCCCCGGCCAATCCCTCCAGCGGCTCTTTTTCGAACACCGTACTTTCGCCGGCAATGCGGTCCAGCACCGACCGTTCGAGGACAAAAAACCCGCCGTTGATCCATGAGCCGTCGCCGGCCGGTTTTTCCTGAAAGGAAGTGACCTGCCCCTGTTCATCCGTGTTAAGCGCCCCGAAGCGCCCCGATGGTTGGGTTGAGGTGACGGTGGCGGCTTTGCCGTGGCGCTGGTGGAATTCGACCAGTTCACGAATATTGACGTTGGCCACCCCGTCGCCGTACGTGAGCATGAAGGGCCCGTCAAGATAGGGCGCCACCCGTTTCACCCGGCCGCCCGTCATGGACTCGGCCCCGGTATCCACCAGGGTCACCCGCCACGGTTCGACGTTTTTCTGATGCACTTCCATGCTGTTAGTAGTCATGTCAAAGGTAACATCGCTCATATGCAGGAAGTAATTGGAGAAGTATTCCTTGATCATGTACCCCTTGAAGCCGAGGCAGACAACAAAGTCATTGAAGCCGTAATGGGAATAGATTTTCATGATGTGCCAGAGAATCGGCTTCCCGCCGATCTCGACCATCGGTTTTGGTTTGAGCACCGTTTCTTCGCTTAATCGAGTACCGAGCCCTCCGGCAAGTATAACCACCTTCATTATGACACTCCGATCTGATTGTTTATTCCATTAAGACTTCAAGATGGCATTAATCCATGGCCAATTCGAGAGGCGTTTCATGCTCAGCTTATCAGATGCTATTTGAGTCAAGCTGTATACTGCCTGAGTCATTGCGGCACTCAATGAATCAAATACTCGATTTGCAAAGCAGTTTCGTCGGAGTACGTTCCAAATCTGCTCAGCCGGATATTCCGGGGATAGTACCAATTCCCCCAGAGCCAGACAAACAGGGATATATATTTTAGACAATTGGAAAAGCATGTTAGCTCAGTTCGTAAGCCACTCTATCCGTTTTCTATAAACTCTCCTGAGCCAGATCAAACCCGCATGGCCAGGCAACTGTGGGCCATTCATCCAGGTAGAATTTTTTAAACTCATTGGTGTCACGTAGTGGAGCTGCTGTCTTATAATTGTGAATCTGATCGGTAAGATCAGCAATACCACTCTCTCCCGTATTAAAGCTGAGCCAAAGCTTATACCCTTCCTGATATTTGGCCTCTCGAATTTCAATCATGGCTTGCCTCCTAACCCTCCCATAATGAAGAATCAAGATTCATAGCCGGAACAGCAGTAATGCCTTCCGCTAATGGCCACGAATCTCCTGCACCATGGCACACAACATAGAGATGATCCAGACCCAGGATATCACGAGCCGAGCGCATTGATGGTGTAACTTTGGGGGAGCGCGTCAGTTTAACTTCAAACCCGAGACGACGACCATTTTTATGAATCAGCAAATCCAGTTCGGCGCCTGTATGTACTCCCCAAAAAAATGCTTCGCCACGTCGAGCAGCAGTTTTTCGAATAATTTCACGGATCATGAAACCTTCCCATGACGCGCCGCACTTGGGGTGAGCCATTAAATCATCAAGACCATTGACGCCAAGTAAACTATGGAGAATACCAGAGTCAGCCACATACACTTTCGGTGCTTTTACTTCGCGCTTACCACTATTGGTATGCCACGGTTGCAGTCGAAAAACCATATAGGTGCCCTCTAGGATATCCAGATAGCGCGATACCGTTTTGTCGCTAACTCCAAAAGCCCGCGCCAGCTCGCTGCCATTCCAGGTCTGTCCGTGGTAATGGGCCAGCATCGTCCAAAAACGCCGTAACGTGACCGCTGGAAGAGTAATGCCCAGTTGCGGCAAGTCCCGTTCCAGATACGTGCGCATAAATGCCTTGCGCCACTCTCGACTCCCGGACAGATTTTTAGCCAGCAATGCACGAGGAAAACCACCACGCAGCCAACGCTCGTCCAGCCAATCGGCACCGGATTGAACCGCCGCAATTTCATCCATGGCCAGACCATCAAGTTCGTGAAACACGACTCTGCCTGCCAGGGTTTCTGCTGTATGACGCATTAATTCGGGTGCTGCACTTCCCAACAACAGAAAGCGGGCAGGAACATCCGGACGATCAGCCAATACCCGCAGTAGCGGGAACAGGTCAGGGCGAGTCTGTATTTCATCCAGCACTACAAGGCCAGAGAGCGGACGCAGCACAAAGGCCGGATCAGTAAGGCGAGCCTGATCTTCCGGATCCTCCAGATCAAAATGTTTAACCGGACCTGGCCACTGTGACTCCAGTTGCCGCGCCAAAGTTGTCTTGCCAACCTGGCGCGGGCCAAGTAAGGCAACAACGGGAAAATTGGCCAGTTGGTCGGTTAGTTTTTCAAGATGTATTCGACGTGGGATCATAAATTGTTTTTACCATGAAAATTCGGAACATAATACCGATATTTCATTTTCAATATAAGCACCATGGTTGATCTATTTTTAGATAAGTTAAAATGTGTGCTCAATTCAGCTCGTCGTTCACTCCACAAACAACAATCGACCCTTGAGCGACATATCGTTACAATCCTGTATAAATAAGTTTTTTAGGCAATAAGTCCATACTGTTACGACCTAAACTCTTCCACCATCATTCGCGCAACATCCTTCATCCCGTGGGTAGCCTGCCAACCTAGTATACGTACTGACTTTTCAGGATTGGCCCTGCTGACCATAATTTCAGAGGGGCGCAGAAGCGAGGAATCACTTTCAACATGATCACGCCAGTCAAGCCCAACACAACGGAAAACTTCTGCTACAAAATCTTCAAGTCGGCTTGTCTCACCGGTTGCAATAACAAAATCATCCGCTTTTTCCTGCTGCAGAATCATCCACATAGCCTCAACATACTCTGGAGCCCACCCCCAGTCTCTGGCTATTTCAATATTGCCTAGCCTCAGTTTTTCAGCAGCGCCCTGCGCAATCCTGCAGGCGCTCCTTACAATTTTCTGAGTAACAAACCGCTCGGGGCGCAGCGGTGATTCATGGTTGAACAATATCCCGGTGCTGGCGTAAAGGTTATAAGCCTCTCTATAGTTGGCAATTTCCCAGAAGGCTGTTGCCTTGGCCACCGCATACGGGCTTCGTGGACGGAAAGGAGTGTTCTCGTCAGCCGGTTGACCATCTGTATTTCCAAAACATTCGCTCGAACCGGCATTATAGAGCCTGGTAGGACTTTTCATAAAGCGAATTGCCTCAAGCAGATTCAAAGTTCCGACACTGATACTTTCCAAGGTTTCCACCGGCTGATCAAAAGAAAGACCGACTGAACTCTGCCCGGCCAGATTATAAATCTCGTCCGGCTGAACGTTTGTCAGTACCTGCAAAACACTCCTGAAGTCGTTGAGCGCCATGGAATGCAAGGTGATTTGATCAAGTATATCCAGCTTGCCGAGGTTAGAGAATGAGGACATCTGGGCATCTCGAGCTGTGCCGTGAACATCATAACCTTTACCCAAAAGGAAGCGGGACAGATAAGCGCCATCTTGACCTGATACTCCACATATAAGCGCTTTTCTTGCCATCAGCCTTCCCCCTTTATCAACAGCGTATTGCTTGTAATCATTTACGCAATTTCACTCAACAAGCCCGGCGGTAAAAACTCTGCTACCAACAACACCCAAGCCGCAAAGCACCTGCGAAAGTTCTTCTCTCCGCTTTAGTGAAGATATGACAACTGGAGCACGCCCAATCTTTAGACCATCCACCACAGACACGACCGGCAAACCGAAAAAAATGTCACCCTGCCGCTGGTCATCCATAACAGCAACCAACTTAAGCCCGGTTTCCTGAAGTGACAAATAAGCAACCTCCGCCATTTCATCTACCCCGCAGAACATGACCTCCCCCACACCGGACTGCTCAAGACGGCGGAACAGATTCAGATAATCCTGCCGTGCTACCGTGTAGAGACTGGTAAAATAGCTGAGGTGATGATAGGCAAGGCGACTTTTTTCGGCGATCCCCTGTGGTGTGAGCAGGTATGCATACCGATTACTGGGGAAGTCTTTGACCCTCACAAAACCTTTTGAAACCAGATTTTTCAGATATGAATTTACCAGGCCTACAGCAATTCCGAGACGGCGAGAAAGTTCGCGCTGAGAAAGCGGTTCTTCTCCACTAATTTCGGAGAGTAACTGGAGTGATCGGGATGAATCGAGAGGTTTTTCAATAGCTACGTTCATAATGTGAACGATAGTACGAAACAAAGGTAAATTGCAAGGAGATTGTTCATATCATGAACACTGCAGATCAAATTGAATCGGCAAGAAGGTATTCCTTTTACCATCGACTACTATAGCTGAGGTGAAACAACAAGGCCGGATAGATTTTAAGCTTTCTGCACAGAATTCAATAATCTTGACAATTTTATATAAAAAGTTAATACTGTGATATAATATCAATATGTTGCACTTAACAATCCGCCTCTCCCTGACGTTACGGAACAAGGACGTATGCCCCCCAAAAAACGCATTGGCGACATAATGATTGATCAGGGGCTGATTACTCAGGATCAGCTGAATATCGCCGTCCTGGAACAGAAAAAAAGTGGCGAACTGCTTGGATCGGTTCTCTTCAGCCTTGGATTTATCAGCCAGAAAGACCTCTTCAAACTTCTTACTATTTCAAGCACCAGCCAGGAAGAATCAGAACTTCATAAATATAACACCGCAATTCCGCAGGAAATTGAGAATCTCGTCAAGCAGAGCAGTTCACTTTTCCAACGTGAAGGTGCCGCTGGCAAGAAAGAGTTGGACTCAGCTTTTTCTCCGCTGGTTAATCTGGTGGAAAAAATCATTATAGACGGCGTCCAGCGCAACGCTACCGACATCCACATCAACCCCGATGTCAAGGGTGTACGCATTCGCTACAGAGTTGACGGCATTCTGATTCACAGCATGTTCCTGCCTAACGAATTGCTCAACCCGATTGTGTCACGCTTTAAGATAATGGGGCAGATGAACATCGCAGAATCGCGTATTCCGCAGGATGGCAGCGCTGAATTCCCCTATAAAAACCGCAAACTGGACCTGCGTATATCAACCTTCCCCATCATTGGTGGTGAGAATGTTGTCGTCAGGGTGCTGGACAAAAGCCAATTGCGCATCGGACTGGAAAACCTTGGTTTCTTTGAGGAGGACATTGAAAAGCTGAACGCCGCAATTCAGCTCCCATTCGGCATGATTCTGGTGACAGGACCAACCGGCTCCGGTAAAACGACAACTCTCTATTCATGCCTTTCGATCATCAATACTGTCAGCCGTAACATCTTTACCCTGGAAGATCCTGTCGAATACCAACTCCCGCTGGCCAGGCAATCTCAGATTAATGTCAAAGCCGGACTGACCTTTGCCACCGGACTGCGCTCGATTCTGCGACAGGACCCGGATGTTATTCTGGTCGGCGAAATGCGAGACGCTGAAACAGCTGAACTGGCCATTCGCGCATCACTGACAGGGCATCTGGTATTCAGTACAATCCACACCAACGACGCGATATCCAGCATCGCCCGTATTATCGATATCGGCATTGACCCATTCCTTATCTCAACCACAATTGACTCCATAGTCGCCCAGCGACTGGTGCGCTCCCTGTGTGAAGAGTGCAAAGAGCCGGTTCCTTCGTTCAGTCAGCAATATGCAAAGCTCGGTATGGATCCAGCAAGTGGAGGACTCTACCGGGGCAAAGGGTGTCCGGCATGTGACAATAGCGGTTTTAAGGGACGTTCCGTTATCTATGAAATTTTGAAAATCACCCCGAAAATTCGTGAGATGATTAATATAAAGGCGGGGCTGGAGGAAATACGACTTCACGCTATTTCTGAAGGGTTCCGTGAAATGCATATTATCGCTTTAGAAAAAGTCCGGCGCGGTATTACGACACTCGACGAGGTAAGTCACGCAACCAGGATGACCTTCTGATGGGTAATTTCAATTACCGGGCTATTGACGTCAATGGTAGCATGCAGGAAGGAACGTACTCAGCTCGTGATGAAACGCATCTGGAGCGAATCCTGGAACAGCAGGGACTGACCCTTATTGATGCTGAAGGAGGCGGTTTCAGTGGCTTTGGCAATTTAAGTGAGATGTTCCAGCCACAATTGAAGGACAAAGATCTACTGGACTTCACCTACCTGCTTAAACTGGTTGTCACCTCCGGAATTCCGCTTCTTCAGGGGATAGACACTCTGATGAAAAGCAATTCCAATAAAAACATCGGTCACGCAGCAAAAATAGTACGTCATGGCATTGATTCCGGACAGGCGCTGTCCGAGACCATGCAATCTGCTCCGCGCCTGTTCCCCCCTTTTTATGTTCAGATGATTAGGGCCGGCGAGGCCTCCGGAACTTTGGACGCCAGCCTTGATTTCCTGGTCAATTACCTGACCTGGCAAACCGACTTCAGAAAGAGTGTAAAGGCCAGCCTGACCTATCCTATTACGGTACTTTCTGTATTAGGTACATTGATGTTTGTTATCTTTACTTTCGTTTTTCCAAAAATGCTAAAGACGTTGACCGGCATGGGAGCGGAACTACCGCTGCCAACTAAAATCATGATAGCAATTTCCGGTTTCCTGCGCGGCTATTATCTGCCGGTGATCATATTGTCCGTAGTTCTGTTTATCGCGATAAAAATCTTTCGGCGTACCCCTCAGGGAAAACGAACTATTGACGGACTACTGTTGAAACTGCCCCTGATCGGAATGCTGATCAAAAAAATCAATATGTCACGCTATTTCAAGATCGTGGCAACCCTTCACGCCTCCGGCATCACCGCTGACAAAACTTTTGCCATCGGCGCAGACGTCATCAGCAACAGTGTCATTGCTGAGAGCATGGCTTCAATAGCCAAGGTAATTGTAACCGGTGAAAGTATATCTGATGCAATGCGTCGCACCGGCTTCATCCAACCACTGGTGATCGATATGATGTCTATTGCCGAAAAGACAGGAACACTTGAAGCAACTCTTACCCGTGCCAGCGACATTCTGGACAAGGAAGTGCCGGAAACGATCAAGAAGGTTTTTGCATACGTCGAACCGCTGACGATGGTAGTTTTGGGCGGCATGGTTCTACTGCTACTGTTATCGGTTTTTCTGCCGATATACAAATCAGTGGGACAGGTAAAAATGCGATGAAACAACGTGCTTTTACACTGATTGAAGTCATGGTGGTAATGGCTATAATTTCGATACTGGCGGGGATGTTGGTGCCTTCTGTCTGGAAGTTCTGGGAGAGCGAGGAGATCGCGACAACCAGACAACGGATTAGAGAGATAAAAACGGCAATGATTGGTAACAGCAATCTTTTCCAGGATGGAAGGCGCTCTGATTATGGTTTTGTCGGAGTCTACGGCGATCTGCCCTTTAGCAATCCAAGCTCCTGTGTCATACGCGCATTGGGGAACGTGTCCACGCTGCCAGGCCATTATGATGCCAGTCACTGGAGATCATTTATAAGATCCAGTGATGGGCTCGACAGTTTTTATCTGGATGCGTGGGGTAAAAATATTCTGTGCGAAAACAAGCTTATTATTGGAGGGAGACTAGTTGGCCTAACCGTAGTCAGCTATGCGCCAAGTGGCGAAAAAATAGAAGAAACGATTACAGAGGATGATGTTACACCCACGCAGAAGATAATTGGTAACAATCCAACTACCAATGAAGGACTTAAACTATCCATAGAGCCCGATTACGGCGGATCTTTTCCAAAGATTGAAACACTTTGTCTGCCCATCCGCAGTTTTAGTAATTATACAACTCAACTTCTGTATAAACTTCCCATCGGAAGAATTAGCATTACCATGAAAGGTTACGACACGAGTTCCTGTGACAATCCATTGAGAGAGAACAGCTTCATCCTCAATATTAATGACCGCTCGCGTGTTATCCAGTTACCGGACTTAAGACTATGAACGCACTGATAATTGACATACGTGACACCTGCCTAAGGGTAGTACTAAGTAATGACGGCATACTTGAATACTGCCGTACTTTTGATTTTGAGCCGACAGAATCTTTGTCTGAAGCAGAATCTGAACAGGTTTCGCCTGTCCCCCTCAAACATGCGCCGGCAGGAGACAATCCCTACCTGATCTATTTTGACACAGAAAAAAAGAATCCATGGGATCTTGCTTTAAAACAGATAATTAACCAGATACGTTCAGACATTAAGGGCACAATCGACTCAACACATCTGATTATTCCATCTGATGAGGTTAGTATTGCAAACCACCAACTGCCAAAAATGCCGCGAGCAGACGTACAGAAGTTGATCGGACGCAAAATATGTGCAGAATCAAAAGAGCAATTTCCTCCATTTTCGATACTTCCAGGTGCTTCTGATCAAAAAACGCAGACCTGGTGCTCACTCTATATCCCGACAATTACATTGCGGGACTACCATAAAGCTTTCTCCTCCTGCCGGCTACGTTTAAGCAGTATCACCACACCAGTTAACGCTATGATTGACGCCTTCCGCAGTGTGCGTGAGGCTATTTTCAATACCCACGCTATTTTTGAAATTCAGCGCGGATTTATCGAAGCATATTTCATATCAGCCGACGGTATCCTCCACTTCGAGCGCCTGCCATACGCGTCGTCATCCAACCAGGAAAACAGTACCGAAGAAGTGGAAAGGGCGCATAAACAGAAAATATTTAAAATACTAAACACAATCTTCAGTATCAACTCGCACTATCAAACGGGCCACCCTGCGACGCCTGTCCAGATGGCCTGGTTATGCGGACTTGAAAGTGGACTGAATGATATTGCCACCGCTCTTAAAGAAGCAATGGGAATTGAGGTCGGTATAGCCCCGGTCATTCCGACCGGGCTTCCCGATGAAAGTGGCTACGTGCCACTTGCCGGTTTTGCAGCAGCGCTAAATAACAAGTCCGCTACGACATACGTACCTGCAGATTTTTTCCGGCGCTTCACCTTACGCAGGACATCGGGTACAATCATCTATGCTGTCACTGCGTGTGCAGCACTACTCGCTATCACTCTAACAGAAATGGAATACAGGAATCTTTCTAAGCAGTTAAAACAGGTTCAGCAGTCAACGGATCCCAAGCTAAGCAAAAACAAGCCGGCGACTTCTACTGCGTACACTATGAGCCTTGATTCCCTTAAAAAATTAACATCCCGGCAGTTTGTTTTTTACAACCTGTTCCGTGAGCTGGCAAATGACCTGCCCGACAGGGTGTATCTGGAAAATTTTGAATTCCATCTAAAAGAGGATAAAGGTTTGATCGACATCACAGCCTTGACTAGTATCGATGACAAGGTTGCTGAAAGCATGCTGCTGTCTAAACTTATAAAAATGTTTGATAGTTCAGCTACTTTGAGAAACCACCGCGAACCGGCTATCACCGCTTTTATAAAAGACAATGAACGTTTTTTAAAGATAAGCGTAACCAGTGAGGTCAATCCGCTTGACACGACAAAATAAGCTCATAGTCCTTATTGCGTATCTATTGGTTTTAATGGTGTTTATGCTTTTATATCGCTCCAATAGGACCAAAAAAGTTAAATCACTGCATGCAGATATTGCCAGGATTACTTCAGAGCAGGATAAGACTCGTGCTGTTGAAGCAGATGTGACACGCCTTATCCGTTTGATTCCAACAGAAGGTAACACGCCTGCTTTTATCGAAACGCTCTATCTCAACGCAAAGGAATCTGGACTGACACAGCACGAAGTTTCCACTGAAGCTGATAAAAATTCTGCCTCTGCTCGCCCCGGCGGTTCAGATACGACAGGAGCAATCACGAAACAACGACTAAAAGTAAGCGCCAACGGTAGTTATAAGAGTTTTGCAGAATACATACGTCGCCTGCAGAACCTTGAGCGATTAAGCCGGATAATTGACTTCAAGTTGACTCCGGACGCGGCACAACTCAAGGGAAACCTTACCGTTGAGCTCTGCTCAGTTCCGGTGACTCGATGAGAAAAGATCATTTAGAGCACATGATTATTGCACTGGCACTGTCATTAGTATTGTTACTCGGCTCACTTACCGTAGATGCAGCACAAAATCAGATGCCTGCAGCTCCTGCACAGTCACTGACTTCTACCAAAGAAGATCAGAGCGCATGGAAGCGTGATCCGTTTATCGGAACCTTAAAAAAAGGCGGCATATCTAAAACACCTCAAGGTATTCCGCTAAGAGCCGGAGCAGGGCCGCAAAAGCAGGATAAACCATCGGAGCAGGAGATCCAACTGCAAGGAATCATGCAGGTAGATAAGGCATTTCACGCCTTAATCAACGGCCGCTGCGTTAAAGTTGGCGACACGCTCGGCGGGGTTACCATTAAGGAAATCACCCGGTTTAAAGTTGTAGTGCGCAATGAACACAAAGAAAATATCATCTATGACGTCTATCAGGGCAGGATTGATCGAGGCAAACCATGAAAAGAATATTATTTGCGGCACTTGCTATCCCTCTTGGCGTAGCCGGCTGCGCGAACCCAACCGCGAGTAAAATTAAAGATACCAAGGCGCTATCGTCATATACGGCACCGACTCCTACCCTAAAAATAGTAGCTGTGCCAAAAGATCCTGACGCGTATCGGTACAGCGACCCCGGGCGCGCCTATTCTTTGACTCTTAAGAACGCTGACCTGCAAGATGTCCTAATGTTGCTGTCCAAAGAGAGCGGAGTTTCAATTGTAGCGGAACGTGGACTGCGCAGTATGGCTCCAGTCCAAATCGAGGCTAAAAATTTAAAACTGGGTGAACTGCTCTACGTCATTCTAAAACCTCATGGCTACACTGCCTCTGTTGAAAACGGCATGATTCTCGTCGGTAGGCCAAAACTGGCCACCCGTACTTTTCGTATGAACTACCTGAAAGACACTCGAAATTCATCAAGTAACATGAATGTATCTGGTTTTGCGGCCGGAGGGTCCGGAAGCGTTAGCGTTTCTACGACAGGCAAGTCTGACTTTTGGGGAGCGGTAGAGAGCTCTCTGGAAATGATGGTTTTTGGCACGAGTGGCTTAGGCAGGCGTTCTGACGGCGGTTATATCCGGGGTGAAGCAGAAAAGAAACTGGTTGCTGAGTCCAAAACAACTGACTCGGCTCAAACTAGCGGTAATAGCACCTTTCAAAGCGGCGTTAACAGTAAATCCGTTTATGATCAATCAAGACGGATAAACATAAAATCAGACTACGATAAAACAAACGTATCTACCATTCAATCAACAGAAACAGATGACTCGATGTCACTTAATAGTCAAATCAACGGAAACCAGCTCAAGCAGCTGGTAGTTAATGAAATTGCCGGGATAATTCAGATCACTGATTACGCTGAGAACCTCGACAGGATAGCTTCGTTTCTGACCGATGTCGAAGAAGGGAGTAAACGCCAGGTACTGATTCAGGCTCACATTATGGAAGTCAGCCTTAAAGACAGTTTTTCAATGGGAATCGACTGGAAAACTATAATTGATAAATCCACCAACTTTTCGATTGCACAGTCTATCATCCCCACCAACAGCGGATCAACAACTGCAGGTAGCAATGTTTTTAAAATATCGGCGGCCGGTGACAACTTCGGAGTTATGCTGGACGCAATGAAAGAGCAGGGGAATGTTAATATGCTCTCAAGCCCTAAAATCACGGCGCTAAACAATCAGAAAGCAGTTATTAAGCTGACTACCAAGGAAGTCTCCTGGGTCTCTACAAAAACGACTTCAACAACGACCACAGGATCTGACACTTACACCACAACTCCGCAAGTCGATGAGGTCGGGATCTTCCTTGATGTTACCCCCCAGATTGGCCAGGATGGTTCGATTGTCATGCAGATTCACCCCAGTGTTTCTGAAATCAGAGAAATATCAACATCACCTGACAAAACCAGTACCAAACCGGTCATAGATGTGCGTGAGATAGACACCATGGTCGACGCTAAAGCAGGAGAAACGATCGTCATCGCTGGCCTTATTTCAGACAAGCTCAACGAAATAAAACGCAGTGTACCGTTGCTTGGCGACATTCCATACCTTGGTGGAGCTCTTTTTTCCTATAACAAGCAGGAACGCATCAAGGCTGAGCTCGTCATTATGATGACGCCCTACTTTCTCAATTCAAAAACCATTGATGAAATCCGAAGAGAGCATGAAAAGCGGCTGCAGAATATTGGAGGAGACTTCCATCTGATCAACAATATGGGGAGTATGATTACGGAGAAGAGTTCACGAGATTGGATCATGAGAGGCGAACCGCAGCAGAGTCAGCCGAAAAGTGCAACTGAAGAATTTCCCGCTTTAAAGAGCAACACTGCCACACTGCCACTGTTACAGCCAGTAGTTCCAAAGTTGTTTCAACCGATTCCGCCAGAGCCCGAATTAAAGGTCGCACCAAAACAGAGTAGCGGGAGTCCAACCGTACTACCAAATATTACTACAGTATATTCCCCTGAAACTTTGCGTAAACTTGAACTGCAACAGTTGGAGATTGATCGATTAAAAAATGAGGTGTCATCCGGGCAAGAGCGGTTGAAGCGTGAGAGATTAGAAAATGGAGTTAGAAGTGCAGAAGAGCGACGAGCGAGTGATGCCGCACGGCAGGATCAGCAGAGAAAAATTGAAGCGACTAAAGTTGAGACTATCTCCACACAACAACAGGTGGACAATGCACCGCCATCGTCAAGCGTGCAGACCGTTTCAGTGACAACTGATCGTGAACAAATACTGTACCGTAGTGCAGTAACCGCCTACAAGATCGGCGACTGCACCGAAAGTGTCAAGAGCTTCGATAATTTCACAAAAACGTACCCCAACTCCCCATTTGCAGGCGATGCCGCGTACTATCGAAAAGACTGTACAGACAGACTTGCAATAGCAGCTGGTCGTTAGAAACCCTTATTTGCCAGCACCGCTATACTGGATAACAGAAACCTTCTCCAGGGTAATCATACCGCCACTCATCATCCCGTCGATACTTGGCATGATCGAATTAATCTTAATCTGTGAGTCAACGACCTCAACTACCAGAGGCAGATCGGCAGAAAGATCGATCAATTTTTGTGTATGATATACCCGATTAGCACCGAAACCGCAGACCCCACGCAAAACAGTAGCACCGGCAAATCCCTCGATCTGCAGTAACTCAACCAGCGCTTCATATAGCGGTTTATGCTCGAAACGGTCTCCCTCTCCGATAAATATCCGCATCAGCACCTGCTCACCAATCAGTTTCGTCATGACAATATCCTTATGTTAATGTTCGTACCGTTATAATTCCAAACCATGTAAACAACAGACAGACGGCGACACTTGCCAGAACATTGGCAAAGGCCACCAAAAACTGGCCATCTTCCAACAATGAAAAAGTCTCATAGCTAAAGGTGGAAAAAGTTGTTAAGCCCCCAAGAAATCCGACTGTCAGCCCTAAGCGCAAGGCTTCAGGGATCAGCGTACTGCGCAGGCCTAGTTCCATTGTCAAACCAATTAGATAGGCACCGACAATATTGACCACAAAGGTCCCATAAGGAAATGAGCGCCCCATAAGACTATAGACCCACCCTGATAGATAATAGCGACTAAGTCCGCCGCCAGCACAAAATATGGCTATTGTAGCTGCTGTCTTCATCTATGAAATACTCCAGTAACCATAGGTTTATAGATCCTCTCCATTATAGTCAAAATAAACTTACCACGTTGTGACTGTCTGCTTAACACAAATACTATTCAAGCACAACAATCAGCACACAACCAGTACATCACGTTGATGCCAGTACCCATATTTTGCTACTCATACCTGATATAAAAAAAGGGGCCCTACGAATAGAGCCCCCTAAAGTGTTTATGACTTAATATATCGCTGTATTTATTCCGTTATTCTGATTCCAATATCATCATTTACCAATGATGTAGTTCCAATCTTTGTTACATCCGTGTCAAGAACACCATCCGGGCCAGCAGATATAACCCAACCCCATTTAGGAGCAGTCGCTGTAGTCTTAAGTTTATCAATATAAATGACATATGAGTTACCCCAAGGATCAATTCCACTATCCGAAGCTAAATAAGGGCCACCCCAAACATTAACGGATGGATTGTCAATTTTAGTGTAACAAGCCGAAACCTTGCTACCTTTTGCCTGTCCAATAACATCAAACATTGAAATGCCGCTACCCGTTAATGCCGATACTTTTGTGAGATCCGGTAATTTGGAAGCAGTATTCCAGAGATAGCCAACATCTTCGGCACAAGAACCACTATCAACACTCAATGTAGGCCAACGAAGAGTATTCGTCCGAATCGTTGCTACTGTCTGCTGCAAGGTTTTCACCTCTCCGACTGCTTTTGTTTTCTTAGCTTCATCAATCTGGTTAAAGATCATAGGCACTAGAATACCAGCCAGAATGGCAATAATTGCCGCGACTACAATTACCTCAATTAATGTAAAACCTTTACGATTCAGACGGACAAACTTATTCATGCAGCCTCCACTTATATTGGTATTTATTTTGTATACACAATTTATTATAATTACAGTTGTTTGTTCTTTATATATATCCAATTACAAACTGTCAACTATTTTTAGTTATTCTGCTTATGTCTAGTTAATGGAAGTTTGATATTTATTTATTTTTCATCATGTAGATCTAACTCGGCAGAACATGCTTAATACTGTAATTAGTGCAAACCCGGCAAGTATTGTGATTTTACCATACATCGAGACACCAGAGGCAGTTGCAGCGATACCCCATGATTGAGAAAGTGCCCCACCGATGAACATACCAATTACTACCAAGCCAGCATCCACATCCCCTTCGCCTGCTTTAATTAATTGCCGAAAAGGGCAACCACCGATCAATACAGATATCCAGCCGACTAATCCCATGCCAAGAAAGCTCCAGATATATTCTAGGTGAGCTCCCGGTTGGCCGTAAAGACCGAAATTAAATTTCCCTGTAATCAAGTTAACCATAAGAGCCGCTACGATAAAGGTCAGTAGCCCCCACAGTGCAGGAGTTCGTAGCCCCATCAATAAAAAATTCCGTATGCTACCGGTAATGCAAAAACGACTTCGCTGGGCCAGCGCCCCGAGTCCAATACCAACAAACAGCGCTACCTGCCATGGTGCGTATTGTGCTCCTCCACCCTGAGAAGAAAAAAGTAGAAAACCGGGACGCACAATAAAAAATACCAGCAACAGTATAAACATTCCTGGAATTAATATGCCTCCACTTGCCTTACTTTGAGATTGCGGGGCAAATTCAACCCCATGAGCCAGACCTTTAAGACCAACCCAAACACCGACCACTAATCCAACGACACCCGCTACAGCAGTAATATCTCCTGCTGTAAGCCGGAGTAGCAACTTGATTGGACAACCAATAAATACAGCACAGCCGAATATCATAAAGATACCGAGGAATAGCCTAGAGAGCGGTGCACTTCCACCTCTGGAGCGAAAGTCACGGGATATAAGGGCGCTCACTACTGACCCAAGTACGAAGCCGATAAGTTCCGGACGTAGATATTGCATTCTCTGATTATCGTGAAGGCCTAGAGCACCGGCACTGTTTTCAATGAAACAGGATACACAGATACCTGAATTCTCCGGGTTCCCCCATAACGATAGCAATACACCAAGAACACCAAGCGACAGACCAGATAACACAACCAGCCAAAATTCACGATTGCGTATCATCTATTCACATCCTCCTGCCAAGCGACTTTTAAGATAATTAAGTTTCTGGCGAGCAATCACCAGAGAACGATTATTAGGATTGGCAGCAACGCGCGGCCCGACGTCCTTCAGCCCTCCATCCACCAGTTTTTGGATTTCAGCACGTCGAGACAATGGGCTTTTTGTATCGACATAATCTCCATTCAACTTAACACCTTCCACATAGGAGCTTATTGCCTCATCAAAAGCCCCCATTCTCTGAAGTATGTCCCCCTGAAGAATGTGGCCGTGTGCCTCAGTCGGATATTTCCTGATCAATTCGTCCAGCTTTAATAGTGCTGTTTGATTATTTCCCTCTTTACGTAGATTTTCGACAGGTAAGTACAGCTGATTAATCAAATCAACGCGTGCTCGATATGATAGTTCTCGCTCCAGTGTTTTACTTGGTCCGGCAGCTCGCTTCTCACTTCCAGTGCCGATATTAGTGTAGATCAAGACAACTGTAGATATCAGCACTACTATCAAAAACAGCCAGCAAAGCTTATCAAAGGTGTCTTTAAACATTAGCTAGTTAGTACTTCTGATATGGCGGCATATTAACCCGCTTCGCCATGTCACGTATCTGGTCGTAATCACTGTCAAGGAGTTCCTCATAACCGTCAATCCAGGCAGCCTTCATTACTTTAAGTTGTTCGCCGTCAATCATAGCTGTATCAGTCGGTTTTAATGACAAGAGTGCATCTTTTACTTTTTTGACCAACCCAGGGTCTACATCTTTGGCAACTCCAAATGTACAGTATGGAATCGGTTTACTCTGAGCAAGAATGACTAAATCATCGGCTGCTATTTTCCCATCACGGGTCATATTTTCCAAATCCATAACAGGAGCGGCAGCAACATCATACATTCCGTAGAGAACGCCATAAATAAGCTTTTCATGTTTATAGGAACCTGGGGGAATAGTGTAATGCCCGAGATCGTTTTCCGGGTTAATTCCGGCAGCCAGCATCATATCATACTCAGCGAGGTAACCTGTTGGAGCCAGCATAGGTCCAAATGCCATGCGTTTACCGCGGATATCAGCAAGCTTTTCAATACCACTTCCCTTACGGGCAATAATAGCTCCGGCAGAACGAGATCCTAATTTTCCGCGTTTTTCGGAAGCCAACAGCTGAACGCCCTGGTTTTCCCGCAATACAATATAAATAAGAGAATTTGTATGAGTAAACGTGAACTCTCCGGCTTTGAATCTTTTTTCGAAGTCGTGAGTATCGACAGGAACCATAACGAAATCCACGCCTACTTTATCTGACAAATATTTAGTAAGGGGCAAAAACCGTTGAGATGTTTCCTGTTCACTATTGCAAAGCATATAGCCGATTTTCACAACCTGCCGCTTTCCTTCTGTCTTGCATCCGGCGATAGCAAAAAAAACAACTAGAGCTATAAACATCCGCATTAAATGATATATTTTCATGATATTTTCCTGCCTGACAATATAATTAGACTCAACATGAAGTTGGCCGTTCTGCACATGGTATGCAAGTTGAGATGTTCTGGAATTCACGGAGACGATTATCCATAACTGATTCACCACAACTGGCACATACTACAGTTTTCCTGACCCGGGCAGTTTGCAGCTCTTCATATGGTATTATGGTAACAGAAATTATGGCGTCTTCTTGCTCCTGCATTACACGCTTGG
>CAIQWT010000085.1 GCA_903875605.1 uncultured Geobacteraceae bacterium | reverse complement strand
GGCGACACAAATTAAGGATCTGTACAAAATACCGGTAATCTACCTTACGGCGTTTGGCGAAGACGATATCATGCAGCAGGCCAAAATGGCCGAGCCGTATGGGTATGTTCTCAAGCCGTTTCAAGACAGGGAGCTCCACATTGCCATTGAAATCGCCCTGTACAAGAAACAGGCGGAAGCCAGAATCCAGAAGATGGAGCGCTGGCTGGCAAATGTCCTCAAGAGCGTGGGTGATGCGGTAATTACCTCGGACAATGAAGGGCGCATTACATATATGAATGTGGTTGCTGAAGAGCTGACCCATTGGAAACAGGAAGAAGCTCTTGGGAAAAAGCTGACTGAAATCCTGCATATGAAGGATATGGATCTGGGTAATCTGGAAAAGCATCTGATGGAAAGTGTTATTACCGAGGGGTTGATTATCAATCTGATAGAGGACCGGCTGCTCGTGGCAAGAAACGGCATCGAGCTGAGTATTTCCGATAGCGTCGCACCTTTGAGGACAGAGGACGGCGAGACTACGGGTTCGGTACTCATATTCCGGGACATCTCCGAACGAAAGCGTCTTGAAGAAGAGAAAGTGCTGCTCGAACAGCAATATCAGCAGGCCCAGAAACTGGAGAGTCTCGGCATACTTGCAGGTGGCATTGCCCATGATTTTAACAACATCCTGACGATAATAATATGCAACTGCTCCCTGTTGCAGCAACGACCGGCAATGGCGCCAGAGCTTGTTCCGGAGATAGAAACAGCGGCACAACGTGCGGCTGAACTGTGCCGCCAGATGCTGGTATATGCCGGTAAGGCCCAACCGTTCCCGACGCAATTCAATGTCAAGACACTCGTAGAAGAGATGGGCAAGCTGCTGAAAGCGACCATCAAACAAAATGTTTCCATCACACTTGATCTTTCGGCAGATATTCCATCCATTAAAGCGGATGCAAGCCAGATCAGGCAGGTCGTCATGAATTTGATCCTCAATGCTGCGGAGGCGATCGGCACAGAGCAGGGAAATATTACGGTGTCACTCTCCATTGCTGCGATTGAGGCCGGGCAGGGTGAAAAGGAATATCTCGGCAAAGAGATTACACCCGGCTCCTATATCTGCCTGGAAGTTACCGACAATGGCTGCGGTATGGATGAAGAGACCAAGCAGCGGATATTCGAGCCGTTCTTTACGACTAAATTTACCGGGCGGGGGTTGGGGATGTCGGCAGTCCTCGGCATCATCAAAGCACACAATGGGGCGTTGCAACTCACCAGTCAACAAGGTTTTGGAACAACCTTCACGGTGTATCTCCCTGTTCAGGGCAGTGAAATTGCCGGAGACTTACTGCCGTTTGTATCACTGATGCCATGGCAAGGGAGCGGCACAGTGCTGCTGGTTGAAGATGAACCTCAGCTGAGTATGGTTGCTAAAGCACTTCTACAAGCACTTGGGTTCTCTGTTCTTGAAGCTACAAACGGAAAGGTGGCATTGGAGTTGTATCAGAAGCACGCTGACTACATCACCATGGTTCTGACGGACATTGGCATGCCGGTTATGGATGGGTATCAGTTGATTCATGAACTGAAAATGCTGAACCCGGAACTTCCCATCGTTGTCTCCAGTGGTTTTAGTGATACCGAAGTGGCATCCCACATTCATGAAACTATCGCAGGGGTGGTCAGCAAGCCATACGGCTTTGATCGGTTGCGTGAAGCGTTGAAGAGGGTTGTAGAGCAGGCAGCGTCAAAGCAGAAGTGAAGGAGTTTACACCATGAAATTCTCCGAATTCGTAAATATCGACGAACTGCGGGTGCTCTGCGAGAGCTACACCGCCATTACAGGCGCGGTCACCGCCCTGCTCGAACTGGACGGCACTATCCTCATCGCCACCGGGTGGCAGGACATCTGTACCCGTTTTCACCGTGTCAATGTTGCCACCGCCTGCCGCTGCCGTGAGAGCGACACCATCCTGGCTGGCGGTTTGACAAAAGGAGAGCCGTATAACGTTTACAAATGCAAGAACGGCCTAGTTGATGTTGCCGTGCCGATCATAATTCACGGCGTACATGTGGCTAACTTTTTTACCGGTCAGTTTTTCTCCGAGCCTCCAGGCAGGGAGTATTTCATTTGTCAGGCGGAAGAGTTCGGGTTTGACAGGGATTCATATCTTGAGGCACTGGAGCGGGTTCCAATCTTTTCTGAAGATACCGTTCAGTCGATGATGAAATTCTTTACCCAACTGGCAAAGATGATTGGTGAAATGGGGCTTGCCCGTAAAGAGATTGAAGAGATCAATACGGAATTGCGCGTGAGTGAAAACCGACTCAAGCTTGCTACGCATGCCGCCAATATAGGTGTTTGGGATTGGGATATCGTAAATAACAGGCTGATCTGGGATGACAGCATGTACAGCCTTTTCGGGATTTTTAGAGAGGATTTCAATGGTGAATTCGATGTCTGGACCGGCACAATTCATTCTGAAGACCGACTCCGAGTAGAGACAGAAATCCGGTCAGCCATAAGCGGTGAAAGGGAATACTCCCCCGAATTCCGCATCATTCGCCCTGATGGAGAGGTAAGATTCATAAAAGCCGCCTCTCAGACATTTTTTGATGATAGTGGCACACCAATCCGTATGATAGGCACTAATCTTGACATTACCGACCGTTACAAGGCCGAAAAAGAGAAGCAAATATTTGAACAGCAGATGCAGCAGACTCAGAAACTGGAAAGCCTCGGTGTAATGGCCGGCGGCATTGCCCATGACTTCAACAATATTCTGGCGATCATCATGGGCAATTGCTCTCTGGCAGAGATGCATTATGAGTCAGCAGGCAACTACATCCCGGTGATAGAAAAAGCTGCTCAACGAGCCGCCGAACTCTGTCGGCAGATGATGGCATACGCAGGGAAAGCCCCCTTTTCCAGGGACCTGGTCATCATGTGGCTATTGGTGGATGATGTGGTCACTATGCTGAAAGCGACTATCAAACAGAATGTAGTGATCAAAACGAAATATTCAGTTGATATTCCATCCATCATGGGTGATGCCGGTCAACTTCGGCAGATTATCATGAATCTGGTCACCAATGCAGCAGAAGCAATAGGTGATGCGCAGGGTGAAGTATGCGTGTCGCTGTCCAAGGCAGAGATCAAAACAGGGATATCAGACTGTGACCACCTGGGAACTGTCATACCGGCAGGCAGGTATCTCTGTCTGGAGGTTGCCGATAACGGCAGCGGCATGGATGATGAAATCAAGAACCGGATCTTCGAGCCGTTCTACACTACCAAATTCACCGGGCGCGGCCTGGGTATGTCGGCCGTTCTTGGTATACTCAAGGCGCATAACGGAGTGCTGCAGCTTTCCAGCCAATCGGGGCAGGGTACAACATTCAAGGTGTATCTGCCGGTTCAGGAGGATGCTGCTGCCGAAGAAAAACCGCGGCAGGATATCAGTGCAAAACAGTGGCAGGGGAGCGGCACTGTCCTGCTGGTAGAAGATGAAACTCAACTGCTTTCCATTGCAAAGGATATGCTGTCAACGCTCGGGTTCAATGTCTTGGTTGCGGTGAACGGCAAAGAGGCATTGCAGCAGTATCGGCAGAGTGCCGCGGAGATAACGCTGGTGGTGACCGACATCGGCATGCCGGTTATGGATGGGTACGAATTGTTCCGTGAGCTGAAAATTCTTAAACCTGACCTGCCGATAATCGTTTCCAGCGGTTTCGGGGATACGGAGGTCACCTCGCTGATTCCAAGAGAACAAATTGCCGGTCTGGTAAATAAGCCCTACAACCTCAGCCAGTTGCGGAATGTATTGAAGAGTAGTGTGGAGAAAGCAAAAGAGTAACTCAAGCCTTGGTACAGTGAAGCGGGGTAGGCCAATGAATGAAGAGTATGAAGTAAAAAAAACGATACTTGACGAAAACATTTTTTTCAAAGCCGTCATCCAGAATGCTGCCGCGCCGATGTTTGTGATTGATATCAGTCATAAAATAATTATCTGGAACAATGCGCTGGCAAAGCTGACCGGCAAAAGTTCGTTTCAGATGGTAGGCACCAAACAGCAGTGGGCCCCGTTTTATCCGACAAAACGACCTGTTCTCGCAGACCTTGTCTTAGACCAGCAACTCAACCACGCTGATGAGTATTATGCCTCCCACTCATACTCCCTGTTTATCGAAGGTTCACTCCGGGCTGAAGGATGGTACGAGAATCTTGGCGGTAAGCGCCGCTATATATTTTTCGAAGCCGCACCTATTAAAAACAGCAACAATGAAATTATAGCGGCTGTAGAAACGCTCGAGGATATCACTGACAGAAAAATAGCTGAGGAATTGACTGCAGACCGTAATCTCTTTCTTAAGGAGGTTATGGATGCCATTCCAAACCCTGTTTATTACAAGGATGTTGAGGGGACCTATCTTGGGTGCAATACCGCATTCAAGAGTTTCTTCGGGAAACAAGAGGATGGAATTATCGGGCAAACCCTGCAGAATATAATGCCGGAAAAGTATAGCGGGCTGAGTATTCAGAAAGACCAGACAATAATTGAATCTGGTATGAGCGTCCAATATGAGACGGAGTTGATTCGCGGTGACGGATTAGTCAGGACTGTTTTTGCCAGCAAAGCGCCATTATCAGGTTCTGACGGATCATTGGCAGGCGTTGTAGGCTCTTTTGTGGATATCACTGAACAACGGGAGATGGATGAAGATATAAGAAAAATGTCGCGGGCGATTGAACAGAGCCCCGCCACAATCGTCATCACCAATGTTGATGGTTTTATTGAATATGCTAATCCGAAATTCAGTGAGTCCACTGGATATTCGCTGGAGGAGGCCATCGGCCAGAATCCGAGAATACTTAAATCAGGTGAAATACCGGCAGAGGGTTATACAGAAATGTGGAAGATTCTTTCTGCCGGGAAAGAGTGGCGGGGCGAGTTCCATAACAAGCGCAAAGACGGCACTCTTTATTGGGAATTTGCTTCCATATCGCCGCTGTTTGATAAAGAAGGCATATTATCCGGATATCTTGCAGTCAAGGAGGATATTACAAATCGAAAGAGTATTGACGCTGAGTTGCATAAAAGCAGGCTGGATCTGGAAGGTAAGCATGGCGAGTTGGAGAAAGCATATTCTGAGCTGAAAAGCGCCCAGCTACAGATATTCCAGCAGGAGAAAATGGCCTCTATCGGCCAACTGGCCGCTGGAGTGGCTCATGAGATCAACAATCCGATGGGTTTTATTTCCAGCAATCTTTCCACGTTAAACAAATACGTCAACAGGCTGACCGAGTTTATCGCCGCTGCCGACCAATCACTCATTGAATGTGCGGGCAGCAGGGAATCCGACAAGTTGAACAATGTCAGGAAGCGGCTCAAAATCGATTTTATAATCAATGATGCCCGTCAGCTGATCGCCGAAAGTCAGGATGGAGCCTCCCGGGTGCGTCGTATTGTGCAAGATCTGAAGAGCTTTTCACGGGTCGATCAGGTTGAGCAGGCAATGATCAATCTTAACGATGCGTTGGAAACAACCATCAATATTGCCTGGAACGAAATCAAGTACGTGGCGGAGATCAACCGCGAATTTGGTGATATTCCGGATATTCTCTGTTTTCCGCAGCAGCTGAACCAGGTGTTCCTCAACCTGTTGATAAACTCAGCACATGCAATGGAAGGGAAACAGGGTAGCATCACCGTCCACACCTGGATCGAAGAGGGTTCAATTTTTGTTTCGGTAACCGACACCGGTTGTGGGATTCCTGATGAGATCCGACAGCGAATATTTGAACCGTTTTTTACCACCAAGGAGGTCGGCAAAGGGACGGGATTAGGTCTATCTATAAGTTACGACATCATCAGAAAGCATGGTGGTGAGATAACCGTTGAAAGCGAAGCCGGTCGCGGTACTACTTTTAAGGTCAGGCTGCCGATAGCCCCGACAGTGCAGAAAGAAGAGTAGCGATAATGCTCAAGCCGAAGAAAGATATTAGGCGGTTTACCCTGTTAGCCACGATCTTCTGGAGCGCAGCCATAGCGGTGTGCTTTTGTTGGGGGTTATACCATGTCAAAACCAGCACCAAGGAATTAGAGCTTAATCAGGCAATACAGGCGCTCGAAAAAGATCTGCTCTATCGCCGTTGGGCTTCTATTCATGGTGGTGTCTATGTTCCGGTTACGGAAAAAACGCCACCCAATCCTTACCTGAAGGACATTCCTGAACGTGAAATAGTAACCCCTTCAGGGCGCTTGCTGACATTGATCAATCCAGCCTACATGACCAGACAGGTCTTCGAGTTGGCCAGGGAAGGCAATTCCGAAATGCGAGGGCATATTACCAGCCTGAAACCGCATCGGCCGGAAAATGAACCGGATGAGTGGGAACGCACTGCCCTGCTGGCCTTCCAGGAGCAGGGAAAGATGGCAGTAAGTTCATATGAACAACTGGATGGAAAACCGTATCTACGCTATATGCGAGCTTTTTTTACCGAACAGAGCTGCCTTAAATGTCATGCTTATCAAGGCTATAAACTGGGTGATATTCGCGGCGGGCTCAGTGTGTCAATTCCTCTGGATCTGTTCATCAAACAGGAGCAGCACGAGCTCAGAATGATTATCGCAGGTCTCAGTATTATGTGGCTGTTTGGGATTGGTTTCATTTGGTTGGTACGTTGTAGACTTACGACAAGCCTGAAACGGGAGGAATCTTCTGGCAATACACTTGAAGCTGTGCGGGGTCAGCTTTTTCAGCAGGAAAAAATGGCCTCTATCGGCCAACTGGCAGCCGGTGTGGCGCACGAAATCAATAACCCGATGGGGTTTATAACCAGTAATCTGGGCACGCTTGAAAAATACATGTCCAAAATTAATGAGTATCTTGGCATTGTTGAGAGTGATAAAGATAGTGCCGCTGCCCGTTCCCGCCTAAAGATAGATTACGTGCTTAAAGACTCCGGTCAACTGATCACGGAAAGTCTGGACGGTGCCACGCGGGTTAAAAACATTGTCAATGATCTGAAGAACCTCGCCCGGAGCGATCAGGCAGAACCGGTGCTAACCAATCTGAACGACTGCCTGCAGAGTGCTTTGAACATTGCCTGCAACGAAATAAAATTTGTGGCAGACATCGAAAAACAGTTTGGCGCTATACCCGAGATACTCTGTCACCCCCAACAACTCAGTCAGGTATTCATAAATCTGCTCGCAAATGCCGGTCAGGCTATTGAAGGTCACGGCTCAATCACGGTACGAACCTGGGGCGAAGGAGAATACGTGCATGTTTCTGTCACCGACACCGGCTCGGGAATACCGGAAGAGATCCGAAGCCGCATCTTCGATCCGTTCTTTACTACCAAGGAAGTTGGCAAAGGAACCGGATTAGGCCTTTCTATTTGTTTTGATATAATTCAGAAACATGGTGGGGAAATTTCGGTTGAAAGCGAAGTCGGCACTGGAACAACCTTTGTCGTCCGGTTGCCGGTGTCGCAATCGAAACAGGATAGCCTCAGTTAAAGTTGTTTTTCCGCAGAATATGGAGCTAACAATGAAGGTATTACCATCAGTCAACTCCTTTGAAAATTGCACATGCGTCAAGCTAATCTTCCTGGTCTTGGTACTCACCTGTCTATTAGCAATTTTGTCACCACTGCCAGTTGCTTCTATCCAGGACGATCCTGCCAAACCGGTTGATAACAGAGGAGGCAAAGGGCTTTCAAGCCAGATGCAACTCACAGAACAGGAGCAGGCATGGCTGGATCGCAGGCACACTGTGCGGGTGCGCGTTGCTGATTCCCCTCCTTACCAAATGACCACTCCTGAACCACAAGGAATTTCAGTTGACTATCTGAAGCTGATTGGAAAACGTTTCGGTATTAACTTTGTCTTTGTCACAAACACATCCCTCAATTGGGAAATGTCTCTGAAGGATCTGGCAGGAGATTGCCAATGGATTGATCTTATCGTCGCAATAAAGAGGACTCCGGATCGTGAAAAAGCATTTGCCCTTTCCGATGATTATCTTTCTTCCCCTTGGGTAATAATTAATCGCACCAATTCTAGTTTTGTCTCGCGAATACAGGATTTAAACGGTAAAAAAGTAGCTGTTGAGAAGGGCTTTGTTCTCAATGAGTTGATTAAGAAAGAGTATCCGCAGATCAAGATTGTTCCTGTCACGACATCACTTGAAGCACTCCAGTCGGTTGCCACTGGAACTAATGATGCCTATGTTGCAAACCTTGCCATCGCATCATATTTGATTCGAGATAAAGGTCTGAGCAATCTTCAAATTGCAGCGCCAACTCCCTTCGGCAGCCATGACCAGGCCATGGGGGTGCGCAAAGATTGGCCGGAACTGGTAAGTATTATCAACAAGGCTCTCACGGCCATATCCGATTCCGAAGAGAGTGAGATTCGTGATCGCTGGCTATCCATCAGGTATGAATACGGCATCCATCAGAAAAAACTATGGAGTTGGATTGGCGGTATAACAGCCTTCTTCTCACTGTTGATAGCGATCGCTCTTGCCTGGAACAGGCGGTTTAAGCGTGAAATTGTCCACCGTGAACGGCTTCTCTCAATCCTGGAAGCTGCAACCAATGAACTGTATGTTTTTGACATAAACAGCTTAGTATACAGTTATGTAAACAGGAGCGCCCTCAATAACCTTGGTTATACGCCTGAACAGCTGCAAACCATGACTCCGCTTGATATTAAGCCTGAAATTACCCGCGATGACTTTGAAAAACTGATCTCTCCGCTGTTACTACATGAAAAAACAATAGTGAATTTCGAAACCAGCCATCGTCGCATGAATGGCACCACCTATCCGGTTGAGGTGTTTTATCAGCTGGTTGAGGCGCGTAGTAGTAGTAGTAGTAGTAGTAGTAGTCACTTTCTCGCTGTGGTTCAGGACATCAGCAAGCGCAAAGCAGCCGACACGGAGTTGAAGCGGAACGTTGAAAGACTTGAAATGCTGCAGGAGGTCAACCAGTATCAGGCAACGACAGTTCAGGGGCTGTTGGACTTCTCACTGGAAAAGGTTATCGCGCTGACCGAAAGCAGCATCGGTTACATCTACCATTATTCCGAAGAAAATAAGCTGTTTGTACTCAACACATGGTCAAAGGATGTTATGCCCTCCTGTAGCGTGGCCGAACCGCAATCGGTCTATCATCTGGACAAGACCGGTATCTGGGGTGAAGTCGTCAGACAGCGACGCGCTATCATGGTCAACGACTATGCGACCCCAAGTGAACTGAAAAAAGGATATCCGGAGGGGCATGTACCACTGTCGCGTTTCCTGAGCATTCCCGTATTTGACAAAGAAAGGATAGTGGCGGTGGTCGGTGTCGCTAACAAAGCACTCCCCTACGATCAGACGGATCAGCTTCAGCTGACACTGATGATGGACGGTGTCTGGAAGATCGCATCCAGGCTTTCCATGGAAGAGCAAATTTTGCATGC
This sequence comes from uncultured Geobacteraceae bacterium, assembly GCA_903875605.1. Classification (GTDB taxonomy): domain Bacteria; phylum Desulfobacterota; class Desulfuromonadia; order Geobacterales; family Pseudopelobacteraceae; genus JACRCG01. The sequence goes on along the minus strand of CAIQWT010000085.1, from coordinate 92,732 downwards.
CGCCCATGAATGGCAGACAACTTTTGACTCTATCGGCGACAGTATCTCTCTTATAGACGCTGAACAGCGGATTTTACGCTGCAATAAGGCTACTTGTGCCATGCTGAATCGCGAGTATGCGGACATAGTTGCTCAACCCTGCTGGCAGCTGTTTCATGGATCCAGTGCTCCCATCTGTGATTGCCCCATGGTCAGGGCAATAAAATCACTAAAATCAGAATCCTCCACCGTTCAGCATGGTGACCGATGGGTGGAAGTTACTGTTGATCCGATTTTGTCACACGAAGGCATCTTGACAAGTGCGGTACATGTTGTTCGTGATGTAACTGAACGGATCAAACTTGTACGCTCAACTCAAGAAATTAATGGTCTCTTCAAGCAGTTCATGAAACATTCCCCTATCTACACATTTATCAAAGAAGTGACCGAAACGGAAAGCTGCGTTTTACAGGTAAGCGACAACTTCTTCGATATGACGGGCATCAAATCGGAAGATATGATTGGAAAAACTATGCATGAACTTTTTTCGAAAGAATTTGCCGACAAGGTTACTGCCGATGATCTGCGGGTAGTAACTTTAAAGCAGGTTCAGGTGCTGGAAGAATACCTTAAAGAAGGCACGTATATTACCTACAAGTTTCCGATTGAGAGTGCTGATGGAAGACGGATTATTGCTGGCTACACTATTGACATTAGTGAGCGGAAACGACTTGAGCAGGAGCTTAAAATACAGGCTTCGGTTATGTCCGGAGTTCTTGAAAGCACCAATTCAGCGGTGTTTTCAACAGACAAGTCGTGTCGATACACCAGTTTTAATTCCTCTCACAAAAAAATTATGAAGGATCTCTACAATGCCGACATTCAACTCGGTGACTTAGTAACCGGTTTTATGACCAGTGAGGATGCTTTAGTTGCAAGGGCAAATCTGGATAAAGCTCTGACAGGAGAAGCGTTCGTCGTAGAAGCGGATTCCGGTGATTCGACCCTGGTTAGATCAGTTTTTCAGATCAGCCATAATCCGATAGTAAATTCAAAAGGAGTAGTCGAGGGTGTTGCCGTCTTTGCTAGTGATATCAGCGAAGAGAGAAAGTCAGAAGAGTCAATACGCAAAATTCAGGCGCAGCTGATGCAAAACGATAAACTGGCCACTATGGGGCAGCTGGCAGCGGGTGTCGCTCACGAAATAAATAATCCCATGGGTTTTGTCAGTAGCAATATGGCGACCCTGACAAAATACGTAGAGAAATACAACCGCTATATTGAGCTATTGGAGGGTGAACTTCGCAAATCTACCGACAAAAATCTTCCGGAACATATTAGTGAGGCGCGTAAGGCTATGAAACTCGATTACGTCGTTAAGGATGTAAATGTTCTTTTGGAAGAGAATAATGAGGGAATAGAACGCGTCAAGCGGATTGTACAGGATTTGCGGACATTCTCCCGTGCGGACATCTCCGAAGTGGGTTCGGTCGACCTGAACGATTGTATGGACAGTACCATAAATATCGTCATTAACGAGTTAAAATATTCGGCAGAACTGAAACGTGACTACGGTGATCTGCCGAAGGTAGAGTGCAATATCCAGCAGATCAGTCAGGTGTTTATGAATTTGCTGATCAATGCAGCACATTCAATTCAGGCAAAGGGAGAAGATGTCGGCGAGATAACCATAACTTCCTGGTTTGATGAAGCAAGTACCTTTGTTTCGGTGTCTGATACCGGCTGCGGTATTCCTCATGACCGTCTGAGTAAAATATTTGATGCCTTCTACACTACCAAAGATGTAGGTAAAGGTACCGGTCTTGGTCTTTCCATCTCTTTTGGGATTGTACGAAAACATGGAGGTGAAATAACAGTGGCGAGTGAAGTCGGTGTCGGCACTACCTTCACCATGCGACTGCCAATCGACATTACGCTTCAGAACAAGGCGTAACGCATGCATACGGGTTGAGAGGATAAATCATGAAAGCGAATTCGGAGCCAATCAAAATTTTATGTGTTGATGACGAACGCAATGTATTAAAGGCGCTTGAGCGTATATTTCTCGATGATGACTATGAAATAGTTCTGGCTGGCTCCGGTGCTGAAGGATTGGATATTTTACAAAAGGCGGAACACTTTCAGGTGGTCATCTCCGATTATCGAATGCCGGTAATGAACGGTGTAGAATTCCTCAAGGTTGTTTACGAGCGGTGCCCTGAAACCGTCCGAATTGTGCTGTCCGGATATGCTGACGCGGGTGCCATTGTTGCCGCCATCAACGAGGGGCATATCTACAAATTCATCCCCAAGCCCTGGAATGACGACGAATTAAGGGTCACAATACAAAATTGTATCGAACGTTATTTTCTGCAAAAAAATAACCGCGAACTTCTGAAAGAACTGGGCGAGGCCAATCAGGTGCTGGAAGAAAAAGTTCAGCAGCGTACCGAACAGCTGGAACTGCGTAACCGGGCACTGGAGTTTTCACAGAGCCTGCTTGGCAATTTGCCTGTAGGAGTTGTGGGTATCGATGAAAACGGGATGATCGCATATTGTAATGAAATTGCGGCATGTTGGCTGAAGCCGGTTTGCAGCGATATTTGGGGGGGGGATGTTGGCCAAAGCTGTAATACTCAGCTTGGCGGTTTGTTCACGCGGGTCAGAGATGAAAAGAGTATTTGTGACAAGATTCTGCTGGGAGAAAAAAGGTGCTGCATAATGGGGCGAACAATTTCTTTTAGTGACAGTGAGGCGGTAGTGCTGGTCTTTCTGGAGGTGAATATATGAGAACAGTTCTGTTTGTTGATGATGAGCAGCCTATCCGTAACGCCATCGAGCGCATGTATCTGGAGCGGGATGACGTTCGCCTTCTATTTGCTGCTTCCGGACAGGAAGGTCTTGAAGTTGTGGAGCAGGAAGAGGTGTGGGTAGTAGTATCGGATTATCTGATGCCCGGCATGCGCGGAATAGAATTACTCTCAAAGGTCAAGGCAATCAGGCCAGATACCGTTCGCATCATGATGACCGCCTACGCCGATCTTTCAATCGCAATTGACGCCATCAACAAAAGTGAGGCATATCGTTTTGTTACCAAACCTTGGAATAATCAGGAACTGATGAGCGTTATCGATGAATCTTTGATGAGGTATCAGTTGATCAAGACCCTGGGGAATAATGATGAAACACTTTATCTCTCCTTGGCTCAAACGGTGGAATTGAAGGATCATTACACAAAGGGCCACTGCGACAGGGTTGCCCGTTACGCTGTTGCCCTTGCACAGGCCGCAGGGCTTGATGAACAGCGTATCAATGATATCAAACATGGTAGTTGGCTGCATGATTGCGGCAAGATTGGTGTTCCCGAAGGATTGCTCAATTTTCCCGGCCGCCTCTCGGAAGACGACCTTGAAACGGTACAGCAACACCCGCGCTGGGGGTCTGAAGTTGCACTTCAGGCGCGCATGTCTGATACCGTCATAAATATCATTCTTTATCATCATGAACGCATTGACGGTAAAGGCTACCCTTCCGGGCTATCGGGTGAGCATATTCCTTTAGAAGCAAGAATTGTGGCGATTGCTGATGTCTTTGACGCTCTCTATTCTGATCGCCCATACCGAAAGGCCTACGACTTCGACCGGGCACTCGAGATCCTGAATGAGATGACAGAATCACATTTAGACCCACATCTGATGGACCTATTCCGGCCTATCGCCGAGGAGGTCCGCGACAATGGCTGATGAACTGCAACGCATAACTGTTCTTCTGGTGGATGATGAAGAGAATATTCTAAAAGCACTGAAGCGTCTTCTGCTTGATGAAGAGTTTGACATTGAAACGGCCTCGTCTGGGGAAGGCGCTCTGGAAAAGTTGAAGACTCTCGAAAATGTGGGGCTGATTGTCTCTGACCAGCGCATGCCGGGTATGAACGGTGCCGAATTTCTCGGGCGCTCACAGGAATATGCCCCAAATGCTCAGCGAATCCTGTTAACCGGCTATTCAGACATCAGTGCAACTATCGAGGCGATCAACAAAGGTGGCGCCGGTAGGTATCTATCTAAACCTTGGGATGATGATGAACTTGTCCAAGCGGTCAAAGGTGCCGTTGATCTTTATAAACAAGGAGCCGAAAACCGTCGCCTTAATGAGATCATCGCCCAGCAAAAACAGGAGATGGCGGAGTGGAACGATAACCTGAAGAAACGTCTCTTGCAGAGTACCGCAACCATCAGGGAGCAGAATCAGGCTTTGAAATCCATCGATGACAGGAACCCAATGGCTCTTGTCCATCATGCCTTCGACGGCTTTTTTGAGATTATGGGGGGACGTAATGCTCTTCATGCTCGCACGGTCAGCACCTTGGTCACAGATGTTGCACGCAAGATGGTAATGGACGCAGAAACCGTCGCCACGTTCCGTTTAGGTGCGCTTATGCATGATGCCGGCAAGTTTGGCAGCCTGACTTTTGGTTTGAATAAACACCTTGAAGAGATGTCTGAAAGTGAGGTCAGTGAATATCGTCAACACACCCTTCGTGGAGAACAGATGTTCTGCCGGGATGAAGAGTTTGCTGGAATTCTCCCGTTGATACGAAGCCACCACGAATCTTTTGACGGCAGAGGGTTTCCTGATGGCCTGCATGGTGAAAGTATCCCTCTGGGGGCACGACTTATTGCCATTGCTGATTTTATCGAAAAATCTGCCCGCTCTGTTGAACAGAATCGCGCTGATTATGCGTTAATGAGTGCCAAATATCACGCCGGCACCCTATTTGACCCGCAACTGGTGGCCAAGTTTCAAAGTATTGTTAAATTGGTTTTTTATGAGGGGAAAAAAGCCGGTTCTTTGGCAGAAGTTGAAGCCGGATTCATGAGTCTGGTGCCGGGAATGATCCTGGCTCGGGATGTGGAAAGTGGCAGCGGTGTGTTGCTTATGCAGCGGGGAAATATTCTGGATACCGCAGGGGTTGCGATGATCCGCAGCCATTACAAGAAAAATCCACCGCCGCATGGCATCTTTGTTCAGATCGTAGAGGATTGATTCTGCCATGATCGAATTTGATGAGCAGCAGAAACGGATGGTGCTGAAGCTGGTCTACTACGGCCCGGCCTTGTCAGGTAAAACCACCAACCTGCTGACTCTGCATGACCAACTCTCGCTGGAAGGACGGGGTGAGTTGATGCTGCTGGATACCACCGAAGACCGCACCATATACTTTGATCTGCTGCCGTTCTTTTATGTCGCGCCATCCGGCATGAAAATCAAGCTTAAGGTCTACACAGTGCCAGGCCAGGTGCGCCATGATGCCACGCGAAAGGCGGTGCTGCAGAGAGCTGACGGTGTGGTGTTCGTGGCGGATTCATTGGCCAACGGTATGACAATAAACTTTGAGAGTTTTGATAACCTGGAGAAGAATCTGAGCATGGTTGGCCTTTCCATCGAGCGTCTGCCGCTGGTGGTACAGTTCAATAAACGCGATCTGAGTGATATCGTGTCTGAAGATGAAGTGCGCCGCGCCTGGGGACCGACCGGTTTGCCGGTTATTATGGCTTCAGCTCTTAAAGGATGGGGCGTTCTGGAAACTTTCCAGGAAGTTCTGGGGCTGACGTTTGACTCAGTTAATGCCCGTCATGGCCTGACGGCACGTTTTGGGATAGAGCGCGAAGTTTTTCTGTCAGAAATACTCAAGGTGCAGCCATGAATACACATAAACAACAGGTAACTTTTGTTGTCGGTGAAGACCGGCGTCTGTCAGAGGTCATCTCCCGTACAGAGATAGAGCCGCTGCTGCGCAGTCTGGTCAAAACCGGGCCGGTGTGGGCGGCGATTCTGGACGAAGATGGGCTGCCGCTCTGTAATTATGGGTCTGACTCTCACCTTGAGCAGTTTCATGAGATTCGCCATCCGCTTCTTGTGGAAGGTGAACCTCAGGGGACACTGGTGATTGTCTTTGACCCGGCAGCCTGCACAGCTGCATCGGAACTGGCGCTGCTTGTCCGCGATGCTCTGCAGCTTACTGTAACCAACAATCTCAAACGAATGCTCACGACTGAGATGCATACTACTGTTGTACAGGAGTCCTACGATCAACTGGTGGAGACTAACAAACAGCTTGTCGAGTCAGAGAAACGCTATCGAGAATTGGCGCTTTCCCTTGAACATAAAGTGAATGAGCGAACAGACGAACTGCAGAAGGTATACAGCCGGATGCTGCAGCAGGAGAAACTGGCTGCTGTGGGTGGCCTGGCTGCCGGTATGGCGCACGAAATAAACAACCCTAACGGTTTTATCCGCAGTAACCTGGTGACCTTTATTCGTTATTTTGAGCGCATGCGAGATATGCTTGATTTTTACCAGATGCAGATTGCAGCCAATACTCCGCTGCATCAGCTGCAGTTGGAAACTGGACAGAAACGGAGTGAACTGAAACTTGATTATGTAATCAACGATGCGTACGAACTGCTGAAGCAATCCATAGAAGGAACCGATCGTATCGCCCGGATTGTGGCGGACTTCAAGAGTTTTTCCCATGTGGATGAAAGCGGCGATTCAGATGCCGATTTGAATGTAGAATTGGAGCAAACCCTGTCGGTGCTGGCACCGCAGATCCCGCCAGGAGCTGTCATTCTGAAAGATCTTCAACCTTTGCCGCTGGTTGGATGTAATCCGGGACTGTTCTCCCAGGCTTTCCTCAACATCATCCAGAATTCCATTCAGTCCAGGACCGATGGCTTGGAAATATGTATATCAAGCAGGAGTACTGACGACGAAATTGTCATCCGTATTGCCGATAACGGATGCGGTATTTCAGCTGCCAACCTGTTACGCATTTTCGAGCCTTTTTTCACCACACGAGAAGTGGGTAGCGGCACCGGAATGGGGTTGACGGTGGCCCGGGAGATTGTCAGGACGGCAGGTGGAAATATTGAGATAGATTCCCGGGAAGGGTCAGGAACAGTGGTGTACATACGGTTGCCACAGAATGGGCAACTGAGGCAGGCGATGATAAAGGGTGAAATATGAGTAAATATGCAGATCTTTTTAAAGGCATGGGTGGGCAGACATTGTCTGCTGAAGCGTCAGAGGGGTTCAGTGTACCGGATACATCCGTGTCGGCTGAGCAAGGTTTCACCCTGTTGTTCGTTGATGATGAAGAAAATGTCTTGAACTCCCTGCGCCGCATCTTTCTGGAAGAAAACTACACCATCCTGACCGCCACATCTGGCCAGAAAGCTCTCGAAATAATTGGGCAGCAGCCGGTTCAGCTGATTATCAGTGACCATCGCATGCCGGGAATGACCGGTTCCGAACTGCTCAAGGCTGTTCGTGAAAAGTATCATGATACCATCCGCATCATGTTGACCGGTTATGCTGATGTTAACTCCATCATGGGTGCTGTCAAGGAAGGTGCAGTTTACAAGTTTATTACCAAGCCGTGGAATGACGAAGATCTGCGACTGACCGTGTCGCTGGCGCTTCAGCAGTACGTTCTGATTCACGAAAATCGTCATTTGAAGGAGTTGGCTCGTCAGCAGCAGACGAAGATTAAAAGTTTTGCCGGTCTGTTTGAGCAGAACCGCGGCATGCTGGGGGATATTCTGATCAAGGCCGGTTTGATCAGCATGCAGGAGCTCGGTCTGGCACGCACGCAGAAGGATACCAACGAGTTTTTGGGAGATTTTTTTGTTAGGAATGGAATTCTGAGTGAGTCAAAGATCGTTGCCGCACTGCAGAAACATCTTGGAGTCGAGTTTGTCGATCTGCGTGAGATGGCTGTCACCCAGAATGTGGCCCGTAGCTTGCCTCGTGAATTGTGCGAGAAAAGCCGTCTGCTGCCTATGAAGCTCGACGGGAGCACTTTGTCGGTTGCTATGGCTGATCCATCAGATATCATTACCTGTGACAACCTCGGGCGGGTGACCGGATTGCGGGTGGTACCGCTGTTGGCCGCTTCGTCGCAGATTGCCGACAAGATTGCCCAGGCCTGGAGCAGAACCGATGACGAAAATCCGGATGATTTCGGCGATCTTGAACCGCTTGACGAAATTGACATCGTTCTGGATGAAGAAGAAAAGGAAGTAACCGTAGAGGAGTTGATTGGCTCGTCGAAAGTACCGCCGGTGATCCGCATTGTTAATGCCATTATTTCTGAGGCTATTCGTTACGGAGCCAGCGATATCCATATTGAGGCTAAAACCAAATACACTCTTATCCGCTATCGCATCGACGGTATGTTGCATACAAAGATCAAGATTCCCGCCGACCTGCACGCTGCGGTTATCTCTCGCCTAAAAATTCTCGCCAAGATGGATATTGCGGAGCGCAGACGTCCACAAGACGGCCGTATAACCGTTAAAGCCGGCACTCGTATCGTCGATATGCGGGTTTCATCACTTCCCACATTAAATGGCGAAAAGATTGTCATGCGTATCCTGGACAAAAGCGCCGCTATCAAACGGCTGGATGAGTTGGGCGTGTTGGAGGACGACTTTTGCAATATTACAATTATTACCCGCAAGCCGCAGGGGGTAGTTATTGCTACCGGTCCAACCGGTAGCGGCAAGACCACCATGCTCTACTCGCTGCTGGCCGCCATGATGAATCCGAACAAGAATTTTGAAACCATTGAAGAACCGGTGGAGTATTTTCTGGAGGAAGCGAATCAGGTCTCAATTCATGAGAAGATCGGTCTTACTTTTGCTCAGGTGCTTCGGGCGACCCTCCGTCAGGATCCTGATGTAATTCTGGTTGGAGAAATCAGGGATTTTGATACTGCTGATGTTGCTTTCAAGGCAGCCCTGACCGGACACATGGTTCTTTCAACCCTGCACACCAACAGTGCGGTAGCATCAATCACCCGTCTTGTCGATATGGGGATTAAGCCCTACATCCTGGCCTCGGCTCTGGAGGGAGTTATTGCCCAGCGGTTGGTTCGCAAGATATGCAGTGGTTGTGCTGCCAGAGTCGCTCCCGATGCAGTGACTCTTGAACTGCTTCGTTTGCCGCTTGATTACTGCGGGACAGAGGTAGCCGTCGGTAAGGGGTGCCCTCAATGCAATAATACCGGGTATCGGGGAAGAATCGGCATCTATGAAATGTTTGTCATGAACGATGACTACCGGCAGCTAATAGGTGCGGACTACCGTGAGACGGATCTGCTCAATCTTGCCCGTACCAATGGAATGCGTACTCTTCTGGAAGATGGGTTGGAGAAGGTCAAGCGCGGTTGGACGACACTTGATGAAATCATGAGGGTAATCGGCCCGACGGTCAAGATGGAGCGGGCATGCGAAGCCTGCAGTAAAAAAATCGATTCCAAGTTTTTATTCTGTCCTCACTGCGGGACATTCCGCCATAACTGTTGTAAAAGCTGCCATATGCCGCTTGAAGAAAGCTGGGTAATATGCCCCTTCTGCGGCGAAGGGCGGGAAGCAAAAAAATAAAAACAATTCTATTATGAAGGAGCCATACCATGAATAACAGAATTCTATTGGTGGATGACGAGTCTAACGTACTCTCCGCTCTAAAGCGCGCCCTGTTTGATGAACCGTTGGAAATAATTTCGGTAACAAGTGCTGAAGAAGCGCTAGAAACCATGGCAAAAGCGCATTTCAAGGTTGTCGTTTCAGATGAACGGATGATGGGTATGCAAGGCTCGGAATTCCTCGCTCAGGTAAAAGAACTCCATTCATCTACGATTCGTATCATGCTGACCGGCCATGCAACTCTTGAATCTGCCATGAAGGCGGTCAATGAGGGTGAAATTTATCGTTTTTTCTCTAAGCCGTGGGATGATCTGAATCTGAAATTTGCCATCCGGAGTGCCATTGAAAAGTTTGACCTGGAGGCGGAGAACAGAAGGTTGCTTGCAACAGTCAGACAGCAGTCGCTTGAGATCAAAGTACTGGAAAAACGCTATCCTGGGATTACGCGAGTAGAGAAAGATGACAGGGGCGCTTTTGTTTTGCCTGATATTTCGGAGAATGAAATTCAGGATATGTTGAATGAGTGCGAGAAAGAAACAGTACAATTATAAAATGTATGTGTTTTCTATATACGTGTGAATATGACTGCATGATATAAAAACATAAAAACAAGGGTCATGTGTCAACTCCTGTAATGTCTTATTGAGGTGCAATACTATTGTTTACATCTATGGAATCAAAACATATGTATTGTTTCCACTCACATCAACATCTAGGGTATACCCAGAAAATTTATAGGTTAGCCGTGCTTTTGTTCCATTGCTTCCTGTGAACAGTAGCTGCCCTGATGTTGGAGTACTCGAATAAGTTAAAACGGTAAGAGGTGTGACTGTCGTTACAACAACATAGCCGTGCACATGGTCATAGTATGTGCCTTTTATAGTCAGTCTATTACCGGTGAGTACAAAACTGAAGTCTTTTGTCCAGTATGTATTGTTATTTGTATTGTCAAGGCGTACTGCTGAAATGTTCAGAGTTTTTGTAATACCATTGCTGCTTAGTGCAATACTGCCATTAAGGGTGTATGAATCGGAACCGATTACACCTTGTAAATTAGACATTGACATATCGACACTTGTAATAGTGCTCGTTGAAGTGTTTACTACTCCAATGAAAGAAACATTACCCGAAATTATCGGTGCATATGAGTTTTCTTCGTAAGAATTAAAAGTAATTGTTCCAGAAAATGCACCCGTGGAGTCGTTGCCATTTATAGTAAAACTAAACGAACCACTGTGGCCATATACTGTCTGTTGAACAGTTGCAGCAACTGTTTTGGCAACAACAGCCTTAGGGGACACACGGCTGACGCTTACTTCGAGAATCTTGGCAATTGTTAGTATCTGAGGGGAAGATTCATGAATTTCTGCAACACTTTTACCAAGAACTCCCACTGATGCTACATTTTGAGCGCCCTGTATAGCATCAACTGACACTGCCTTCGCATTGCTTGTAGTTACAGTAGCCTGGGTAGTTGTGCCCTTATAACTTGAACTAATAATACTACTGCTTCCACCTCCACCACCACATCCCGCCAAGCCAAACGACATTGCAACAATATATCCCATCATCACTTTGATTACATTGCATCTCATGTACTACCTCCTCACTTTTTAGCTCCGAAGGATACCGTACACGCCAAGACGGAGCTTTTGTCTTGATGTTCAATTCGTGAATTACCAGAATTTCGGTTAATAACCAAATAAGTTGCGGATTAAACAATTCTCCGGATTGTTTAATCATAAAACATGCCATTACTATTATTTTTTTTATGGTTGAATTTTGAATAGTTAAATGTAAAAGGCCAATTTTGTAATGGTAACGGTTATTGGACTGGGAGCGGGGAAAAGGTGGGGATTCATAACAATAGACGATAAAAAACAGCACGTTACAAATTATTTATAACATTCTTACGTTTGTCAAATATATAGTCTCCGGTTGCATAAGCTGAAATAGTAGACACTATGAATAAACCAGTCTATCTGGATACGTTTTCTTGCACTTGTTTATTGCATTTTTGCCGTTGTGAGCGGTTTGTCGAGCAAGCGAATAGTGCAAGAAAAGCAAAGTAACAGTTGTAGAAAAAAGTGGATTTATGCGGGGCAATGTTTTTACTACCAGATGGTATCACCACAGGCAGTTTCTTGATTTTGTTTCAGGTGTTTGAAATGGTTTTGAAAAAATGATGACAATAGGCACACATTTGGTTATTATCAAGATATGAAAGCGTTTCGCTGGAACCACGATAAGAATAATCAGCTCAAGATTGAGCGGGAGGTTTCTTTTGAGCAGATTGTGCTTGCTCTGGAAGGGAATGGACTTCGTGATATCCTACGATATCCGAATGAGTCAAAATATCCGAATCAGCGGATTCTTGTCGTTGCTTTAGAAGATTACATCTATCTTGTGACTTTTGTTGAAGAAACAGATTACTACTTTTTGAAAACAATAATTCCCAGTCGTAAAGCAACCAAGGAGCATCTGGGAGGAGTGAAAAATGAAAAAGCTTGATCAGTACGAAGAAGACATTCTTGATGCATATGAAAAAGGCCAACTGATTTCGACTGAACCATCCAAGGTTGATATGGATGGGGTTAAGGTTGCTGCACAATCTACCTTCCTTAAAGATCGTCGCGTCAATATTCGTTTGTCGTCACCTGATTTAATGGACATTAAGGCACGGGCACTTGAAGATGGCGTTCCATATCAGACACTGATTGCCAGCGTTCTTCACAAATATGTCAGTGGAAGGTTGGTTGAAACTCCTTCACACCTGACAGCACGTTCAACTGGTCGCACAATAATGAGGAGCCGCTTGAACGGGTAATCACTGTCCCCATGGTGTCCCCAAACAAACTGATTTTATCTCGACGTAACTGGTCTGAATCGGACTGAAACAAGACAGAAAGCCGGGCTAAGATTTTAAAAACAATGGATATTTTAGACCAAACACAAAATATATTGAAATCGCGGGCCATTTTCGCATCACTTTCCCTTTGACATCCATCTCCCCTCTCTGCTACAAACCACACCACAATTGTTTCACAAAATCGGATGTGGTGCCGTGCCCTTCGCAGGGCCGGTTAAAAGGGAAGAAGGTTAAAATCCTTCGCTGTCCCGCAACTGTAACAGGCGATGAAATCCGCACTATGCCACTGGATATTTCCGGGAAGGCGCGGTTAGTAAGATGACCCTGAAGCCAGGAAACCTGCCATTCTGTCTATGTTTTGGGACCTCCGTGGAACGAGTGGCCGAAGCCCAATCGTATCTGATTACCAGGTTTTCGAGCCCCTGTCCTTCAAAGGACAGGGGCTTTTTTATTTGATGGGAGGAAATTATATATGGCACGAACAATTTTTGTTACCGGTGGAGCACGCAGCGGAAAAAGCTTTTTTGCGGAAAAATTGGCAAGGGAGTTTGCTTCGCCTCTTTGTTATGTGGCAACAGCTCAGTCTCTTGACAGTGAAATGGATGAACGCATCAGGCGCCATCGGGAACGACGCGGCGGTGAGTGGAGTACGATAGAGGAGCCAATTCACCTGTCACAGGCACTGGCGCGATGTGATGGCCAGTATCAGGTTATTCTGGTTGATTGTGTGACCCTGTGGCTTTCCAATCTCCTTTTTAAATATGAAGATATCGGAGAGCGGTGTGAGGAAAGGATACTCGAAGATTTACAGCGATTAAAAAGTACGCTGCAGGGGATGATCACTCCGGTTATTCTTGTTAGTAACGAGGTTGGCATGGGGATAGTGCCGGATAACAGCCTGGCGCGGATGTTTCGAGATATCGCCGGCACTGCCAACCAAGCACTCGCGGGAACAGCTGATGAAGTGCATGTAGTCATAAGCGGGATTCCGTTACGGCTGAAATAAAGTTCAAAAAAGGAGATTTACTATGGATAGCTTCAAAAACGTTATAGCTAGAATTAAGCCGGTCAACCCTGAGCTGCTACAGCAGGCGCAGACTAGATTGGATAATAAAACAAAACCACTTGGCTCACTAGGCCGGCTGGAAGAATTTGCCCGCCGCATCGTCGCTATCAGCGGCAATCCGAATCCGGATATTGCCAAAAAAGTCATCTTTACCTTTGCCGGCGACCATGGAGTCACTGAAGAGGGTGTCTCACTGTTTCCCCGTGAAGTGACACCGCAGATGGTGCTTAACTTCCTTGCCGGTGGTGCCGGGATTAACGTGCTTGCCCGACACGTCGGGGCGGATGTACGGGTCGTCGATGTCGGCGTAGATTACAACTTTGAAGACACTGCCGGCTTGATACAAAAGAAGATCGCTTGCGGTACAAAAAACTTTGCTAAAGGCCCGGCAATGACTCGCGAAGAGACTCTTGCAGCACTGACGGTCGGTATAGAGCTCGCTGAGCAATGCCGTGTTGAGGGCATGGGGCTTGTTGGTACCGGCGAAATGGGTATCGGTAATACGACGCCTTCATCAGCGATCATTGCAGCTATTTCCGGCAAGAGTGTAACAGAAGTCACTCATCGAGGAACTGGCATTGGCGACGCAGCACTGGCCAACAAAATCCGTGTTATTGAACAGGGACTGGCGATCAACAAGCCCGATCCGAGCGACCCACTGGATGTTTTAACCAAAGTAGGCGGGCTGGAAATTGCTGCAATTGCCGGTCTTGTGCTGGGGTGCGCTGCCAACTCAATTCCGGTTGTTATAGATGGTTTTATCTCCACAGCCGGTGCGTTGATCGCATCGGAGCTTCATCCCAACGTACGCGATTACATTTTTGCTGCTCACCAATCGGTGGAGATAGGTCATGCTTTCATGTTAGAGCGGATCGGCGTAGAGCCGATTCTCGATCTCAAGTTTCGTCTTGGAGAAGGCACTGGTGCCGCTCTGGCAATGACGTTGATCGAAGCAGGCGTAAAAGTACTCAAGGAGATGGCGACCTTCGAACAGGCCGGAGTGTCGCAGGGGTAATGAGATTCTATATAATTGCCATGCAGTTCCTGACCATCATCCCACTTCCTTTTACTGTCCGCTGCGAAAAAGAGGATTTAGGGCGATCTACAGCACTCTTTCCACTGGCAGGTTTGACAATTGGGGCGATTTTGCTCGGGTTGAACTGGCTGATTTCCCCCTGGCTGGTTCGGTCGCTCTGTGATGCCCTGCTTATAGTCGCGCTTTCTCTACTGACAGGCGGGTTGCATCTGGATGGTTTGGCCGACGTCTGTGACGGCCTTGCAGCACGAGGTGGTCGGGAACGTTTTTTGATGGTTATGAAGGATTCTCAGGTTGGTGCGGTTGGAGCTGTCGGGCTGGTGCTTGGCTTGCTTTTAAAATGGCAGGCGTTGGTTGCAATCCCTATTGAACTCAAATGGCAGGCGCTGCTGTTGTTTCCACTATTAGCACGTTTTGGCCAGGTACTGTCGCTGACCTGGGCTCGTCATGCCCGTCAGGATGGCTTGGGTGCGGCATTTGTTCAGGGCACCGGTGGCGTTGTGCTGCTATTGGCTTTTATATCTGCTGCTTCTGCCAGCGCCTTACTGCTCGGCTTCAAAGGGGTAATCGCTTTGAGTGCGGTCTGTTTGCTCACTGGTGCAGGCCGCCTGTTTTTTCAACGCCGTCTCGGAGGATTAACCGGTGACACCGTCGGGTGTATCAGTGAACTTAATGAAATTATTGCCCTGATAATTATTTCAGCGGTATCGCAGAAGTTATTCTGATTTTTAAGGATGTTATACGATGCAGACACAAATTGAACAGGCTCGTCAAGGCGTAGTCACACCGCAAATTGCGTCAGTTGCCCTCAAAGAAGATTTGACCTCAGAATATGTCCGGCAGATGGTCGCCGAAGGGAAGATCGTAATTCCATGGAACCACAGCCGCAAGCCTCAGGTAGTTGGCATTGGCAAGGGCCTTTCCACCAAAATTAATGCTTCTATCGGTACATCATCGGATATTATCGATTACGGGGCAGAAGTTCGTAAAGCACTGGCTGCCCAGGAGTCCGGTGCAGATACCCTTATGGAGCTTTCGGTCGGTGGAGATCTGGACCGTGTGAGGCGGGAAGTAATTGCCGCAGTGGATCTGCCTGTTGGAAATGTGCCGCTCTATCAGGCCTTCTGCGAGGCTGCTCGTAAATATGGTGATCCTAATAAACTGGATGAGGAAATGCTGTTCGACATCATCGAGCGCCAGTGTGCAGACGGTATGTCCTTTATGGCAGTACATTGTGGTATCAACCTATATACTGTCGAGCGGCTACGCAAGCAAGGTTATCGTTACGGTGGACTGGTCAGTAAAGGGGGCGTTAGTATGGTCGCCTGGATGATGGCTAACAACCGTGAAAATCCGCTATACGAGCATTTCGACCGTGTGGTGGCAATTCTCAAAAAGTATGATACGGTACTTTCACTTGGTAACGGCTTACGAGCAGGTGCTATCCATGACTCTTCAGATCGAGCTCAGATTCAGGAGTTGTTGATCAACTGTGAATTGTCTGAAATCGGGCGTGACATGGGCTGTCAGATGCTTGTTGAGGGGCCAGGACACGTACCGCTGGATGAGATTGAGGGTAATATTCAGTTGCAAAAGCGTATGAGCGGTGGAGCACCCTACTATATGCTCGGGCCGATTGCCACAGATGTGGCGCCCGGCTTTGACCATATAACCGCTGCCATCGGTGCGGCTCAGTCCAGTCGCTACGGTGCTGACCTGATCTGCTACATCACCCCAGCGGAGCATCTGGCGTTGCCAAATGAAGACGATGTCCGCATGGGAGTCAAGGCCGCCAAAATTGCCGCCTATATTGGTGATATGAACAAATATCCCGAGAAGGGGCGACGGCGCGATAAAAAAATGTCCAAAGCCCGCCGTGATCTGGATTGGGAAAAACAGTTCACTCTGGCGCTTTACCCTGAAGATGCCCGTGCTATCCGGGCAAGTCGTGTTCCGGAAGATGAAGACAGTTGCACCATGTGCGGAGATTTTTGTGCTTCACGTGGAGCCGGAAAACTATTTGCCGGAGACTTAAAGGGTGATAAGCTCTGATCAAAACACCCTGGAGTACAACATGACGCCACATACTCGCATATACCTCATACGCCACGGCCAGGTGGCCGGCTTTGATCAGCCTCGTTACAATGGTCAGAGTGACGTTGCTCTGACGGATTATGGTATTGAGCAGTACCATCTCCTAAAGAATCGTCTTGCTGATAAAAAGATATCTGCCTGCTATACGAGCGACCTGTCGCGTTGTACAACCGGTGCTGGAATAATCTGCCATTCGTTAGGTATAGAACCGGTTGCACACCCTGAGTTACGTGAGCTAAACATCGGCGTATGGGAAGGTCTCTCCTGGCAGGAAATCCGCGCCGCCTGGCCGGATAGCTGGCAGGCGCGTCTGGCAGATCTCGTTAATTATCGGGTGCCTCAGGGGGAAAATCTGCTGGATGTTGAAGCTCGAGTCATGCCGGTTATTAATTCTATTGTAGAGCGGCATACAGGTCAGGAGGTACTGGTGGTCGGACATGGTGGAGTCAACCGCATCGTGCTGCTGAATGCTATCGGCGCACCCTTGGCCGGGATGTTTAATATTGAGCAGAACTACGGTTGTCTAAATGTCATTGATTACTACTGCGATGGCCGGGCAACAGTGAAATTACTTAACAGTCTGGAGTAGTCGATGGCAGGAAGATCTCAAGGTCCAAGAACAGTTGTTCTCCCTTCAGCCGAAAAGGCAGCAGCTCTGATTAAAAAGTTGCGCGGAGAGGTTGACAGTAATGAAAACTACCGCTCAAAATCACTCCGTATCAACGGTGCAATTTGTGCTAAATGTGCGCGTGAGTTTGACTCTGCCAGTCTTAATCTACTAACCGTTCACCATAAGGACGGAAATCATAATAACAATCCTTCTGATGGATCAAACTGGGAAAATCTCTGCACTCATTGTCATGACGATGAACATTCGCGTGGAGAGTTAGGAGAGTATTTTTCGAAGACTACTTGAAATTTTGATAAATCAGCCTGCCGACCAACGCCAGTACCATTGTAATAAATACAGGTCTGATAAAGGCGGTTCCACGTGTGATAACCAACTTTGACCCGACCCTCGCCCCAATAAACTGCCCGACACCCATTACAATCCCCTCCGTAAACCGAACCTGTCCGACCGATAAAAAGAAGATCAAGGCCACAACGTTACTGGTAAAGTTCATGACCTTGGTGGTTGCTGTGGCCCGCATCATCGAATAACCGAGCAGCATCATGAGTGCCATCGTCCAGAACGAACCGGTCCCGGGACCGAAAAAACCGTCATAAAAGCCGATTGCGAGTCCGAACAACAGATAAAACAGGCCGGACTTCATCCGGGCGTGTGAATCTTCAGCCCCTAAGCGTGGCGAGAGTAGGGTGTAGACGGCAATTACAGCGAGCAGCCAGGGTATCAACTGTTTAAGAATAGTTGCGTCAAGCAGTTGTACCGCTCCGACGCCAAGAGCCGCCCCTAAGGTTGTCCAGAGGATTCCGGGCCAGCAGTCACTCAATTTTACGGTGCCGGCGCGTACAAAATGGAGCATGGCGCTGCCGGAGCCGAAAGAGGCCTGGAGTTTGTTGGTGCCTAGTGCTACCTGTGGGGGGAGGCCAATGCCCATCAGAACAGGAACGGTGATCAGTCCTCCACCCCCGGCGATAGAATCAATCAGGCCGGCGACAAAAGCGGCTCCGAAGAGCAGTGGCAGGAGGATTTCAGGAGGCATACAGTTAAATGGCTTTGTTCCAGGATAGGCGTCCTTCAAGCCAGCGGGAGAGGCTGGTGAAGGCGTAGCAGAGGATAAAATAAATTACCGCGATAAAGATGAATATTTCAGTCGGGAAAGCCATAGTACGGTTATTTATCTGAGTGGCAACGTGGGTAAGTTCTGATACGCCGACAATGAATGCCAGCGAGGTGTCTTTAATCAGGGAGACAAACTGGTTGACAAATGATGGTATCATGTTGCGCAGGCCCTGAGGCAGTACGATATAAAGCATCACCTGCCACTGTTTGAGTCCGGTGGAGATAGCAGCCTCGGTCTGCCCTTTGGGAATTCCCTCAATGCCGGCCACGACGATGCGGGACATATAGGCCGAAGTAAAGAGAGTCAGCGCCATAATGACCGTATTGTTCTCTGCCACTTTGCCGAACAGCGCAGGCATCAGGAAGTACATCCAGAAAATAACCATCAGGAGCGGCATGCCGCGCACCAGATTTATAAAAGCCAGAGCCGGATAGCGAACAGCTGCAAAGCGCGATATGCTGAATAGTCCCAGTATCATGCCGCCAAAAAAAGAGAGGACACAAGACACAACCGCTAGATAAAGTGTCAATCCAACTCCACCAAGCGGGCCGTGAGGAAAACGCCCGATCATGAAATAGGTAAAATTATCGGAAATGACGGAAAAATTTAGAAACGATTCCATATCAGGCTGCCTTGTGGACGTTGAGAACTTTATCGTTATAGATGTTGACCAGAGATGTGATGATGATAGACAGCAGCAGATACACAACCGTAGCGGCCGTAAAAGCCTCAAAGCCCTTGAATGTGTAGCTTTCAACCTGGCGCGCCTGATAGGTCATTTCCATGACGCCGATAGTCATTGCCAGCGATGAGTTCTTTGCGACATTGAGAAACTGGTTGACCAGTGGTGGGATCGTAATCCGCACAGCCTGTGGCAGAATAATGTACTGCATAGAGCGCAGATAGGAAAAGCCGGCGCTACGTGATGCTTCCATCTGCTCTTTAGGGATAGAGAGTACTCCGGAACGAATATCTTCAGCTATAAAAGCAGAGGTGTAGATTGTCAGAGCAATTGCAGCAGCGGCAAACTCAAAATTAGTGCTCACCAACCAGTCGTTGATTGCTGCCGGCAGAATTTTATATGAGCCGAAGTACCAGAAAAAGATTTGCACAAGCAGTGGAGTATTGCGAAAAAACTCAAGATAAGCGAGGGCAAACCAACGTACCGGTTTGTTGTGTGACATGCGCATGACAGCAATTATAAGTCCCAGGATGAAGGCCAGTACAATGGAGATCGCTGAGAGTTTAAGTGTCGTAATCAGCCCGGATACCAGCCAGTCGAAATATTGCCCGGAGGTTACGGTTGACCAGTCAAAAGTGTAATTGAGCACGGGAAACCCTGTTTATAGTGATGAGTGATAGAAGTTAAGGGATGATGGAATGAAAAGTGAGAAAATCTCTCACCCTACATCCATCACCCCTGACGCATATCTTATTTATCAGCAGTTATTTTAAATGTACGATCCAGGTGGAACAGTGTACTTGGGCCGAACCATTTGTCAAAAATGGCCTTAGCTTCGCCGCTTTTTTCCATCTCTACGATGGTCTTGTTAACAAAATTTACAAAGTTTGTATCACCTTTGCGCATGCCGAGTCCGTACGGTTCATCGGAAATCTGCAGAGCAGGAATTTCAAACTGGGCTTTGTTAGGGGCTTTTGCAAGAATACCGGCCAGTATGGCTTCGTCTGTAGTAACAGCTGCCACTTTGCCCTGCTGCAGTGCAAGAAATGCCTGAGGATAGTCGTCAAATGATAGGACCGTCGCAGTAGGAACAGCTTTCTTCACGTTCTGTTCGGAAGTCGAACCCTTGGCTGTACCGATTTTTTTGCCATCCAGATCCTTCAGACTCTTGACTGTCCCTTTTTTGGTGATGAACTTCTGGCCGGTAAAGAAGTAGGTATGGCTGAAATCGATGACTTTTGCGCGCTCGGCATTTTTTGTCATTGTTGCAGCAATAATGTCGATGTGGCCTTCCTGCAATTGCGGCATACGGCTGGCAGAGGTCACGGGTTTGAGCTCAACCTTTACGCCCATTTTCTTGGCAATGGCGTTGACAAAATCGATGTCGTAGCCGACAATCTGGCGACTTTTCTCATCGATATAGCCGAACGGAGGAAGTGAGTCCTTGCAGCCGACAGTCAATACACCTTTCTTTTTTGCGTCAGCCAGAGTATCCCCGGCCAGAGCGGCTTTGGCGGTTACTGTCGCCAGAACCATGATCATAAACAACGTTGCCAGTTTTTTCATTGTGCTTCCTCCTTGTGTGGTGGTGTAGATTACCGGTAAACCGGAATCATGGACATTCGGCTTGCATCGGCGTCAATAGTTGGCGTAAAAACTGCTGGGCGCGCTGGTGCTGCGGTCTCATAAAAAAATCTTCAGGGGTTGCTTCCTCAAGGATGATGCCATCAGCCATAAAGGCCACACGGTGTGCGACTTCTCTGGCAAAGCCCATTTCGTGGGTAACCACAACCATAGTCATACCGGAGAGTGCCAGATCTTTCATGACGGCAAGAACCTCGCCGATCATTTCGGGGTCGAGAGCGGAGGTAGGTTCGTCGAACAGCATGATGCGGGGTTTCATAGCCAGTGCGCGGGCAATGGCCACCCTCTGCTGCTGTCCGCCGGAGAGCTGTGCGGGATATGCATCCCGCTTCTCTGACAAACCAACCCGGTTAAGCAGAACCATTGCCTGCTCTTCAGCATCTTTTTTCGAAATGTTGCGGATCTTAATGGGGGCGAGGGTTATGTTACTTATAACCGAAAGGTGTGGATAAAGATTGAACTGCTGGAAAACGAAACCGACTTCAGCGCGAAGCTTGTTGATGTCGGTTTTTTTGTCGGAAAGATTCATGCCGTCAACAACCAGAGAGCCTTCACTGATAGGTTCCAATTGGTTGATGGTGCGGATCAGTGTTGATTTGCCGGAACCGGAAGGGCCGCATACCACGAGCACTTCACCGGGTGTTACATGCAGGTTGATATCATTAAGAACGTGCAGGGTTTTGAACCATTTGTGCACGCCTTTGAAAATAATCATAGACTGACTCCTGGACATAGTTAAAGCAACATTAGCGAGTGTCTTTCGTACCATGCTGATGCAATAAAAGAAAGTGTTTTTACTATGTTTTCACTTTCTATCAGGCCAGTAACTGCCGCCAGTGAGTGTTGCGGTTATGCTTCCCACAACAACCTTTGACTTCATCTGCACCGGTATCCTGCGCTCATCATCAGTCAGCCAGATTAACATATCGCCTGTTCTGGCAAAAAGCCCTTCGGATTTTAATAATGGATGGATAACAATAGTCTTAAATCGTCCAAGGGGAGTGACAATTTCTTCCCGGCGCAGAACTTTCACTTCAGTATTCCATAGTCTGTTGCAGTCAAAGATGTCGATGAAATATGAGGCGCCGACTGCTAATGGTACTGTTCGAAAGTAGAAAAAACTGGAGAGGGTGTCATAGGTACGTTTGGTTATGGTCTGTTTTTTTTCTGTTTTTTTGCGATGATCGGTGGTTGTTACTTCAAGCGTTTTGTTGTCAAAGCGTGCTTCCCGATTGGTTATCGTCTTACCCTCATGTTTACGCTCGTGATACAGACGAGGGGAGCCGATGTGCAACGGCGGAACGCCGGAAGTGAGGTAAGATTCAATGCGGTCATCCACTGGAAAAAAGAAACGCAACCAATCGGCTGATTTTGCAGTGGAAACGATCTGGATCTCACCGTCAACCTGTTTGACTTCCTGAACTGCCCGGCCGGCAGTAATCCCGGTATAGGAAAGTTCGAACTCCAACCGCTCCGGGATCGGAAACGCGTCCGCAGTAGCATGAATTGCGGACAGGGAAAATGCAGCCATAAAAAATGATACAACCAGTAAAAAAGTTTTTGCCTGCATTTCTAACCCCTGTCCTCTAATGTTAAGCCTGTCCGCCAGCCTGGGATTGTTCAAATTCAGTGCGGGCCTTGTGCAAATCTTCGACTTCCCGTAGCTTATCTCCCATCCAGGCATGAAAAACTTTGGCATTTTCGTAACTCATGACAACACCGGTATCAATAAAACGTACCATGCTGCTGGCAAGGTCTTTTGGATCTACCGCAGTTTCCCGGCCAATAGCACCCTCAGGGGTAATCTCATGTGTAATGGCATCGGGTAGTGGCTGGCGCTCCAGATAAAAATTAATTACCATTTCACCGCGCGGTGAAAAACCGCCTTGAGCACCATTGACATAGGAAGGATTATACCCGTAATTAAATACATATTTGAAGGTCAGTTCTGGCTTTTTACTACTCATCGTTTTTCTCCTTTAATAAATTGAGATTGGTAAGTATCACATTTAGCAGATTACCTATCACAATCACCGTGCCAAGGAAAAGAATTTCTTGCAATCCAGTGCTCGGGTAGCTATAAAAGACTCAAATAGTCTCTTATGGAGGTTTTCATTGATTATGCGTAATACAGTTGGGCTATGGCTAATTGTTGTTGGTACATTACTTTGTGTGCAGGCGGCTTTTGCAGGGGAGAGCGGGGCACTTGTCCTTTTTGATCAGGGGCATGATCAACGCTTTTTGATAGAAGAAAAAGAGGATCTCCAATTATCAAAGCTGGCGGATATTTTTCGAACTCAGGGTGTAAATGTTGTGTCAACAAAGCAGCCATTGACCGATGTTGCTCTAAAGTCTTTTTCTGCACTTGTTATCTCTGGGCCATTTGAGGCATTACGCCCAGAGGAGGTAGAAGCGGTAGTGCATTTTGTTGAAAATGGCGGTCGACTTGCTGTGATGCTTCATATTGGTCCACCATTAGAGGGACTGCTGTCCCGCCTTGATGTGGACCACTCCAATGCTGTTCTGCATGAACGCAATAATGTGATCGATTCGGATATGAATTTTCGCGTTACTACCCTGTCTGATTCCCCGCTGCTGGCCGGTATAAAGTACTTTTCTCTGTACGGAGGCTGGGCTATTGATCCTGGAAAAACGGGGACATCAATTGCGCAAACATCAACTGATGCGTGGGCTGATCTTGACGGTAACAAACTGCTTTCAAGGGGCGACGTAATCGGTGCTTTCACTGTTGCTGTATCAGGAAAGCTCGGTTCCGGAAGTTTTGCAGTTTTTGGAGATGATGCCATCTTTCAAAATCGCTACCTCGACGAAAACAATAGCAGATTGGCTGCTAATCTTGCTCGATGGCTGGCCGGGAGATAGTTCTTCCAGGAGTAAATAATCATTGCCGTCCGTGCAAACTTTGAATATGCGACTGTAAAGCTGCAACCGGAGATGATTTATCATGTGAAATAACAGTGCGGGGTGTCCGATTCGGATACCCCGTTTTTGTGCAATAATCCTTGTAAATCTTGACTTTTTGGCCGAATACCTGTTATTCGTTTGCTCCATATATAGGCAAGGAGTTGTAATGAAACCGCTTTTTTTAAACCCACCTACTTTTGAAGACTTCGACGGTGGTGCCGGTGCCCGCTATCAGGCTTCCCGTGAAGTGACCTCGTTTTGGTATCCAACCTGGCTCTGCTTTCCCGCAGGAATGATCGAGGGAAGCCGTGTCGTTGATGCCACTGTACAGAAGTTTACCCTGGAGCAGTGCCTTGTTATCGCGCAGGAATTCGATATGGTGGTGATGTATACCTCCACCCCGACGCTGCAGATCGATATCGAAACAGCCCGTCGTATCAAAGAGGTCAAGCCGGGGATCATTACGGTATTGACCGGTCCGCACGTCACGATTCTTCCGGATGAATCACTCAGAGCCGGCGCCGGAATCATTGATATCGTCTGCCGCGGCGAGTTTGACTACACTACTAAAGAACTCTGTGAAGGACGTGACTGGAGACGGGTTGACGGGATCAGTTTTTTTAGGGACGGGCAGATTGTACGAACACCGGATCGCCCCCCGATAGCTGATCTTGACGCACTTCCTTTCGTGGCGCCGATTTATAAAAGGGATCTGCCGATTGCGGAATACGTCATTCCCCATTTTAAAAATCCGTATGTTTCCATCTATTCCAGCCGTGGTTGCCCGTCTCATTGTATCTACTGCCTCTGGCCGCAGACCTTTTCCGGACGTACCATGCGCGTTCGTTCTCCACAGAATGTGTACGAAGAGATCAAGTGGATTGTCGACAATATTCCTGAAATGCGAGAGCTCTCATTCGACGACGACACCTTTACCGCCAACCGGAAACATGCACGTGATATTGCCGGATTGATCAAGCCGCTCGGCATCTCATGGACGATCAATGCCCGCGCCAACACCGATTACGAAACGCTTAAAACACTGCGGGAGGCCGGACTGCGCCACGTGGTAGTTGGTTTTGAAAGTGGAAATGACCAAATCCTGAAGAATATTAAAAAGGGTGTTACCGTTTCCCAGGCGGTGCAGTTTGCCAAAGACTGCAAAAAACTGGGGTTGTCAATCCATGGCGCCTTCATCATGGGGCTGCCTGGAGAGAATAAGGAAACAGTCCGGGAAACGATAGAATTTGCCAAGAAGATGGATCTTAACTCAATACAGGCATCTCTGGCTTCTCCCTATCCAGGCACCGAATTCTATGATCTGTGTAAACAACAAGGGTGGATATCGTCCGACAACTTCCTGGATGACAGTGGTCATCAGAAGTGCATCATCAATTATCCTGATTACTCTAATACTGAGATATTTGACTCAGTTGAAGAATTTTACAATAAATTCTATTTCCGTCCGAAGTACATCGCTCGCAGTATCGGCAGGATGTTGATAGATGGTGAAGAACGGCGTAAGTTACTGAAAGAAGGGAAACAGTATCTGGAGTATATGCGTAAACGGAAAGTCTCCGGTTCGGAATGTTAGTGAAACGGCTAATTATTACGGCGGATGATTTTGGTTTCTCAAGCGGCGTAAATCGGGCGGTTGAACAGGGATGGAAAAGCGGACTTCTTACCTGTGCTTCGATAATGGCGGGAGGAAGTGCATTTGACGAGGCGGCTAAAATTTCCAGGCGCAATCCTGAACTCCAGGTGGGGTTGCACCTGACTTTAGTGCAGGGTTGCGCTGTATTGCCACCTGCAAAAATACCCGATCTGGTTGATAGTGATGGGAACTTTACCGATAAGCCTGTACGTGCCGGTTTCCGTTATTTTCTGGATAGGGGGCTCTACTGTCAGCTTAAACGGGAGATTGAAGCCCAGATTGTCAAGGTTCGTGATGCCGGCATCCAGTTGACGCATATTGATGGGCATCTGAATATACACCTGCATCCAACGATTTTTAGAATTCTGGTTGAATTAATGCCGGGTTATGGAATCTCCACTTTTCGCCTGGCGCAGGAACGACTTGCCCATAACCTGCGTTTTGATAAAGGGCGGAAATTCGGTAAGTCGGTTGAAAGTCTGATCTTCAGATTTCTGACCGATCATGCCCGCCCGGAGCTTGACCGTTTGGGTATCAAATATGCTGCCGAAGTTAAGGGAGTACTTAATTCGGGGCGGATGACCGAAGATTACCTCCTCAACATTATTGATGACATTCAGGATGGTTTGTCGGAAATGTACTTTCATCCCGGTGTACTTCCGGATGCCGGGATCAGTTGTCGTATGCCGGGTTACCACCATCAGGAGGAGCTTGCTGCCATAACGAGTCCGAAGCTGGCAGGTAGGTTGCAAGAGTTACAAATACGGGTACAAAACTATCGTGGGGACGTAAAGTGCTGAAAACAATAGTTGTTATGATGATCGCGATAACTGCTGGAGCGATTGGTGATATTTTTCTCACTCAGGGGATGAAGAGCTCCGGAGATATCTCAACGATGGGGCTGCGCCAGATAATTTCCACTATTGCTGCGGCCATGACCGACTGGCGTCTGATCCTTGGCACGGCTCTGCAAGCGGTGTATTTTGGTCTCTGGCTGGCGGTACTGTCCTGGGAGGATCTTTCTGTTGCCCTCCCGCTTCAGGCGCTCAGCTATCTGGTTGTCGCTTTTCTAGCACAGTGGTATCTTGGGGAACAAGTGGGTGGCATGCGCTGGGCAGGTATCTGCCTGATCTGTGTTGGAGTCGCTCTGGTGACGAGAAGCAGTGTAAATTAGTAATCAAGGGGGGATCAGGATGTTGAATATACGTAAAATCGCTTTTATCGGCGGTGGTAATATGGCAGAGGCAATCATGCGCGGTCTGTTGACCGGCGAGGTCGGCGTCGGTATCTGCGTGGCGGAAATAAATCCCAAGCGGCGGGACGAACTCACTGCACAGTTTCCCAAAGTCCGTGTTGTCAGTGATGCGGCTGAAGCGGCTGAGTGGGGTGAGGTGATTATTCTCGCGATTAAGCCACAACAGGCGGAGGGGGCCCTTGATTTAATTGAGCGGGTCGTTACTCCTGAAAAACTGGTTATTTCAATTATGGCCGGCATACCGAGCGCCAAGATCGAAGCGAACCTGGCTCCAGGCTGTCGTGTTATTCGTGCAATGCCCAATACGCCTGCACTTATTGGTGTCGGGGCAACGGCTGTCTGTCCGGGGCGTAAAGTTTCAGCTACTGATCTCGACCTTGCCCGGCAGATATTTGCACTGGTTGGAACTGCTGTCACAGTGGAAGAGAAGCTGATGGATGCTGTCACCGGGCTTTCGGGCAGTGGGCCGGCTTATGTTTTTACTTTCATAGAGGCTCTTTCGGACGCGGGGGTTAAGAACGGTCTATCGCGCGAAGTTGCAGCTCAACTGGCTGTTCAAACGGTACTCGGTGCGGCGCGAATGGTTGCTGAAACCGGTGAGCATCCGACTCTGTTAAAAGAAAAGGTTACATCACCGGGCGGCACTACTATTGCGGCACTGCACGCACTGGAAAGTGGTTGCTTTCGGGGGGTTGTCATGGATGCTGTTGATGCGGCCTGCCTCAAGTCGAAGGAGCTCGCAGGGAAATAGTGTCAGCTTGAAGGCTTAATCGAGTGGCTTGGTGAACGCTCCGGGAGGATTTCATGTTTGAATCTGCCGAATTAGGTCATAAGATCAGTAAAGCGGTGTGGAAGAAGGAGATAGCTGGATTACGTGAAGGTTTGCTGGATGCACAGCTCGACCTGTTCCAGGCGAAAAAATTTCCGGTGGTGATTCTGGTAGCGGGTATCGATTGTGCCGGCAAAGGTGAAACGGTCAACCTTCTTAACGAATGGATGGATCCCCGTCACATAGAAACTCACGCCATTCGTGACCTGACTGATGAGGAACTGGAGCGCCCCAGAATGTGGCGCTATTGGCGGGTACTTCCTCCTCAGGGTAAGATCGGTGTGTTCATCGGTACCTGGTATTCAGCGCCGCTGCTGGAAAACGTTTATGGCACAATCAAGAACGCCGAGCTGGATCAGCAGCTTGAGAGGATTGTTCGCTTTGAGAAGATGCTATGTAATGAAGGGACACTGGTTCTTAAATTCTGGCTGCATCTGTCACAGGATGAACAAAAAAAACGCCTTAAACTATTGGAAAAAGATCCCAAAACCCGTTGGAGAGTGACCGCTACTGACTGGGATCACTACAAACGCTACGACAAATTCCGCAAGGTGTCCGAACGGATGCTCCGCTCAACCAGTACAGCTGAAGCGCCCTGGACAGTTGTAGAGGGAACAGACCCCCGCTACCGCTATCTGACCATAGGCATGGCTATTCTTGCCGCTATTCGTCAGCGTCTTGACCTTCCTGAACCACCACGCCACGAAGAGCCTATCCCACCTATCCTCCCGACTATTGATAAGCTGTTGCTTCTGCAGACACTGGACATGTCCAAAAAGCTGAAAAAAAGTGAATTCGATAGTGAACTCGAAAAATACCAGGGCAAACTCAATTTGTTGACCCGCCACCACAACTTTAAAAAACTGTCGGTTGTAGTTGCATTTGAAGGGAATGACGCAGCCGGTAAGGGTGGGAGTATCCGGCGTATTGTTCAGGCGCTTGATGCCCGTCAATACCGGGTTATCCCTGTTGCTGCTCCGACTGAAGAAGAACGTGCCCAGCCTTATATGTGGCGTTTTTGGCGTAATATTCCTCGCAAGAGCCGCTTTGCGATTTTTGATCGTACCTGGTACGGACGTGTTCTGGTGGAGCGGGTAGAAGGATATTGCGAACAGAAGGATTGGATGCGAGCCTACGGTGAGATCAATGATTTTGAAGAGCAGATGATCCGGAACAATACAGTTGTCGTAAAATTCTGGCTTTCTATAACCAGAGATGAGCAGCTGCGGCGCTTCAAGGAACGCGAGAAGATTGGCTTCAAACGCTACAAAATTACCGATGATGATTGGCGCAATCGTGAAAAATGGGACGAGTACGAGCGTGCGGTCTGCGACATGATCGACCACACCAGTACCGAAATTGCTCCGTGGACGCTGGTTGAGGCCAACGATAAGTATTTTGCCCGTATCAAGGTGCTAAAGACACTTTGTGAGCGGATTGAGAAAGCGCTGGAAAAATAGTGTTATGACAGTGTGAGCATCTTTACAAAACCGCGCTCCAGTGTGCGCAGAATTGAAAAGCAGAGTTCGGCAGCAGGCCGATGATTGAATGAAACGTATGGATGGCGGATGTAGCAGGGGATCGCACCGGCTGCCAGCGCTGCGAGGCAGCCGGTCAGCAGTCGGTCATCAACCATCATCACAGACGAAAGGGGGACTCCGGCGAGTTCCCCTGTTTTGTTAAGGCCATCTGGATATGGTTTCTTTCTGACTCCGGAGATGAAGCGCATTGCGGGAAAGTTATCGGCAAACCATTGTCTACGCTCTTCGGTTGGTTTGTTGGATAGAATAAAAATCATGTTTCCGCCAAAGACCGCTTCACATTGTTTCATCCATGAAACCGCTTCGGGTAGCGGTACGGGGGCGCCATGATGTGCAAGTACACCATCGAAATCCAGCGCCAGTGCTTTAATTCCGGATAGCTGCATCACTGTAGGGTCAAGCTCAAGAATGGCAGCATTGGCTGGAGTGTGGTCAAGCAATTGCCGCAGTTCATGACGATGGCGGTTTCCGAGCGAAAAACCTGCCAGTATGTGAGAAAATGGGCCCATTATCAGCTGCTCTTCTGATGGTCTTTCTGGGCCAGTGAAACAAGGTAATATACGATACCCAGAATCAGCAGGGTGCCGGCCAGAAAGGCCTGGGTGGTGAGGTCGTCTTTACGCAGGGTCGATATGAGAATTTCACGAATCATCGCGACTATAATCACGCCTATGAACACCAGAATGTTGAACTTACCCCCCTTGAGGTTTTTTATCTCATTGTCCATCAGCTCAATCATCATCCACAGAATAAGCAATGATCCAAGCGCTGACAGGATCCCTTTTTCCATATCCCCCTTGAAAATATTCAGGATATCCCAGACAAAAAGAATGACAACAGAAATGGATACTCCTGCAAGAGCCAGTACCAGTGCGAGATTCAGGCCATAGGTGAAGCGTTCTGTTGCTTTGATCAAGAAAGATTCTACTTTGCGGGAAACGAAGACTTTTTTCATCTCTTCTTCGCGGTATGAGGTGCTCATCACATCGAGATTCATGTCGAGAATCTTTTCGACAGCTTCGCGTAAAACGCGACGTTGTTCACGATCAGAATAATTGAGATCTATCAGTCCCAAAAGGAAATGGCGAATCTGATTCATGGCAGCGTTGACAAAGTGGACGCTAAGGCCGGCTTTGACATGGGCATGACCGATTCGGGTAAGATGGTTCATGTAGTGATTGTCATATATGCCGGTGAAGAGTGAGACAAACCAATTGTTGTGCATTTCCCTCAGGCGTGTCCGGTTGCTGCTGTTGAGGATTGCCGCTGTTTCCGGGAGGCTGTAGAGATAGTCGTAAAACTCAAGAGAGAAGCGTTCCTGATTCTCCTCTGCGAGTGGTCGCAGCGACAGCAAAAGTTCTGCGTCCTGATCGGTAAAGCGATAGTGGTCGCGTAAGTCCTGCATGGTAAACATGAAGTTATCTCCCGTACTTATATGCGGCAGCGCAGGTTCCCTCACTGGAAACCATACAGGCGCCTACCGGCGATTCTGGTGTGCAGAGGGTTGCAAATAGCGGACAGCCGAACGGTGTCAGCTTGCCTTTCAGTACCTCGCCACAGAGACAGGCCGGATTTTCAACTGCATCCGGCACGTCTAATACGAGGACTTGTTCGGCATCAAAATCGGCATATTCAGGTCTTATTGTTAAGCCGCTACCGGGCAATACGCCAAGACCACGCCATGCGGCGTCACAAGGCTCAAAGAGCTGATGGAGAAATGTCTGCGCTTTTTGATTGCCTTCCCAGGAGACGGCACGACTGTACTGTATTTCAACTATGCCTGTCCCAGCCAACGTCTGAGCTAACAGCATCTCAATACCATGCATGACGTCGGCTGGTTCAAAACCGGTTACCACACATGGCAGGTGATACTTCTCTGCTAAAGGCTTGTAGGCATTGCCACCGATAACTGTGCTGACATGTGCCGGACAGAGATAGCCCTTTATGTTAAGTTCCGGATCGGCGGACAATATTTCCATCGGTTGCGGCATGGTTTTGTGAGAGGCCAGCACACAGTAGTTTTTTAGCTTGAAACGGGCGGCTTCGAGGATGCTGGCGGCAATTGTAGGGGCAGTGGTTTCAAAGCCAACTCCCAGAAAAACCACCCGGCGCTCCGGATTGTTTTTCGCCAAAGCAACGGCGTCAAGTGGTGAGTAGACGATGCGGATGTCGGCACCGACTGCTCTTTGTTCCATTAACGAAGAGTGGCTTCCGGGAACGCGCAGCATATCACCAAAAGTGACGACAATATTATGTGGATCAGCCGCGCATGCCAGCGCTTTGTCGACGTAGCCGATCGGGGTAACACAGACCGGGCAACCGGGGCCGGAGACAAGTCTGATCTTGTCAGGCAACAGAGTCCGGATGCCGTACTGGTATATCGACATGGTATGGGTGCCACAGACCTCCATAAAATTGACCGGAGATGTTAAGCGCTCAGCCATCCGATGAATATTTGTCGCCATGTTCTGTACGAGTTTTCGATCGCGAAATTCATCCTGGAATTTCATACCCCCGGTTATGCTCCCAGTCAGCGTTTCTGTCATGCCATGTCCTCATCTGAAAAAACTTCCCGCATCAGCCGAATGGTCTCCTCAGCGTACTCCTCATCCAGTCTGGAGATGGCAAATCCGGCGTGAATGATGACATAATCTCCGACCGCAACATCTTCGCCAAGCAGCATGACGTTGGCCTCTTTTTTGACGCCATCGACTTCAGCTACGACGTCGTCCCCCACCTTACTAATAATTTTCATCGGTACGCCCAGGCACATATCAGATAGATCTCCTTCCTGCGATTGCAGCTTGTCCCAGAGCAATGCCGCCGTCATTAGGCGGCACCAGTCGATGGGTATAAACTTCCAGCCCTTTATTGACCAGAGCATTATATATCATTTCACTTAAAAGGCGATTCTGAAAAACACCTCCAGAGAGAATGATGCGGTCAAGGCCTGTGGATTCGGCGATCAGCGTGCAGACCTCTGCTGCGGCAGATGCAACTGTCTTATGAAAACGATAAGCGATTGCAGAGGCATGCAGACCTCCGTTTATATCGTATAGGATCTCCTTAATCATCGGGACAAAGTCCAGTTGGAGAGGAGTCTCGCCATGCCGCATTATGGTGTAGTTATAGCTGTTATCTACCTCATCCTCTCTGCTTTCTGCCATAGCCTCAAGTTCAATCGCCCCCTGGCCGTCATACGAAACGGTATGGCGCAGATTCAGCAACGCTGCAACTGCGTCGAACAAACGACCGCAACTGGAGGAGAGCGGGGAATTGATCCTGCGTCTCAGCATCTGAGCAAACAGCACCTGTTCTGACTCCGGAAGGATTCGGGCCACCGGGTGATCAATCGAAAAAGCAGCTTCTCCCAGAGCCTGTTGCAGATATGCCATCGCCATGCGCCACGGTTCACGTACAGCGGCATCTCCCCCTGGTAACGGTACCGTTCGAAAGTGCCCGGCTCGTCGATAGTCATTATAACCACCAACCAGAAATTCGCCTCCCCAGATGGTGCCGTCTGGTCCAAAGCCGGTGCCGTCGAAGATAATTCCGATCACGTCTCCGTCAAGGCCGTTTTCAGCCATACAGGAAGCAAGGTGGGCATGATGATGCTGTACGCGAATCAGTGGCAGCATTGTGCTCTCAGCAAAACGGGAGGAAAGGTAGTCGGGGTGTAGGTCGCAGGCGACCAGAGCCGGTTTGATCGTCAGCAAATCAGATAGATGTGTAACAGTATGGTTGAACGATTCAAGTGTAGAACTGTTCTGTAGATCGCCGATATGCTGGCTGAGTACGGCGTTGTTAGCGGAGGCAAAGCAGACGGCACTCTTAAGCTCGGCACCAGTCGCCAATAGCGGCTGCAATGTGAAGGGGAGGGTTATAGCCCGCGGTGCATATCCTCTGGCGCGACGGTAAAAAAGTGGTTTCCCATGAAAAATCCGCATTACCGAATCATCGCTGCGAATATGAATCGGTCGGTCGTGAATCAGGAAAAAGTCTGCTATTTCGGCCAGGCGCAACAGGGCCTCACTGTTTTCAAAAGCCACCGGTTCGTCGGAAATATTGCCACTGGTCATTACAAGAGCTGTGAGCGAAAGATGAGTAATTAGGGGGGATGGATGAGTGTCAAACAGCAGATGATGCAGCGGTGCGTATGGCAGCATCATGCCGAGCCAACCGTTATCCGGAGCTATCAATGACGAAAGCGATGTGGAGTGCCACCTTCTGACAATTACGATTGGGGCTTCCGGAGAACTGAGCAGACGCTCTTCCATGTCGTTCATAAACGCCAGTTCTCGGGCTACCTCAAGAGACGAGGCCATGATGGCAAAGGGCTTTTCATCCCGTTTTTTTCTCTCACGCAAACGTTTCACAGCGTTATGGTTCTTGGCATCAACGGCAAGATGGTAGCCACCGATTCCCTTGATTGCGAGAATAGCGCCGTTTTTAAGTAACTCAACAGCTCTGGCGACCGCTTCATCGCGTGTTGCGATTATCTCACCGGTAGAGGTGAGTAGTTTTACCTGAGGTCCGCAGGCGTGACAGGCGATCGGTTGGGCATGAAAGCGCCGGTCGAGCGGATTCTCATATTCACACTGACAGTCAGGACATAGAGGAAAGTCGGCCATGGTTGTTTTGGGTCGGTCGTAGGGAGTGCCGGTTATGATGCTGTAGCGGGGTCCACAGTTGGTACAGGTTATGAAAGGGTAGCGATAGCGACGATCGGCCGGGTCATTCATTTCTCTCTGGCAGTCAGAGCAAATTGCCGTGTCGGGGGCGATTTGGATATCGGCCCTGCCGCTACCGCTTGGGTGGATGGTAAAGGAAATTTCTCCGTCAATGGCGACGATGTCTGAGCTGGCCTGGGATGTTACTAAAGCAAGGGGTGGTAGTTTGTTTTTGAGAGCATCTTCAAAATCTTCAAGCGGGCCAACGCCCTGAACCTCAATTTCAACTCCTGACGGCATGTTGCGCACCCAACCGGTGAGACTAAGGTCATGAGCGAGCCGGTACACGAACGGTCGGAAACCGACGCCTTGGACAATACCGTTTATTTCATAGCGTTTGCGGGTGATGGGCATTGATATAGGTGATTATCTAGCAACTCTTCAAAATTACAATACAAGAAATTTTATTCTAGCCTTTTTCTGCGCCATCTTTCAGCCACTGGTACCACGCCTCCATGCCCTCTCCGCTCTTTGCCGATACTTCGAAGATGAGGATGCCGGGACTTACATTACGTGCGTACTGTTTGCACTTTTCCACATCAAAGTCGAGATGCGGCAACAGATCCGTCTTGTTAAGCAGCATAACGGTCGAATTACGGAACATCTGGGGATATTTAAGAGGCTTATCCTCCCCTTCGGTAACAGATAGAACAGCGACCTTATGCTGTTCCCCCAAGTCAAAGGCGGCTGGGCAGACCAGATTGCCGACATTTTCAATCAGCAGCAGATCCAGATTGTCGAGGTCGAAGCCATCGGTTCCATTCATGATCATGTGGGCATCAAGGTGGCACCCGGAGCCGGTATTGATCTGGCGTACCGGTACACCGGTTGCGGCGATCCGGCGGGCGTCGTTGTCAGTCTGTTGATCCCCTTCGATAACTGCGCAGCGAAGTTTTTCGGAAAGGTCACGTAATGTCCTTTCGAGCAGGCTCGTTTTACCGGAACCGGGTGAACTAACCAGATTCAGGACAAATATTCCTTTATCCTTGAACAGGGCTCGGTTAAAGCTCGCCAGGCGATTGTTTTTACTTAAAATATCTTCTTCAATAGTAATTATTGACCTTTTTACAGGCTTAGCGTCATGGTGATGAGCATGTTTGACGCCGTTGGTGTGCTTTTGTTCATGGCTGTTGTCGTGATCATGGTCTGTTGTCGGACATCCGCAGGTTGTACACATGTAAGACTCCTGAAATGTGGTTTAAGCGCAAGGTATCAGCTTCTAATTGTGGTTGCAATATGAGTTGCACACTGGTTGTGTTTACATTTCTCTGAACTGTAGCTGATGGAGCCGGGAATAGATGCCCTCAGCATAGAGCAGCTCTTCGTGCGTCCCCTCTTCGACTTTTAATCCGTGCTGTATTGTGACGATACGGTCGGCATCCTGAATTGTGGAAAGGCGATGCGCAATAACAAGTGAGGTGCGCCCCTGCATCATCCCCTTGATTCCCTCCTGAATCATCTGCTCGGAAGTGCTGTCAATGCTGGCTGTCGCTTCGTCGAGTACGAGTATTTCTGGATCGAAGGCGACGGCGCGGGCAAATGAGATCAACTGTTTTTCACCGACTGAGAAGTTGCTTCCCCTCTCGCGCACCTCTTCCTCATAACCGTGTGCCAGTCGATCGATAAAACGGTCAGCCCCGACTGCAGCCGCTGCCTGACGGACACGCTGCCGCGCCTGTTCGTCGCCCAGACAAATGTTGAACTCAATGCTTCCGGCAAAAAGGCATGGATCCTGAAGGACCACTCCGACCCTACGGCGCACCTGCTTAATGTCACACTCGCGGATATCAATCCCCTGCAGAAAAATAGTGCCGCGTTCTATTTCATAGAGACGAGTCAGCAGGCGGGTAATAGTCGTTTTGCCGCCTCCGCTTTCACCAACAATAGCAATCCGTTCACCGCGCTTAACCTCAAGATTAAAGCCGCTCAGTATGTCGTTGCCGTCTTGATAGGAGAAAGAAACATCACGGAATTCTATGAGTGGGTGATGGTTCCCCTCAGCCTTTCCTATCTCTCCTTTTTGTAGAGGGGGAGGGAGGGAGGGAGAAGTAGGCGCAGTGTCCAACAGTGCAAAAATCCTCTCAAGTGATGCCATTGCCCCCTGCATTACGGAGTATTTAGCCGACAAGTCACGGATGGGAGAGAAAAACTTTTCAATATACTGAATGAAGGCAACGAGGACGCCGAAGGTCAAGGCACCTTTCACAATCTCACCGCCCCCATACCAGATAATCAGTGCAACGGCGATGGACGAGAGCGCTTCAACCAGCGCATAAAGAGAAGCATCCCAGAAGATAACCGGCATATTGGCGTCGCGATAAGATGCGTTGAGGTTGCTGAAGCGCCGTTCTTCATCACGTTCCCGATTGAATATCTGGATGATACTGATGCCGGAGATGCATTCGTTGAGAAAAGCATTCATGCTACCTAGTCTGGCGCGCACCTCCCGGAATGATTTTCTCATGCGGCGCCGGAATGTATAGGCGACGTACAGGAGCACCGGCAGGATGGAAAAAGTTACAAGTGAAAGCTTCA
Source organism: uncultured Geobacteraceae bacterium (assembly GCA_903875605.1). Classification (GTDB taxonomy): domain Bacteria; phylum Desulfobacterota; class Desulfuromonadia; order Geobacterales; family Pseudopelobacteraceae; genus JACRCG01. The sequence goes on along the minus strand of CAIQWT010000085.1, from coordinate 56,660 downwards.
GGTTCATCCAGAGCATTACGGAAATAATTCCGATCAGCAGCAGTACGTCACCGATTATTGTGATGATACCTGAGGCAAACATTTCGCCCAGCACCTCGACATCGCTGGTAAGCCGGGTGACCGCGCTGCCGGTCGGCACGCGGTCAAACCAGGGCACCGGCAGATGCATTACGTGGCGGTACAACTCAGAGCGCATATCTGACATGACCCGCTGTCCGACGGATTGCAGCAGATATACTTCAAGAAAGGAAAGCAGCGATTCAATCACGAGGATACTGAGGAACCCTAAAGCTATAGTCTCAAGCCCGGCAAGTTTTCCGGTGATAATATGCTCGTCAATAGCCAGCTTGATAATCCATGGCTGCGCTAGACGACAGGCTGCAACCAGTGGCAGTATAAGGACCACTAACATGATTGACAGTCGATAGGGTGCAACATATCGCGCAAAGCGCTTTAGCAGGGTAGTGTCGTAAGCCTTACCTGCGATTTCTTCTTCGTAAATTCCACTATGATGCATAGATAATAGTCCGTGTTAATGCAGAAGTATGGTGGATATTCTATCAGATATTTTATCTAAACGGCAGTTGAATAAATCTCCGTTGTTTTAAAGCGCTTTTTTGTGACTTGACAGAGGTTATTATTTATTTATAGTAGATATTGGTTTTTGCTTTTAAATCCTGATTAATAAGGAGAATAGTATGAAGAAGATAATGACAGCAGTTACGCTCCTTGGTCTGTCACTGCCGGTGATGGCACAGGCAATGGAATTCCAAACTCCGGGTGCATTGGGAATGGGGCGCGCTGGAGTTGCACGAACGACAGATTCATATGCCACTTTCATCAATCCGGCGGGGCTGGCATTTTATGAAAAGTCGTTCAGTATGAGATTGGGGGCCGGTGTTGGCGTAGCTATCAGCTCTTCACTTGCTGATAATGTTGATAAAATTGGTAAACTGGATCTTTCTACTACTGATATGAACTACAGTGCAGGTGCAACTGCGCAGCAGGTTACAGATGCGACAGCCAAGGCGGCTCAGTATGCCGGTGTTCTTCAAGACCTCAACGATAAAAAAGGTGACCTGGCAGTAAATGTTGATCTCACTCTTGGATTCCAGTTCCGTAACTTTGGTCTAGGCATAATAGGTATCAGCGAAGTAGGCGCTGGGGTCGGGTCGGTTGACCTTGTAAATATTCGTGCTGGTAATACCGGAGTGGCGACATCTGTTACCCAACTTTCTGCAGATATGGGCGCTTCAAGCCTGAATTCAAACGGAATTGCGACTTATTTCAGTCCGGCTGAATATAGCAAGTTATTAGAAGCGTTAGCTCCGGCGGCGACTTCAACCGCTGCACAGATCCAACAAGCCAAGAACCTTCTTACAACGCTTGAGGTGCAACTAAAAAGTAGTGGCGGCAACACAACCGGCCTGACACCAGCGCAAATAGCTCAGGGCCTACAGGTGATAGCGCCGACTCTTACGGCAACATCGGCAGCCAATACGTCTATTGACAATAATAAAACAACAGTGCTGTTGCGTGGGCTTGCTGTTGTAGAAGTGCCATTGGCATACGGGCATAAATTTGATCTGGGAAGTTTCGGCAAACTTGGTATTGGCGCGGCAGCAAAAGTTATGCAGGGTACTGTATATTCAACTGATTACGAAGTAATGAAGCTTAAAGATTCTAAAGATATTACATCTAAAGTGAAGGACAATCATTCTGAGTCAACGCAATTAGGTGTTGATTTGGGTGTGCTGTGGCGCCTTGAAGAGATAAAGTTTATTGGCCCGATCAATGTGGGACTGGCTGTAAAAAATCTGAATTCACCGAAGTTTGACGGTCCAAAGGATCCTGTTACTTTTGCACCAACCGAGAAAGTCAAGGTTGAACCGCAGGGCCGCATCGGACTTGGTCTCGAGCCTTTAAGCTGGCTATCACTGGCGGCCGATTTTGATATAACCAAGAATAAGACCATCATGCAAGGACGCGATAGCCAGAACATAGGGGGCGGTTTAGAGGCCCATTTTGAACACTGGTATGCACTGTGGTTAGCACTGCGCGCCGGGGCGTATAAAAATATCGCCGAAACGGCCGGCAAGCCGGTTATTACCGGAGGTTTGTCTCTGGGGCCGCGCTGGATGCGTTTTGATCTTGATGCTGCAGTTGCAACAGCAACCGGCAGATACGATAACCAATCATACCCACGTGAAGCAAAGGTTGAGTTTGGTTTGAGCACGACCTTCTGATCGGGTTGTACATAATTAAATAAAACGAGGCCCGCAGATTTCTGTGGGCCTCGTTTACGTTTGGTTCTGAAGCTGAGCCTACATCATATCAACCGGATCTATATCTACGGAAATACGCACCGTTGAGACAACGTTTACCCGTTGTCGCCAGAAGGCAAGTAAACGATGAAGATCGCCTCGAATTACTGCTTTGAGTAAAATCTGGCGGCGAAAACGATTGCGTAGGCGATAGATGGGTGAGGGTACCGGGCCAAGGATATCAACTCGAATTTTTAGTTCAGATTTGAGCTGAGCCAGCAAACGAGCTGTCATATCGGCCTGTTCGGACACGGTATGCTCTGCAAGGCCAGAGATGGCGAAGGCCGCGAGAAATGTGAACGGGGGATAACCGGCTTCGCGACGAAACTCCAGTTCCTGTTGATAAAATCCGGCTGCATCATGCTCTGCAGCAGAACGAATCGCATAGTGTCCCGTATCAATCGCCTGTACTACTACCCTCCCGGGGTTCTCTCCTCGTCCCGCACGTCCAATAACCTGCGAAAGCAGCTGAAAGGTCCGCTCGGCGGCTCTAAAATCGGGCATTCCAAGACTTGCTTCGGCATTCACAACTCCCACAAGCGTTACTTCAGGAAAATCATGCCCCTTGGCAATCATCTGAGTGCCTACCAAAATATCTGCGCTGCCGTCGTTCATTCGTGTCAGCAGGCGCTCGTGGCTCCCCTTGCCTGATGTTGTGTCGCTATCCATACGGAGGACGCGCGCAGAAGGCAGCAACTCTTTCAATTCGTACTCCAACTTTTCGGTACCTGCCCCAAGTTCACTTAGTGTCGTTCCTCTACACGCGGGGCAGGTGCCGGGTGCCGGGACAGCATAATCGCAGTAATGACAAAGACTCTGACCCCGCTGGCGATGATAGGTCAGAGTAACCGAACAGTTAGGGCAGGTCAGCGGTTTTCCGCAGTCAGTACAGACCAGGAAAGTAGCGAAGCCGCGTCGGTTTAGAAATACGATTGCCTGACGTCGCTCTTCTAGCGTTTCAGCTAAACAAAGAGACAGCGATGCTGAAAGCGTTGTCTTACTCCCTTTCATGTCCACCAATTCAACAACCGGCATCGGGCGCCCTTCAACCCGCTCCGGCAGTCCCAGTAGCGTCAGACGCCCTTCACTGGCAGCATGGATGCTGGTTACTGATGGAGTAGCCGAGCCAAGTACGACAGCGCTCTGCTCCAATCTTCCCCGCACCAGTGCCAGGTCGCGAGCATTATAGCGGAGGCCATCGGATTGCTTGAATGAGCCTTCGTGCTCTTCATCGACAATAATGATACCTATTTTATCCAGTGGTGCAAAAATGGCCGAGCGGGCACCGATAACAATCCGGGCCAGGCCCCTTCGGATGCGGCGCCATTCGTCATAACGTTCGCCATCGGATAGTCCACTGTGCAGAATAGCTATGCCTCCGCCGAAACGGGCTTGAAAGCGTCCAGTCAGCTGCGGGGTGAGGGCTATCTCAGGGACCAGAACCAGTGCGTTTTTGCCGAGATCAAGAGCGTGTGAAATTGCTTGAAGATATACTTCGGTTTTGCCGCTACCGGTCACGCCGTATAGTAGAAACGGTGAAAACTTCTGCAGGTTGAGGGCATCTGCTATTGCATCCAGGGCACCCTTTTGATGGGTGTGTAAGCAGCGTGGTTCGTCAAGCTTGACGATGCAGTCTTTAAATGGGTCACGGTATACTTCGCGCTCTTCAATCCTGCTCAAATCAAGCTCGACCAGTCGTTTTAGCTGTGGAGTGCAGACCCCAAAGCGTTTACGCAGGTCCGCCGCCGAAATATTACCAGCCTCGCGAATGACCGCCAGAATTTCCTGGGCCTTTGCGCTTGGTTGTCGGAGCGGGTCTTCAGTAGGACCGGGAAGGTAGAACTTCTCACGCCTGACATTTTTGCCTCCGGTCAGGTGCGAATCTTCGCCGGTTGTGCCTTTGCGTGTCTGAATATTGATTCCGGCAGGGAGCGCGGTGCGCACCACTTCACCGAGGGGGTGCTGATAATAGGAAGCGGTCCAGCGAAAAAATTCCAGTTCGCATGCGGTCCAGAGCGGTTCGCTGTCCAGAATCTCTATAATTTCTTTTAGTTTGATGATTTCTGAACCGGCAGCTTTACCTAAAATATAGCCGGTCAGTTTCCGATTTCCGAATGGAACCAAGGCACGTCGCCCGGTTAGCGCTTCGTGCTGCAGACGTTCAGGTACGAGGTAGTGGAAGGTTTTTTCCAGGTACAGCGGAATTGCAACTTCAATGATATGCTGTGGGTCAGTCATGCAGACGGTAACTGTAGTGATTGTGATCGCATCTGCTTGTCTTACCAGTACTTCTTTGGCGGGTCGGTTTTTCCTAACAGAGTTATTTCTCCATCAATGATTTTAAACATGTCGCCGACCTCATTGGTCCAGGCATCGCCCTCCTCAGGAGGATTGGGAAAAGAACGGTGACCAAGAAACATCTCTACTTCGCCGATATAGCCGAACCAGTCCAGCGATCCTGTCATCCATATTCGTGTGTTTATTGACATGAGTATATTTCCTTGTAGGGTAGACCGGTCAGGGCGCCCGTTTTCTATGATAATTTGCCTTTAAAGTCGTGGTAATCAAAACTGCGCACTATCTTAAGCTCTTCCGTATCAGGCTCAAAAGTACAAATGTGCGGGTGCTGAATGCCGTTGAATGTTGTCGTTTTGACCATCGTGTAATGTGACATGTCCTCGAAAACGATTCTGCTTCCGGGTTGGAGCGGTTGCTCAAAGGACCAGTCACCTATTACATCACCTGCCAGGCATGATGCACCTGCAAGCCGGTATGTATGAACTTTCTCTCCCGGATTAAAGCCGTTGGTGATGTCGGGACGGTAGGGCATTTCAAGGATATCCGGCATGTGGCAGGTGGCGGAGAGATCAAGAATTGCGATATCCATGCCGTTATTGACTACGTCAAGCACCTCGCCCACCAGGATGCCTGTTCCAATGGCAACAGCCTCTCCCGGTTCCAGGTATATTTCAAGATCATATTTATCCTTGAAATACTTTATCAGTTCCACCAGTCCGTCAAGGTCGTATCCTTCACGGGTTATGTGGTGGCCACCGCCAAAATTGAGCCATTTCATTCCAGGCAGAAACGCACCGAATTTTTCCTCGAAAACTTTTGCAGTACGCTCCAGAGGTTCAAAAAGCTGTTCGCAGAGAGTATGGAAGTGTAGTCCTTCAACTCCGTTCAGTGCTCGCCCTTCGAATTCAGCACGTGGGATACCCAGGCGTGAGTTAGCTGCGCATGGATCATAAATCTCTGTATGACCTTCGGAATGTTCAGGGTTGACGCGGAGACCAATGGAAACCCGTCCCGCTTCCTTTTCCCATAATGGGCGGAAGCGCTCAAGCTGATTGAAAGAATTGAAAACAAGGTGGTTGGAGATACCAAGCAGTTCAACAACATCGCTCTCTTTGAAGGCTGCGGCAAAACTGTGAACTTCACCCTTGAACTCTTCCCGCCCAAGTTGCGCTTCCCAGGGAGAGCTGGCACAAACGCCATGAAGTGTTTCACCAATGAGCGGGAAGACGCTCCACATGGAAAATGCTTTCATAGCCAGTAGGATTTTGGCTCCGCTGCGCTGTTGCACCTGGTCAAGGATGGCCAGATTGTGGCGCAGTCGACCCAAATCAACTACGTAGGCGGGAGATGGTGCGAGTCGGAGGATTTTATCAATTTCGATGCCGGTCAACGGATTACAGTTCCGGCCAGTCGCCGCCGTCTACTACAACGGTTGGCAGTCCCATTGGTCCCAGAACCTCCAGAAACAGTTCCGGATCAAACTGCTCCATATTGAAAACTCCGGCACCTCGCCATTTATCGGTCAGCATCATTATTGCTCCTACCACAGCAGGAACGCCGGTAGTGTAACTGATGGCCTGTGATTGTACCTCTTTGTAGCAGGCTTCATGGTCGCATATATTGTAGATGTAAACCTGTTTCCGCTGGCCGTCTTTCATGCCGCGGGCAATGACACCGATGCAGGTTTTTCCTTTGGTCAGCGGCCCCAAAGAGCCGGGATCAGGAAGCAGGGCTTTCAGAAATTGGATCGGTACTATTTTCTGGCCGTTAAACTCCACTTCGTCAATTCGGGTCATGCCGACATTCTGCAGTACCTCAAGGTGCTTCAGATAGTTGTCGGAGAAGGTCATCCAGAACTGGGCTTTTTTGATAGTCGGGATATGGGTGACCAATGACTCCATCTCTTCATGGTAAAGGCGGTAAATGTTAAAAGGGCCGATCCCTTCAGGAAAATCAAAGGTGTGTTTTGTTGCCAATGGCGGGCTTTCGACCCACTGCCCGTTCTCCCAGTGACGGCAGGTGGCCGTTATCTCGCGGATGTTTATCTCCGGGTTGAAATTGGTAGCAAAAGGCAACCCATGGCTTCCGGCATTGGCATCGATGATGTCAATCCCTTCGACTACATCAAGATATTTTTTTGCAGCCAGAGCTGTGTAGACATTAGTCACCCCCGGATCAAATCCAGAGCCGAGCAGCGCCATCAGACCTTTTTCCTTGAATCGTTCCTGATAGGCCCACTGCCAGGAATACTCAAATTTAGCGGTGTCAAGAGGTTCGTAGTTGGCAGTGTCAAGATAATCTACGCCGGTTTCCAGGCAGGCATCCATGATCGTCAGGTCCTGATAAGGGAGCGCCACGTTGATTACAAGTTTGGGCTGCACCTGTTTAATCAGGGCGACAAGTTCCGGCACGTTGTCAGCGTCAACCTGTGCAGTATTAATACTGTTACCCAGCTGGGCTGCGATAACATCACACTTGGATTTTGTGCGTGAAGCGAGTGTGATATCTGTAAAAATGTCTCTTCGCTGTGCACATTTATGGGTAACAACACCGCCGACCCCACCAGCTCCGATTATAAGAACTTTACTCATTCGTGTACCCTTCCTTTGAGGGGGCGCAATGTATACGCCCTTGTGGGAATATTAAAAGGTTGGCGAACTCAATTCGCCACTGCATAAACATTTATTCGCCCAGATAAGTATATCCCAGCAGTGTTCTGTCCAGCAGTTCAATAAAATGACTGCTCTCTTCAATAGAGATCTTCTTTGTCGCTACGCTTTTTTCCAGATTGTCTCTGACGCGCTTTAAAATTTCGGGTCCCTTGTACTGGACGTATTTCAGGGTTTCCCAAGTGGCATCGCCGTTTATGACGGTATCAATCATATAGCCGGTCTTTTTGTTGAAGGTTATATGAACGGCATTTGTATCGCCGAACAGGTTGTGCAGGTCCCCCAGGATCTCCTGATAGGCACCGATCAGGAAGAAACCGATATAATAATCCTCGTCCTTCTTGATCTTGTGCAGCGGCAGGTACTTAGCACGACCGTTTTCGCCAACAAAACTGGTGATTTCGCCGTCCGAGTCGCAGGTAATATCTGCAATGGAGGCAATTACGTCTGGTTTCTGGTTAAGGCGCTGAATAGGCATGATCGGGAATAGCTGATCAATGGCCCAGGAGTCGGGGATCGATTGGAACAGTGAAAAGTTTGCAAAATAAGTTTGACGCATAGAGAGCTGGAAATTCTGCAACTCCTCCGGAATCGGCTTGATCTTCTCAACAATACTGTTGATTTTTTTGATAATCTTCGAGTAGAGCCATTCTGCAATTGCCCGGTCGTTAAGCGTCAGGTACCCCAGGTTGAAGAGGCTGACCGCTTCATTGATAAGCTGTAGCGTGTCGTGGTAATCCTCACGCAGTGAGTAACGGTCAATACTTTTGTAAATATCCATCAGTTTTTTAACGGTAGGTGCCACTTTTTCAGACTGGGCAAGAATTTCTTCAAAATTCGGCATCAGGTGTTGGGTGTTGGTATTAAGGACATTGGTTACCAACACCGAATAGTGGGCAACAGTAGCCCGTCCGGATTCTGAAATGATATTGGGGCATTCAACCCCCGCTTCGTCACAGATGTTTTTGATCTGGTAGATGACGTCGTTAGCGTACTCTTCAATCGTATAATTGACGCTAGAAAAATAGCTCGATTTGGAACCGTCGTAATCGACACCTAAGCCCCCGCCAATATCAAGAAACTCGATACCTACCCCAAGCTTTTTCATCTCGGTGTAGACGCGGGCAACTTCAATCAGTGCGGTCTTTATTTTATCTATTTTTGTGATCTGGCTACCGATATGAGAATGCAGCAGTTTGACTGCATCCAGCATTCCATGGTCTTCAAGCATCCGTATCGCCGCAATGATTTCCGACATACGCAGGCCGAATTTAGCATCTTCTCCGCCGGAGGTTGCCCATTTACCGGTCCCCTTGGATGAAAGCTTGACCCGAATGCCCAGTTTTGGAGTTATTCCGGTTTTTTTGGATATTTCTATGATTTTTTCCAGCTCAAAAAGTTTCTCTACAACCAGCGTAATATCAAAACCTATTTTTGTGGCGTACAGTACGGTTTCAATGTATTCGGCGTCTTTGTAGCCATTGCAGATGATCGGTAGGTTGTTGCCGCTGGAGATGGAAATACCAGCCACCAGTTCCGGTTTTGATCCGACTTCAAGACCTATGTTGTAACGCTTACCATATGCGGCTATAGCTTCCACCACTTGACGCTGCTGGTTGACTTTTATCGGGTAGAAGGTCTGGTATTTGGCAGGGTAGGCGTTTTCCTGAATTGCATTGCGGAATACGCGATTTATCGAAGCAATGCGTCCCTGCAGAACATCCATGAAGCGCAGTAAAATAGGTGGTTTTATTTTGCGCTTGATCAGGTCATCAACGAGGTCGCGCAGGTCAATTACCTGTTTGGAGTTTGATGAAGGGTGAACGCAGATATTCCCTTTTTTGTTGATAGAGAAGAGGTCAGAACCCCAGTTGTCGATGTTATAAATCTTGGCTGAATCATTAATAGACCATTTTTCCATGATCAGTTCCTCATAACTACGGTTAGTCTCACGTGAATAAACTACTCTATTTATTGTATAGTATACTTAAAGTCAAATTCTAATTTATTTCAGTACTGAGATATCTGCAGAATGTCTACCTTGACTTTACCTGAGGGAATGATTACCTTCGCACTAATTCAGAATACTCCGGTACATTATCTTCTTTTCCCAGGTGCTTTTATGCCACGTTTTTCAGGAAGAAAGCCTTTTACACAGGAAATTTTTAATCGACATGTCAGCGAGATGCGCAGTCTGCTGCATGTTCTTGAGATGAGAGATTCTTTCGAAGACAATGAAACAAGGCCAAAGATGGATATGTATGAAACCGGCCAGGACATCGTCATAGAGTTTGACCTGCCAGGCTTTTCACTTGATGCAATATCTCTGAAAATGAATGGTTTGACGCTGGTTCTAGACGCGTGCAAACCTAAAGAACATAACGAAGGGAAATTTATCTGCGTAGAACGGAGTCACGGCCACTTTCAGCATGCCGTGAATATTCCCGGAAATGTTGACCCGGGAGCAATCAGAGCGGAATATCGCCGCGGAGTATTGCGTGTGATCTGTCCAAAAAGTTGTGCGCGGGTTGTGCCCATAAAGGAGTTGTAAATTGATAGAGATAGAGAATGAAACCGAGCCGAATTCGGAAGATTTGAAAATACCGGAAGTTCTGCCGCTGCTGCCAATTAGGGACGTAGTAGTATACCCGTTTATGATAATACCGCTTTTTGTCGGGCGGGAAATGTCAGTGAAGGCTGTAGACAGTGCTCTTGCAGGAGACCGGATGATCCTGCTGGCTACTCAGCATGATGTTGGTGATGAGGACCCGCCTGCCGACAAAATATATGAGGTAGGCACTGTTGCCATGATTATGCGGATGCTTAAACTGCCGGATGGTCGTGTCAAAATACTTGTTCAAGGTCTTGCCAAGGCGCGTATAACCGAATTCGTTTCAGATAAGCCGTTCTACACAGTCCGTGTTGAAAGACAGCACGACACTGAGGCGGTAGATGTGCCGCTGGAAACGGAAGCGCTGATACGTACCGTACGCGAACAGTTGACCAAAGTTATGGAGCTTGGCAAGCAGGTTTCACCTGAGGTAATGGTTATTTTGGAGAATATTCAGGATGCGGGCAGTATGGCCGACCTGGTTTCCAGTAATCTTGGTCTTAAAGTTGCTGATGCGCAGACGTTACTGGAAATAAATGATCCTATAATCCGTTTGACAAAAGTTAACGAGTTTCTGAACCGTGAAGTGGAACTTTTGAGCGTACAGGCAAAAATTCAGAACGCCGCACGCGAGGAAATGGGCAAAAATCACAAGGAATATTATCTGCGCGAGCAGATGAAAGCTATACAGAGTGAGTTGGGAGATAACGAAGGCAAAGAGGAATTGGCTGAGATCAGGAAGGCAATTGAGCTTGCCAAAATGCCTGAACCGATACAAAAAGAGGCGCTGAAACAGTTGGGACGCCTGGAAAATATGCACCCTGATGGCGGCGAAGCCAGTATCGTCAGAACCTATCTGGACTGGATGGTTGAGCTTCCGTGGAGCAAATCTACTCGCGACAGTCTGGATATAGTCCGTGCCAAAAAAATCCTGGATGATGACCACTTCTACCTGGAAAAAATCAAGGAGCGCATCCTCGAATTTCTGGCGGTACGTAAGCTGAAAAAGAAAATGAAAGGGCCGATTCTTTGTTTCGTTGGTCCTCCCGGTGTAGGTAAGACCTCGCTGGGCAAATCTATTGCCCGTGCAATGAATCGCAAGTTTATACGCATTTCACTGGGTGGCGTGCGTGACGAAGCCGAGATTCGTGGTCACCGACGCACCTATATAGGTGCACTGCCGGGGCGCATTCTTCAGGGGTTGAAGCAGGCAGGAGCCAACAACCCGGTCTTTATGCTGGACGAACTGGACAAGCTTGGCTACGACTACAAGGGAGACCCCTCGTCGGCGCTACTAGAGGTTCTTGACCCGGAGCAGAACCACTCATTTTCTGACCATTATATTAATCAGCCTTTCGATCTGTCTAATGTGATGTTTGTGGCGACTGCCAACCAGATGGATCCGATTCCGTCGGCCCTGCGCGACCGCATGGAAGTCATCAACCTGGCCGGATATACTGAAGAGGAGAAGCTTGAGATTGCCAAACGCTATCTGGTTACTCGTCAGATCAAGGAAAATGGACTTAAACAGAAGCATATAAGCTTTGATGATGAATCAATCAGTGAAATTATTTCCAAATACACTCGCGAAGCCGGTCTGCGCAACCTGGAGCGTGAAATCGGCAAGATCTGCCGTAAAGTAGCCCGTAAAGTTGCAGAAGGTAACCCACGTACAGTAAAGGTCAACGTCAAGTCATTACATACTTATCTCGGTGCCGGTAAATACATTCGGGAAGAAGACCTGGATAAAAATGAGATCGGAGTTGTCAATGGTCTGGCCTGGACTCCGGTGGGTGGAGAAGTTCTTCATATTGAAGCCAGCTTGATGGTGGGTAAACCCGCTTTGACGCTAACAGGTCAGCTGGGCGATGTGATGAAAGAGTCAGTTCAGGCGGCCCATTCCTACATACGTGCCCATGCAGGGGCGCTGCATCTTAAGCCGGAAATATTCCAGGATAACGAGATCCACGTGCATGTCCCTGCAGGTGGCATACCCAAAGACGGCCCATCAGCAGGCGTTGCCATGACGGTGGCATTGGTGTCGATCCTCTGCCATATACCGGTTAAAAAGGATGTTGCCATGACCGGTGAAGTAACGCTGCGTGGTAAAGTGCTTCCGATCGGCGGCCTCAAGGAAAAAATACTTGCTGCGGTTCGTTCCCGGATGCGCCTGGTGATTATCCCCGAGCAGAACAAAAAAGATCTTGAGGATATTCCACCGACAATCTTGAAAAAGATAAAAATAGTTGCAGTTTCAGAGGTTGAAGAAGCCCTAAAACTTGCGTTGGTGAAATACCCGCCAGCCCCGCCTGCTGCTGAAAAAAAGGCTGTAAAATCAAGTCAGAAATAGACTGTTGCTAATTCGAGGCGATTCATGTCTGAAGAGATCATCTACTCTGCTTCCTGGTTAATTAATCCAGATGCCCCGCCTATTGCTGGCGGGGCATTGCTCGTTCGTAAAGGTATCATTGTCGATACAGGTCCCCTTGCTGCGCTTCGCAGGGCATATTCGGCACCTGTGCTTGAATTTCCTGATTGCGTTATTCTCCCCGGTTTTGTAAATGCTCACACCCACCTTGAGCTTACCCATTTTCCTTCCTGGCGCCTCCGGTCGTCTATTGATTATGCTCCACGTCGCTTTGTTGACTGGATCATGCAATTAATCAAGATCGCTCGTAGCCTGACTCCTGGTGAATATCCCCCGTCAGTCAAGGAAGGGGTGCGTATGTGTCTTGAGTCGGGAACAACTGCGATTGGTGAAATAGTCACTAATCCGGAAATGGCTGAGTATTACTATAAATCTCCGCTTGCCGGTCGGCTTTACTTTGAATTACTTGGACAGGAACCGGGGCATTTTATGGGTAGACTGGCCGCCGCAACTGCCGCGGCGAGGCAGGGTGGGGAACAGGCGCTCTCAGCCGGTCTTTCCCCGCATTCACCATACACAATTGCGCAGCAGCATTTACCGGTTATTCGTGATGCTGCATTATCTCATGCCCTACCGCTTGCAGTTCACCTCTCTGAATCCAGTTCTGAGGTGGACTTTATCTTTGACGGCAGCGGTACACTCGCCTCAGATTTCTACCCTTTTGTCGGTTGGGAACGCTTTCTAGGTCAATCAGCCCGCTGTAGTTCCACCGAGCTGCTTGATCGCAATGGTTTACTGACCCCGAGGACTCTTGCCGTTCATTGCGTCCATGTATCCGCAGCAGATGCCCACATAATAAAAAAACGCGGTTCGCATATAGCACTTTGTCCCCGTAGTAATGAACTTTTGGATGTGGGACGCGCCCCGGTCGCACTTTTTAAAAAACTGGATATTCCTCTGGCAATCGGCACAGATTCTCTTGCCAGCAATAATTCTCTCTCAATGTGGGACGAATTACGCTTTGCTCTTAAGGCCTTTCCGGATGACCTGTCAGAAAAGGATGTGTTCCGTATGGGAACTATCTGTGGGGCAGCTGCACTTGGGATCTCCTCTATCTGCGGTTCGCTTGAGGTTGGTAAAAGGGCTGATTTTCAGGTGGTCAGTGCACGTAGTGCATCTAATTCCGGGGTGGAGGAGCGGGTGGTACGAGATGGAAAAATAGAGGAAGTCTTTGTTGGTGGAGTGCGTTATGCTGGAAGCGCTTAAACCTTTTTCAATCGTTTTTCCTCCAGCATCATATCAATAGCCAACAGAAAAACCCCGACACAGATCAGAGAATCAGCCACATTGAAAGCTGGCCAGTGGTGCCGGTACCAGTGGACATCTAGAAAATCTATCACTTCACCCAAGCGTACCCTGTCGATAAGATTGCCGACTGCACCGGAAAAAATCATGGACAGTGATGTATGCGCAATTTTTTGGTCGTCACGCAGCTTGCGAAAGGCGATTAGTATAACCAGCGCTGCAATTATTGAAACGGTGATGAAAAAAGGCAGTCGCCAGGACGCATGTGAGAGAAAACTGAAGGCTGCTCCCTTGTTCCTGACGTAGGTAATATGGAAAAAGCTTTCGACAACCGGGATGGAATCGAACAGCTGCATACTGCTGTCAATGGCTGTTTTAGTGATCTGGTCAATGATTATGCCAATTATGCTGATAGCAGCGAACCGGGTGTATCTTGTTTTCATGGATTAATTCCGTGCATCCGGGGAACAGTGTTGTCGACAGCGTCTTCCGGGGGGATAATCGTAGCGCGATTGCGCCCGTTGTTTTTTGATACGTACAAGCCGCGATCAGCCAGATCCACCAGGTCTTCCCAGGTGTCATAGCCATTAATTTCTATCTGGCTGGCAACACCGCAACTGAGGGTGATGCCGCCAAGAGGACTTTTCTCGTGTGGTATGTTAAGTTCGGCAAAGCTGAGCAGAATCCGGTCGGCAAGAATCAGTGCTCCGTACAGAGTCGTTTCCGGCATTATCAGCAGTATCTCTTCACCGCCGTATCGATAGAGACGGTCACAGGTGCGGATGCTCTTCAGTAGATGCTCTGAGATACTTCGCAGAGCCGTGTCGCCCGCTTTGTGTCCGTAACAGTCATTGTACAGCTTAAAATAATCGACATCGAAAAGTGCTACAGAGTACGAACGGTTGTAGCGCAGTGCCTGACTGTGACTATGCTCTAGATCGACCTCCATTGCACGGCGGTTACCTAGGCTGGTCAGTGAATCCACCAGAGAAAGAGATCGTAGCTGGTCGTTGGCCTGCAGCAATTCCTGGGTGCGTCTTGTTACAGAATGTTCTATTATCTCGCGCTGTTTTTCATAGATTCTGAAATGAGCTTTGGCAAGATCTGACTGGGTTACAAGCCCGACCATCTGACCTGTTGAGCTTACGACCGGCAGATGGCGTATCTTTTGGGCTGAAGATATAACCAGAGCCTCAAATAGTGTCGTATCCACTGAAACAGTTGCTACCGGTACGGACATGACATCGCCCACACGCATTGGGCCCTGAGGTTTGTCGGAAATAAAAAGCCCCATCAGGCGCACGATATCGCGCTCAGTGATGATTCCGATCGGCTTATCGTTGTCAACAACGATCATGCAGGAGTAGTGGTTGTCAATCATGCTCTGAATTACATCCGCAAGATAGGCATTTGCTATTGTACTGGTAACACTGGTCGTCATTAATGAAGAGACTAAAATATCAGCGTGCATATCGACTTCCTTTTGCTGAGACAGATGGAATCTTTTTAGAATAACCAATTATATGAGCAATTATCGCGCCAGTAATATGTTCCTGCAGTAATTGACGGCTCAGGTAACGGCAATAGTACACTTGGGACAGATTGTCGGATGATCGGTGTCCGTGCCCAATTCTTCACTGTAATACCAACAGCGCTCACATTTAATACCTGGAGCCGCAGTTACCTGAATCTTCAAACCTTCGATGTTTTCCGATGCCCAGAATTCTCCATCCAGATCTTCCGCCAGTACCGCTTTTGATACGATACAAATGCTGTTCAGCTCTGGTGCATACTGCATAAGGAATGTGAACAGTTCGGGTGGAGCAGCAATCGTTATTGCTGCATCCAGAGAATGTCCGATGGTTTTGGCTACACGAGCAATTTCAAGCGCTTTTGATACATCAGCACGCACTTTAATGATCCGCTCCCAGCGGGTTGCCAGAGCTTCGTCCAGATTTTCCGGTTGAAGAGTTGGAAACGCAGCCATATGCACGCTTTCTTCGCGATCGCCGGGCATGAACTGCCATACCTCGTCAGACGTGAACGAGAGTACAGGTGCCAGTATGCGAACGAGAGTGTCGAGAATGCGGAACATGACTGTTTGGGCGCTCAATCGTTCCAATGAGTCACTTTTGCTTGTGTACATACGGTCTTTAAGAATATCGAGGTAGAAGGAACTCATCTCTGTCGTACAAAAACCATTCACTTCCTGATATATGACGTGAAATTCAAGGTCCTGATAAGCGGTAAGAACCCGTTCTTTAAGTATTTCCAGTTGATGCAAAGCCCAACGATCAATTTCCGGCATTTTATTCAGCGGAATTGATTGAGTCGCCGGGTCAAAGCTGTTGATATTGCCGAGAATGTAGCGGCAGGTGTTGCGAATGCGGCGATAGGCTTCCGCGACCCTGGTGAGGATCTCCTGCGATATGCGGGTGTCGTCTTGATAGTCCATTGCCGAAACCCACAGGCGGAGAACGTCGGCGCCGAACTTTTTGATTACGTCTTCCGGAGCTACGACATTGCCTACGGACTTACTCATCTTGCGACCTTGACCGTCCAGCACGAAGCCATGGGTCAGTACGCTTTTATAGGGAGCCACTCCACGGGTACCAACACTTTCTAATAGAGATGAATGGAACCAACCACGATGCTGGTCGCTACCCTCCAGATACATGTCGGCCGGTGAGCGAAGATTGCTGGACGGCTCCAATACTGCTGCATGTGAAACACCGGAATCGAACCAGACGTCCAGAATGTCATGTTCCTTTTCAAGGGCTGCAGAGCCACATTTAGGGCAGGTTGTTCCGGCAGGGAGTAGTTGCTCGGCGCTCCAGTCGAACCAGACATCAGAGCTCTCTGTTTTGAAAATTTTAGCTACGTGGTCCATAATCGTACCGTCAGCTATGTATTCTCCGCAAGCAGTACAGGAGAAGGCGGTAATCGGTACCCCCCATGAGCGCTGGCGGGAAACACACCAATCAGGTCGATTCTCGATCATGCCGTAGATGCGTTCTCGACCCCATTTCGGAATCCACTCTACCTGGTCAATGGCTTGCAATGCCTTATCGCGCAGGTCATTGGCCTTCATACTGATGAACCACTGCTCGGTGGCGCGGAAGATGATCGGTTTTTTGCAGCGCCAGCAATGCGGGTAGGAATGGCTGATTTTTGAAGTCTGGAGCAGTGCCTCAACTTCAATAAGTTTGTCGATTACGCTCTGATTGGCAGGGAATACCTGCTGTCCGCCGAAAAATTCAACATCAGCCAGATACTTTCCGTGGTTATCGACCGGATTGTAGACCTGAAGTCCTTCTTTCAGGGCCAGTTCATAATCTTCCTGACCGTGGCCAGGTGCAGTGTGTACGCAGCCAGTGCCGGCTTCAAGAGTTACATGCTCACCAAGAAGCACGATTGAATCTCTATCATAAAAGGGGTGCTTGCACCGTTTGCGCTCCAATAGGCCCGCTTTGAATGTCGCAATGACGGTCCCGGTAAGACCGACTGCAGCCAGAAAAGAGTCTTTAAGCCCTTCCGCAACAATCAGGACACCCTTCTCAGTTTCAAGAGCAACATAATCAAATTCCGGGTGTAGTGCTACAGCAAGATTGGCGGGTATTGTCCAAGGTGTAGTCGTCCAGATGACGATGTAGGATTGTTTGCCTGCCAAGGCCGGTATTACAGCCGAAAGATCGTCCTGTAAGGCAAAACGGACGAAAATTGAAGGTGATATGTGGTCAGCATACTCGACTTCGGCCTCGGCCAGAGCCGTAACGCATGAGGAACACCAGTGAACCGGCTTGCGTCCGCGATACAGTCCGCCATTATGCGCAAAACGGGCGAGTTCGGCAGCTGTGAGACCTTCGTATTCAAAGTTCATAGTAAGGTAGGGATTCTCCCAGTCACCTAGGATTCCCAGACGTTTGAATTCCTCTTTTTGGATATCGACAAATTTGGCGGCATAACTCCGGCATTCTCGTCGCATCTCCAGTTTGCTCATCTGATGTTTCTTTGATCCGAGATTTTTCTCAACCTGCAATTCTATTGGTAGGCCATGACAATCCCAGCCTGGAACGTAGGGAGCGTGAAATCCTTCCATGCGCTTGACTTTAAGGACGATGTCCTTAAGAGTTTTGTTAAGCGCGTGGCCTATGTGGATGTGGCCGTTGGCGTAGGGAGGGCCGTCATGCAGGACGTATAGCGGTTTGTCTTTGCCGGACTCTTCAAGTTTGGCATAGAGTCCGTTCTGCTCCCATTTGGCGAGCATTTCGGGTTCACGTTGATACAGATTGGCTTTCATTGCAAAATCGGTCTGCGGCAGGTTGAGCGTGTCTTTATATTCCATTGGATACTTTCTCCGTTTCTGATTCGTTAAAATTGAACTAAACTACAGATGTGAGGCCGGGATGTCAAGAAATCGCACGTTAACAACGGATGCATAGCGCTGGAGAGACATAGTGAAGCGGTATCGATAGAATATGGATGTTTATATTCTTTCTTGCATTATCCACCGCTACTCTGCTATTCTTTTGCGCCATTTTACACACTTGAATTGAAGTACTGAAAGGATTACCACGCTAATGCTTAAAATGTTTGATTATCTGTTTGGAATGTTTTCCAATGACCTCGCCATCGACCTTGGCACTGCCAATACACTCGTTTATCTGAAAGGGAAGGGTATTGTTGTGCGCGAGCCATCAGTTGTCGCGGTGCAGAAAATGCCTAACGGTCAGCAGAAAGTACTGAAGGTTGGTATGGAAGCCAAGCAGATGCTCGGGAGAACTCCCGGCTCAATTACTGCTATTCGACCTATGAAGGATGGCGTTATCGCCGACTTCGATATCACCGAGGAGATGCTGCGCTATTTCATTCACAAAGTGCACAACCGTAAAACGCTCGTACGTCCACGCATTGTTATCTGTGTGCCGTCCGGAATTACCCAGGTTGAAAAGCGTGCGGTTAAAGAGTCCGCAGAGTCAGCCGGAGCTCGTGAGGTGTATCTGATCGAGGAGCCCATGGCGGCTGCCATTGGTGCCGGTCTGCCTATAACCGAAGCTTCCGGTAATATGATTGTTGATATTGGTGGCGGCACTACCGAGGTCGCTGTTATCTCGCTGGCCGGCATCGTCTACGCTCAGTCCACACGCATGGGCGGTGATAAGATGGATGAAGCTATCGTTCAGTATATCCGTAAAAAATACAACCTGCAGATTGGTGAGCGCTGGGCAGAAAAGATAAAAATGGAGATAGGTGAAGCCTACCCCGGCCCGGAAACTTTAGAGATGGAAGTTAAAGGTCGCGACCTTGTTTCCGGTATTCCCAAAACCATCAAAGTTAATTCGGACGAAATTCGTGAAGCACTCAAGGAGGCGGTAAACGCTATTGTCGATACGGTGAGGATCTGCCTTGAAAAAACACCTCCAGAGTTGGCTGCCGATATCGTTGATCAGGGGATTTTTCTTGCGGGGGGCGGTGCCCTGTTACGCAACCTGGACCTGTTGCTGCGTGAAGTTACTAAAGTACCGGTACTTATAGCTGAAAACCCCCTGGATTGCGTCTGCCTAGGCTCCGGGCTTGTTCTTGATGAGCTTGATCTGCTGCGCCGCGTCGCAATTTCATCCTGATTTTTTACCACTGGGCCACAGAGATATATAAACGTAAATCTCTGTGGCTTTTGTGGTAAAAGTCCATTTATCCTCCTATGATATCCCCCACAATTGACATACTTGTTCCTGTCTGGAACAACCCCTTTGAGACCCGTGCCTGTCTTGCGGCAATTCTTATGCATTCACCCGGAGCTCGTCTGATCATTGTCGATAACGGCAGTAGTCGAGAGACGGAATTAATGCTCGAAGAATTTTCCGAGCCTCTTGGTGATCGAGGCCTTTTTATTAAGTCAGAGCGCAATGTCGGGCTGGTGGCGGCTATCAATCTCGGTCTTGTGCGCTCTGATGGCGATTACACTATTATTCTCCGACCCAATGTTACTGTGCAGAGCGGTTGGCTAGAGTCGCTGGTGGGTGCTGCTGAAACGGCCGCAGCCGGAATGGTCTCACCTCAGTTCATTGGTACTGAGTCATCACGTATGCCGAAACTGGCTTCAGGATGCACTCTAATTGAAAGCTGCACTATCTCTTTTACGACTCTCTTGATCCGTACTGAGATGCGAATGGTTGCCGGCGTCTTTGACGATACACTTGACGGGGATGAATGGTGTCTGAAAGAATATGTACAACGGGTTGCTGCACACGGCTATCGCACCTGTATCACCGGTAATATACGCCTGTCCTGTTCTGCCGGACAACATTTTGGCTCCGACCAGCGCAGGAAGGATCAGATGTTTAGCAGTCGCTCATCATACTTGTCCAAATGGGGCCTACCACTCAATTATTGTATTTATTTCGGGGTAGAGGTTGACGCTGTTTCTCTTGGAGACACGGTTTCCTCCATTTTGGATGGTGCTAGAAAAGGACATTATTTTGTACTGATGCTACACCGGGGACAATATTCAGCTTTTCGCAAAATGGGGTGGAATGGACTGCACACAGGCATAGTGCTGCAACAACTTTCGTTACTCTTTCCATTACGCGACCTACAACGGAAGATAGCTGTTCTACGGAGCGCTGTTCCGGATATGCTCACTGTCCAGGGTAGTGAAGGTATGACCATTCCAGGAGCAGAAGCGGCCATTTCTATTGAAGGAATGCTGAACAGCATCCAGTCCAACTCAGCCTCGGAGACATTGCCATGATGTCAGAAATTACATCCCAGTTAAAGGCACATCGCGAAGTTATTGCCCAGATTGAAGGTGAACTGTCACCTCTGATTGCGGAAATGATAACGCTATTGGTTGAAACATTTAATAGTGGCGGAAAACTGCTGGTGATGGGAAACGGTGGTTCTGCAGCAGATGCTCAGCATTTTGTGGCCGAGATTGTCGGACGCTTCAAGATGGAACGAAGGGGTTTGCCGGCAATTGCGCTTTCGACAGATACTTCTATTCTTACTGCCATCGGTAACGACTATGGCTTTGATAAGATTTTCAGTCGTCAGATAGAGGCGTTGGCTGCGCCCGGCGATCTGGTCGTTGGTATTTCTACCAGTGGGAATTCTCCAAATGTCCTGCAGGCACTTGAGTTGGCTAGAAAACTGGAGTGTCGTACTGTAGGTCTGCTCGGAAAGGATGGCGGAACTATCAAAGATGTCTGTAGTCTGGCACTGATAGTACCCACCCACGACACGCCGCGGGTTCAGGAAAGCCATATCACCATTATCCACATTGTCTGTGATCTGCTGGAGAAGAGGATGTTTGCCTGATACACCGACGAGCTGGCCTGGGGGGGAAGTGGAACGAACAACGATAGAAACTCTTTTTGCTCATAGTAGTCAGATCCGTTGTCTGGTTATTGGTGACCTGATGCTGGACGAATACCTGTGGGGAAAAGCAGAGCGTATCTCACCGGAAGCGCCGGTACAGGTTGTTGATGTCATTCGTGAAGAGCTTCGTCTGGGCGGTGCAGGCAATGTTGTGCATAATTTGGCGGCACTTGGCGCACAGGTCTCAGTCTGCTCTGTGGTTGGCGACGACCCGAATGGCCGTGAGCTGCTCGGACAGTTTTGTCACCACCATATTGATACCAGTGCAATTTTTCAGGATCCTGAGCGTCGCACAAGCCGTAAAACAAGGGTGGTTGCCGCACAGCAGCAGATTGTTCGCATTGATAGAGAATCTCGTGAGGCATTACCGGTTGAAGTTGAACTGCAACTTTGTGACTGGATAACTGCCCATGCTCACGAATTCAATGTTGTTGTCCTCTCGGATTACAACAAGGGTGTGTTGACGCCTGCTGTTATTGCGTCGGCTATTTCAGCGGCAGCTACAGCAGGAATACCGGTTCTTGTTGACCCTAAGGGGACAGATTATGGCCGTTACACCGGAGCGACCTTGCTGACGCCTAATCGTAAAGAGGCAGAAGCTGCGTCCGGAATATCTATTTCTGACACTGAATCACTGGCAAAAGCTGCAAGTGTAATTATGAGCGCAACCGCTCTGCAGTATCTGCTGATCACCCGTAGTGAAGAGGGAATGTCACTCTTTTTCAGAAACGGAGATACGATTCACATTCCCACAGTAGCCCGCGAAGTGTTTGATGTTTCAGGAGCCGGTGATACAGTGCTTGCAGCGTTGGCCGTTGGAATAGCGGCCGGTTTCAGTATGGATGACTCGGCCCGCCTGGCCAACATCGCTGCCGGCATTGCCGTCGGTAAGCTGGGAACTTCTATCGTTACGCCGCAGGAAATTATTGACACTGTTTCATTGGCTCACAAAGACAGTAACTCAAAAATCAAAAATCTGGATGTTCTTACCCCTTTGATTGCCGCCGAAAAAAGCCGTGGTAAGCGGGTCGTTTTCACAAATGGCTGTTTTGATCTGCTCCACGCAGGGCATGTAAAATATCTGCAAAAAGCGAGTAGTCTTGGCGATTTGATGGTGTTAGGCCTTAATAGTGATGCCTCTGTCCGCCGACTTAAAGGGTCTAAACGACCGCTGATTGATCAGGATGAACGGGCGCATCTCCTTGCGGCACTGGCTTGCATCGATTATGTAATTGTTTTTGATGCAGACACCCCGCTGGAACTTATAACTGCTCTAAAACCGCATATTCTGGCCAAAGGTGGAGACTACTCGCTGGATGGGGTGGTAGGGCGAGACGTCGTTGAAGCGTACGGTGGTAGAGTGGAGTTAGTTACTTTTGTGGATGGTAAATCAACAACTAATATTATTGAGAAAGTTCTGGAGCTTTATTCCGCCGAATAGTGAATCAAGAATGTCTGGTTTTTAGGTAGGCTTTCTGTTATTAGAGCATTTCCTTTTATGAATTCATTGCAGATAGGAGCGGTTATGGCTGAAGGCATTAAACCACGCAGTGAACTCTGGATACTGGGTATAAAGCCGGGCGACGGGCGTGAAACGTTGCTCACTTCTTATCTGGAAACCGGTGGCTACAGCTGCCGGATGGAGCAGTACGAATCTCTTCTCGTGAATAAACCGCTGGGTATTGTCCTCGATATATCGCCTTTTTCTGATGATGGCTGGGGAACACTGCTTAAAATTAAAAACACCCCAGATACCCGCGATATCCCTGTGTTGCCGGTCTTTTTGAGCGAAAAAGGGAAGGTTGGCGGAGTATTTCCTGTCGCCGGTTTTTTTACACTTCCGATTGATGAGCCATATCTACAGAATCGGTTGGCGGTGTATGGTTTAACCGAAGAAGCTGAGACCTGGGATCTGCAATCGATGGTTGTATCCAGATCTGGTGAAGAGAAACTTTCGAAAGCAGTGGAGACGCTCGGTTTCGAAGTAATAAAAGGATATACCGGCAAAGAAGCTCTGGCCATTTCGTCAATTCACCCGTCATATATGATATTTTGCAGCCAGATGCTGCCCGACATGTCGGCCTTTGAACTCCAGGAACGACTGCGCCTGGATCCGTACAGCAGCAATACGCCACTGTTCGTTCTGCTAAAGGATAGTATGAAAGCTGGAGAAAAGCTTGCGATGAGTAGGGATATCGCTCACCTGGTGAGAAAAGATCAGCTTTCAAGTGAAGAGTTTCTTGGCTTTCTGCGTCGGAGGGAATGATTAGAATCCACGATCAATGTGCAGGACTAAAACATTTAACAACAAAAAAGCCGCTCCCGGTATAGGGTAAGCGGCTTTTTCTTAATCTGATTTCTAAAAACTACAGAAAGCCTTCCAATACTCTGATTTCAACACTGGCTTTTCCACGCAGATCCTTCGCCCATTGGGTGAAGCGCTCTTCCGATTTTTTGCGATAAAGTATTTCTTCAATATCCGATTTTAAGCTTTCAAAGGTCTTTGTTGTACCGGCTACTCTTGTCTCAAGCTTAATAATATGAAAGCCTATGGGAGTCGACACCAGATCGCTGATCTCTCCTGGTTTCAGGGAGATGATGGTTTTCTCCAGATCAGGTTGCATGTCCCCTTTTTTGAAACTTCCAAGGTCACCACCATCTTTACGAGCCGCCGGATCTTCTGAAAACTTTTTTGCCAGTTCGGCAAAATCTTTGCCTCCTCTGGCATCGGCCAGAACAGCCATGGCAGTTGTTTTGGAGCTCTGAATCTCATTTGGCGTTGCTTTTACGCCGGTTTTAAAGAAGATGTGCCGAGCACGGAAACTTTCCTCTTCGGTGTATTTAGGCAGATTAGCGGTATAATAGTCACGCATTTCGGTCTCGCCGACTTGTACCTTGGCTCGAACTTCCATACTCACCAGTTTCAGCTTTTCTATCTGTTCCTGAAGTTGGCTGCGATATTGGTCAAATGAAAGCCCCTGACCGGCAAGAGCAGCTACTAAAGCATCTTGAGAAGGGATGTTGTTTTGTTTTCTCACGTCATCGATTGCCTGACGAATCTCCTCTTCGGAAACACGAATACTTAATTCCTTGATTTTTTGCTCTGTCAACTTTTTTTCGATCAGGCGATCAAGAGCTGTACGGCGGATGTTGATCCTGGCCGCATCGTCCAAAGCTGCTTTTTTTGCTGCTTCGCTAACTGCCGTCTGGGCTTCTTTGTTGACATCATAAAGGGTTATTATGTCGTCATTTACTATTGCTACGATAGCGTTTGTTATCGTTTTCGGCTTTTTAGCCCCGTCAGAGGATTTGCCGGTTTGATCGGTATTTAATGTAGCTGCTGCCGGATCCTTGGCGACAACTGCATCATTACCTGCACACCCACCCATAACTAGCAGAGCCATTGCGGTTGTAATAATTGCAAAAGTATGTTGCTTCATAGATTAGCTCTTTTCTTCAGTAGATGTAAAAACCGGAAGTGGGATAGCTTCCCGCACTTCCGGTTTTATCTGGTTAAGACTTAATTGTGCCGGCCTGGCAGCAGTTATTTCTTTTCGGGAGCTGCCGGTTTAGGTGCTTCAACAGCTTTTTTATCATCAGTTTTTGGATCTTCCTTCTTTACACTAACGTTATTCAAGACATCTTCCTTGATGGTAATCTTGGCGGTCTTTTTCAGCTCGTCCTTGATTTTCTGGAAAACCTCCTGTTGCTTGGTCGGCATGATTGCGCCCTTGATCTGCTCCTTTACCTCTTCAAAAGGGCGTACACCGGCAGGGCGTTTTCCGGTCAGCTTAATGATATGGAAGCCGAAATCAGATTTGACCACATCGGAAATCTGCCCTTCTTTAAGAACCAGGGCCGCTTTTTCAAAAGCGGGAACCATACTGCCTTTGCCGAACCAGCCTAAATCTCCACCTTTTGCGGAGGAAGAGTCAACAGAACTTTTCTTTGCGACCTCCTCAAAATTTCCACCGGCTTTCAGCTGTGCCTGAACGTCTTTGGCCTCTTTCTCGGTTTTAACGAGAATGTGGCTGGCTTTGATCTGTTCGCCGGACTTGAACTTGTCTTTGTTCTGCTCATAAAACTTCTTCATGTCTTCATCAGAAACTTTGGACTCAACCTCAACCTTTTTCTTGAGAAAAGATTCAACTATCAAGCGTTTCTTAAGGTCCTGAAGCTTCTCCTCAATCTCAGCACCTTTGTCAAGGCCGTCTTTGCCCGCCTGTTGGAGGATAAGTTCCCGAATAACCATCGTGTCTAGCATCTCTTTACGCCCTTGCGGGGTGTCTGCCATTGCTTTCAGGTATTCTGGCAGATTTTTTAATTCACGGTCAAAATCACCAGTGGTAATGCTGCCGCTATTAACTTCAGCCAGAACCTTTCCTTCTTTTTTGCCTTCGGTTTTTGCTCCGCCGGAAGTAGATCCCCCCTGGCAGCCGACAAGCGCTGCAACACAGAGTGTCGCCGTAAACAGTTTGGTTGTGGAAATAATTTTCACGTAAAGCTCCTTTTGATTAGTGTTGTAACTGTAAGTAAACGGAGAAAAACTAGCATATCAGTCCGGTCGTTGCAACCTTATTTCACGACGTCCGGCCAATGGTTTTTACTTGCCATTAAAGCCCGGTGAGCTACAATGTGATTATATAATTATCGAGGTAAGTAATAGATTGATGCAATTGTGAATAATTCATCCCCAAGCGGACTTTCAAAGATTGGCGAATTCGGCATTATCTCGCGCATTGCCGCCGGAGTTGTTACGCATGCTGGCGTGGTGACCGGCATTGGTGATGATGCAGCGGTGACGACGCCGGCAGTTGGTATGCAGCTTCTGACTTCAACTGATATGTTGCTGGAGGACGTTCATTTTCGTTGCATCTGGCACGATCCTTATCGGTTGGGACGCAAGTCTCTTGCCGTCAGCATTTCAGATATAGCTGCTATGGGTGGCATCCCTCGCTGGGCCCTTCTCTCATTGGCCATTCCGGCAAACCTTACACTTGACTTTGTCGAGGAATTTATTCGTGGTTTTCTGGCAATCGCTGCCGAAAACCATGTTTCCCTGATCGGCGGGGACACCTGCTCCTCACGCTCAGGGTTGGCAGTCTCGGTAACTATCATGGGAGAGCAGTTTCCTGAGCTGATTGTGCGACGCTCCGGTGCACTACCTGATAACGATATATGGGTCACCGGCACATTGGGAGACGCCGCACTTGGCCTAATGCTGGTTGAGCGTGAATATTTTAAAGGGGCGACGGGAGCTATTGCACGACTGCTCGATCCCACTCCCCGGGTTTCATCTGCACTGGCGCTGTCTGAAGCCGGTCTTGTCACCGCCATGGTTGATATAAGTGATGGTGTCCTGGCAGATTACGGACACATAGCAGAGCAATCAGGCGTCGGTGGCAGTATCCGTATTAGCGATCTTCCTTTATCTGCCGATTTTATCTCAGTAACGGCACATCTCCCTGCAATACCTTACCAGTTGGCCCTTACCGGAGGTGAAGACTATGAACTTTGCTTCACTGCTCATCGCACTAACCGGGAAAAAATCGTGAGCTGCATGAAAAAGTGTGGCGTTGCGGTAACACGTATTGGTATAGTAACAAACTTTTCCGGGGTTAAGGTAGTCAACCCGGACGGGACTCAGTTCAAAGTCGAAAAAGAAGGCTTTAACCATTTCACATAGTGTCTACTCCAAGTTGAAAGGACTTTCCATGCACCACATTATGATTCCTCCTGACAAAGCCCGGCTCTGTGCCGATGCCATCCGTTTTCTTTCGGTTGATGCTGTTGAAAAAGCCAATTCCGGTCATCCCGGTCTCCCCATGGGTGCCGCTGACTGTGCCTTCAGTTTATGGGGCAACTTTCTCTCTTTCAACCCGGAAGACCCTTGCTGGCCGAACCGAGACCGTTTTGTTCTTTCTGCCGGGCATGGTTCAATGCTCCTTTACTCTCTCTTGCATCTTTTTGGCTACGATCTGCCTCTGGAGGAATTGAAAAATTTCCGTCAGTGGGGTAGCAAAACTCCAGGACATCCGGAATTCGGCCACACGGTCGGTGTCGAAGTCACAACCGGCCCTCTTGGGCAGGGCTTTGCCAATGGTGTCGGTATGGCACTTGCTTCAAAAATGGCAGGAGACCGCTTTAATACTGCAGACTTCTGTCCAATAGATCATACCGTATATGCTTTGATTGGCGATGGTGACCTGCAGGAGGGTATCAGTTACGAGGCAGCTGCACTTGCCGGGCACCTGAAGCTTGGTAATCTAGTGTACATTTACGACAGCAACAGTATTACCATTGAGGGTAAAACTTCTTTGTCCTGGTCAGAAGACATTGCCGGCAGATTTAATGCGAGCGGTTGGCAGGTGCTGGAAATTGATGGCCATAATTATGAGGAGATTATTGCCGCCATCGCTGCGGCCAAGGCCGATACAGACCGCCCTTCCATTATTATTGCGACAACTCATATAGCCTTTGGCAGCCCCGCTAAGCAGGATTCATCCGGTGCTCACGGCTCACCGCTTGGTTCGGACGAAATAGCAGCCACCAGAGTGAATTTAGGCTGGCCTCATGCCCCCTTCGAAATTCCTCAGGAAATACGCGATATCTGTCAGGGGCGGATTGATGAATTAAAACAGAACTACTCCGCCTGGCAGCGTGGTTTTGAGGCTTGGCATGCCGCCAACCCGGAAAAAGCGAAGCTTTGGGATAGTATGTGGCATAAACAACTTCCTGCCAACCTGACAGAGGAACTTCTGGCGGTGGTTGCTGGAAAAGATGGTGCAACCCGCGCCCTGTCCGGAGCCGTTCTCCAGAAGGCAGCTGCCCTTATACCAGCTCTTGCCGGTGGTTCTGCCGATCTTTCCCCGTCCAATAACAGCGATATTAAAGGTTCTGCATCAGTTCAAGCCGGCAGTTTTTCCGGACGTAATCTGCACTTTGGTATTCGCGAGCATGCCATGGGTGCTGTTATCAACGGCATGTCACTCTACGGCTGCTTCATACCTTATGGTGCTACCTTCCTTGTCTTTTCTGATTACTGTCGTCCGTCAGTACGGCTTTCAGCCTTGATGAAGCTGCAGGCGATCTATATTTTTACCCACGACTCCTTTTTTGTCGGTGAGGATGGCCCAACACATCAGCCTATCGAGCATGTTGCCTCGCTGCGTCTGATCCCTGACCTGCAAGTAATCCGTCCCGCTGATGGCGTAGAAACAGCTCTTGCCTGGCAGGCGGCCCTCCAGTTTAATGGCCCGACTGCCCTGATACTGACCCGGCAGAAGCTCCCGGTAATAACGCGTGACGCAACATTCACCCACTTTGATGTCCTTAAAGGTGGTTATGTCGTCTCCTCTCCGGCTACTAAGGCTGCAGTCGTAATAATGGCCAGTGGCTCTGAAGTACACGTGGCAGTGGAGGCTGCAGCTTCATTGGCCTTACAGGGAATTTCTGCCAGCATAGTCTCTGTTCCCTGCCTGGAAACGTTCCTTGCCCAGTCGACAGAGTATCGTAGTCTGGTGCTTCCCGCCGGAATTCCACGTGTAGCCTTTGAGGCTGGTCGTGGTATGCCATGGGGGAGTCTGATCGGTTGTGACGGTTTGTTTATCGGCGTAGAACATTTTGGAGCCTCTGCACCTGATAAAATTCTGGCCGAACAATTCGGATTTACAGCAGCTCAGGTGGCGGAAAAAATCAAAGTTTTCTTGAAAAAATAGACTATTCGACACGGAGTCACGGAGAGGACCTGAATGTTTCTGACTTCAAAGTTCTGCCTGTGTCTCCGTGGCAGGAATGTTTTTAAAGGTTGCCATGGAACTGATTGAACAACTAAAAAAACCGCTTCTTTTTTCCGGCCTGAATGATGCCGATCTTTCTGAATTAGCTGCTATTACCGTGCGTAGGGCATTTAAAAAAGGTGAAACACTATTCAGTGAAGGGGAGGAGGCAACCGGTTTTTATCTGTTGCTAACCGGGAGTATCAAGCTTTGCAGGATGTCTGCGGATGGTCGTGAAAAGGTGCTGCATTTTGTTAAGCCTCGCGAAACTTTTGCTGAGGCAGCTTTTTTTGGCGACGGTAAATATCCTGCCGAGGCGAGAGCTATGGAATCTGGCGAGGTACTATATCTCCCTCGACAAGGTTTTATGGAGTTGATGAGTCACAACCCCAATTTCGCTCTTAATCTGGTGGTTTCACTGTCACTTATGCTGCGACAGTTTGTCAGGCAGATTGAGGAGCTCTCCTTTGCTGATGTTACCTCACGTTTGGCTTCATTTCTTGTACGGCGCGCGGCTGAAAGTTCGACCAGTTTCGGCGGTATTACATATATTGATCTGGGGATTAAAAAAGGCGAACTGGCTTCACGCCTTGGAACGGCCAGTGAAACAATATCCCGAACCCTGAGAAAGCTGAAGGATGAAGGCGTTATTGAAGTACAGGGTGGTCGGGTTGTTGTACATCAGATGGAAAAACTGGAGAAATTGAGTGAGCGACACGAGTAACAGTCCTGTGTCCAGGGGTGCTGATTGTCTCGATTACCCGTACAACTACTTGCAAAGCCCCTTCCAATGCATTTTCAGCGGCACTCTCAGAAGATAACTGCTCCATATATTAAGCTTCATATCACATCATGTACTGAATTTTGGAGACTATAGTTATGAAGCAAAAAGTGCCAATTATTGTTTTCCTAATGGTACTGTTTCTTTTAGCCGGATGCCAAAAAAACGAGTCACCAGGCGTCAACAAAGAATCCAAAAAGAAAATATCCATAGTCACTACGCTGTTTCCACTGTACGATTTTGCCCGGATTATCTGCGGTGACAAGGCCGAAATTAAGCTGCTGCTTCCGCCAGGTGTTGAAGCACACAGTTATGAACCCAAGCCAGCTGATTTAATTGCCATCAGCAAGGCGGACATATTCATCTATACTAATGCAGTAATGGAACCGTGGGCGACGACGCTTCTTAAGGGAGTCGCTTCGCCAGCACTTCGAATTGTTGATGCCAGTGAGGGGGCTGCTCTTCGTAAGGCTGGTGTCGCTGATTCCCATGAAGAAAAGGGGCATGATCATGTTGGTGCTATGGATCCACATCTCTGGCTTGACTTTAGCAATGCCCGGATTATGGTTGACAATGTGACAAACGGGGTAATTAGCAAGGATCAGGCTAATAAAGAATTTTATTTGGCCAATGCGCAAAAGTATAAGGAAGATCTGCAAAAACTGGATAATGATTTCATATTGGGGCTTACCGGTTGCATTAAAAACACCTTTCTTCACGGTGGTCACTATGCCTTCGGCTATCTGGCAGCCCGTTACGGGTTGACCTATCGCTCTGCTCAGGCGGTGAACCCTGATGCAGAGCCTACCCCTGCAACTATTGCCCAACTGCTGAAACTCGTAAAAACGAGCGGAATAGAGTACGTTTACAGTGAAGAATTGGTGTCGCCAAGGATCTCTGAGATGCTTGCCCGTGAAACAGGAGTTAAAATTCTCACGCTTCACGGCGCGCACAACATCAGTAAAGATGATCTTGCTGGCGGCACCTCCTTTGTTAACTTGATGAGAGAGAATCTTAAAAACCTCAAAACTGGATTGCAATGCAGGTAGGTTGCCTCTTTAGATGATTAATTGGGTACCGCTTTTTCAAAATGGATGCAACTCTGTAAAAACTTCCAGCACAAAATTTGTAATATTGGAGAAAACATCATGTTGATTGTTATGAACCACAACGCCACTCAGGCAGACGTAGATTCAATCGGCAGAATTGTACAGGAAATGGGTTTCAGGGCCGAACCTATTCCCGGTAGCGAACGAACCGCTATAGGCGTGTTGGGTAATCACGGGTATGTAGATGATAGCAACATACTGGAACTGCCTGGTGTGCAGCGGGTTATCCATGTTTCAAAGCCCTACAAGCTGGTGTCACGCGATTTTCACCCTGAAGATACTATCGTAGATGTTGCCGGTGTTAAAGTAGGTCAAGGCTGCCGTCCTGTTGTTGTCGGTGGTCCTTGCGCCGTTGAAAGCGAGGAGCAGATTGTCAAAACAGCCCTTTTTGTGAAGAAATGCGGCGCTGATATGCTACGTGGCGGCGCTTTCAAGCCGCGTACCGGTCCGCATACATTTCAGGGTTTACGCGAAGAGGGTTTAAGGTTGCTGGCAATCGCCGGAAAAGAGAGCGGACTGCCGATAGTGACTGAAGTGATGAGCCCGGATAATGTCGGCCTGGTTGCTGAGTATGCCGATTTGCTACAGGTTGGTGCCCGTAATATGCAAAACTTCGACCTGCTGCGTGAATTAGGTAAAATTCGCAAACCGGTACTATTAAAAAGGGGCATGAGTGCCACGGTGGAAGAGTTTCTTGCTGCGGCCGAATATATTCTTGCGGAAGGAAATAGCCAGGTAATTCTCTGCGAACGCGGTATTCGCACATTTGAGACGGCTACCCGCAACACTCTTGATCTCTCCATTGTGCCGCTTATAAAGGAACTGTCTCATCTGCCTATCATGGTAGATCCGTCCCATGCAACCGGCAAACGCTCTCTGGTGTCGCCGATGGCAAAGGCGGCGCTTGTTGCCGGAGCTGATGGAGTGCTGGTTGAAGTTCATCCGGAACCGGAAAAAGCACTTTCCGACGGGCCTCAGTCATTAACTTTTCATGGATTTGAAATAATGATGAGCGATATCGATAGGTTAACGTTATTTTTACAGAGTTGCTGATTGCGTATACAAAATGCTTGAAATGTTTGAACCATCGGAGTAATAATTAATCAGTAGCTTTTGTTCTCTCTGCGCTGCCCGTTAGTTAATATGCCCGGGCGGAATGCTATACAAAACGGGAGTCGTTCCCTGCTGTGGTGTGCTGCCTTCAGTACGCAGGCCTGCCTGAAACAGTATATTGATTCCCACAATTAAGGAACTCGCCGGAGGCCCTTAATACCAACGTCAGGGTGGAGAGAAAATGAAGAAGGGGATTCCGAAAGGATTCCCCTTTTTTGATAAGGAGCTGGGGTTGAATACAACTAAATGCCCTCAGTGCGGATTCAGAGCTGAACTACGAACCGAAACGAATTTTCATACCTGTCGACAGTGCGGTACCCTGTTTCGAGTGGTTGTTGGCCAGAGCGTTTCTGAACAGTACTTTCGACACGAGAATAATGATGCACGTGCCTGGGGCGTTTTGCTTGTACAGTTGGATTCTAATGCCGCTTCAATTCCCGTACGTCCGATCTCTCTCGTTTTTGGATACCACCCTTTCTGGTATGCCGATTTTGCCGATGGCAGCACTTGCTTTGTTGCCGCCGGGACCACTCTGGAAGCGTACCCCATTCCATCGGTACCGCCACCAGGTGACCTCGAGTTTATCCCGACAGATATTCATTTCCCTAAAGCTGATAACGCACCGCAAACAATTGTATCAGGAGACGTTGCTCTGTCACGCTTAAGGTTGCTGCAGTTGCCACTTTACCTGATCAGTTTTGAACTATCCGGACAGCAGTGCCAGGCAACAGTTTCCGGATGCAGTTGGCAGGTTAGTTTAATGAATATCCCGGAGGAGACCACTATTCAGATTCCAGCTTCGCGCATCCAGTTTATGGCTGTTTATCTCATACTACTACTTCTTGTCGGGACACTGTCTGTGAACTTTTATTGGAGAAGCGGACTGATTGCTATAGT
Organism: uncultured Geobacteraceae bacterium; assembly: GCA_903875605.1. GTDB lineage: Bacteria > Desulfobacterota > Desulfuromonadia > Geobacterales > Pseudopelobacteraceae > JACRCG01. The sequence continues at coordinate 24,030 of CAIQWT010000085.1, read as the reverse complement.
CCTGAGCAGCGCCTGGTTGTTTGAGCGATCCAGTGGTCGGGTTCAGGAGGAGGAAGTGGAGGGTGGATGGCAACGATAGTTTTTACCTGTCCTCAGTGCGGCGGGCCATTCGAGTGTGCCGAAGGCGATCGCGGGGCCGTGTGCGGGTTTTGCGGAGTTACATCTGTGATTTCCGGCGATATCGGTGTGTCCCGGCTATTAGTGCGGGAACGGATCGATCTTAACTCCGCGCGCACTGCGGTAAGGAAACTACTTGCAGTTGGAGAGAATGGTCGGGCATCTGCCGCCCCCTTCGGCTTCCAAGGCGGCGAGTTACTGTTTCTCCCTTTCTGGCGGATCTGCGGTATGGCGATGGGTTGGAGGTGGTGTGAGAAAGAAGTGTTCAGGGAAGAGGCTGATTACGACGAACATGGCGCTCGCTATACACGTACGATTAAAGGGCTTAATGAGCGCAGTTTCTCTCTGGTTGCCAGAGTTGTTGATTTCAGCTCTTCGGCTGGAGATTATACCGCCTTTGGTCCGATGCGGGTTGGACTTGCCACGGCAGTATTGAAGTGTGAAGTTTTGGATTATCCGGAGACGGCAACCAGGGGAACCATAGTGGATCCGCTTAAAGGAGTCGCCCAGGCACGCAGGGAGGCGCTTGCTTTTGCACAGGGCGGGAATGCAAACGGGACTGTCCGTCAGGAATCACGCGTCCGCATTTCATCAGAATGGGCGGCTATGACTTATTATCCTGTATGGCGTCTGTTCTTTACGAGGGGGGCACGCGTTTATCCCGTAATAGTTGATGCTGTTAACGGAGATGTCGTCAAATGCCGCTTTCCGGGCGAAGAGCAAACAAAAAAGTTGCTACCGTTGGTATTGATCGCTCTGGTTGTTCTTGGGTGGACGACAATGCCACTTGCCGGACTGGCGGCAACGATTTTTGCAGCATTCGTGCTGAAGTGGCGCACAGGATCGCTGGATATTTCGACAATTATTACACAACTCGCTGGAACTTCAGAACGGAATGCGGGGGTACAGCGTGGCTGAAGCCGATTTCAGATTCGTACCACTGGTTTGCGGACAATGTACCGGGAGGATGGCTGCCGGTAAAAAACAGGTTTTGTATCAGTGCCACGTTTGCGGGGGCGTCTGGGAATGTTCGGGAGGCAAGCTTCTGTCAAAGGAGATGATCAGATTTTCAGGAAGCGGCGACATCCACCTTCCCTTTTGGCATGCAACATTCTCCATTACCTGTTTGGAGGGAATCATAAATGATACTGCCGGATTTATGAAAATCTGCGGTTCTGTAAAAGTATCAGATATGTCATCTGCGCCCCCACATCTATTCATACCGGCCTTTTCACTCCCTCTACAGCAGGCGATCAAACTTGGAAGAAACATGACAGTAAGATTCCCCTCTTTTTTACTGGCATCCGTCCAGGATTCATTAGTCGAGCCTGTGACACTAAGTGAAGCAGATGCACCGCTTATGGCAGAGATGATACTGCTGGCATCTCTTGTAGAAGAACTCCGCACCAGTCGATCATTCCTTGCATCCTTTAGTGTGCAACTAACATCACTTGCCCCGGTTTCAATACCTTTCACACGAAAAGAGAGTCGTCTGTTACAACTCGAGATGAATCTGGAAATCTGATAAACGGCCCATCCTGCAGCTACAAGGCTGGATAATCAGTGTATCCAACTTCTCCCGGTGAATAAAATGTCTCCTGATTTGCAACGTTCTGCATGGCATTGATTCTCAAACGCTCTACCAGATCCGGGTTGGCTATAAATGGCCGACCGTATGCTATCAGGTCTGCAGCACCGTTTTCAAGGTCAGACACGGCGCGTTCCTTATCATATCCACCGGAAAGGATGACGGCACCACCACCAGATGCTCTAAATTCGCTACAGATAAGATCCACTGCTGATTTATCCGGTTTTGGTGCTCCCATCGCTGAGTGGTCTACCAGGTGAATATAGGCGAGTTTGAGTTTACCTAATCCTGCTGCCAGTGCGGCGTATTGGTCCGCAATGCCCTCATAAGCTCCACTCATATCGTTAAAAACTCCGAAGGGGGAAAGGCGTATGCCAACCCGCTCAGCACCTATAGCGGCTACTATTGAATGTGCGACATCAAGGGCAAAGCTGTTTCTCTCTGCGGCTGCTCCTCCATAATCATCTTTCCTCAAGTTGGAGCTAGGATCAAGAAATTGTGTAATAAGGTAACCATTGGCGCCATGGATCTCAACACCGTCAAAACCAGCATCAATAGCGTTAAGTGCCGCCTTGGTATATTCACCAACGGTGTTGCAGATGTCGTCACGTGTCATCTCTCGCGGGGTGTCGTAAAGTTGTTCTCCCTTGCTGTCGGTCCAGATATTGCCACTCATGGCGACGGCAGAGGGAGCCATCAGTTCAGCCCCAGGTGGCAGATTGAGAAGGTTGCCCACTCGTCCGCAATGCATCAGCTGTATGAAAACTTTGCCTCCGCGGTCATGTACTGCATTGGTAATAAGTTTCCACCCGTCAGTCTGTTCCTGTGAATGGATGCCAGGGATGCGCGGGTAGCCAAGGCCGTTTGGAGATGGGGACGTACCTTCGGTAATAATTAATCCGGCATCGGACCGCTGCCCGTAATACAGAGCCATCAATTCGTTGGGAACGTTGCCTATTGCTCTGTTGCGGGTCATTGGTGCCATTGCGACACGGTTTTTCAACTCGCTGGCACCGAGTTGCATTGAGGTAAAAAGCTTCATTGATTACTCCTTCTAAAAAAATACGCAGACCAAATAGTCTGTTGTGGTTGCACTATTGGAAATTATAATAGCATAGTCGTTCGTAAAATAAACAAGATAAATATTGTCCTTTATGGCTTGCGGTTGAATTCAGTTACATGATATGACAATCAAAGGCAACTCAGGCAACCGCTTAGAGCCGTTTCTGATGCCAATACGAAAGGCCACACTAGGTGGCCTTTCGTATTCCATGCTATTTAAATTCTTACCCTGCACTAGTTTTTAACTGTAACCATCTCATCCTTTACTACAGACACAACTCCTTTTACCATACCTGTCAGCAGCAGTACTGCCGGAACTACCTGAGCTACAACTATCAGTGCGCAAAAGCCAAGAAACACCCAAACAAAAATCCCGCTGTTATCTACACGCGCTGCTGCTTCTGTTGCTGCCAATACTGTAGTTGGTGCGATGATTCCCATTAACGTAATAAGTGCTCTCATGACATCCTCCTATTTATAAATGGTGTTGAATTTAATTGCTGTTGTACTGGATGCTTGCATAGCTGATGCCAAGTTTTTAAATGAAATAATAAATAGCAATAACTGTATAATATGGTTGACTATTATTCCATAATTACTAATAGGAATTGGTCGCTAACAGAAAAATGACATTGCGCCTGTATGAAAAAACAATACTAAAAAACGGCTTACAGGGTAAAACATATGTTATTACAGTAGTATAAGATCTTGTATAAGGATTGTCGGAGTGTATAAAAAACGGCTAGTCCGCTGGCCCTGATAATAGTCACGGCCAGGCCGTCGGAGATTCACTACAGGTTTTAGATTTCTTATGCTTACCGACAAAGTCGGATATTTTTCAATCTATACTTGCAGTTCATTTAACAAACGTCCCGCGCTGGTACTCATCAAAAGCGGTGCGCAACTCATCCTGACTGTTCATTACAATCGGTCCCCGCCAGGCAACCGGTTCATTGAGCGGCATACCGGAGAGTAATAGGAAGCGGACCTGCTGATCTCCGGTTGTCACGTTTACCTGATTTCCATCGCGTCCGTAGAGCACAACTTGCCCGGAGGCAATTAAATCCTGCTGTTGATCATCAAATAGCGCAGATCCGCTCAGTATATAGGTCAGGAGCGTGTAGCCCTCTTTTACCGGAAATGTAAAGCTCGTATTGGCAGGAACATTGATATCCAAAAGTATAGGATCAGTAACGATCTCCCTTACAGGTCCTTTAACGCCATCAATTTCTCCACTAATGACCTTTGCGGTTACCCCGTTTCCCATTGCTACTTCAGGAATACTGGCCGCTTTAATGTCGCGGTAGCGTGGCGGCATCATTTTATGGGTTGCAGGGAGATTAGCCCAAAACTGGAATCCCCACATTGTACCCGTTGGGCTTACCTGTGGCATCTCCTGATGAATGATACCGCTGCCGGCAGTCATCCATTGAACGTCACCGGCGCCGATAGCCCCTTTATTCCCCATGCTGTCTGAGTGTTCAACCAAGCCCTCCAGTATATAGGTTATGGTTTCTATTCCCCTATGCGGATGCCAGGGGAATCCGGCCAGATAATCTTCCGGATTAGACGTGTGAAAATCGTCCAGCATCAGGAACGGATCATATTGTGGTACCTGGTTATGACCAAAGGCGCGGTTGAGGTGGACACCGGCACCTTCGATTGTTGGTACGCAAGCGGAAGCTGTCTTGATTCTTCGAACAGTTGTCATCTTCTCCTCCTTAATGTAGAGTGTGAGCGACATATCAGTCTATGCTGCATTGTTGAAAAAAATCGTAATTTAAATATCGACAGTTGCCATTAGGAATAAACGTAGCATGAGGTGAACTGCATGGCAATATTACAATTTACTATCCGTCGTAAGCTGACTGGCGGTGTTCTGATGCTGATTATGTCAGCCGCAGTTATAGCGGTTCTACCGGGGAAAAAAGTTGCCGGTTTTCCGGTGGGGCGTCGGGACTTACTGCAAACAGTAGTTACCACCGGGCGTGTTACCTCACTGGCCCGGGTAGAAGTAGGAAGTCAAATACTCGGTTCAGTTGCAGCTGTGCGAGTTGAAGCAGGAGATCGGGTCAAGGCCGGGCAACTGTTATTACAGCTGCGAGATGATGAGGTGCGGGCTGCGCTCGATCAGGCACAGGCGGTAGTACGTGAACTGGAAGAGCGCCTGAAACAGATCGGCACGATCGATGGCCCGGTCAGTCAGCAGCGACTCGGGGAGGCCGAAGTGACGCTACGCCATGCGCGCAGTGCTTACGAACGAACTCAAAAGCTTTATGATGCCGGAATATCAAGCCGTGCCGATCTTGATGATGCTGTGAAAAACCGTGATGTAGCTGTCGGTCTGGTTGAGAGGGAGCGTCTGCAGTTGAGTAACAGTCGTCCGCAGGGTGGTGACGTCAGGCTCGCCGAAGCCCGACTAGGTCAGGCACGGGCTGCTGTTGCGGTCGCCAGGGAACGCCTCGCCCGTACAGTTATTACAGCTCCGGGAGACGGAACAGTAATAGGCCGGAAGGTTGAAGTTGGTGATGTTGTTCAGCCAGGAGCTGCGCTGCTGGTTCTCTCTCGAAACGGACGTACTCAGATAACTGCTCAGATTGACGAGAAAAACCTCGGGCTTTTACGGGTGGGTCAAACAACCATCATATCGGCTGATGCCTACCCGGATAGTACTTTCCGGGCCAGGTTGGCAACAGTAGTTCCGGCTATTGATCCACTGCGCGGGACTGTGGAAGCCCGTTTTGATGTTGTAGAGCCACCGCCGTATCTCGTGCCGGATATGACAGTTTCTCTGGAAGTTGAAGTTACCCGCCACCAAAATGTATTGACGGTATCTTCGGAAGTGATACGGGATGCGGCAACGACTCCCTGGGTGATGCTTACCCGTGATGGGAGGACGGTGCGTCAGAATATCACTCTCGGAATAAAGGGGAGCGGTTCCAGTGAAATAAAAAGCGGACTTAAAGAGGGCGATCTGGTGCTGGCTGGTTACGATAAGACATCTATCGGCAGCAGAATTCGTCTCCGGTCTGTTACAGGTGAAAAAAACAATGCGCATTGAATGGCTGCTGGCACTCCGTTTTTTAAAAGAGGGGAGAGCCCAGACCTTATTTATGCTGGGCGGCGTCATGATGGGGGTAGGGGTAATCGTATTCCTTACCTCACTGATTACAGGACTACAGCGAAGTATCATTGAAAAAACTCTGGGGACACAAGCGCATCTTGTTATGCGTTCACCTGATGATGAAGCCAGGCGGATTATCAAGCCCACCAGTGAGTTGGCCGTCTCCGCAATCGTTGAACAACGTGCCCAACGACTTTGCTCCATACTGCAGTGGCAGCAGATAATGCGTGATCTTGAGCTGCGCCCTGAAGTGACGGCGGTATCTCCTTTAGTTGCAGGTTCCTCTTTTGCCATGCGGGGAAGTGCCACCAAATCGGTCGCCCTTATGGGTATTGAGCCTGAAAAATACACGCGAATAGTACCGATGCCTTCATTCATTAAAGAGGGGGAGTTTCGTATCACGGCAAATGACGCTGCCATCGGTACCGATCTGGCGCGTGATCTGGGTGCGACAATAGGCGACAAAATCCGTCTTCAGACGGCTGACGGCCGCAGTGATACCATTACTGTTGCTGGCATTTTTGACGTGGGGATTCGTGATCTCAACCGTCGCTGGGTTTTTATTACACTCCGTTCCGCCCAGAACCTGCTTGATCTGGTTGGGGGGGTATCAAGTATTGATGTTACAGTGCGAGACCTTTTTAAAGCTGAGATTATCAGCGAACAGCTGGCCAGTCAGACCGGTCTGACTGCGGAGAGTTGGATGAAAACAAACGCACAACTGATGGTTGGGCTACGTTCACAGAGTGCTTCCAGTTATCTGATCCAGTTTTTTGTTATTATTTCGGTGGCATTCGGTATAGCGAGCGTATTGGTGGTGTCGGTTATTCAAAAGTCACGTGAGGTCGGCATATTAAGGGCAATGGGGTGTTCCAGACGACGGATTCTCAGGATTTTTCTCCTCCAGGGGGGGATGGTCGGGTTGATTGGTTCCCTGTTCGGCGGCGGTTTAGGGGCGCTACTGGTGACATTCTTTGCGAGTACGGCTAAAAATCCTGATGGTACCCCCATCTTTCCTGTTGTCCTCGAGCCGAGCATGTTCCTGATTGCAGCCGGAGTGGCGACAATTACAGGCATCCTTGCTGCAGCAGCGCCAGCGGCACGGGCAGCGAAACTGGATCCAGTTGTGGCAATCCGTAATGCCTGAAACTATGTGCTCTTCGGCAATCATTCAACTGACCGATGTCAGAAAACAGTACGGCAACGATGGCATTACCACCGAGGTGCTTTACGGTATTGACCTGACACTGCAGCGGGGCGAATTCACCGCCCTTATTGGTCCATCCGGTTCTGGTAAAAGCACTCTGCTGAATATCATTGGCTTACTGGAACAGCCGACGAGCGGTACGATTCAGGTGCAGGGGCGCGACACAGGCACGCTCTCTGAAGAAGAACTCACGCTATTGCGTGGGAGGAGTCTCGGTTTCGTGTTCCAGTTCCACCATCTTATTCCGGCATTCACAGCTTTGGAAAACGTGATGATGCCGCTGATGCTGGAACAGGGGAGGTCTACTTCGGCACAACGGGAACGTGCTGCAGGTCTGCTTGAAAGAGTGGGGTTGGTCGATCGGATGAACTTCAAGCCGGATAAACTCTCGGGTGGACAACAGCAGCGGGTTGCCATTGCCAGGGCGCTGGTTGCTAATGCACCACTCATACTGGCTGATGAGCCGACCGGTAATCTTGATACTGCCGCTGCTGATGAAATCTTCAAATTGCTGCTTGAGGTGAATGAGGAATCAGGCGCAACATTTCTGATAGTTACTCATGATCCACGTCTGGCGAAGCGCTGCAGGCGCGTGGTTGAGTTGGTTGACGGGCGGATAGTTTCGTAGCGGAGAATCATTCATCCCGTGGGCTATTCGTCAGCTAAGCCCTAAAATCACACAGACATCCTCCCTCAACTTCACTACCGCCAACTCCTTTGCTTTTGCTTCAACATCCACAGTCATTACCCTGTTCAGCCAACATTCCGGAATATCTCCTTGGTCAATGAAATCGGCGTGCGGACGTGGGGAGCCGCTTCCCCAACCCGCCTTCGGAGAGGAGATATGGCAGTGCTGTTCACGGCCTAAGGACTTCCAGGTTGCTCCGGCCTGTTCCGTGGCCTCTTCTACCGTTAGATTATCCGGATTACAGCGATGGTGGTGAACATCGTACACTAGCGGGATGCTATGTTCTTTGCAGAAAGGCAGCAGGTCTTCCGGCGTATAGCTTACGTCATCGTTTTCGAGCGTCAATCTGCTTCGCACCGATTCCGGTAGACAATTATAAATATCACTAAAGCGCAGCAGCGCAGCTTGCTTGTCTCCATAAACGCCGCCGGCGTGGATGTTGATAACATCCGCACCGACCATTTTTGCTAACATTGCCTGATACTGAAGCTCCTTGATCGAATTGGCAACTACTGCAGGATGCGGCGATGACAGCACTACAAACTGGTCAGGGTGAAAGCTGAGCCGGATCTGCTGATCTGCCGCAAAAAGTCTGCAGGCTTCCAGTATGCTGCTGATGGTCTCTCCATCCGGAAGTATGTTCAGCGAGTATCCAATCTCAGGGTGAGTCATGCGCGGGAAAAGCGGTGACATGATACGGAATGCGCCGATGCCGAGGCGCTGCACCGTTTCCAGTGACAGTTTGAGGTTAAGGGCATTGTGCAGACATATTTCAGAAAGTTTGAGTAACTGACGGTCGCGGGGAACAATCAACAGAACTTTAGCCGTTGTAGTGCGGAAAGTAATCGCTTCCTCTTTAAACAGGCAGCAGAGGCCGAAACGGAGCACGATAATACCTCATGGTCATGATTTAAGTGATTCTGAAAGTGACCTGCGGACCGCATCTTCATACGAAGTCAGCTGAAGCGGTATAAGTGAGCGAATAGAGTGTTCACGGCAGATTACCTCGTTTTTAAGGCCCTCAATCAACGGCATGGAAACTGAGGGAGCGACCGGCGTTATAAGCCCGACCCAGTAGGAAGACAGTCGCGGGGTCAGTACGGGGACCGGCAGGATATAGAGCGCTCGCCCCCTGATGTGCCCGAAGCGCTCCATCATCTCCTTGTAGGTGATTACATCCGGTCCGCCGATGTCGAAAGTCCCTCCGGTCGTACGCTCGTCCTTCATACAACCTACTAGATAACTGATCACGTCCTCCACGGCAATTGGCTGACAGAGTGTCGTTACCCAACTGGGGGTGATCATGACAGGCAAGCGCTCGACCAGGGCCTTAACCATCTCGAAAGACGCTCCTCCGGAGCCGATTATGATTGCGGCCCGTAAAAAAGTTGTGGCGAACTTTCCAGAACGCAGGATGTCCGCCACCTCAAGTCGGCTTTTTAAATGTTCGGAAAGGTCATCTCCGGTTTCTCCTAATCCCCCCAAATAGATGACCCGGCGAACGCCGGCTTTTTCGGATGCGCGAACAAAGTTTTCAGCAGCATCACGGTCGCGGCGTTCGAAACCGGCGCGCCCGCCAGCCATTGCATGAACCAGATAATATGCTGTATCAATGCAATTCAATGCCGCCGGTAATGTTTCAGGCTCGAGCAGATCGGCCTGTACTGTTTCGCAAGATTTTTCTGGTTGTGCTCCCGCTTTGCGCACCATACAGCGCACCTGAATATCTTCAGCAAGGAGCGCCTTAGTCAGTAGCCGTCCGATAAAACCATTTGCACCTGTGACCAAGACGGTTTTACGCTTCATGACTTTGTCTCCGTTGCAAGAAACTGGCGGCGGATTTCTTCCATACGCCTGCGGTTTTTTCCCAGATCGGAATAGCCGAGACGTGAGGCTGATCGAAACTGAATGGTCATCTGAGTCGTGTCCAGCAGGAACTCGCCGTCATCTACGAACAGAGTCGTGCGAAGTTCAACCCGCAGATACTCAGGCTTATCTTCAATAATGCTCGTATCACTCCGTCGGCTGAGAACCTGTTTCAAGCGTGCAAAAGCTGTATTCGGGTCACCACTGAAAATCAGCGGAGCAATCCTGTGCGATGTGTCCTCTGCCCGGCTTGAAACGCAGTTGGGGGCTGACGGGCAGGCAGCGAGTAAATTCCCTTTCGCACCTAGGTTGTTCGGGCGTTCACCGGCACATCCCATTATTCCTAGTAAACCGATCGTCATAGCACCTAGGTTCCTCATTAATGTTTGTATTACATCACCAGATCTTACTCATGTTTCGCCAAAATAACCAAATGACTGCCAATATGCAGCGGGATGATGTACCTCTCTCAGTTAAAAGGCAAGGGTGCATTGCGTGGGGGCAATCAGGACAAATCATAACTTGTCTGGTATACTTTGCATACACGATTTGAATAGATCTATAGGTAGCAATCTGCCGGGTTAATATTGTCAATGCTTAGCGACAGAATTTAATTATATGAAGGGTTCAGTCAGTGATGCTTCAGCAGCCAGTCTTACAGGATAGGATGGTGTGGCACGAGACCTCGGATCGGAACGTCCTGAGCTCACTCGAAACGGATCCGAATGGTCTTGACGATGCTGAGGCCTCGGAGCGACTCCTGCGATTCGGCGCCAATAAGCTTGTCGGAACGGCCAACGATGGCCTCTGGCTGATCTTCTGGCGGCAAATCAACACGCCAATCGGCTGGCTTCTTATCGCTGCCGGTTTCATGACGGTAGTCCTCGGTAAATATACTGACTCAGCCGTTGTTTTTGGCGCGGTGGTAATTAATGCCGTTATCGGTTTTATGCAGGAGTATCGAACCGGTAAAGCTATTGCGGCACTTTCCGCATTAGTTCCGAGGCTTGCGGTCGTAATCCGCAACGGGCTTTCACGTGAAATCCCTGCAGATGAACTCGTGCCGGGGGACATCGTTACGCTGCAGAGTGGCGATCAAACTCCGGCTGATCTGCGGCTCATTCGGGTGAAAAGTCTGTTGGTAGATGAATCATCCCTGACCGGTGAGTCATTGCCGGTTACCAAACACAGTGCCCCGGTATCAGCTAATGCGCCACTTGGTGACCGCTTTTGCATGGCCTACAGTGGCACACTTATTGTGCAGGGAACTGCTGCTGGTGTTGTTATAGCCACGGGGGCTATGACAGAACTGGGGAGGATTAGCGCCCTGCTGGATCAGGCTGTACAGCTGGAAACGCCATTGACCAGGCAATTGGAAAAAGTAACGTTTTGGATCACCGTTGCTGTTGTCGCCATGGTAGTCGTGTTGGTGGTATTCGGCATTCTGGTGAAAGACGCCCCGATCAGCGAGGCCCTTATGTTGGCGGTGTCACTGGCAGCAGCAGCCATTCCGGAAGGATTGCCGTCAGTCATAACTATTGCTCTGGCCATCGGAGTGCGTCGCATGGCTGTGCGGAATGCCGTGATCCGACACCTGCCAGCGGTAGAAACCCTCGGTTCAACTTCGGTCATCTGTTCAGACAAGACCGGCACTCTGACTCGCAATGAAATGACTGTTCTGGTGGCCTGGTTCGAGGGGAGTGAATATCGTATCTCCGGCGTAGGTTATGCGCCGTTTGGGGAAATAGAGCATGACGGGGTGCGGCTGGCAACTATGCCGGTCGGGTTGCAGGAGCTGATAGCTGTTTCAGTCCTCTGTAACGATGCCACCCTGTTTCGGGACGGTGATGTCTGGGCTGTTTCAGGTGATCCGACTGAAGCAGCTTTGGTTGTTGCAGGACGGAAAGCGGGAATTGATGAAAATGAATTACGCGGTCGGCACGAGCGTTTTGACTCGATTCCGTTTGAATCTGACATCAGGTTTATGGCCACCCTCAACCGATTTGAAAACGGAGATCGGATTTTACTCAAAGGAGCTCCTGAGACGGTTATCGACCGCTGCACGATGGATGAGGGGATGCGATGCAGGGCGGTGGAGGTGGTGGAAACCTATGGGAGGCAGGGTATGCGCGTTATTGCCTTCGCCTGGCGGGAAGCGGTCAATCGCAAGCTGTTATCCTTGGAAGATGTTGAATCCGGTCTGACGTTTGTCGGGCTGGTTGGCATGATAGATCCCGCTCGCAGTGAAGCGATGGACGCTATCCGTACTTGCCATAGTGCCGGCATTACCGTCAAGATGATCACCGGCGACCACCCCACTACTGCTGAGGCTATCGGTCGTCAACTCGGTCTGCTGAGTGCTGCGCAAACAATTGTAGAGGGTCGCCAGTTGGAGGGCCTGTCTGAAGCCGAGACAAAAAAAATCGTCTCAAGCACAAACGTCTTTGCCCGTGTCGCTCCGGAGCACAAAATTCGGCTGGTTCGGGCACTACAATCTAGCGGGCATGTTGTCGCCATGACCGGTGACGGAGTGAACGACGCGCCTGCTCTTAAACAGGCCGATATAGGTGTGGCTATGGGAATTACAGGAACGGCTGTTTCCAAGGAGGCTGCCAAAGTGATCCTGGTTGATGACAACTTTGCCTCTATTGCCGCTGCGGTGGAGGAGGGGCGACGGGTCTACGACAACCTGATCAAATCCCTGGCCTTTATACTGCCTACCAACCTCGGTCTGGCATTCACCCTGTGTGCTGCTATGTTTTTCTTTCCAACTGTCCAGGTAGATGGTGCCCATGTTCTTCTGCTTGCTATGTCTCCCAGTCAGACCCTCTGGATCAACCTGATCGCCAGTGTCACCCTGTCGGTTCCTCTGGCTTTTGAACCGCTAGAGCCGAATGCGATGGGTCAACCCCCTCGATCTTCAGACGCTCCCGTGTTTTCCAGTTTCATCGTCATGCGCCTGATCGTCGTGGCAACACTGATGGCTGGTTCCGCTTGCGGACTGTTTCTCGTAGAATATTTCAGAATAGCCGGCTCGGGGGCTATTCCGATAGCCCTACATACGGTGGCATTGGCAGAAGCCCAGACCAGTTGCGTAACAGCTATCACATTCTCACAGATATTCTATCTGCTCAATTGCCGCTCTTTGCAGAATTCGTTTTTGTCTCAGGGGGTTTTCAGTAATCCTTCAATTTATATAGGTATAACGGTTCTGTTGCTGCTGCAGGCGTGCTTTGTCTACGTTCCGCCACTGCAGGCACTGTTTAGCACGTCCGCTCTCGACGCGCAGGCCTGGTTTCATGCCGCCCTGGCCGGAGCGCTGGTACTGCCGGTTATTTCGATTGAAAAATTGCTCAGAAAACGTAATAAATAAACCATGAATATGTACGGGGGACACAATGCCTGAAAATCTGTTGATACCATCGGTAGATCTGAGAATCGGTTCTTTGGAGGAGTACAACCGCAGACAGAAGGAGAAGGCGGCTGCGCATCACCGGAAGCCTAAGCCTCGTCCCTGCCTTACCATTTCACGCGAATTCGGCTGTGAGGGGTATCCTGTTGCTGAGAGGTTACGGGAGCTCATGATGCAGAAAACCGGTGATGAATGGGTACTTATTGACAAGGCGATACTCGAAGAGGTGGCACGTCATCATAATATTTCGGAGGATATTCTGCAGACCCTGGGTGAAAATAATCAGATACTGAATGAGGTTCTTGCAACGTTTTCGCCCCGCTGGAAGAGCGACCATGAACATTTTAAGCTGCTCTGTCGCCATGTTGTTGCTCTTGCAGAACAGGGGAATGTAATCATCTCAGAGTTAGGGGGAGCTATTATCACCCGGCATATAGAACATTCCTATCATTTTAGAATTTACGGCTCCGAGAACTTCAAATCAGCATCTCTTGCCCACAGGCTACAGGTTGATCAAGAATCTGCAGAAAAACTGATGCACCGGCAGCAGAAGGTGCGAGACCATTTTACCCGGGACTTTCTCAGCCAGGATGACTGTGATCAGTCTTTATATCATCTGCTTTTCAATAACGATCTCATTGTGGCGGGGAATATTGCCCATACGATAGCTGATTTTGTATGCGGCAGGCATGATGGACATCACTTATGAGAGATGCCACCTCCATCACAATCGGTGTCAGTGCCTGCCTGCTTGGGGAGCACGTTCGCTATGACGGCGGACATAAACATGATCACTATATAAGCGATACACTGGGTGCGTATTTCAATTTTGTGGCGGTCTGCCCAGAGGTTGGGTGCGGGTTGTCGACTCCTCGGGAAGCCATGCGTCTTGAAGGAGATCCGAGCGCTCCGCGTTTAATGACCCGCCAGACGCGTGTCGATCTGACAGAGCAGATGCTGGCCTTTTGTGCTAAAAAGGTCCGCGAATTAGCGAAAATGGATCTATGCGGGTTTATATTCAAGAAGGATTCACCCAGTTCCGGGCTGTTCAGGGTTAAGGTTTACAATAATGGTCAGGCTCTGAAGGTCGGGAGTGGTCTGTTTGCTGCGGCAATGGTTCGCAACTTTCCACTGCTGCCGATGGAAGAAGAGGGACGTTTGAACGATCCCGATATAAGAGAAAATTTCATAGAGAGGATTTTCAGTTATTATCGCTGGAAAACTTTTCTTGCGGCCGCACCCGGGATCGGCCGTCTGGTTGAGTTTCATACATCCCACAAATTGCTACTAATGGCACATAGTCCGCAGATTTATCGAGAGCTGGGAACGCTTGTAGGCCATGGTTCGGAGATTAAAGCGGAAGAGTTGCAGCAGCGCTACGAAAAACTTTTTATGAAAGGGCTTGCCCTTCACAGTACCGTCAAGAAGAATACTAACGTATTGCAGCATATCATGGGCTATTTCAAGCAGCAGCTCTCACACGGCGAAAAAGCTGAATTGCTGGAGGTAATCGGTCAGTACCACGACCATCTGGTGCCTCTGGTCGTGCCGCTGACCCTGCTGCGTCATTATATCAGTAAATATGACCAGCAGTATCTGAAGGGGCAGGTCTATCTTGCTCCGCATCCTGCACAGCTAATGCTGCGCAACCACGTTTGACCCAAAAAACGCTGAAATAACCTTGACAAAAACTGGGTCACTTATTACTTTAAAGTTGTTAGCACTCACCAGTGACGAGTGCTATTTTTTTTGGGGTACGACATGGAAATTGAGCTTTCAACTCGTAGCAGACAGATACTAGAAGCTATAGTTGAAGATTATATCGCTACAGCTGAGCCGGTAGGAAGCAGTGCTGTTGCACGCCGGCATGCAATGACACTTTCCTCTGCCACCGTGCGCAATGTCATGGCTAATCTTGAAGAGTTGGGGCTGCTGACTTCGCCGCATACTTCAGCAGGTCGGATACCAACTGAAAAAGCTTACCGTATTTATGTGGACTCTCTGGTTGCACTGCGTCGTGTCAGCCGTATTGAAAAACGCCAGATTATCAGCCACTGCCGTCAGGCTGGGATCGGCCTTTCCGGTATTTTAAAAGAAACCAGTCGGACTCTGTCACAGCTCTCTAATTATATGGGCATTGTTATTGCCCCCAGTTTTAACGCAGACGTATTTCGTCATATAGAATTTATCCGCATCAGCCAGCGTAAAATCCTCGCCATCCTGGTATCCAGCAAAGGGGCGCTGCAGAACCGTTTGATCGATACGGAGGACGACTACAATTCTGAAGACCTTGTCCGGATGGGCAACTATCTGAATGATAAAATGCAGGGTTTAACCATTACCCAGGTTCGTGAGCTGATCTTGAGGGAGATGACCTCTGAAAAGGGGCAGTATGATCAACTTCTGTCACGTGCTTTGAAAATCAGCGAGCAGGCTGTCAGGGTGGAAGGTGACGAAATATTTGTAGAAGGGCAGGCCCGGATTCTAGATCAGCCTGAGTTCAGTGATGCTGGGCGTATGAAGGAAATCTATCAGGCCTTTGAGCAAAAAGGGTTACTCGTGCAACTGCTGTCACGCTGTATGAATGCTGACGGTGTACAGATCTATATCGGGGCGGAGACTTCGCTAAGTCAGTCAGCCGGAATCAGTCTAATCACCTCCCGATTTGTCACCAGCAGCAACACGGTAGGTATGTTGGGAGTAATCGGCCCGACCCGCATGGGATATTCAAGTGTCATCCCGATTGTGGATTATACCGCCAGGATGGTAAGTAAGCTATTAAGTGAAGTATAATATCAATTTCTATATACAGTAAAAGGACACAACGCCATGGAACCAAAAGATAATGTGGAAATTACAGAAACTGAAAGTGGAATCGGAGAAGAAATTGTCTCGGAAGTGGAGCTTTCTCTTGAAGAAAAGTTAGCCTTAAAGGAAAAAGAAGCCCGTGAAAATTGGGATCGCTTTCTGCGGGAGCGGGCTGATCTGGAAAACTATCGCAAACGGGTAGGGCGAGAAAAAGAAGAATTGCTGAACTACGGTAATAAATCCCTGCTTGAGGAGATTCTTCCGGTCATAGATAATCTGGAGCGGGCTCTAGCTCACGTAACTGGAGATGATGGCCAGGGGGCGGTTGTAGAGGGAATCCGTATGACGCACGCAATGCTGCTGACAGCACTCAAAAAATTTAATGTTACCCCGATTGAGTCTGTGGGAGCGCCCTTTAATTCGGCTTTCCATCAGGCTATGGTACAAGTTCCAACCGACCAGCACGAACCTAATACGGTTGTCGAAGAGTACCAGAAAGGGTACATGCTTAAGGAGCGTTTGCTTCGCCCATCCATGGTGACTGTTGCTACTCCGCTAATTTAATTTTTACGAGACCTTGCTTTTTATAAACACGATGAATATCTTGCCTACAGAGTATTTTAAAAAGGAGAACTACACGTCATGAGTAAAGTAATAGGAATAGACCTGGGAACAACCAACTCTTGTGTTTCAATTATGGAAGGCGGCGAACCGATAGTTATCGCCAACTCCGAGGGTGGGCGCACCACGCCTTCGATGGTTGCAATTTCTGACAGCGGCGAACGTCTTGTTGGCCAGCAGGCAAAGCGTCAGGCAGTAACAAATCCTGAGAACACCCTCTACTCAATCAAGCGTCTGATCGGTCGCAAGTTTGATTCTGATGCCGTAAGAAAAGATATTGCCGTTTCGCCATTTAAGATTGTCAAAGCTGACAACGGAGATGCCTGGGTAGAAGTGCGCGATAAACGTTATTCCGCTCCGGAAATTTCTGCAATGATCCTGCAGAAAATGAAAAAAACAGCCGAGGACTATCTGGGCGCAACTGTTACAGATGCAGTTATCACAGTACCTGCTTATTTTGATGATTCGCAGCGCCAGGCAACTAAAGATGCCGGTAAGATCGCCGGCCTAAACGTATTGCGTATCATTAACGAGCCGACCGCCGCAGCCCTCGCATACGGCCTGGACAAGAAAAAAGACGAGAAAATCGCTGTATTTGACCTTGGTGGCGGCACTTTCGATGTTTCCATTCTTGAACTCGGTGACGGCGTCTTTGAAGTTAAGTCGACAAACGGCGATACATTCCTGGGTGGTGAAGACTTTGACCAGTTAGTAATTGACTGGATTGCAGATGAATTCAAAAAAGATCAGGGTATCGACCTGCGTGGCGACAAGATGGCTCTTCAGCGCTTGAAAGAAGCTGCAGAAAAAGCCAAATGTGAGCTTTCGAGTTCCGTTGAAACAGATATCAACCTTCCATTTATAACAGCAGATGCTTCCGGTCCTAAACATCTTACCCTGAAGCTCTCTCGCGCCAAGCTGGAGTCTATCTGCGCCGGTCTGCTGGCAAAGCTTGAAGGCCCGTGCCGTACCGCTCTGAAAGATGCCGGATTGACAGCCAGCCAAATCGATGAAGTTATTCTGGTCGGTGGTATGAGTCGCATGCCTGCCGTTCAGAAAAGAGTTGAAGATATTTTCGGCAAAGTGCCGAATAAAGGCGTAAACCCGGATGAAGTTGTTGCCATCGGCGCCGGCATTCAAGGTGGAGTTCTAAGGGGCGACGTAAAAGATGTACTGCTTCTCGACGTTACACCGCTCTCCCTTGGTATTGAGACGCTGGGCAGTGTTATGACCAAGCTGATTGAAAAGAACACCACAATACCTTGCCGTAAGAGCCAGACGTTTTCAACTGCAGCAGATAATCAGCCGGCGGTGTCGATTCACGTTCTTCAGGGTGAGCGTGAAATGGCACGTGATAACAAAACACTCGGCAATTTTGAACTATCAGGCATCCCGTCAGCTCCGCGCGGTCTGCCGCAGATCGAAGTTACATTCGATATCGATGCTAACGGCATTGTCCATGTTTCTGCCAAGGATCTCGGAACAGGCAAGGAACAGTCAATCAGCATCACCGCATCTTCCGGACTTTCTAAGGAAGAGATTGACAAAATGGTTCGTGATGCTGAAGCTCATGCTGACGAAGATAAGAAAAAACGCGAAGCGATCGAAGCCCGTAACCACGCAGACAGCATGGTTTACACCACAGAAAAATCATTGAAAGAACATGGTGATAAGGTCGATGCAGTAGAAAAGGGAATCATCGAGAACAAGCTTGCCGAACTCAAAAAGCTGATGGAAGGCGAAGACGCAGAAGCAATTAAAAAGGCAACTAACGAGTTGGCCGAGGCTTCCCATAAGCTTGCCGAGGCAGTATATGCCAAGAAAGACGGGGCAGAGGGAGAAGCTGCCGCCGGAGCTGAAGCGGCTGCTGCCAAGCCGAAAGACGATAAAGTTGTGGATGCCGATTTTGAGGAAGTTAAGGACGAAAAAAAATAATGTAGCAGTGGGGTGAAAGCCCCTTTGAGTCACCGGTTCACCACCGTAGGGGCGGGTTTTACACCCGCCCCTATATGCATTTCAAGAGATAAAGGACATCATTGTGGCAAACGGCGATAAACGTGATTATTACGAGGTGCTTGAAGTCCATCGCAACGCATCTGAAACTGAAATAAAGAAGGCCTTCCGTAAGGTCGCTATTCAACATCACCCCGATAAAAACCCGGGCGACAAAGCTGCTGAAGATCGTTTTAAGGAAGCGACCGAGGCTTACGAGGTCCTCTCGGATTCCCAGAAGCGCGCCCAGTATGATCAGTATGGTCATGCCGGTGTTTCCGGAGCGAGTGGTTTTTCTGGAGGCGGTTTCGGTGGTTTTGGTGCCGGAACTCCGTTTGGCGACATCTTTGGCGATATCTTTGGTGATATCTTTGGCGGTGCCGGTGCTGGCGCAGGCAGAGGTCGTACACAGGGACGGCGGGGCGATGATCTCCTCTACAATATGGAGACGAGTTTTGAAGAAGCCGCTTTTGGCGTAGAAAAGAAGATCGAAATACCTTTTGCCAAACGCTGTGTGTCCTGCAACGGTTCCGGTTCAAAGCCAGGAACAGACCCAAAAGTCTGCCCGACATGCCGAGGCGCCGGACAGGTCCGCTATCAGCAGGGTTTTTTCAGTGTCAGCAAAACCTGTGGTCAATGTAACGGAGAAGGTAAGGTCGTTGATGATCCATGTCCGGACTGTCGCGGCAAGGGAAGCACAAAAGACAACAAAACCCTCTCGGTCAAAATACCGGCAGGGGTTGAGACCGGTTCACGCCTAAAAGTCACTGGTGAAGGAGGCCAGGGCAAGGGTGGCCCCAACGGAGATCTGTATGTGGCGATCAATGTCAGGGAGCACGCAATCTTCCAGCGTGAAGAAAATAACGTCATCTGTGAAATCCCGATCAGTTTCATACAGGCATCGCTTGGCTGCGAACTAGAAGTCCCGACTCTGGACGGCAAGGTTGCCATGAAAATACCTGATGGCACTCAGTCAGGGAAAATATATCGCCTTAAGGGTAAGGGCATTCCCTCTCTACAGGGATACGGACGTGGCGACCAGTTGGTCGTTATCCGGATTGAAACTCCTACCAATCTCAACAAAAAACAGAAGGATCTGCTGGAGGAGTTTTCCCGGATAAGCGGTGAGGATGTGCATCCGCTAAAGAAGGGTTTTCTTGATAAGGTAATGGATTTTATCAGCTAGCCAGCTATATGCCCGCTGTCGGCGGGCATAATTAATTGTTGCCTTAGTCGCTCAACTATTTTACTATTCACGGCCATTAAGTATGTATATTACTGATTTTGTCGCTGTTATAGTTATGTGTCGTTTTTGCTGACAAGGGATAGGTTTGCTATGGATAAGCAAAAGCTGGTTGAAAAAACGGCAGAAACACTTAGACCTTTTGAGACATCAAATCTGATCGATACGATACAGCACCTGAGCATTAAACAGGTTTTTTCACATCCAGCTGTGTTGATACTTATTATTGCCTTCTTTTTTTTCGGGGTTGTAAAACGTTCAAAAACTGTACTGCTCAGTCTTTTTTCTCTTATCTGTATCACAGTAATTATGCGCTATGCCATGCCGGCACCTGGTGATGACCTCTCTATGGCATCTATGGTGCCTTTTATTGGCGGTGGGTTGCTGATTGCCTGCGTGATAATATATTTCTCTCTTATAAAATCAGACTAAAGGAATATTCTACATGAAAATAGATAGACGTGACGGCATCTTTATAGCTGCGGCAGTTGTGGTACTGGGGATTTTTGTGGGCATTTCAGGAAAAGAGAAAACAAAGCTGGTGCCCAACAATGAGATGCATAAAATATCATACGATGCGGCGTATCGTAATGCGCCAGGGCCAGGCGCCTCGATCTTCAAGCGTGCTTTTTTTAAGCCGGATAAAAAAGCTGCCGAGGCTTATTGCGAGCCGTGTCACAAGGAAAAAGGTGTGCCGTTTTCACCAAATCACCCCGCCAAAAACCGCTGCATGTTTTGTCACAAATTCAAAAGATAACGTGGTTTGTGATCTAGCATAAACCTATAAAAGGCTGGCCATTAACTGTGACATTGCAAAATATGTAAATAAATCGGTGTGTCTTCTAGTGACGGTTTTGCTGGTGTTATTAACTGACTATTTTTGTGGGCATTCTTCTTCGCCGGTATTCTCTTCGGCAACAGCTACTATTTCAGCTTGCGTAGGTTCTTCAAGGCTTATACGTCCGATCTTTCCTGCCCGCAACTCCCTTAAAAAAGCTTCCGCAGCACGGTGTATGTCTATTTCACCGCCGGCTATCAGGCATCCGAGGCGTCTTCCTATTGTTTCTAGCATGCTGGTTGGGGTATCGGGTAGTTCGTCCAGATTATAACGTACCTTTAACATTTCCGGATATTTCCCCATCATATACTCGGCGGCAAACAGCCCTACACAGGTATAATCAAGTGCGCTTGCACCAATAGCGCCGCTGGTTGCCAATCTATAAGCTACAGATTGATCGTCCATGTTTGGCCAGAGGATTCCTGGCGTATCGGACAGAACTATGCCGTTCCTAAGGTCTATCTGCTGGCCGCAGGTAGTTATCGCCGGCTTGTCTCCAACCTTAGCCATGCATTTCCCTGCTAGAGTATTGATCAAGGTTGATTTGCCAGTGTTGGGGATTCCGAAGACCATAACCCGCAGCGGCCACCCAGGTCGCCCTCGATGTGGCACTGTTTTTTGACAGAGTTTGATTAACTGTTTTGCATCTGCGTGAACCCTGGCTGAAAGCGGAAGAGCGCATACCCCTGCTTCTTTCTCAAAATGCCGTACCCAGGCCTTTGTGATGGCAGGGTCGGCCAGATCTTGTTTGTTCAATATCTTGATACAAGGCTTATTGCGGCGCATTTCTTCCAGTTGGTGATTAGAGCTAGACAAGGGGAGGCGGGCGTCAAGAACCTCGACAATCACATCTATCTTGCGGATCGCCTCGGCCATCTTTTCCTGCGCCTTGCCCATATGTCCTGGATACCATCGAATTGTCATATATGTAATTCCTTATATTTAAGCTATTTAAGAGTTAAGCATGGAAATCTGTACTTATCACTCTACGGAACATATCATCCCTGATCCGGTATATTAATACAGATCATATTTAAGTAGTCGACACTCAATAGCTCCGTTATAGAGGACATGGCGTCTTGACGCCTTGAGGCCGATATACTTTGCCAACTCCAGGTTGCCTGTTAGGACATAGCCGGTCCATCCACGACAAAACTTTTTCATGACATCACCGATTTGGCAGTACAACTCGCGCAGATCATCCTCTTCACCCAGGCGCTTGCCGTAGGGAGGATTAATGATCACCACGCCTTTATCACCTTCCGGGCGGAATTCCTGCAATGCCGCGTGAAAAAAGTGTATCTGTCCTTCCAAGCCCGCTTTGGCGGTGTTTCTTCCCGCCAGCAAAAGAGCCCTGTTGTCAAGGTCATAGCCGGTTACCAGGCCGACCGGCAGCTTTCTAATCCCGGCCTCTGCCTCATTACAAATACTATTCCACAGATCCTGATCGAAATCCAGCCAGCGCTGAAAGCCGAATGATCGCTGCAGTCCGGGCGGAGTATGTGCAGCCATGAGAGCGGCCTCAACAGGAATAGTACCAGATCCGCACATTGGATCCGCCAGAGGTATGGAACCATCCCACCCGGTCAGGGCAACAACGGCTGCAGCAAGTGTTTCCCGCAGTGGTGCTTCGTTCCGCTCCAGTCTATAACCACGGCGATCAAGGGAATCACCGGAGCTGTCTAGGCTGACCGTGCAGACATTCTTATGCAGGTGGATATTGATGCGAACATCGGGTAGGGCTGTGTCCACATTGGGGCGACTGCCGCATGATTCACGAATCCGGTCTACAATGGCATCCTTGGTTTTTAGTGCAACAAAGCCGGAGTGAGTCAGAGCGGAATCACGCAGTGAGCAGTCAACAGCAAGTGTCATATCAGGTGTGATCAGCTCCTGCCAGGCTACTGCATGTACTCCTGCGTACAATTCAGCCGGATTCGTACAAGGAAACAGAGTCAACTGGACGAGCACTCGACTTGCCGTCCTCAGCCAAAGGTTGGCCCGATACAGCCCGACACGGTCGGTACAAAATGCCACACCACCTTTACCCGGTTTTGCATCGTTGATTCCAAGAGCAGCAAGCTCCATAGCGGCGAGCTCTTCAGCACCTCGCGGTACAGCTGCAAAACATTGCAGCTGCTCATTCCTGCTTGTATTTAGAGTCGCTGTCTGGGATGCCGGAACAGCAGGCCCGCCGGAGGACGTTTTTGTAAATGATGTTTTCGGACGTGTTCCCGGTCTTAAAATATGATGCGATTTACTCATTAATGCTCCCCGTTTCTTTTGCCCAGACGGACTCCAGTGTACTCAGAGTCTCAGCCCATGTTCCACTATTATCGATAATCACACTTCCGTACTGCTCTTTTTCGGCCAGCGGCATCTGGCTAGCGACCATACACAGCGCTTGATCGAGGCTTATATCATCACGCTTCATGAGTCTCTCGAGCTGGACTTCGGGTCGAACCGTTACAACCCAAATAGTGTCAACCCGTTCGGTGGCTCCTGCCTCAATGAGAAGGGGCGCCATGTAGATCAGTCGCTGATGCCCATCAGCAGTTGCTTTGTCGATGGCTTCAACGGCCATTTTACGAATTTCAGGATGAAGAACGCTTTCGAGCTGACTACGTTTATCAGCATCTGAAAAAATCAGTACTGCGAGGTGCTTTCGATCCAGGATGCCCTCATTCGTCAGTATATCCCGGCCGAATAATGAGATGATCCGCTCAAGTGCCGGACTGCCGGGTAATACGGCATCGCGCGCCAGTTGGTCAGCATCAATTATCGGGACGCCAAGCTTAGAGAAAAAGAGGGCAACTGAGCTTTTACCGGTGGCTATTCCTCCGGTCAGACCGATAATCTTTATTCCGCCCGGCATTATTTGAGCGCCTTCAATTCATGGTAAGCACGGCGGAAATTGACATCGAAAAAAGCCCTAAATCCAGGCATGTTTTCGTACTGAGGCAGAGAGAACTGGCGTTTGGCTGCCTCAACTTCAAGCCCCTTACTTAGCAGTCTCAGGACTTCCGTAGTAAATGCGCGAAAGAACGCTTGGAACTTAAGAATGCCTTCAGTTGTCGTAACCTCACCAAGGCCGGGAACGACGGCGCGGACGTCGATGCTGGCGAGCATATCCAACGTGCCGATCCAGTCACGGAAAGTGGCGTCACCCATATATCCGGACAGGTCATGATACACGAGATCGGACGTAAACAGCACCGACTCTTCAGGCAGATACACGAAGACATCTCCCTCGCTGTGGGAACGCTCAGTGGTACTCAGAACAAGCAGCGTCGATCCTCGTTTCATGGTAAGGCTGCGATCAAAAAAAGTGACCTGATTCTTAATCTGACGGAATTCGCTTTTTAGTGCTTGCCAAGTTCGACCGGAAGCGATGATCTCAACGTTAGCCGGCAGATCAAAGTCAACATGGTTAAAACCGCGATGGTGGTGAGTCAGGATTATAT
>CAIQWT010000084.1 GCA_903875605.1 uncultured Geobacteraceae bacterium | reverse complement strand
TCCCGG
Source organism: uncultured Geobacteraceae bacterium (assembly GCA_903875605.1). Classification (GTDB taxonomy): domain Bacteria; phylum Desulfobacterota; class Desulfuromonadia; order Geobacterales; family Pseudopelobacteraceae; genus JACRCG01. Next base: position 25,183 of record CAIQWT010000084.1, on the reverse strand, counting down.
AAAGTTATAACGATCACGCAAGGCAACAACCTCAGGTGTAATAACTCCTAAGTCCTCCGCAATAATAGACATTTTTCCGATGGCCGCAAATACTGCATCAAATAGAACTGTTCCGGGAGCATTGACCCAGGTGCCATTGATGGCGGTTTTCTCTTCGATTGATACATGCCATGCCGCTTCAAAACCCCTGAAATGATCAACACGGACAATATCAAAAAGCCCAAACATGGCCTCAAACCGTTCGATCCACCAAGCATAACCCTGAATCTCCATGGCTTCCCAATCGTACAGTGGATTGCCCCATAACTGTCCGGTTGCACTGAAATAATCGGGCGGCACTCCAGCTACAGCCGTAGGCCTGCCAGAGGAATCGAGGAGAAATAATTCGCGACTACTCCAGACATCTGCCGAATCATAACCGACAAAAATTGGAATATCGCCAATAATAGCGATCCCTTTACCGGCAGCATAAGCTCGTAAAGTGATCCAATGCCTGAAAAACTGCCATTGAATATATTTATGTACGCCGATCTCTTTATCAAGCTCCTCTGACGCCTGCTCCCGGTTTTCCTGTGTTAATAGAGCGATACCTACTGGCCATCTATCCCAGGATTCCCCTTTGTAGCGATGTTTTAGTGCCATAAAGAGAGCAAAGTCATGAAGCCATGGAGTTGATTCGCAGAAATCCCGGAAATCCTGTTTACATGGTGCCTCGTCATTACTTAAAAAATTTGCACCTGCTGCCTGCAGCAATTGCATCTTCAGCTTGGAAACCGCTTCAAAGTCAACACAAACTTCACTAGAAGCGGCTTTGTAGCAAATTTCAGGAAGATCGCCATCGCCTACAATCTGATCAAGATCAATCAAGAGAGGATTACCTGCAAAAGCAGAAAAAGCTGAATATGGGGAGTTACCACACGACGGAGGGGTCAGCGGAAGAACCTGCCAATACGACATTCCCATTTCTGACAGCATATCAACAAAACGACGGGCATCCTTACCCAATGTCCCTATACCACCACGTCCCGGTAATGAAGTAGGATGCAACAGTACGCCACACCCTCTTTTGTTCAGCATATATTCCCCCGATTTACATGGTACTTCTAAAATAACAACAATCAGTCGAGCTAGTTTATTTGATTATTTCCTGAAAGAGCCAAGCCTTCCAACAGTCCAAAATCACTAACTTTCAATCGGTTGAAACCAAACTTATCCATAACTGATGTTATGATTATCAATCCGGCTATAATCAAATCTTCACGGCCTTTTTCTAGCCCTTTGATTGACAGCCTCTGTTGAGGGCTTAACTTTAATAAGCGCTGAAATATTTCATCGATATCTGTCCGATCCACAGTAAAATTATTTACCTTACGATAATCATAATTCTCCATTTCCTGCTTAATAGTTGCAATGGTTGTCGCAGTGCCGGCAGTCCCGACCAGTATTGAGCCTTCCTGCACGATGACTCCAGCTGAAGAGACTTCATTCTCCAGCTGGTCAATCACAGTCCGGACGCGTTCAACCATTTCAATCATTGTACTGAATCCTTCTGTGAGCCTTACAACACCAATCGGCATACTTTTGATAAAAACCGGATTTTCGTTAGTGGCTATCGTAAACTCGGTACTCCCCCCACCCACATCAAGCATTACAAGCGTACCGCTTTTTGAATCCAGTCCCGAAAGCACACCCAGGAGGGTCAACTCCGCCTCCATGTTTCCATCTATTACTTCAAGATTTATTCCGGTATCCTGAAATACTTTATCGACAAAAGCACGGCCATTTACGGCATCTCTTACAGCACTGGTTGCAGATGCCCGAATATTTTTCACACTATAGCCTGATAAAATTTCAGAGAATCTGTGGAGACAAGCTAACCCTCGATCCCAGGCGTCAGCTGACAAACCGTACTGGTCGGTAAAGCCGCCTCCAAGGCGCACGACCTCACGCTCTACCCGGATGGAATTAATTCCGGCAGGCAAGAGCTCTGCGATAAGCAAACGGGCAGTGTTTGTCCCGAAATCGATAGAGGCACAATAATTTATCACTCAAGAGCTCCTGGGTTGCGGCAAAGATTCCCGTCCCCCAAGTACCTGAAAAAGGGGAAGAGAGGCGCATCAGTTTCATACTCGACTGATTATTTAACAGTTTTGAAGGGAAAAGAAAAGTCCGGCGGTGAGGATTTTGAAGCGCCTTTACTAAAAAGCAATAACCTGAGGTGATTATGAGCAGCTGGATCAATTTTAAAACAGACCAGTCCCTCAACTTTCATGCCGGGAATGACGGAGGCAGCCTGCAAAGATCTAGTAAAAAGATCCTGAGGATACAGATCATAATAATAAGGCAACACAGAATTAAAACGGTTGTAAGCGTTTGTCTTTTCGTAATCCTCCAGATAATAAAAACCAACATATGGATAAGGAATCAGATAATACGAATCTTTTTTTAGCATAGCACGGATATTATCAGGAGTAAGCAGTGAGTACTGGAGGTTACTTTCATCCACAAGGACGTAGGATTCATTGCCAAAAGATATTTCTTTATCTGTTGTATTTTTGATGCTTATGTGAAACGCAGTCACCGTGCCGTCAAGGTTGTATGAATTGATTGACGTTTCATCAACGCGCGCAGTTACCTCAATACCATTTAGAGAAATAGTCTGTGAATTTTCAACGCTATTGATTCGGCCGTTCACAACCTGTTCGGGAACGACCTTGATCGAAGAACAACCGGAAACAAGCAGCATAGCGGCAAGCGAGAGCAAAATGAGACTATTCTTCATAATAGGTCCCCTTTATTGTTGTTCGTTTTTGAGAGGATTTATCAGTACTGCGTCAAGTTTTTTGATGTCGTCTGTAAAAACTGCGATTGTAAGCACTGGTGGAGATTTTGGGGATTTGGGTGTTATATCGATAGCAACCCATAGATCAAGATCTAGTTTGTGCCTTACCCGCAGATATCTTTCTATGCGAGCGGCAAGTTTATAAGCATTTTCGACATCCTGTTCACGTTCAGTCTGACCGGAGTATCTACACTCAAGTTTAATTATTTTTTTATTCGAGATTTTTTTCAATTCTGGAACAAGCTTATCAAACTGTCGATATACGCTTTGATCAAGACTTCCACTTTTAACCGGCACAACAGCCAAGATTTTTGAGACATCTATATTCGACTCGCCGGCTTGTGTATGAGCGTGCAGCAGCACGAAAACCAATATTGAAACGATATAGGTAGATAATTTCATATCACTGCCCTTCCTTGGAAACCAGAAACAGAATTTCTGTGCGTCGGTTTTTGCGACGTCCGGCAGTAGTGTTGTTTTCGGCTATTGGTGAGGACTTACCCAGACCCTTTATGAAAACTTTTGACGGGCTCACACCTTCATGGCTTATCAGATAAGATGCAGCTGCTATTGCGCGTTTTAACGAAAGATCCATGTTGTAGGATAACGAACCAATTCCGTCTGTGTGGCCGTCAATTTTAATGTAGAGCCATTTTTTGTCTTTACGAATCTGCTCAGCCACTTCAGAAAGCATTTTTTTACCGCTGCTTGAGAGTGTCCATTGATCAAAATCGAACGTTACATCAGGAAAACGAAATTTCCTGTAGACCGTCATCCGTTCCGGCAGAACTGCAGCCGCAGGAATAGCTACCTGAGATCCTTTAACATCAACGCCGAACAGTGGTGTAATGCCACGGACTCTGTTCAGAGTGTAATCAATGGCACTTGCTTCGCGATCTTCAGTTTTTAGCGGTTGTAGAGAGATTTCCTCCTCGCGAGTTTTCAGCGGAATTTCCACAGGAATAACTGGTGAGGTGAGATTGGAAGAAGCCTGCTGTGGAGCGATGACAATCTGCCCATACGGCTTAATAAGGATCTCTTCTTTATCGGACTCAAGCTCCACTTCCAGCTTGCTTACAGGTGCAGACTGAGCAGCAGAGGCTCGAAGCAACAGGCTGGAAATAGGTATTATTTTTAGAGGTTTTAGAGCTTCTTTGGTCTTATCCTTTGCAGCAGTACGACGACCTACTGATGGAATAGGCTTAACATACGTACCAACGCCCTGGCATGAACTGACACCAAAAAGAAATTTTAGACTCGGATCATTAGGACCAAGTCCGGTCCCAATAGATGCATTCAGTGTAAGGTGGGGATTTAGGTAATACTGAGCGCCTGCAGAAGCTTCAACAGAGTAATCAGAGAGGATACGCGGCGAAGACCAATCCCTGAAATCTTCAACAGAATAGCGATTAGTGCCGGCAGTTATTTCACCGAGCAGCTTCAAACGCGGAATAACCATATACTCAACGCCAGCGCCGAAGACATATTCGTTTTCCAGCTTAATTCCTGAAACCGCTCCAGGCTTAAGATAACCAGCGGTCACATGTATGCCAAAGTCATTCTTGTTGTAGGAGGTAACCAACTTTGCCGATACATCGGTCACGCCGTCAATTTTCCTGCTTTCAGACACATGACGCTGTCCAAGTAGATCGACAGCCATCTTTAAATCTGAAGAGCGGCCACCTAAAAAACGTAATTTAGTTCCTAAATCAAGTGTACCTCTACCAGAAATATCATCGTCACCGTTGAAAAAAATGTTCGGGTACGCACCGTAAACTTCCCAGAACGTACCAATTCCCATTGTAATCGTGACCGGCATAATAAGAGAATTTTTCTGAGAAAAATTGCTGTTTTCGCTATAGCAAGACCATGCTCCAATACAGATATTCCCGGCATCCAGAGTTTCAGCTGAGGAAACATTTAGCAGACCGCTTGAACCGGACTGCCCTGGACTGGCGGTGGAATAGTTAGGAATCAGGCATAAAACTATAAGCGCGAAAATAAAATTGATCACTTAACAACCGAAAAGTATGTTTGAAAATTAAAAAGGCAGGCACTCATAAACAGGCTACCCGAGAACCATTTCTTTCAATTCTTTTCCAACTTTAAAAAATGGCAGTTTTTTGGGGCTGACCTTAATTGGCTCACCTGTTTTCGGATTTCTTCCGGTATACGTTCCATACTCTTTAATTACAAAACTACCCAAACCACGAATCTCAATACGCTCACCTTGAGCCATTGCGTCGCTCATAGATGAGAAAATCAAATTGACAAGCTCTTCTGCTCGCTTGAGCGGTAAATCTTTTTTTACAGCCAATTGTTCAATAAGTTCCGATTTATTCATAGTACCCCCTATAATTGTCGTGACCCTAGCGGCTGGAATTTAAACGATCGATGAACTAGCCAAAAGCATAATCTGTTTTCTTAATAACCTAATGACACGATTTATTCAGATATTTTTTAAAAATGACAGCAGCATCATCCTGACGCCCGACTTCAATCAGAATTACATAGAGCTTTTCAGCAGCTGCGCGTGCATACGGAGTCTGCAGCAGTTCAACATACTGCTTTACAGCACCCTCATGATCTCCGGTGGCTTCAAAAATATCCGCTCTTAGCAACAGTGCCTGCTCAGTCATTATTTGCTCAGAAACCATAATTTCTATTGTTGACAAAGCATCCTGAAACCGAAGATTTTCCCGCAACATAAGCGCAAGATTTACCCATGCAAGCGAATTGGCGGCATTAAGCTGAATAGCCTTCCGCATAGATTGTTCTGCTTCACTATCATTACCTAACCGGTGCTGAACTTTCCCTTTTTCGTACCAATATATATCGTGAGGTAGCGTATCGAAACAATTTTGAAAGCCGGATAACGCTTCTTGATGATTATCCCGACTAGCCGCGACGTACGCGTATGCAAAATTCTCTCCTAATTCGGCATAACGATGAGACTGATCAACCGGCAATTGCTGGATAAGTAGTTCATAATACTCAAACAGCGGCATGGAATCATCTGAATGCTCACTATCAGTTGAGTCTCCACAAGAAGAGCCTGCACATGATGCGCATGACGAAACTGTGGCCTGTTCATCATGAACAGTGTCAGGTGGCAAATATATGTGCAGCAGCTTTTCCGCCTTTTCCCGTAGAACCTGATCATAAGTCAGTGTTTTTACAAGCTCAAGGTGATCAATTGCTTTATCTACATCTCCACGCGCGTACGCACAGTCTGCTTCATAAAGATTGCGCTCGGCAAGCTTCCTATTGGCAGTTTCAATCCGCTCTGAAAAAACAGTTTTTAGAGCATCGCTGTCACTCTCGCCGGAGCAGAGTCGTATTCCATCTTCATAACAAGTTCTGGCATCAAAAAAACTGTCAGACACCATATGCCTGTCACCCTTTGCCAATAAATCTGACGGGGATTTTGAAAATAATCGGCTAATAAAATTCAAAATAATACCTTTCTATGATCTGCAGAGCAAAGTTACACTTTCAATGTGGAAAGTCTGAGGGAACATATCTATAGGGACGGACATAACAACGGTGTAACCGCATCCTGATAAAATCCCGCAATCCCGGGCAAGTGTACCCGGATCACAGGAAACATATAATACTTTATCAGGCTGCAAACGAACAATGCCTGGTATGGCATCTCCGGCACCGGCGCGTGGTGGATCAAGTAAAACGGTGTCAAACGTGCGCCCCTGATCAGCAAGACGACGGACACCAATAGTGACATCATCACAAAAAAACTGTGTATTTTCAACCATGTTAAGCTCACAATTATGTTTTGCGGCACGGATTGAATCTGCATTACCCTCAATCCCAACCACTGAGGCAACTTCTGATGCAAGGGGAACAGAAAAATTACCGTTACCGCAATATAGATCCAACAGCTTATCCGTTGGAGTAAAAGCCCCTAACCGCCTAACTACCGACAACATTGCGAGATTTTGCTGTTGATGCACCTGGGCAAATCCACCTGGTGGATATGTGAGCACCACCGGCTTTTGGTCGGGATCCGGCGGGGTCATGCAGTAAGATATTTCGGCACTTCCCCATAATTTCAAAAGATGCGACTGATTGGCCACTTTAATAAAAAGCCCGGTACATTGACCGAAGTCATCAGATCGCTCAATAAAATAATCTCTATTTTTTGCCGTAATTCGACCGTCATGATGTATGACGACAACAACTCCATTGTCACCTGAGTCAATACTGAGTTGAGAAACTGACTGAAGTTCTGGATAGTCCCGGAGCACAGATCGGCAGCAACTCAGTACCTCATTTATAACAGGCGCGGCGACGGGGCACCCACCGGCGGCATCCTCCACCTGATGTGACCCTTGCCGGTAAAAACCGATGCGTAGCTTACTATTAGCCACAGACACCTTGAACTGAAGGCGGCTTCGATATCCATATTCCTGTTGAGCAGCGACAACATCACCAATCCGTTCCGAAGGGACATTCGCTCCTTTCAAGAGAGTTTCCCCAAGAATGCTGCGCTTGTGCTCAAGCTGAACAGGATAGCTGATATGTTGCCAGTTGCATCCACCGCATGCGCCAAACAGTGAACAGACAGGGGCAGCTCGAGAAGAGGAAGGATGTATTATTTCAGAGATTGATGCCGTGCAATAAGATTTCTTTTGAGCAGTTATCCGAAGTGAGACTTCATCTCCTGGGCAGCTGAACGGCACAAAGCACACTTTACCTTCAATGCGGCAGACACCATTGCCACCAAAAGCAAGCTTATCGATAATAGCGACTGGCTCAGGCACATTACCCTCGAGCACAATTTAAATGAGATGTTTTTTTTATAATTTTACGATACTCGCTCTGCACAAAACGAGGAGCAAAGTCAGGGTTTGAAAGATAAGCTTTGCTCGTATCATGAAAAGCTTGTATCAGCTGGCTGCGAACAGACTCAATCCCGGACTCCGGAACAGCCATTTTTTCAATAACGCGTTCAAACCTGACCATCGGCCCCATTTTTTCCACTGCATTTTGGAACTCTGCATCATTCTCAAAGTAGCTCTGTTCCAGCGGAATATCGCAGAAAATAAGGACTTTGACGTGATAGTATCCACCAAAATAATGGCAGGTTTGATCCAGGAGTGTTACGCATAGATTAGAACTCAGTGTAATAGTTTCAATTATCAAAGCGCACCCAATAGTTTATGCATTTGCGGAATGACACGAACATCAGGCAGGCGGGAAGATGCCAACTCCTGCATCCGCAGAATATGTTTTGAGGTAATTCCGACACTGCCGTCAGACATCATCAGTGGCTGAATAAAAAGCGGCAGGCATTCATCAACCGAAGAAATTATATCGCATACCTGTTCAATTTCGTCAGCAGTTGTCATTTCACCCACAACAATTTTCACTGTCACGTTGCAGCCATGAGCCTCCCTAAGGAAAAGTGCATGTAGATCCCATAAATGTTCCGTACAGCCGGAGGTCGAAGGAAGTTTAATGTCCATACTGATATAATCCAGATACTGTTTTACACTCCTGAGTGCAAGAGGCATGGTGCCGTTAGTTTCCAAGTGAATCGGGAGGATCTTTCTGATTACCGGAAACCATTCAGTGAGAGCCTTAGCATGGAGAAGTGGCTCACCGCCCGTAAAACTTACCGAATGATGTGACCCTGGAAGTTGTAAAATCCAATCGGCAAAAACAGCAGTGATGCTATGCAACGGGAGCGGCTGCGGCAGATTTAGAAAAGCCTCTGAGCCTGGCTTGGACTCAATCCGGCAGATATCGGACTTCGCAAAGTCAGTATCACAATATAGGCAATTAAGATTACATTCCATCAATCGCACAAAAATCTGCCTGCGCCCCGCCAGCATGCCTTCACCCTGAATGGAAGAAAAGACTTCGCTGATATAAATCGGATCACTCATAATAGCGCGCTGATGCGTTGTCAGACTCCCATACAGTGATTGATTCAACTTTGATGTTATCGTTATTTAGGCGTTCAGAAATGCGCTGGTACAGATATTTGGAAATATGTTCCGATGACGGCGAAATTCCACTGAAGGCAGGGTTATCATTTAAATATTTATGATCAAGTTCATTTATTATTTCGCCAGCTTCACGCTTTAGAACTTTGAAATCTATACCAAGCCCTGCTTTGTCCAGTTCACTGGCAATAACAGTTACTTCTACTTTCCAGTTGTGACCATGCAAGTTTTCACAATCACCTTGATAATTCATCAGGTTATGTGCAGCGGCAAAACTGGTTCGGATCGTTAACATATACATTATAGGCACTCCTCTAATTTGAAATCGGTTAAAGCAATATGATATTTTCGGGCGATACTACACAAAAAAATAGGCAATCACAAGGATTGCCCATACATTCGAAAAAAAAAGCAGCAGCATCAAAGCTGAGAAGCTCCCAGTGCCTGTTCAATGTCTGCAATAATGTCTTCTACGCATTCTATCCCTACAGAAAGCCGTATAAAATCAGCCGTGACACCGGAAGCAATCTGCTCATCAGCAGTCAGTTGTTGATGAGTTGTTGAAGCAGGATGAATAACCAGCGATTTTGCATCGCCAATATTTGCAAGATGCGACAGCAGCTTGACATTGTCGATAAATTTCTTGCCGGCCTCCATACCACCCTTGATACCAAAGCCGATAATAGCCCCCTCACCTTTCGGAAGATATTTGAGCGCCCTGACATGATCTTTATGACTGGCCAGACCTGGGTAATTAACCCAGGTAACAGTCGGATGAGCTTCCAGCCAACTGGCAACTTTGCGGGCGTTTTCAACGTGACGGGCCATACGAACATGCAGAGTTTCCATTCCCAGAATAATCTGATGGGAGTTAAAAGGAGAAATACAAGCTCCTGTATCTCGGAGTAAAGAAACCCGCATTTTGATAATATATGAAATATTTCCCAGCGCCTCCCAGTATTTAAGACCATGATAGGAAGGATCCGGTTCAGTAAATTCTGGAAATTTGCCGTTGTTCCAGGGAAATTTTCCACCATCAACAACGGCACCACCGATGCTCGTACCATGCCCACCAATAAATTTTGTCAACGAATAAACAACAATATCGGCACCATGCTGAAGCGGCTTGAAGAGATAGGGGGTGGTCACCGTATTGTCAACTACGAAAGGGAGACCTGCCTCGTGAGCAACAGCTGCAATAGCCTCAAAATCATCAACATTATTCTTTGGATTACCGACAGACTCGCTGTAAACAAGGCGGGTATTTCCGTCGATTGCCTGCCGAATATTTTCTACATCGGATGTATCAACAAACTTCACAGTAATGCCGAGTTTTGGAAGAGTATAATGGAACAGATTGTATGTCCCACCGTAGAGATAATTAGTAGACACTATGTTGTCACCTACCTTGGCAATATTGAGGATTGCATAGGTAATTGCCGCTTGCCCCGAAGCGACCGCCAGTGCGGCTACACCACCATCCAGAGCGGCAAGACGCTGTTCAAGGACGTCCGTGGTAGGGTTCATAAGCCTGGTATAAATATTGCCAAACTCCTTGAGACCAAAAAGATTTGCGGCATGTTCGGAGCTTTTGAATACATAGGAAGTGGTTTGATAGAGAGGAACCGCACGCGAGAGAGTGGTTGGATCCGGTGTCTGCCCAGCATGAAGCGTAAGAGTCTCAAACGATTGAATTCTATCTGACATAAATCCCCCTTAGATTGCATGACTATAAAATATTACGAAGAGTACTATTTACACGCAAAGGAGTCAAGTTCATTTCCTTCACCCTTCTACATCTCTCACACCTAATTGTTGCTATTGACTAGCGACATTAAACAGTGATAGGCCAGACATTATGAATAGTGCAATCCGGAGCCTGATAAAATACATTACCATTATCGACTGGCTGCCCTGTTACCAGGCAAGCTGGCTCTTGCCTGACCTAATTGCAGGCATAACGCTTGCGGCGTATGCTGTGCCAGTGGCTATGGCATATGCTTCTTTGGCTGGACTGACTCCTCAGACTGGACTCTACTGCTATATATTCAGCGGCGTTGCCTATGCACTCTTTGCCTCTTCCCGCCATCTGTCAATAGGTCCAACGGCAGCAATCTCTGTTATGGTTGCCAGTGTCGGTGGCTCAATGGCAGGAGGTGACGCTTCCAGTTATGCCGCCATTGCCGCAATGACCGCCGGCATGGTGTCAGCTTTCTGCTTTCTGGCCTGGCTTATGCGCCTCAATTCATTCGTCAATTTTATTTCCGAATCAATTCTGTTGGGTTTCAAAGCCGGAGCAGCAATAAGCATAGCCTCAATGCAACTTCCCAAGCTGTTCGGAGTTGATGGAGGTGGTGACAATTTTCTTGAGCGCATGTCATTCACTTTTCAACAATTACACAGCGCAAACCCGATTGTCATTTCAATGGGAGCATTTTCCATCATGCTGCTGCTTGTTGGCAGCAAGCTGTTTCCCGGTCGACCGGCAGCATTGGTGGTCGTAATACTTTCTACAGGTATTGCTTCTGTTTTCGGACTGGCTGAACAGGGTGTTAAAGTAGTGGGACTCATCCCTCCCGGCCTACCGCCCCTCTCGCTTCCGTCCTTCGAATCCGTGCGGATTGAAGGCCTGCTGGAATTGGCGTTTGCCTGTTTTCTGCTTTCTTATGTGGAGAGCATAGCAGTTGCGCGTACATTCGCCTCTAAAAATCATTATACGATAGACCCCCGCCAGGAACTTCTTGGCTTGGGAGCTGCAAATATTGTTGCGGCACTCGGCCATGGCTATCCGGTTGCCGGTGGATTATCCCAATCGGCCGTCAACGAAAAAGCCGGCGCACGAACTCCACTTTCGCTGATCTTCGCCTCGATGACCCTTGTAATGACACTTTTTTTTCTCACCGGATTAATGCGCAACCTACCGGAAACCGTTCTTGCAGCTATAATTCTTGTCGCAGTTTCAGGTTTTGTTAAAATTGAAGACTTCAAGAGACTGTGGCTGATTAGCCGCCTTGAATTCAATGTTGCTCTGGTGGCATTTGTGGGAGTATTGCTGCTCGGTATTTTGAAAGGGGTTACTGTTTCGGCAATTGCCTCAATTCTCTTCCTGCTCAGAATGATGGCAAATCCTCATGTTGCTGTACTCGGCAGAATACCTGGCAGCACCCGCTTCAGCGACGCAGATCGTCATACCAGCAATGAGCGGTTCCCTGGAATGTTTCTGTTCAGAATTGAAGCGCCGTTACTCTATTTTAATGTCGACACTATCAATACAACAGTACTCGAGGCAATTCATCGCGAGAGTATTGCCGTAAAACTGGCAGTATGCGACCTTTCAACATCTCCATATATAGATGCTGCCGGCGCAAGGATGCTTGAGCAACTTGAGCGGGAACTGGAACTGGAAGGGATTCAGCTGAGGGTTGCTGAAGCGCACGCCGAAGTTCGTGAGATACTTCGTACTACCGGCATCAGCGAATCTCTAGGTGGTGTCAGCAGACACACAGCACTTGCGGATATTGTGGAGGAATTTGAGCGGGATACTAAACCAAGCTCCGTTCCACTTTCTTAAAGAAAAGCTTGCTCATACGCCCAGTTCACGGAGAACGATGCTGGTTTCTGCCTGAGCATCCAGCCAGGAAGCTAACTCATCAACCAGATCAATTTCGTCAATTTCGTTACGTTGCGGCCATATTCCTAAAACCGGCGCACCGCAGAGCGAGCCAATCTGATGTGGAGAGCACTTTTCAGCCAAGCCGGGATTCTCCGGCATTCCGTTAATAATAACACCAGCGACACGGAGTCCCATCTGCTGAGCAGCAAAACAGGTCAAAACTGTGTGGTTAATAGTACCAAGATTCGGCCTGGCGACTACCAAAACAGGCAAATCCAGTTCACGCGCCAGATCGGCGACCAACAACCCGCCCGATAGCGGCACCATTAATCCTCCAGCACCTTCGACGATTACATACTCAAATGAAGATGACAGGCGGGTAAAAGCTGCTTTAATTGCCGAAAAATCAATTTTCACCCCATCTAACTTAGCTGCTTCTGCAGGAGCAATCGGTTCACGCAATCGATACAGGGCTATATCTTCACTGCAGGGAATTGCCGCTGCCTGACAAAGCAGCAGTGCGTCATCAGAAAGCAAATCTCCGGATACTTCCCGGCATCCGCTTGTAACAGGTTTCATTACGCCGACCGAGACTCCGTTCATTCGCAGCAGACGGGCCAGAACAGCTGCAACTACAGTCTTACCAACACCGGTATCGGTGCCAGTAATAAATATTCCGCGAGGCGCCATATTATTGTTCCGCCCCACAACACCCTTCAACCGGTTGTTCAAGGTCTCTTAACATCTGCCGGTCAAGTTCAGGTGGACGACCTGGAGTAGTAAGATAATTGCCGGTCATTGTGCCGTTTGCTCCAGCCAAAAACATCCAGGACTGCAACTCGCGCAGGTTCTTCTCGCGACCCCCGCATACGGAAAGCCGCTTATCAGGCAGTAAAAAACGATAGACAGCGATGATAGTCAGGCACTCAAGTGGAGTAAGGTTATCGGCATTTTCGAGCCTCGTCCCGATCACCGGATTAAGAAAATTAAGCGGAACCGAATCGACGTTTAATTCACGCAGTGTCAGAGCCATCTCAATCCGCTGTGAGAAGTTTTCTCCAAGGCCAAAGATACCACCACAACAGACGCGTAAACCAACCGCCTTGGCAGCTCTAATTGTATCTACATCATCCTCGTAATCATGAGTCGTGCAAATTTCAGGAAAAAAGCTGCGCGCTGTTTCAAGATTATGATGATAAGTTTCCATTCCTGCGTTTTTTAAGCGCAGTGCCGTTTCTTTATCCATAATTCCAAGCGAGCAGGAAGGTGATATTCCTGTTTCGTCCTTTATTCGCTTGACCGCACTACAGACGCGGTCAAGTTCATCTGCCTTATTAATACTGGTGCCACTGGTAACAATACCGTAGCATCCGGCGCCGTTCTGCTCTGCCAGAGCAGCACAGCGCACCATTTCATCTTCATCAACCAGCGGGTACACCGGAGCACCGGTGTCATGGTGAACCGACTGAGCACAGAAAGCGCAATTTTCAGCACAACGACCAGATTTGGCATTTATAATTGAGCAGAGAAAAACAGAACTACCGACAAAGTGATCGCGAATCCTGGCTGCCTCAGCAAATAGCAGATACCGATCAGAGCCCGTAACCATTGAGAGCTGCAGTGCTTCATTTAATTCAAGTGTTTCTCCAGCTATAACCCTGTCAGCAACTGCCTGGATGTATTTTCGTACTGTCATGTCCTACCTCCACTTTCATCGATAACATAGTAAACGACTCATTGTCAACCCGACTAGATAAATAGGTTAACAACACAAATTTCGCAAATCAATATTGGACAATAAAACATATAAAATGATAGTTATAAGTTAGCATGTTCACATCAGTCATTTAAATATATTTACAATTGGAGAGCAACAGCACTGCATGCAAACTTCACAGCCTGTAAAGCCATACCGGTCAAACACTCTCTGGTATATTCTTACTATTAGTATTTGCATTATTATCGTCTCTATCGGCTGTTACGTTTTTGTCAAGCAACAAAGGTTTTTTTTACTTAAAGAGAAACGAAAAGAAATAGCAACCATTGCGGACATTAAGATGTCTCAACTGGTCCAGTGGCGCAATGATCGCCTTGCCGACGGGGCTTCCATCCGCGCTAATGTCATGATGGCCAGTCGTATTAAAAGCAACATCTCCAACAAGAGCAACATCGTGACACACAATGAGTTCAGACTTTGGATGTTAAGCCTGATTGACCTCGGTGAATACAGCAAGGGGATCCTCTTTACTCCCGAAGGAAAAGTAATTTCTTCCGACTCTAATTTCAAAAGGCCACTATCTGATCATTATCTGCAACTGGTATCCGAAGCGGCAAAAAGCCGCAAAGTAATTCTTACAGATTTCCATCAAGACAGCGATGGTGCCACATATGACATCAACCTCGTAATTCCTATAATGAATCCAGAAGGTTCGCACCCTGGCTGCTTTGCTGTAATAGTCTTTGACATAAACCCTGACAAGCGTCTTTATCCTCTTATTCAAGCATGGCCCACAGTCAGTGCTACGGCAGAAACCCTACTTGTAAAACGCGAAGGAAACTCCGTACTTTTTCTGAATGATCTTCGGTTCCGTAAAAAAACGCCCACTTTATACAAACATCCTCTAGCACCAAACACCATGCCAGCAGTCAGAGCTGCATTGGGACAAACAGGTGATTTTGAAGATATTGATTATCGCAAAAGCAGGGTTCTCTGCACCACCAGAGTCATACCCGACACAACATGGGGTCTGGTAGCAAAGATTGATGTCAATGAAGTGCTGTCCCCTTTGACAAAAACTATCTGGATGATTATTATTGCCGGGTTTGTGGCAATAACAGCCATGACACTTGGTATATTTCTCTGGAGTTCCCGAAGAAGGTCGGAAGCGCTACGCAAACTGTTTGCAATTGAGCAAGAGCATACAGATACGCTGAAAAAAGCCGAGGATTCCTTGACCAGATTGGTTGAGAAACAACAGCAATTACTGGATATTTTTCCAGCGCTCATCTGGAAAGCAGGCACCGATGCCCGCTGTAACTACTTCAATCAGACATGGCTGACTTTCACAGGACGCACACTCGAAGAGGAGCTTGGAGACGGTTGGGCAACAGGAGTTCACCCTGAGGATTTGGAACGGTGTGTCACATTTTACATGGAATCATTTCAGGCTCAACGCCCATTTGAGATTGAGTACCGTCTCCGTTACAATGATGGCAGCTATCATTGGATAAGTGACAATGGCGTCCCACATCACGACCTGAACAATATTTTCGTCGGCTACATCGGCTGCTGCTATGATATCAATGATCAGATAGTTGCTGAAGCCGAATTACAGGGCATCCATTTATACCTTGAGCAACAGATAATTGAGCGAACCGGCGATCTGAATGAAATCAACGTATTATTGCGGCAGGAAATGGCCGAAAGGAAACAACTCGAAAATCTGCTGCTCAGCGCAAAAAGACTGGAAGCAATCGGCCAGATTGCCGGTGGCGTTGCTCATGAAGTACGCAACCCGCTAAATGCTATTCTCACTATAACCGAGGCCCTATTCAGGGAAAAAGAAATTGGACAGAACCCGGAATTTGCCCCATACATCCTGCATATCAGGACACAGGTAAATCGCCTGGTTCACCTTATGAACGACCTCCTTGATCTGGGAAGAACAATTCCGGCAAAAAATTTCCAGCCTATATCTCTTTATGAAGTATGCCGTGAGACACTTAACCTATGGAAATCTTCCGGCTTGGCAAAAAACAGACAAGGCGACCTCTCGTTCAATAATGAAAATATATGGGTCAGGGTCTTGGCTGATGGCCTCAAACTTCAGCAGGTATTCTTTAATTTACTAGAAAATGCCGGCCACCACACCTCTGAAAACAGTAAAATAATCATTAATTTAGAGCACAATTACTCCGTTTTGTCTGATAACATGGCCATCGTGCAGATAGTTGATCAGGGAACCGGAATCGACGAAGACAATATCTCGCATGTTTTTGAACCTTTTTATACTGATCGTAAAGGTGGAACCGGCCTCGGACTTGCGTTGGTCAAACATTTCATTGAAAACATGGGTGGAACTGTAAGCATTTCAAACAACAGCCCACTACCGGGTTGTACTGTGGAAGTTCGCATCCCACTTTACAGAGAGGAACTGCAATGAAACCGAGCATTCTATTAGTGGAAGACAATACGGCAACCCGTTTTGGGTTTGTACGTTATTTCTCAAAAGATGGTTATGAAATTACTGAAGCTGGCAATCTTGCTGAGGCTTTAGTCGAACTGGCCATCCGCCGCTTTGACATCATGATTCTCGACATTAATCTGCCTGATGGCAACGGGATCGACTTTATTGAAACAGTAAGAACATGTGATCCATTAATTCCTATTATTGTCATTACCGGGGAAGGCGACATCCCGCTTGCAGTTGAGGCAATGCAACGCGGTGCAGACAATTTCCTTACCAAACCGGTTGATAACTCTGCACTGGCCATACTGATAAGCAAGACTCTCGAAATAGGCGTATTGAAACAACAGCAGTCAGCACGAAAACGGCTTGAAAAGAAAGCCGGTTTTTTTATTGGCGAAAACAGAATTATGCAGGGAGTCCATGAGTTGGCCATAGCGGCCGGATCAAGCGATATTCCGGTACTCATAACGGGAGAAACCGGAACCGGCAAAGGAATGCTTGCCAGATGGATTCATCAGCAGGGATCTCGTTCAGCAAACGAATGCGTGGAATTGAACTGCTCCGGCCTACGTGGAGAAATGCTTTCTCGGGAAATATTCGGCAATGCCAGGGGCGCATTTACCTCCGCTGACCAAGACCGTAAGGGGCTGCTTGATATTGCTGATCGGGGAACACTCTTTCTGGACGAAATAGGTGATATGAGCATCGATGTCCAGGCTCAGTTTCTTAAAGTACTGGAGGACAAGAGCTATCGCAGACTCGGAGATGTTAAACTCTTGAGAAGTAATTTCAGACTAATTTGCGCGACTCATCATGAACTGGACTCACTTGTCAGTTCTGGACAGTTTCGCCAGGATCTTATGTACCGGATCAACCTGATGACTATTCAACTGCCACCTCTCAGAAATCGCATGGATGATCTGCCGGCACTGGTCACTTTTATACTGCACTCACTCGGTGCAACTATAACAACACTTTCTGACGATATTATGGAAATGTTGCGTGACTATTCATGGCCGGGCAACATTAGAGAACTAAAAAATGTTCTTGAGAGAGCATTGTTGCTGACTCCAAACGGCTCTGTCCTGAGACTGTCTCATTTTGCAAACTTGGCACATAATCGTATTTTTATGCCGAATCCAACCAACCAAACCGTTCAGCAAGTCGAAGGGGCTCATATTAGAGCAGTCCTTGACGAGGTAGGTGGAGATATCGAAATAGCAGCTAAAAGTCTCAATATTTCACGTGCCACGCTGTATCGTCGCTTAAAACAGATATAATCATCGCACTACCAACTAAAACCACCTTTTATCTCCACCATATTATTAAAACTAATCTCATAAGCCTGTCTCACTCTGAGACCAGAGTCTACATTTGAGATGACATACATCACACCCACACCCTTAACCCACTAGAATGAGCTCCTTTTTTTTGTTGAATAATGGGCATGATTATTGAATTAAATACAAATCATGCTCACTCAAACAGAACTTGCGATAACTGACTACAAAAGAAAAGTTCTTATAGTAGACGACGAAGTCGCGATACTGTTTGCTTACCGGAAGCTTATCGAAAAAGAGGGGATGGCTGTAGATGTATGCGAAAGCCTTGTGGCGGCAATCGACTTTATTTCGGCTCACGATTATTTTGCTGTCATTGCAGATATGAGGCTTGAAGGAATTAATAACACAGATGGAATTAGTATTCTTCATGCCATCAAAAAAAACCAGCCTGGTACAAAAGTTATTTTGGTGACAGGTCATGGGAATGCGGAAATCAAGCAGATGGCCTACACCTTGGGAGCAGCTCATTATTTTGAAAAACCGATTTGCCCATCAATAATTCTGGATGCACTGAACTCACTTGAGGTCATCAGATTATGAAGTTAAATATCCGAAATTTTCTACACATCATAATACTTATTTCCGGGGCAGTTTTATTTCCGTTCCTTGCCTTTGCGGCTAAAGACTGCAGGATAATAGAGTACCCTGACCATTACGAGGCCGTTTGCGATGGTGAGGCGGCAAACCTGCGAGAACCGCCAAAGCTGGACGACACTAAGTTTGTCTCAACAAACGGAGCTCAAGTATCAAGAAAAAGGCAGCGAATTGAAGACATACGTTCTCTCAATTCACAACGCTTTGTCGTTCCGGAAACACAGTCAACAACAACCACGGTAGAAAACAAATGAAGGGTTATATTTTTTTCAGGAGCATTCAATGAGGATTCAATTTTTAGTGGTCGTTGTTTTTTTACTTATAGCCTCCATTGCGTGGACTGAGGAACCACAGACATTCAGATCACCAATGGACAAAGTTAATTATGCTATTGGAGTCGAAGTCATTAGGAACTTTAAAAACCAGGGGATGGAAATTGATCTTGAGATGGTTATCAAGGGAATGAAAGATGGCTTGTCAGGTCACACAGACATTCCAGAAAAAGAGTTGCGGAGAATATTAACTTCATTCCAGACTGAATTACGCCAGAGAACGTCAAGAAACAGAACTGAATTACCGTCAAACAAATAGATTATTTAGATATTTTCTTCATTATTATAAGGGAAAAGGAGTTACGCATGAACAGACAGATAATTAGAAACCTGCTTTACACGCTTCTGGTACTTGCAGTTGTACCATGGGGGTTGAAACAGGCTGAAGCCGGCCCAGGAGGTGGAACATATTACGCAAACAGCCCATCGGGCGGAGCGTCCGGTCCGGCTCTACGCAAATTTGTCGACTCACTTCCCGGTGTCGGCCCGGCAAATGCCAATAATCTCGGGCAGTACATACCCGTTGCAACGCCAGTGATCGGCAAAGCTGGCGTTCCTAATGACGGCGATTATTATGAGATTGGTGTTGTACAGTATGCTGAAAAAATGCACTCAGATCTACCAAAGAAGACTCTCATGCGCGGCTACGTGGATTTGAATCCGGTATTTGGCGCAGTTTCTTCGGCCCACAGTCGTGCCCACTACCTGGGACCGCTGATTATTGCAAAAAAAGACAGACCGGTACGCGTCAAAATGACTAACCTTCTGCCAACCGGAGCTGCTGGCAAACTGTTCATACCTACTGACACTTCAATAATGGGCTCCGGTATCGGCCCACTGTCCAGTAATGGAACACCCTGCTCCGTTTCCCGCCCTGACCCAAGCAATCCGACTGTAATGGTGTCTGAAAACTGTGCCACGAACGTGTCTTACACTCAGAATCGGGCGGTTTTTCACCTCCATGGAGGTAACTCACCATGGATCAGTGACGGAACAACACATCAATGGACTGTCCCGGCCGGTGAAAACACTCCTTACAGAAAAGGTGTAAGTACCCGTGACGTTCCTGACATGCCTGCCTCCGGCAATGGTTCAATGACCTATTTCTGGACTAATCAGCAAAGTAACAGGATGATGTTCTATCATGACCACTCTTTGGGAATAACCCGATTAAATGTTTATGCCGGGGAAGCTGCGGGCTACCTTTTGACCGACCCGACTGAAGAGGGTTTGATTAATTCAGGGGTTCTTCCGGATGCTGGTGGAGTATATCGTTACGGCATTCCTCTTATCATTCAAGATAAAACCTTTGTGCCTCAGAACATTGATGTGCAGGACTCTCTCTGGAGACTTAATTCAAAGGGAGTTGCTACTAACTGGGGGATATATGGAGATCTCTGGTTCCCTCATGTGTATGAGCCCAATCAGGATCCTACAAGCCCCGCCGGAGCCAATCCATTCGGGCGCTGGGATTATGGCCCATGGTTCTGGCCACCGATCTCTATTGCTGCTGACCGCTCAACACTACCTGAGCCAACAGTTACTCCTGAAGGTTTCCATGACACCATGCTGGTCAACGGCACTGCCTATCCGTATCTTACCGTACAGCCAAAAGCGTATCGGTTCCGGATTTTAAATGCCGCAAATGATCGCAGTCTTAACTTGAGTCTTTTTTATTCCGATCCAAATGATCCTTCCGGAAAGGAAGTTAAAATGGTCCCGGCCGGTCCAAATCCTTCGTTCCCGGCAGGATGGCCCACCGATGGCAGACCCGGAGGCGTTCCTGATCCAGGAACAGTTGGCCCTAACATTATCCAGATAGGCAGCGAAAGCGGCTTCCTCCCCTTTCCTGTAATTCACCCAAACCAGCCGGTTAACTATAACTATAACCGTCGGGATATTGTTGTATTGAACGTTCAAGAAAAAAATCTTTTTATGGGTGCAGCCGAGCGGGCAGACGTTGTCATTGACTTTTCCGCTGTTCCGCCAGGTTCGACATTAATTCTTTACAATGATGCTCCTGCTCCAACCCCGGCGTCGGATCCTCGTTATGATTACTACACGGGTAATGACGATTTTACATCTTCTGGCGGTGCTCCATCCACTATTCGCGGCTACGGTCCGAATACCCGTACAGTTATGCAGTTCCGCGTAGCAGGTGCTCCCGGAGCATCTTTGAATCTTGCTGCTCTTCAGTCAGCCCTACCGGTAGCGTTCAAAGCCAGTCAACCAGCACCTCTGGTCAGACAGCCTACAATGCCGGTTGCCTCCGGTGGATACTCACCGACAGAACAGTATGCAAAAATCCAGGACTACTCCATAACTCTCAAGCCGCTCAACGGAGATTATACACCCAAATATACACCTGAGATCCCGGTAACAATTCCATTTCACCCTAAAGCAATACAGGAATTGTGGGATCCGTATGGTCGAATGAACGCAACATTGGGGATCGAACTGCCATTCACCAACCAGTTCAATCAAACAACGCTCCCTATGGGTTTTGCTGAGCCTACAACTGAAACCATCACAGATGGCCAGCCTCAGATCTGGAAAATAACGCACAATGGTGTCGATACCCACCCTGTTCATTTCCATATTGTCGATGTTCAGGTTGTTAATCGCGTCGGCTGGGATGGCGCAATTCGCCCGCCTGATGAAAACGAAATGGGATGGAAAGAAACTGTCAGAATGAGCCCCCTGGAAGATGTTATCGTAGCTATGAGACCTAAAGAGCAGAATCTTCCGGCCTCGTGGGTCGGCTTAAATCCTGATAATAATGGGCTCCCACTACCTAAGAGCATCAGGCTTATTGATCCGGCACTGCCACCAACTGCGCGGATTATCGCAACCGATTTTGGTAATATACCAATAGATCCCTTATTCCCCAGGGCTCAGGGTACTCCTGCAGCCGGTGTAGTGACTACAGTTGCCAATAATGACCCGAATTTTACTGATTACGGTTATGAATATGTATGGCACTGCCATATTCTTGGTCACGAAGAAAATGATTTTATGAGGCCGTTTGTATTCAAGGTTTCATCTGTTCCCCCTACGGCACCTACTTTCAATACTGATGGAACACCAAACATTAACCAAGGCGGAGCCTTCAAAGGTGGAGCAACAGTTCCAGGTAAGTTGGACTACATCGTTGCCTATACTAATCCCAGCATTAACCAGGTTATAATTCAGTGGAATGACACTGCTCCTGCCCAGGCACCGAGTAGCTTCCGCATCGATAGAGCGACTGAAAATGGTGCCTTTGCGCCTATAGCCGAGGTTACTTATCTGCCCGGTTATCCGCCGATTTATACAGACACATCAGTTGACCCCAACACAACTTATCGCTATCAGGTCTACGCATTTAATGCAAAAGGAACCACAGCAACTTCTGATGGACCTGTGTCTGTAAAAACCGGTATATGGACCGAAGCCACCGGTGTCACAGTTAAAGACAGCAAGCCAATTGGACATATTGTTGGTTCCAATGTACAGTTCACTGCAACCGGAACCGGGGCAACTGTAACCCAGCCGAACCCGACTCCCGTGCCTGCACTTGTAGCTGTCTATCAGTACCGGTTCCTGCTTAATAATGCCGAAGTACAGCCATTCAGTACCAGAAACTACTGGACATTGCCCGACACTACCCCGATTGGTTCGTATGTTATCAAAGTTGAGGCCCGAACGAACCCGTCTCAGACACCTGTCGCAACTGTCTCAGTGACTCATGTAGTCCACAGCCCGGCACAGCCGCCAGTGACTCAGGCAACTCCGGTACCGGGAATCTACACAACATCTCCAGGCGTAATAACACTTACAGCAACAACCGCATCTCCTCCGGCTACGATCTTCTATACAACTGATGGATCCATACCGGATGTTACTACGTTGACCAAATTTACCAACACCGGCACCTTAACGGTTAATGCTACAACAACAATTAACTATTTTGCCAGGGACGTAAATGGTGTCGTAGAGGCGGTGCATTCAGACACATGGATGGCACATACTCCGGATATGATCTCAACAATTTCTATTAACGGGGGAGCTGCTGTAACAAATCGCCCTTTCGTTGATCTTAATTTGATAGCATTCGATCCTGCTGGCGTGTCAACAATGCAGTTTTCTGATGACAATATTACATACTCCACAGAAGAACCGTTCCTTAACACTAAGGCTTGGACACTAACAACGGGTGATGGACTTAAAACCGTATATGTGCGCCTACGTGACAAATCACTACCACAACCTGGAGGCTTCCAGTATCCAGCCATAAGCGCCCAGATTGTGTATGACACGGTACCACCGATAACTGCAATAAGTCCGATTCCAGGCACTTATTCACCTTTTTCTGTGACATTAACACCGAATGAGGCTGCAACAACTTACTACACTACCGACGGAAGCACGCCGACGACTGCGTCTTCTGTCTACACAGTTCCTATTCTGCTGGTTTCAACAACTAATCTTCAGTATTTTTCTGTCGACACAGCTGGAAATATTGAGACACCGCCTAAATCAGCACCATTTACAATTGCTATTCCTAATTTGACCGCTAACGTAGTCATTAACGCTGGTGCAGCTGTAACCAAAACTACAGGTGTTGTCTTGACACCATCTGCTGCAACTTCCAATACCGGAGGAGCCATTACCGGTATGCAGTTCTCAAATGATGGCATCACATACATTCCGGCAACACCCGAGGCATATTCAACAGCTGCAAAAAACTGGACACTCTCAACAGGTGATGGCCTTAAAACTGTGTATGCCAAATTCACTGAAACAAATTCAACGGGTACGATTACGTATCCACCAGTTTCAGCAAATATAATCCTGGACTCAGTTGCACCTGTTTCCGCATCAAGTCCACTCCCCGGCATTTATTCATCACCGGTTTCGGTTGGACTGACTGCAAATGAAACTGCCGTTATTCATTACACCCTTGACAACAGTACTCCGACAGCACTGTCACCGATTTACGTTACGCCAATACCGGTTAGTGCAACATCAACAATCACATATATGGCAATTGACACCGCAGGAAACCAGGAAGCGCCTAAATCCGGCACATGGACAATTCAGGCGCCAAATCTTGTTGCAAGCGTAACAATTAACAATAACGCATCTCAGACAAACCAGACTAGCGTCACACTTTACTTGAACGCCACCAGTTCTACAGGTGTATCGACCATGCAGTTTTCAAATGACGGTGCAAATTATACGGCTGAAGAACCGTATGCATTCACAAAGTCATGGGCTTTGACATCTGGTGATGCATTAAAAACAGTGTATGCTAAATTCCGTGATGGATCAGCCGGGGGTGGCCATCTTTATGATCCGGTAACGGCCCAGATAACACTAAATACTATAGCACCAATAACAACGGCAGGTCCGATAACCGGTATATATAGTACTGCTCCTGTTATGGTAACACTCACAAGCAACGAACAGGGCAAGATTTACTACACAACCGACGGCACAACTCCGACAATTAGTTCCACTGTTTATACCGGTCCAATCTCTGTCGTCTCAACAACCACTGTAAACTATTTTGCTGTGGATCTGGCAGGAAACAGTGAGTCAATTAATACGGGCACATGGACAATTGATTCTGGTGATCTTGTAGCAAGCATTATTATTAACAATGGAGCTGTGTCAACCAACAGCAGCGCGGTGGAACTTAATCTAAGTGCTGTAGACCCTGCAGGGATCAAGTCAATGCAGTTTTCAAACGACGGCATTAACTATTCAGCTGAAGAGAATTATGCCACTACTAAATCGTGGACATTAACCTCCGGTGATGCCCAGAAAACGGTATATGCCCGTTTCCGTGACAATGCTTATCCGACGGGAACTCTTTATGCACCGGTTTCAGCACAAATTTTATTTGACACTATTGCACCTGTAACTACAGCCAGTCCGGTAACGGGGATATATTCCTCGTCGGCACCAATACCGGTAACTCTTTCGGCCAGTGAAACAGCAAAAACCTACTACACAATTGATGGTTCAACACCGAACACTGCGTCACCAGAATACATTAATCCTATTACAGTTGCTGCGACGACCACAATAAAATACTTCTCCGTTGATACCGCTGGGAACATTGAAACTGTTAAGAGCAGTACCTGGTCAATCCACAACACCATGGATCTTGTTGCCAGCGTCAAGATCAACAACGGTGCCCACGCGACCGGATCCACTACGGTTACGTTAACGCTGAATGCTTCTGATCCAGCCGCCGGCGGTATTGCAAGCATGCAATTCTCTAATGACGGCTTGGCTTACACTGTTGAAGAG
>CAIQWT010000083.1 GCA_903875605.1 uncultured Geobacteraceae bacterium | reverse complement strand
TTCAAGTTTCTGTTCAAAAGAGGCAACCAGCGCCGCATTTTTAGCGGTAGCTCCCTGAAAACAGATAACGTGGCCGATTTTGTCAAGACGGGCAACTTTCGACAGATAATTATCGGTAACCGAATGGAGTGCGGCCGCCAGCAATTCCTCCTTTGCATAGCCCAGGCTCAGATAATGATTCAGATCCCGCTCCATGAAAACGGTACAGCGGTCACTGGTAAGCGGCGCAGGGGTACCGAGCGCCATTTTTGCATAATCGGCCAGTGCAACATCGAGTCGTTTGGCCTGTTCTTCGATAAAACTGCCGGTGCCGGCCGCACAGACGTAGTTCATGGCAGAAAAGGTCACCTGCCCATTCTCCATGACAGTAAATTTGGCGTCCTGACCGCCGATTTCAATGACGGTATCAACCGAGGGATTTAACGCATACGCCGCACGGGCATGGGCGGTGATCTCGTCAACGGCCAGATCGGCGTGTACCACCTTATGAATGAATTTGCGCCCCGACCCGGTTGTCCCAACTCCGCAAAAGTCAAAATGAAGCGCATGCTGTTCTTCAATTTCCCTCAACACGCGCAACAGTCTTTGCACTGCCTTGATCGGCTGTCCGGACGTCCGTGTATAGAGTCCATACAGGATCAGATGTACATTATCGGCACAAGTGACCACCGCCTTGGTGCTTGTCGAGCCTATGTCAATACCGAGGTAGACCGGGATGCGGCCCTTGTGCGCCGGCAGATGGTACTGATCGACCTCGACGCCGTGTGAAATATAGTTTGGATGGGCGGCGAAGTCTGGGATTACGGAGAGCCGGGGGGTGAGCGGGGCAAAGAAGTAATGTTTGGACTGGTTTTGCTGGTTGAGAAGCGTTCCGACAGAAAATGGCACAGAGCGGAGCACGTCGGATGCCCTGCGCTGTGCCATCAGAGCGCAGCCGATAGCGCCGGTTATGGCTGAATGGTGAGGAATAACAAGCGAGGAACCGACCGTGTCTGAAAGATACTGCATAACCTTGTGGTTATTGCTGACTCCGCCGACAACAAGAACCGGCTCGCGTAACGTGACCCCTTTTACCAGGGTGTCAGTGATCGTATGGGCAAGCCCTTTTGAGAGACCGGCGCAGATTGCTTCCAGTGAGTATCCCTGCTGTTGACAGTGGATCAGGTCTGTTTTGGCAAAGACGGCGCAGCGAGTGGCGATTTTCGGCGGTTCCCCCTGGAAAGTGTCTGCCAGTCGGCTAAGCTCAGCACTGCCTGAAAGTCCCAACCGCTCCGCTTGCTGGTCCAGGAATCCGCCGGTGCCGGCAGCACAGGAGGAATTTGCGATATACCTCCGGTAGCGGTTTTGCTCGTCAAACAGTATAAGTCCGAAGGTTTCGCCCCCGATGACGAACATGCTGCCGATATCCGTCTGCTCAAAAAGCGCCCCTTCAATCTGGGAAACCTGTTCGTTGACACTCACCCCTGCAGTGAAAAAGTCAGCTGCTTTATGATTGTAGGCAACCTGCTGCACGCGCGACAAATCTAGATTTTTCAGGGTACCTCTCAATTGCCCGTAAATATCGCCGTGATGAAACAGGTAGCCGCTATGCAAAATGGTTCTGTTTAGGTCGATCAGAGCGTAGCTGAACGAAACGGAGCCGATATCGATTCCGAGGAACAGTCGGTCTAGCGGAGGTGTTAGAGGTGTGCATTCATCAGACATGGCGCGTCTCCTTGAGGAGTGAACATCCTGCGTATTTTGATTCACGCCTGTTACAGATGCATTCCTATCGGGACAACGTGCTTGAGCTTTTCACAACCATCATACAAGGTATGTTTCAAAACTTTTCGTCTCTCTTTAAGATCCTTCTTAGAGTCAACTTTTTTCAATATGGCTTCTGCTTCTCCTGCCAGTTTCTCAATTACAATCTCCTCTGTTTCGTCGGTCTGAACGGCCATTTCCACACCTCCTTGTTCGAATTAAACAAAAGAACGCGACACAGAAAACATTATGCTGTTCAAATATTCGGACAGACAAATCTTTACGGTTGAACAGTAGAAACATGAACCGCTTAACCGTGGACATCCAATATATTGGAAAGCAGATGAACGACCTCCTGCTCGTGTTGAACGATTGTTTGTATTTGATCAAGAATGGCAAGAAACAAAGGTGCCGCCTGTGGGAAGCAGAGACCTTCAACCAACCTGGTCTCATGTTCAGTTGCAAACTGGAGACACAACTTACCCAACTTTTTACACTCATCCAGAATCTGTTGATATATTTCCCCGCCGCCATTACGTATGATGTCAGTAAGGTTGCTGAGAATCTCCGTTTGTTTGTCAAAAAGACAACTAAGCTGTGAAATAGCTTTGTCAGAAAACAACACGCGGTTATTGATCTGTTTTTGCAAAACCTCTTCAAGCCGACAAGTTGTTTCAGTAATAATCAGCAGATGAGTAAAGATACTGTGAAGCCTGAAACACAGTTCTCTTTCGCCTTCTGTTTTTCCGGTGGACAATTCATTCATTTTACCCATGAAGGAAACAATTTTCCGGCATAGCGGATCCTGCTGGTTATTCAACTGTATCAAAAGCTGCCCGCGCTGGCAGATAAAGGCTTTTTTTGCGGTACCAACCACGTCTACGAGTTGTTCAACAATCAATGCACACTCTGCTAACTGTTCTCGTGTCCTGAGTTCTTTAGGCATCACGCGTCTCCTTTTAAGTCAGATCGGAAAGTATAAACCGGTTGATTCAATAGCTGTAAGTCGAATATATGAGTGGAACCGTCAGTGACATCAGCGGACTCCCCCGGATAAGAAGCGTCGAAACGATTTAAAAACTGGTATGATCAAGTGGAACGGTAATAGTACAAAGAAGCCACGGATGTACTCCGTGGCTTCTCCGTAAGCACCGATTAACGTAACGCCGAGGGTTTTCTTCCAATCCGACTACTCGAACCAGATTACATGCTCAGTCATGACCAGGTAATCTGGCATACCTTTCGTCGTTCCCCTTTTCAAGCGCCTGGAGGATGAGTGCAGAACCCTTCCGCCTCATCTCACGCTTGTCAACCAGTGCCATTGTCTGGAATAAATTATAGCCGTTGGTTTCTCTACCCAATTACTCAGCTTTTTCCGGGAAGACGCTTCAGGCTTCCTTCTCCGAAGAGGGCTTGCACACCACGTCTGCACCTGTGGAACCATCAAAGTTTCATTATCGGCAGAAGCCACAACGGTGTATAAATTTAATTCCAGACAACTTTTTAAAGAACATTCACTTCGGATACATTTTATGCCAATGCCTAATGAATTACGTTATCGACTATTCCACAGTAATTTTTTTAACCTTTTTCTTGGCAGTCTCACTCTTCGGCATTCTTATTTCCAGCACGCCCTCCTTAAATAAGGCGTGGGCTTTGTCTATCTGAATCTCTACCGGTAACCGAAGTTTCCGACGGAATGATCCAAAGGATCTCTCGACACAGAAATAATCCTTGCGCTCAGACCGCTCCTCAGATTTTTTCTCTCCTGAAATGGTAACAACATCGTCTGCGAAATCGATACTAATCTCATTTTTTTTCATACCGGGAATTTCGGCCTTTATGATGAGATCATCCCCCTCTTCAAACATATCCACTGAAGGTGACAAATCACCAAAGTCCGGCAGACGAAGGCTGGGAAACCATGACGGCGTTAGGAAACGACGCTGAAAGAAGTCGTCAAACATCCGTTCCATCTCTGTGAACGGTGTCAAATACCTCTGTAATTCATTTTTCTGTTCGCCTGATTTCCTGATAGCAATTTCCTGTTTTTCATTTGCCATAACGCATTCCTCCCTTTCGGATGTAATAGTTTTGGATACCAGATGGTTTTGTGCCAAGATTTCATTGAATCCTATTGTTTGCCAGACACATCAGATCCAAGTTGTATGCCAGATACATTAGAAAAAATAATTAATTATTCTGGAATGTTAAAGAGTTGTGGGCGAAATATTGATGTTACTGTTTATATGAATGTCTGGCGGACTTTTGAATAAGTGTGAGGATTATAGCCTGCATTTAAGCAGATTATATGAAAGTAAAATTTTTAACAGAGAATGAAAATGTAACATGTGTGCGAATCAGCTTCGAAATTTGACCCATGTCGGCGTCTGATTTGCCAACTCAATTTACGTAATATCAGTTAGTTATAAACAATGAGGAGGGTCAACTGAGCCGCCGATGTCCGAAACAGAAAAAGCATGTTTCTCCTGACGCCCTCCGGTTGTCGAATGTATTCGCGGACATGATTCTTGAAAATAATCAGCAGAACAGAAGTGTGAACAACGGCAATCGTGAAAGCTCAGTTCAGAAATGGGCTGCAGACATTGACAAGATTATCCGTATAGACGGCCAGGACCCCGCAGTAATCGAAAACGTGATCAAGTGGAGCCAGGCAGACACCTTCTGGAAGGATAACATTTTATCAGGTTCTAAGTTGCGGGAGAAGTGGGACCAACTTAGCGTAAAAGCACTTTCAATTACTAATCGACCACAACAAGAAACCACATTACCAGGTACAACAACACTAACCGCCGAACAGATTCAAGCAACAATGGAGCTCCGATATGCAAACTAATGACCACGACCTTCTCCAGCAATCAATACTCGGCTCTCTTCTTTCCTGGCCGGAAGAAATCGACAAAGTTTCATCGGTACTTAATCGCCTCGACTTCACAAAGGAGAGTTACAGAGACGTGTTTCAATACCTGGTCAAGAATGATGGTGGAGATCTTGTCACCGTATCTACGGCGCTTAAAGGAAAAGTGAAAGTAGAAGACCTGTGTACTTGGGTTGGCCATGAAGTCACTTCCGCATTTTTGCCTCGTTACTGCCAGCAGCTCAAAGAGATTTCGCGCAAGATCCAGATATCCGATGCAGCGCGTCAAGTTAGTTTGATGTTTGAGGAAAGCACTTCGGCTGAAATGTTGGATAAACTGGAGGTGATAACAACCTCTATCACTGGGAAGGCAAGTAGGGAACCGATAGAGTCTTCGGTGCTTGTAACAGACGCAGCTAGGAGGCTCAAGACTCGCTATAAGAACAGAGGCGAGATACAGGGGGTCCCGTTCGGCTACCGGCAACCTGGACGAGAAGGGTAAGCCGGAACGTTTTGTTTTGCCTACCTACATGAAGGATATGTACGCATACAGCCAGGCACCAGGGACAACGCTTCTACACAAGGCCCACCCTGTTATTGGTCTTGCTGCAGAACTCGGCAATAATCGAGACTACTACGGCACTGAGATCAGGCACCCGGGAGACAATCCGGCCAAACAGATATTTGATACGGTCTTTCACACGGCCAAGGCTTTTACACCCTTCTGGATGCGGGGAGTTGCCAAAGAAAGGGAGAGGGGCGGTTCAGTAATGGCACAGGTGGCACCATTTTTCGGAGTCATGCCGGCGCCGGCAGATATGAACGCCACAGCAGCAGAGAAGAAAGCGCGTGAGCTTGTCGTCGGTAAACTGCCCAAGGGGAGCAGAACCAAAGAGCAATTCGAGAAGTCGCAGCTTGAGCACAGAATTGAAACAGCACTTAGAAAAAAGGACCCTGCTGCAGCTGATTTAATTCAACAGGGTAAGCGTGACAAGATTATTACACCGAAGGATGAACGGCATATACGAAAGGCCGCAGCCACTCCCCCGATTGTTAGCTTGACGCGAACCCTTGATTTTCCCCAAGGTCTTCAAGTTTGGGAAGAGGCTACCCCCGAGGAAAAGGCTAAGCTGAGAAAGTCGCTGAACACGAAGGGTACCCACTACCTTGAGAGCCACCCCGAAAAGAGGGAGGAAACAATGGGTCAGCTAAAAGCGATTAGAAGTTTTGTTTGGTGATGGGTAGGAAGGTTGTTGGTAAATGTTGGTAAACGTTAGTATATTGCTCAGAAATGCCTCGGTTCATGACTGGTAATTGCTGGTATGAGACTGCTCAAAAATGCTCAAATTCAGAGCCCTTCAACAGAAATGTTGCAGGGCTCTTCTGCTCAAAAATGATTGCATTTGATAGCATTTTAAGCGATCAAAATCGAGCATTTGAACCTAATAAAACCTAACATTATAACCTGACAAAACCTGACATTTGCTTGCATTTTACCCTTAAAAATCCTGTAAAAATTTTACAAGTTATTTGTTGACTTAGAACAGCGGGGGAGCGCATGGATACTGAGCGGGGATGGGTAGCAATAGTGCGTATGGATGATAAAAAATGATACAAAATGATACAAATCTCGACCAATACGCGCGCGTACGCGCGAGGGGTTGTTGGGTAACATTGCTTCATTACTACCCCCCCTTTGTCATAAATATATGTTATTAACTCATACTAGCTTTTTAAAAAGTCGCTATTAACACGCTTAAAAGGTAGGTATGTGCCATGAGAATATTTAAACAGTTTATATTATCATTTATTACTTTTCTTCCCTTGGTCGCCCACGCAGAGATAAAAACTGTTACTCACACGTTGAAACAACCATTCGGAGGTAGTCAGTCTCCTGATGATGCCCGTACAGCTGCAATTGCCAGGGCGAAGCGGGAAGCACTTGAAAAGTTCGGAACCTACATTGAGAGCACAACTATAGTCAAAAACTCACAGGTTGATTCAGACGACATCCTTGCGTTGACTGCTGGTGTAACCAAGGCAGAGGTAATTAAGCAAAAGAACTTCGCCGATGGCGATGCTTTTGGAATAGAGTTGACCGTCATGGTCGAGTTGGACAGCGCGGTGCTTGAAGAAAGTTTAAAAAGATTGCTTGAGGATAGAAGACACCTACAGGATTTGAAGCATGCCCGCGAGCGGGAGAAGAAGTTGCTGGCCCAGATTGCTGAACTACAGAAAGAAAGCCAACTAAAGGGTAATACCGATCAACAATCAGCTAAATTAAAGAGGAAGTTTCAGCATGCCAGTCAGGAATTGCTCGCAATAATGTATTTTGATAAGGCTGCTGCACTGTGGGATGGGAAGAATTTCATCGATACAACCAACGTGATTGTATTCCTCACCAAGGCAATAAGTTATAATGAAAATTATTTTGAAGCTTACTTTTTGCGGGCACTTGTATATCACGATCTTAAACAATCAGACCTTGCTATACTTGACTTTAATCAGGCTATCCGGATTAAACCAGATGACTTTTTAACGTATTTTGGGCGTGGAATGGCGTACGCCCATCTAAATAAGAGGGATCACGCCATAGAAGATTTCACTCAAACAATCAAACTTAATCCTGAATACTCTTCGGCATATTTTCAACGCGGGAGCATTAACGATATTCTTGGTGAGAGTGAAAAGGCCATAGCCGACTACAATCAAGCTATCCGTCTAACGCCAAACGATGCATTGGCATACCGCACACGCGGGATGATATATTCCGATCTTAAGCGGTATGACCTTGCCATAGAAGACTATGGCCAAGCTATTCGACTTAATCAAGGTGATACAGAGGCGTATTTCCATCGGGGAAAAACATACGTTGAGCTTCAGCGGTTAGACAGGGCCATAGCCGACTTTAACCATGCAATCCGACTTGACCCCAACTATGCAAGGGCTTACCGTTATCGTGGGCTTGCTTATTATGATCTCAAGCAGTTCGATAGTGTCATAGCCGATCTTAGTCAAGCAATCCGTATTGATCCTAAGAATGCGGCGTCATATTTCAATCGCGGCAATGCTTATAAGTTTTTAAATATGACAGATCAAGCCACGGCAGATTATGACGAGGCTATCCGCCTTGACCCAAAAGATGCTTTGTATTACAACAATCGGGGGGCGATCTATTTATCGACGTACAGTTGGGTCAAAGGTTGTGCCGATATGAAAGCAGCCTGTTCGCTTGGAAAGTGTAATGGCTATGAAAGCACAAAAAAAATGTGTTCCAGGTACTAATATTGTTGTAATAACGCTATAGATTGGATGTGAGTCAAATACATGCCTGCTTATTATAAGGTTAAAGCGGCAAGCTGAATAACTGATTTGACAGAGCAATAAAATAACAGCCCCTCATCATCTGGTAAAGGGCTCTTCCTGTCTGTTAAGCAAAGGGCTTGCAGGATACGTAGAAGGATACGTGAAAAAAACAGAAAACAAAAAGGTTACAGCTTGTCGCTGTAACCCATTGTTTTTGTGGCGGAGAGGTAGGGATTCTAATTGGAGTGGGTATCAACAACCTCAATCCACTGATATCACTCAACAACCTTCTCAACACCTGAACCAAAACAAGAGCCTCTATGCCTCAGAAGTATACTGAATGTGCTACCAATTATCAATTTTAACTTGATGCCCTTCCTTGTGACAATCCAACTCGCCATGATGGTACAAGGGGGGGGGGGGGGGATAAAGGGTGACAAATTGTTCTTACTTTTATAGAAGAAGAATCTGTCACCCTACTTTGATCTAAATCTTCCTGACTCCTTCAAGATACCTGCTGGAGTTCTTTCTACATGGCGTTACATTCAAACATGCTGCCACCGATTTTAGCGTGAAACCTTCACCAAGGATCAGTTTGATGTCTTTCTTGGTTAATTTATCATTTGGGTTGCCTGTCACGACCAGAGCGTTCTTGGTTCGTGCAATCCGATCATCCTGAATGAATTTTGCCTTCTGAACGTAAAAACTGTTCATTTCGGTTTTCTTCTGACAGCGTTGATCATCAATGATCTTTTTACGTTCAGGATCAATTTCCACATCCCATGATTTGATCTGGTAAATCCACTTTGAGTCTTTGATCATTGCCCATACGCTGGAATGAACCATGACCCATGCTTCTGTATCACCCCTGAAGCCAACAGAGCGTCCTACAGCTTGCATCAGAGAATCCTTGTAGAATATAGCAACAGGATCAACACCATCAATTGCCTTGAAACACCCTGTAAATATGCTCTCAATCGAACTAATGACTTCCCTTGGGAGACATCTTATGATTGAAAGATTCTTGCCACGAAGATGTTGTCCTTTTATTGTCTGAAGGTTACCGTTTGCAAAACCGCACTTGTTGGCAAAGATGTTGTCAAACTCCATGTCATAAATATGATTAGGTGCTTCGGATTGAACATACTGTTGAACGTAGTACGGTGAGTCTGAAACATGTAATGTGCATGTTTCAGACAAAGCCTCTGTTTCCACCTTTTTTATGGTTATTTTCTTGAAACCCAATTCTTCAAGGCAAACAGTAGTAAGTTCTTCTGTCGTAAGAATAGTTGTGTTGACAGATTGATAAAGCATTGAACTGACGAAGTCGCTGCTGTC
Organism: uncultured Geobacteraceae bacterium; assembly: GCA_903875605.1. Taxonomy (GTDB): domain Bacteria; phylum Desulfobacterota; class Desulfuromonadia; order Geobacterales; family Pseudopelobacteraceae; genus JACRCG01. Next base: position 1,055 of record CAIQWT010000083.1, on the reverse strand, counting down.
ATTATCCGTTGCAAGCTTAATGGCATAGCTCATGTCAAAACGTGAAAATTGTGTCTCATAGCATGTCATTATGTCGGTATCAGTTTTAATTCCTGTATAGGCTTTAACCCGATTAGTCGCATTTATTGACGGTCTAACAAAATCTGTCAGGGTTAGCTCGTCAATATACATAGTGCATAACCTTCTTCTATCGTTTTGTATGTACTTGTTGTGAGCATTGTGTTTCAGGGCTGACAATTGAATTATTTTAACAGCTTTATTGTTGGAGCTACTTGTAGTAATCCACCACTTTCTTTCATCTTCCTGTGAGTCATAAGTCTGCTGGCTGACAAGAATTTCGTAGGTAATCTTTTCACGATCAAGCTTTTTCGCAAAGTCAATTGCTTGCTCAACAGAAGAAACCACATAGATGACATAGTTGTGGAACAGGTAGTCGAAATCTGAGAACGATGACATTATTTCATCAATTGCAAACTGCGACTTCCCTGATCCTGTTGCACCAGTTACGACCCTTCTGATATATTGCTTTGACTCGCTACTGGCATTTTTCCTAATCCTGCTATTCCAGATTGTTTCAAGAATATTTGCATTATAACCATCACAACATTGCAACAATGCTTTGTATGAAGTCTCTGCTCCCCATTTCCCCTCTAACAATGGGATTGCTTTTTCACCATAAACTTTCAAAACGGACATCACGATTGCAAACCACCTATCGTAATCATCGTGGTCTTGGCAAAGTTCAAGAGTCTCCTTTAGCTTATCAATATTATCTGAGCAACCATCGGATGCACTTAGAACAGAATACTTCAACTCAGCAAAGAACAGTTCATTACCATTTTCATCAGGTATTTCAAAAATATAATGTGAAAGTTTATCGTCCTGAGCTAATTGAAAATTACAATCAAATTTTTACTCGAGATATTGGTTTTGTGATTGACGATGTTTTTATTAAGGCTAATATTTTACCTGATAGGGAACGAGAGTTAGACGCTATTCAATATGTCATAGATCAAATAAATCCCGCCAAAGTAGTTCGCCCTCCAGAAGAAGTG
>CAIQWT010000082.1 GCA_903875605.1 uncultured Geobacteraceae bacterium | reverse complement strand
CTGTGTACGCCTGGTACAACCTGACCGTTAGCAATACGCCTAAGTTCATTGGTCCCAAAGGGAGCAGAACCGACGGCAAAAGTAAAATTTATCCATTCAAGGTGTTTCAGGGTAAAGCTTATTTCAACAAAAAAGATGGCAAGTTGATGTCAATGGATTTTGCGCCGCCAATAGCAAACGGAGATACGCTTGCAGGAGTGGCATCGGCAGCAAAAATACTAGGCATCAAAGATTATGAACCTGTACCGGGCTGGCAGACAATCTACTTCGGCAGCAACCATCAAGTCGCTCCCAAAAACAAGGCTCTCTATTGTGCTAACTGTCACGCAATAAACGGATTACTAAACTTTAAAGAGCTGGGATATAGCTCCAAGGAAGTAGAAAAACTTACTAATCCTGAACTTTATTTTGAAAAGCTGCTCAAGCAGCAGCAAGAAAGTGAATAGCTAACATACTCAAAAGCGGAGGTGAATAGTGCCAACCAAGTTTTCACGTAGGACGTTTCTGAAAGCGGCCGGGGCTGCGACAGCAGGAATCACTGCAGCCACAACCGTGCCGAAGAAATTTCTCTCCTGGGCTGAAGAGGCCGGACAGAAAGATATGAAGCAGATTCCCACTTTCTGTGAGCTATGTTTCTGGAACTGTGGTTTGATCGCCAAAGTTGAAAACAGTAAAGTCGTCAAAATCGACGGAAATCCTCTCAGTTTGCGTGGGCGTGGTCGCCTTTGTGGTCGAGGTAATGCCGCACTTGGAGCACTATATGATCCTGATCGTCTCAAGTTCCCGCTGATCAACACCGGTAAGCGTGGCGAACCGGTTTGGAAGCGCGCCACCTGGGACGAGGCGTTTACTCTGATCGCTCAGAAAATGAATACCATCAAGGAAAAATACGGAGTCGGCGCGTTAGCAATGATCTATCACGGGACCGGAGCCGCTTTCTGGAAACATCTGCTACACGCCTATGGTGTTACCACCTTTGCTGCACCATCTTTTGCACAGTGTCGTGGACCGCGGGATATCGGTTTTGTCCTGACCTACGGGGCAGATGTCGGTTCGCCGGAGTATTACGACTTCAGCAAAAGCAAGTACATTGTGCTTCTTGGCTCACATCTTGGTGAGAATGCACATAACAGTCAGGTGCAGGATATCGTTAAGGGCTTTTCAAGCGGCGCCAAGCTGACCGTTGTTGATCCACGCCTTTCCAATATCGCTTCCAAGGCCGATCGTTGGCTGCCAATCAAGCCGGCAACTGATATGGCACTGCTGCTGGCATGGATACGTATTATTATTGAAGAGGGATTGTACGATAAAGAATATGTTGAAAAATATTCTACCGGATTTGATGAACTAAGGGCTGCCGTCCAGCAGTACACGCCGGAATGGGCCGAGGCTGAAACATCAATTTCAAGCGAAGTAATTTTGGATGTTGCCCGCGAAATGGGTAAATGCGCCCCGAATGTCTGTGTTGGAGCCGGTCGCTATGCTACCTGGTATGGTGATGATACCCAGCGTAGCCGTGCTATTGCTATCCTGAACGCTCTGCTTGGCTCCTGGGGACGTGAGGGAGGTTATTTCTTTCCGACGGGTGCCAAGGTGCCTGAGTATCCAGGCCTGCCAGCGTATCCTCACCACGAGGAGAGTACGCCCAAGCTGGATGCGGCGTATCCGTTTGCGCTGCTCCAGACTACAACTTCCATCAAGCAGGCAACGATAACCGATAAACCTCATCCGATCAAAGGGTGGTTCGTGTACGGCTCCAACCTTATGAAAACCATGCCGGACAAGCAGGAAACAATCAAAGCAATTCAGAATCTCGATCTGTTGGTTGCTATTGATACCATGCCGGTAGATTTCATCAATTATGCTGATATTGTCCTGCCGGAATGTACCTATATGGAGCGCTTTGACGAATTCGCAGTTGGCAAGTTTAAAGGTATGTCGGAAGTTTCCTTGCGTCAGCCGACTGTTGAGCCTTTGTTTGAATCAAAACCCTCCTGGTGGATGACCAAAGAGTTGGGTAATAAACTGGGGCTTTCGGCTTTCTTCCCCTGGAAAGATGGTGAAGAGTATCTGGCCAAACGCTGTGAAGCGGGCGGGATGGATTTCGCCGAGTTAAAAAGAGATGGTGTGATTGTTAAGAAGGGGGGTAACCCGTACATCACCGCTGAGAATCAGCCTGAGTTTGCTACTCCGTCGGGTAAAATTGAGCTCTATTCCAAACAATTGGCTGAAAAAGGTTTTGACCCGGTGCCGCAGTACACAAAGCATCCTACTCCACCGGCTGGTTATTTCCGGCTGCTGTTCGGTCGGGCACCGCTGCATACCTTCTCACGTACTACCAATAATTTCATGTTGACTGATCTACAGAAGGAAAATTATCTGTGGGTTAATGCAAAAAAAGGTAAAGAGCTGGGACTGAAAAACGGTGAGTACGTTATGCTGGTTAGCCAGGATGGTGTAACTGCAAACGGCCGGATAAAGGTCAAGCTTACCCAGCGTTTACGGGATGATGCCGTGTATATGAACCACGGTTTTGGTGTGCATTCCATTGGAATGAAGCGTGCCAACGGTCAGGGTATTGCTGATGATGACCTGATTACAAAGCACGCTATTGATCCGATTATGGGTGGCACCGCCATGCGCGGCAATTTTGTCAAGATCGTGAAGGGGGCCTGATATGCAGATTTATGGAGTTTATGTACCAGAGAAAGAGCGGCTGTTAAACTACTTTAGCCTGTTCAAGCAGGGTAAGGGAGGGTTGGTTGTTTATCTCGCAATTATCGGACTCGTTTTTGGCGGCTTTGGCTTCGGCAGCATTTTTATCCTCGGCCATGGTCATACTATCAACACATCAAGCCTGGTTCCCTGGGGATTGCAGATATCCACCTATGTCTATTTTGCACTGGTGAGCGGTGGCTGTATTTTTACCAATTTCATTGGCAATATGTTTTTTCATGAAAAGTACAAGCATTTGGCCTCTCGGGTAATCTTTATGGGTCTGGTCACCGCCATCGCCGGGTTTGCCTCCCTCGCTTCCGAGCTTGGCCATGTCGAGCGGATGTATCTGTTTATGATATCACCAAACCCGACTTCGCCGATGTTCTGGATGTCAGTATGGTATACCGCAGATATCTCTATTCTGTTGGTGGAATATGTGAACATCCAGCGCCATGTACACTCAAAGGCGCTCCTGTATACCTCTTTTGTTATTCCCATTATCACCTATTGCTCACTTGGCAGCCTTTTTGGAGCTGTCGGTACCATGCCATACTATTACAGCTCGCTGCTGCCGATCTACTTTCTTTTTAGCGGTTTTTTAAGCGGCAATGCCCTTTGTGCAATTATTGCTGCTTTTCATGCTAAAGCTACAGGCAATATGAAGCTTATCAAGCCGTTTATGAGGCTGCAGAAAATTGCACTCGCCTCGGTATTAGTGCTCACTTTTTGCCGTATCATTATCGGTCTGGCCAGCAATCTGAGCGGGTATGAAGTGTTCCGTGAAACGTTTTTTCAGAATGTCATATTCGGAATAGTGTGTGCCCTGGTCGTCCCTTTTGCGATTCTTATGAACAAACGGACTACCGGATGGCTCATTGTTTCGAGTGTTATAGTCCTGTTCACTCAGTTCATGGCGCGTCTTGATCTAGTCGTCGAGGGGTTCAGGGTTCCGGTCTTCCGCGCCTATGACATTCCGGAACGAATCAACTATTTCCCTTCTATTTTCGAGATGCTGGTGGTGTTGGCGTCTGTATCGCTTGTCGCTCTTATATACATTGTCTGCGAAAAGACCGGGCTGTTTGAAATAGCTGGAAAGGAGACCCATTAGCATGAGCGCTATTGAAGATAAGGATATTCTGGAAATCATGCATGCTGACCTTCAGCGTGCCCTTAAAAAACCCCGTAAAGAGCGGCGTTGGGCCATGGCGATTGATCTGAAGAAATGTATCGGTTGCCATGCCTGCACAACTGGCTGTATGTCAGAAAACCTGACGCCACCGGATATTCATTACCGTCCAGTCAAAGAAGAGGAAATTGGTGAGTTCCCTAATACCGGAATGCGTTTTTTACCGCGTCCCTGCATGCAGTGCGACGCGCCTAGCTGCACCCAGGTCTGTCCTGTTACCGCAACTTACAAGCGTGATGACGGTCTTGTCGTCATTGATTATGAAAAGTGTATCGGTTGTCGCTATTGTCTGGTCGCCTGCCCGTATGGTGCCCGTTCGGCTGATGTGGGGCAATATTTCACCGGTGATTTTCATGGCAAAACCTATGAAGTGGAAAATTCAGGAGAATACGGTAAAACATCTAAAAGAACCAGTCACTGGCGTTCACCTATAGGCAACGCCCGTAAATGTCATTTCTGTATTCACCGCGTTGAAAAAGGGGAGTTGACACGCTGCACAACAACCTGTCTGGCGAGCGCTACTTACTTCGGGGATATTAATGACCCGAAGGCGTTGATCACCAAGCTGATCTCCAAGTCAAACGTGATCAAATATAAGGAAGAGCTCGGTACCAAACCGATGGTATATTATATTATTTAAAGCGCTGGACATATTTAAAAGTCATGCTAAAACATATTACAATGCTTGATCCGGTTCGCCGGTAAACATACCTAAAGGAGAGTTTACATGAAAAAAATCGTCGCAATGATCGTAGCAGCAATGATGGCTTTGAGTTTTTCGATGGTAGCCGTAGCAGCAGATGAAAAAGCTGCCGAAAAACCGGCTGCAGAAAAAGCTGAGAAGAAAGAAGTTAAAAAAGAAGTAAAAAAAGAGAAGAAGGCTGTTAAGAAAGAAGAGAAGAAAAAAGACGAAGCCAAACCTGCTGCCAAGGGCAAAAAAGAAGTTTCAGGCTGCTGAGTTAACTTTTATATCTAGAATATTAAGAGGCATAAGCCGGTTGGTTTATGCCTCTTTTTTACATTGTGAATCTACCTTTACGGCGCAAATGGCTGATCGATAAAGTTGATGGCGCATTCGGAAAGGTTTATTTGCGTCGGCACTTTTTTGAAGACGTCCCGGATCTCCTCAATAAAAAAACCAAGTGACGCGGTTGATGTAGTGGCGCTGTTGACGATAAGCGTACGCATGTAGCCGTGATCAAATCCGGTGACCCGATGGGTACGCAGGGAACCGTCATCCACTAATTTTGCTACGACGGACTTGGATATAAACGCGAGGCCATTCCCCTCCAGTACCGAACCGATGATCATGTGAAGGTCGTCATAATAAATAACTCTATTGAATTCAGCACATTCCCTTCCCATTTTTTTCATATTGTAATGAAGCAGTTTGCTTGAGCAGCAACCTTCTTTTCTGGTGTAAAGATCAAAGCAGGTCAGCTGTTCAAGGGACATCTCGCCATCCTCAAGTTCTAATTTTGGCGAACTGATAAAGAGAACGTCATCTCCCGGCAGTTCAAATGTGTCAAAATCGGTAAGCTCATAGGCTTCATTATGCTCAATCACACCCACCTGATACAGCCCCTTCCGCATGCCATCTACCACCTTATCCGGCATTTCAAAAAAGAACTTCAATTCCGACATATCCGGCTTTAACAGCATAAAATCTTTTAAAATAGCCGGCAGATAGGCAACGCCGAAGGATGGGGTGCAGCAGAAAATAATTCCCGGTCTTGGGGATAGCACCCGAAGATCCTGCAGTAGATCGTCTTCAAGTTGTAGCATTTTTTCTGCTTTTTCAATCACAATCAACCCGGCATCGGTTGCGGTAAGCACCGGTCCACTGCGATCAATAAGCGAATATCCGTACTGTTCTTCTAAAAACTTGATTCTACGGGATACCGCGGACTGGGTAATAAAAAGATTATCGGCTGCCTTTGAGAAGCTACCGGTATCAATTGTCTCCACAAGTGTGCGCAAATACTCAGATCTCATTAAAAGCCTCCCGTAAACCCCTGTTTTATTGCGTAAAGCGCATAGTCTCATGAGAATATAGCATTTTCATAATAACAGATGATCATACTAAGATGTATACATTAAATCATGCGGTTGTGTTTTTTTCTGGGTGGCATGTCGAATATAGCTTGATGACCGGTTCTACGTAATTTGCTGAATAATATTTGAAACAGAGCGGGGCTCTTTTGGATGCATCAAGAAGGTTTGAAGAACAAGGAGTGGTTATACCAATGAACAAGTTAATAATCATCCTGACAGCCGTTATCACTCTTTTCTGCAACTCGATCAGTCGAGCTGATTCCGTAATTATAAGTTATGCCGATGGTAAAACTCAAATTGTAACTCTTGACTCTACAGTCAAATCAATTACGGCTGTGCAGTACCTTTCCTCAAATGGTCAGGTTCTTGTTGAGCCACCGTCACGCACTGCAATAGAGACACCGCTGAACGATACAAAGCAATCTCAAAAGCAAGTACCGTCTAAGCCTACTGTCAGGTTTAAATGGGCAGATCCGCTAATCGGGCAGTAGTAGAGACCGGCAGAAAAAATTCCGAGGGAGGTGAAAGGAAATAGAGCTTTTGTGAGATGCTGCACTAACAGTAACAGCTTTATTCACACACATTTTTAAGAGGAGGAGTTATGTCGGAGAAGATTATGAAGAAGGGCAGAACGCTGATTGCTGCAATGCTTGGGACAGCAATGATTGCTGCGCTTACCCTGTGGGGTTGCGGGACGAAAGGCTATGATGATGTCGTCGCTGCACGAAATGCAGCTTTGGAAGCGGCAGTTACAACTACAAAAACAGTAACAGCACTCATTGAACCTGCTACTCTAAAACAATGGATGGACGAAGGAAGGGTAAATAACAGCGATCCTGCTTATCCGGACAAGGTTATTATTTTAAATGTTGTTCCTGCAAAAAATTACGCTGCACTTCACATTCCCGGCTCACAACTCCTCGATTCCTCTACCGAGCTTGCCATTACCAGAATGGAGGGGGTTGCCACTAACACGGCTGAGGTGCCGACCGGCCCTCTTATGGATACTTATGTCCAGCGCTTTGGGATCACAAAAAACACAACTCTGGTGTTTACGGTAAGTAATGCCCAAAGCTTGATGAATGCAACAAGAGCCTATTATACATTCCGCTACTGGGGATTCCCCAAGGAACGCCTGAAGATACTGAATGGCGGGGATGATGCGTGGAAAGAAGCCGCTATCGCAGGCAGTTGGAGCTCTTCATACGTATTGACGGCAACAGTTCCATCGGTCACAGCAACAACATTCAGCGTACGCGACCTTTACAGTGGCAGTACCGCCAACTTTAGCACTCGATATTCAATCGGCGAGATGCTGGTTTTGGTAGACAAAGTCAATCTAGGCACTATTTCAGCAACCGCTCCTTCCGGCGTATCAATTATTGACGTACGTGGAGGTACCAATGCAACTAAAATTCAAAATGCAATAATGGACGATTATGCCAAATATTGGACTTCCACGTTTTCACCTGGAACAACGACCTTAACCAAGACCCAAGTATTCTTTGATAATGCTGCTCTAGTTAGCTATCTAAACTTAGAAAATGTTACTTCTGCAAAAGCTATGAACTATGTTTACTGTGCCTCTGGTCATCGTGCATCAGTGCCGTTCTTTGTACTAGATGGTATGCTTAATTGGCCGGTAACACTATATGACGGTTCATCCCAACAATGGGGATCGTATGTGTCTACCGCGACAACAAACAAGGTTGCGACAGTCTGGCAAACAGACGCACTGACTGCGGGGACAACCATCAGTCGTACTTTTAATATCTCGGGTGTAACACCGATCGTCCCGGGGAGTTATGTTACATTGGATGCGACTTCCAATGCAATGTTCACCTCCATTACTGATCCGCGTGCCAACCAAATACTTAATGAAGATAAAGCATACTTTACTAGCGGCGGTACTACTACTACAGCACCTGCTACTAACACCACAAGTGGAGGAGTCGATGAAGGAAATCACTGCTGAAGTATATAATTTTAATACCTACTATGGGCTGACCAATTCGAAAGGAGTTCTCAGATGAAAATAAATATATTTGGTGTGGTACTTGCGGGTGGCATGCTTTTGGCCGGCACAGCCTTTGCCGGGCCGCAGATGACCTTTGGCCCGAATAATGAAGGTTCTCTGCAGCTGGATTATAAAGGGCAGTTTCAGGTTGTGACTCGTGATACCGGTAGCGGACCTTCAAAAGATGACAGCTCCGCAGACTTGAATTTTCGCCGTAATCGGCTTGCGCTGATGGGTTCCTATGGCGAAATAATGAGTATGTATGTCCAGACCGAGTTTTTGGAAAAACAGAATATTACCCCGCTTACAGTGGTTGACGGCGATGCTGCTACCGACTTCACTATTCTGGATGCACAGATCCGCTTTGAATTCAATAAAGCGTTCAATGTTCACGTTGGCAAGTTCAAGTACAATATGACCCGTGAGAATCTGGAGGCGTGCGAAGCACCGTTGACTCTTGACCGCTCTCTGTTTATCCGCGCACCTTTTGTAGCAACACGCGATAAAGGTGTTGCCGTATGGGGCAATCTGTTTAATGATATTTTCCAGTATCGCCTGGATGTCATGAACGGCCGCACTGCAACCGGCACGGTTACGCCAGAGTCCAATTTGCGCTACACCGGTCGCGCTCATGTTTCACTGCTTGATCCGGAAACCGGTTATGGTTACAAAGGTACTTACCTTGGTAAGAAAAAGGTGCTGACAATTGGCGGCGCATATCAGACGGAGTCGAAGGTTGCCTACAGCGATACCACTGCTAAAAGTGGAGCAGTCGATTATAAGGGGTGGACGGCAGACCTTTTCTTTGAGTATCCAATTGCCGATATCGGTACGGTTACATTCTCCGGCGCATACGAAAACGTTGATCTTGGCGGTGCCTATAAAGGTTTAAATCCTGACAGTGGAACAGTCGGGCTTAACGGGGAGAAGAACGGTTGGTACTTAAAAGGTGCTTATATGCTTCCCACAATACCGTTGCAGTTATTCGGCCGGTACGAAAAATGGCAGTTTGCATCACTTAACCTTAATAATGCCGGCCTCACGGCAGACAACATTAATGATCAGCTTGTCCATTGGTACGGATTCGGCGCAAACTATTATTTCCGTGACCAGAATCTGAAGCTTACAGCTGAGTACAGCAGAACCGAATTTGATAAATGGAATGCCTCTACAAAAGATTTCAGCACATTTATTACTCAGTTACAGCTGATTTTCTAATCCGGCATATTCGGAATTATCAGTAACAATGACCTGGCAGGCGACAACCTGTCAGGTCTCTTTTTTATTCAGGATACTCGCAATGGCGTGTTATAGTAGACCACTACAAAAAAGCAAAAGGTCTTCTCCGGACATGCTTATCAGTACCGCCAGGCACGGCAAAATCCATTTCATTCTTCTGCTCCTGATTTCCCTTCCTCTATTCCTCTCCGGATGTCAGCGGGGAATACAGCAATCTTCCTGCGTTCGCTGTCACAAAGGGCTTGAGCATGTTTCCAAAAGCCATAGTGACTGTGTTTCCTGTCATGGCGGCAAGCCGCATGAAGAGGTTAAGGAAAAGGCGCATCAGGGTGTTTTCGGCATTGCCAACCCGGAATATATCGGCCGTTGGGAGAATGGTTGCGCACCCTGCCACAGGTATCAGTTCGAGCGAATGAAGGGCAATCTGATGTACACGGCCGCCGGAATGATCCGTAACATCCAACTGACCTGGGAAGGAGAGGATGGTAGCAGCTACACGGCTCATGGCGAGAAACAGTTTGATGCTGATGGCAAACCATTTTCACCCAAGCCGGTAGCTGAGCTGGATAACCTTTCCGGGGAATTGTACCGAAAGGGATGTGCTCGCTGCCATGTAGGAGCTGAGACTGTAGGAGTCTATAGTACCAGCCACGCATCCGGTTGTGCCGCCTGTCATTTTCCATGGAATAATGAAGGAGTCTACGAGGGCGGCGATAAAACCATGAAGGGGAGGGCTGGTCACTCCGCCAGTCACGCCATGACCCCGCTCCCTGATGCACAGGTTTGCTCGCGCTGCCACAACCGCAGCGGCCGCATCGTTTTTTCCTATCAAGGTCTGTACGACGGCAACAACGGCCTGGTGCCGACCAGTGGGGGCGAAGCCGGTCCGGTTATGGCCAGTGGTGCCCGCAACCTGACACATATTACCACCGATGTTCATTTTGCCGCCGGTATGGAGTGCATCGATTGTCATACGTCGCGTGATGTTATGGGTGACGGTTTTGCTTATCGCAATATGTATCTGCAAACCGAAATTTCCTGCGAGGATTGTCACGGCGGTGCTTCAGAGTTGCCGCATTACCGTGAAATCTCCCGTGAAAACGATGAAGCAATGCGCGAATCACGCTCCTATAAAAAGCCTGTTACCTTCGGGATGCGTATGATTCAGACGGCTAAGGGGCGCAGTTATTCAAACGTATTCTACAAAGACAATATCGTCTGGCTGCAGGGGAAACGAAGCGGCAAGCTGCATCGCAGCAAAGTAATAACCGGCACGCCGGAACATACTATTGTCGGCCACGGTCGTCTGGAATGTTACGCCTGCCACACCCGCACTTCAGTTCAATGCTATGGCTGCCACACCCGCTACGACAAAGGGCAAACAGGGATGGACTACATTAAGCGGGTGGAGACGCCCGGTTCCTTCAGTGAAACAGAGGATTACCGTATGCTCTACCCGTTTCCGCTGGCGCTCAATCAGCGTGGTCGCATCTCTCCTGTGACACCCGGCTGTCAAACATTTATAACTGTTGCCGAAGCGGACGGTTCACTTTCAAAGTCTGAATATGTTTCAAAATTCAAGGGATCACAGCAACTTCGTTTCGCGCCATTCTATTCTCATAACAGCAGCAAAAAAACTCTCGGTTGTGCTGAATGTCACGGAAATCCGGCTTTCCTCGGTTTTGGTCAGCATATCATCGAAGGGGCCAGTATCAAGGGAACGCTGATCTGTGAGCGTTCTGACAGTAAGCCCCTTGATGGTTTTCTGACGATGAAAAACGGCCTGGTCAATGCTTATTCGGCCATTACCCGTGAGAACTCCCGTCCACTAAGCGGAGCAGAGGTCAAACGGACTCTTTCAGTGAATCTCTGTCTCCCCTGTCACGACAAAGCAAGTGACCCGATCTACCGGAAAGGAATTAACCATCGTGCGTTGGATGATACTCTGCATCGTCGGTTGCTGTCTGGTCCTTAATCAGGATGCAGCAGCCGCACATACAGGACTGCCCTGTATCGCGTGTCACCGTGAGGGTGGTGCTGCCAGCGATCCTGCCTCCCGCTTGAACCGTGCAGGAGGGTGTGTAGTCTGTCATCGTGGTCATGAGCGGATCTTTGATCATGCAATGGGACAGCGCAGCGGCGAAAAGCAGTTTGTAGCGCGCAGTTACGGGCGGTTTGATTCAGATTTCTGGTCAAAAAACTGCAACGACTGTCATCTGAAGGGTTGTCTTGACTGCCACAATGGGCCGGGGTTGGCAAAACCGTCGGTGGCAACCTGCCAGCGCTGCCATAACGGCTATTTTACCGGATGGGATTATTCAGGGCGGGCTCCACGTGAGGATAACATGCGTTATCAGCGGGGAATTGCCGTTAACGGCGCTACTTTTCTGAAAATGCTGCCGGATGTACATTACAGTGCCGGTATGACCTGCGGGGACTGCCATTCTATGGTCAGTCTGGCAGAGGGTAAAAAAACATCCAAAGTTTGTCAGGACTGTCACAAGCCGAGCCTGAAGGTTCTGGAACATCGTATTCCTGCACATCTGCAGCGGCTTGAATGTTATGCCTGTCATTCGGCCTGGGCACCTCAGGAATACGGGACTTTTTTCCTCCGTTTCCGTGATCGGCGTGATAAAGATGATTTTGATCTTACACCGGGGGCAAGCGCAGAGTATCTACGCAGTGCCTACCTGAAAAAACAGGATGCACCCCCGCTCGGGATCAACGTCAGTGGCAGGGTGAGCCCGATCCGGCCGATGTTTATCGCATATTATACGGATGTGATGACCGCAAGAAACAACGGCCCGGAGAACACGCTGCTGGCAGCCGAATGGCGAGCCTACTTTCCGCACACCGTTCAGCGTGGAACTGTTACCTGTGAAGGGTGTCATGATAATCCTGCCCGCTTCATGCTGGAGCCGGAATCACGACGGATTTACAATCTTGAAAAGGACGGGATGGGGCTTGAATCTTTCTGGCTTCAGAAAGGGCAGCGGGTCAGTAACGGAAGTTTTATGGACGCCGCACGCTATCTGCGCATGAACACCAAAACTCCGGCTTATACAAAGGCGTACATCGAAAAATGGAAAACATTCCTCAAACGCGTCGAAAATTCATCACGACCCTGACCCTGCTGCTTGCCTCCGGTGTAGTGCTGGTACGGTATCTTATCCCGCGTTCGACCGGAAAGCGCCGTGTACTGGTAAGCGCTGCCGCAGCTGATGTGCCGCCGGGAGGGGCGCTGTTGTTCCGCAACGAGCGCCTGGCACTGTTCAGGGACGATGCGAATTATTACGCATTAAGTCTAATCTGTACTCATCTCGGCTGTACAGTGACCGTCACGGAGGATGCACTTTCGTGCCCCTGCCACGGTAGCCGTTTTGACCGTCATGGGAAGGTGCTTAAAGGTCCGGCGGATAGAGCGCTGGTAAGAATGAAGGTTGAAGTCAGGGAAGGGCGGGTTGAAGTGGTTGGGTAATGACAACTGTTTCAGCTGACCAAGGAGCCACAGGTCAGCGCAACAGCCATATCGTAAGCGGCAGGGTGATAAACGACAGGCAGGTCTGTACAGTGATGATGGCGGCCATGCTGTCGTGGTCGCCTCCCATCTGTCTGGAGAGTATATAGGCCGAGGGGGCTGTCGGGACGCTGAACAGCAACACCGCTACACTTAAGGCTACACCGGTCAGGCCAAGATATGTTGCCAGCCCCCATGCGATAATGGGCTTGCAGAAAAACTGCACTGTGCTGGTTACCACCAGTGGATGCCAATGCAGCATCAGGTTGTCGGCCCGATAGGCCGCACCTACAGCCATCAATCCCACCGGAAAGGCCGCTTTTCCACCCAAAGCCAGAATGCCGTCAATCGCCAGCGGCAGTTTTAAGCCTGAGGCGTTCAGTCCCACTCCAATGACACAGCCGATAATTAGCGGATTGCGCAGCAGATCTGTCAGAAGTCGCTTAAAACTCATACCCGTACCGTTATTAACCGCCAGAGAAAAGGCCGAAACGCAAAGCACGTTGATCAGTATAATCATGAAGCCTGCCCCCATTGCCGCCAGAAACAGTCCGTCTTTGCCAAACAGGTTTTCTGCCAGAGCCAGTGCCACGAAGGTGTTAAAACGTACTCCACCTTGAAAAAGGGATGTAAAAGCCGGGCCTCCCATGCGCCGGTTGGCAAACCACCAGAGAGTTACCAGCAAGGCACTCGAAAGTACTGCACCCTCCACAGTCAGCAGAATTTTAAGCCACGGCAGGGTGCCGATCTGTTTGCCTGCCATGTTGTGGATCAGGGTTGCCGGCATGAGCAGGAAATAAGTCAGCTTTTCGGCCGATGGCCAGAACGATGGCGGGAGGAAGTTGGTGCGCTGTATAACAAAGCCGGCCAGGATCAGTGCCAGTACGGGAATGAGTGCATCAGTAATGGAGGTCATACCGCTCTCCTCTTCAGGTTTGATGTCGGGCGGGAGAATAGCACAGGCAGTTTCCAAATAATACACCTTGAAAAAAACAGTTCAACAGGGAGACACAGAGAAAATCTTAAAATACTGTGATCCTTCAGGCAGCATGAGGGTATATACCCATAATGTCGGTGTTTTATCGATGTTTATGTGCCCCTCTGTTTCATGAACCGATTTCAGGCGCTCAATCGTACCAATCTCCTGATAACTGTGATATATAATCAGCCATGATCACTGATTTTCTCAAACATCTCTTTCCCCGTGTGGTTCTGGAGCGTAACCTTCGCTTCGGATATACTTTCTGCCTGGGAGGACTCGCTTTCGCCGCCTTTTTGATGATGCTTGCCAGTGGTATGCTGCTGCTTATTTACTATCAGCCTACACCGGAAAGGGCATTCAGTTCGGTGCTGTTCCTGGAGTCTTCGGTCTGGGGTGGCAAGTATCTACGAGGCCTGCACCGCCTGACATCTCACACATTGCTGGTGCTGATACTGCTGCACACTCTGCGGGTGATCCTGACCGGGGCCTACCAGCACCCAAGGCAGCTTAATTGGGTAATCGGCTGCCTGCTGCTGTTTCTTGCGCTGTTTGAAGCATATACCGGTTACCTTCTCCCATTTGATCAGTTGGCTTTCTGGGCTACGCAGACCGGTATGGAACTACTGGCTACGCTGCCGTTCGGATCATTTTTCCGCTCTCTACTTGTGCCGGATGGTGTCGGGCAGGGGTTGTCTCTGCTTCGTTTTTATGCACTCCATATTGTTATTATCCCGCTGGGAGTGATGGCACTTTCGCTGTTGCACTTCTATCGAGTTAGAAAAAACAAGGGGGTTCTGCCATATTTATGAAAAGCGGATATGTTAAAAGCTCCCCTCATTTTTTTAAACTTATAACCCGTTCCATGGGCACGATGTTGGCGTCACTCCTGTTGCTGGCTGCAATAATTCCGGTACCGCTCCAAGAACAGGCCAATCCCGCTGTAACCCCGAACCCGGCAAAATCCGCCTGGTTTCTGCTCTGGATTCAGGAGCTGGTCAGTTGGTCGCGCTTGATGATCTATCCGGCCATGCTGTTGGGTTGTCTGTTTTTACTGCTGCCATGGCTGCCTGCCGGCACACATATTCAGCGGGGGCACTGGTTTCCCCACCAGCAGAAGACAGTTTCAACGGTTACGATAATATTGGCTATCGTTATTGTAGCTTTGACATTCGTGGCAATGTTTTTCAGGGGGGCCAATTGGTCTCTGGTCTTTTAATTGTTATCACGCTTGTTTCGGCCCTGCCAGCGTGGGGAGCGCCGTCTCGTCAGCTCTGCCTCCCCTGCCATCCTTCACATTATGTGGAACTCGGCAGCTGCAGTCACTGCCATCGGGGCAATCCGGAGTCAGAACGCAAGAACATTGCCCATGCCGGGTTACGCGCGGGGAAATATGCCCGTTTTACTCTCGGTAATGCGGCGCAGATAAAAGAAGGTGAGCAGCTGATGAATCAACTCGCCTGCCGGCGCTGTCATGTCAGTGCCGGACGCGGGAACCGTACTGCGGTGAACCTTGATGCTGCTGCAACCAGAAAAACCGCCGGGGAGCTTGCGACATCGATCCGCCACCCGGTGGCACATATGCCGAATTTCGCTCTTGATGAAGAGCGGGTAACCACTCTTGTAAATGTTGTTTTAGCCGGTTCCCAGGGACGTAACACAGATGAAACAGCACCAGTTAGGGTGCATTTCAATAATTCCGGTAAAAAGAACACGGATGTATTTTCAACTAAATGCGGCAGTTGTCACCGTTTGCTGAGTCTTCGGTCCGGCGCAATTGGAACCGGTGAAATCGGGCCAAATCTATCCGGACTGTTTTCTGAATATTATCCGAAGACTTTTCGTAATAATGAAGCCTGGAGTGCTAAAAACCTGAAAGACTGGCTGAAAAATCCTCGAGAGATAAGGCCGGGATCCAGGATGCTGCCTGTAACGCTTACAGACGCTGAGGCCAATGAACTGGAATCCATTATTCTGCTTTCTGCAGATGTAAGTAGGTAACGGAAAAAAGTGTCTTCACAATTGTTCACAATTCCTTCATACAATCTTCTAATCATTCGTATAAAGTGAAACCATCAATTACACATTAAAGGGGGAAGTAAAATGAAAAAAGTGTCCGTAGCAGCAATAGTTCTCGTATTGGCGGTTACCATGTTTAGCAGCGCAGATGCCAGTTTTAAAAACGGTATGGGTGGAGGGTGTGGTGATTGTGCCCAGCAGGCTGCCGTACCTACTGATCAGTTTCGTAAGTTTCAGGCCGACACTATTGATATGCGCCAGGAAATGATGACCAAACGTTTTGAAGCGCAGCGTGAAAACCTGAAGGCCACTCCTGATACGGCAAAAATCGCTGCTCTTCAAGCCGAAATCAGGATTATTCAGACAAAAATTCAGGACATCCGTACCCTGAGTGGTCTTCCTGTTGGCAAGAGCGATGGTGAGTGCGGCCAGAGAGGTGGCGGAGTGGATAAAAAAGGTATGGGTGGCTGTGGTAAAGGCAACGGCGGCTGCAACAGTGGTCCCTGCGGTAAACAGTAATCTGGAGAGTGCCCGGCAGCTTCAAGTTACGGGCACTGTTTTATGGAGTTTAGAAAATGAAACAGTTCCTTTTTTCATCACTGCTGTTTGTGCTTTTGCTGGCGGCACAACCTGTCGCAGCCACTCAAACTGAGATTGGTGCAGGTGAAGGAAAGAACTGTCGGCAGCACGTTGGGAAAAAAGACTGCGACAGCGGTCCATCGTGGTGCAGGGGAGGGGAAGGGGCATGCAGGCCGGAGATGAGGGGTCGTTGTGGCAAACGTCGCGGCGACTGGTACGGTGCCAGCCAGCCTGTGGCGACAGCTTTGGAGGCTCGCACTCTTCTCCTGAGTCATTTCACCGGCCAGGAATTTAGCGTTTCCGGGGTCATCGAAAAGAAATGGGGTTTCAGAGCTGAAATTCTCGATAAAGACGGCAAAATCATTGATCGGGTCATGATCGACAAACGCTCCGGTCGCATCCGCTCACTGGATTGAGGTTCAAGTGCTCCCTCCTGTCCTGATTGTTGAAGATGATACCAAGCTCGCCAGGATTGTGAAGGCCTATCTGGAAGGGGCTGACTATAGAACGACCCTTGCAACTACTGTCAGTGAGGCTCTGCAAAAAGCCGAAGCAGAACTTCCGCTGGCCGTGATTCTTGATCTTGGCCTTCCGGATGGCAGTGGCGAAGAGTTGTGCCAGAGTTTAAAAGAGCTTGGTGATTTCCCCGTTATCATGCTGACAGCAAAATCATCTGAAGAAGAACGTATTGCTGGTTTTGCTCTCGGAGCCGACGATTACATGGTCAAACCGGCCAGCCCGCGTGAGCTGGTGTGCCGCCTGAGAGCCGTGTTGAAACGCTATGAGCGTAATACCTCAGCACCTGATAGTCTTTTGTCTTGCAATGGAGGCGCACTGGTTCTAGATAGTCTTCGCCACCAGATAGCCATTGAAAGTCACGTTATTTCGGTTACTCCGACCGAGTTTAAGCTTCTCCTCACTCTCGCTTCATTTCCCGGCAGAACTTTTACCCGTGATGAACTGGTATCCCGTGCTCTCGGATATCAATTTGACGGTTATGATCGCAGTATTGACGCCCACATCAAAAATCTCCGCCAGAAAATTGAAAAAGATCCCCGCAATCCAAAGTACCTTAAAACTGTATATGGCGTTGGTTACCTGTTTGCGGGAGAACGCGATGCGCTGTAGTCTGCGCTGCAAATTTCTACTGCTGTTTGTTCTGATTTCTGCCATAGCCCTTTCCTCTGCAATTGTGCTGCGCGAACTCATAATGCGTGACTTTGCCAAATATCTGGACGGTGAATCGCAGGATCGGGTTCAGCGTGTGGTAGCGCTTCTTGAGGGAGGTTATGACGTTAATTCCGGGTGGCAACGCAATGCGCTTGCCACGGATCTTGGATGGGCTCTTCAGCTTGGCGTTGAGGTGCGCCTGTTTGATGGTGCCGGCCATCCGGTGATCGATTCGGAGCAGGCTATAGCGGCGATGACTCCGCTGATGCGCAAGCGTGTTCTGGAGGCAACCGGATACGATTCCGGATCTATACATGGTATCTCGGTTCAATATCCTCTTTATCTGCGTGGGGAAGAAATCGGACACCTCGATGCACGAATACTCGATCAGATCAAAGAGGATTATTTTATCCATTCTTCTAACAAGGTGCTGCTTATTTCTGTCACAATTTTGGGGCTGATCTCGATCTTCGCTGGAATTATAGCTTCCAGGAGGCTCACCCGCCCGATTCTCGAACTTGTTGATGCTTCAGATGACATCGCCAGGGGGGAAATGTCCCGCCGCGTCAAAACCGCCGGAGATGATGAGATCGGCCGTTTGTCGCAGAGTTTTAACAGCATGGCTATACGTCTGGAAGCTCAGGAAAAGCTGCGTCGTAACCTGCTGTCCAACGCCGCACACGAACTTCGCACTCCATTGGCGATAATTTCCGGTGAGCTTGAAGGAATGCTGGATAGTGTATTGCCGACCGATCGGAGTGCTCTCCAGTCACTGCATGATGAGGCGCGTCGCCTGACCGCAATTATGGATGGTGTTGACGAATTGTCCCGGGCAGAGGCAAGCACTTTGAGCCTGCACAAGGAGACCTTTTTACTGAAACCATATCTTGCAACTATTATCGGGCGTTTTGATCGAATTATTGCTGATAAGCACGGTGTGATGTTGCTTGATTGCCCTGAATCACTTTGTCTTAATGCCGACCCAGATAGACTCAGCCAGATTATTATCAATCTGGTCAGTAACAGTATCAGGGCAATTGCTGCTTGTGGCAGGGTTGTGATCATCGCATCTGCCGAAGGTGAACGCGTCTGTCTGGAAATTACCGATAACGGTTGTGGCATTCCGGAAAATGAACTGCCACATGTTTTTGAGCGCTTCTACAAAGGGAAAAACGGGGGTCTGGGTTTGGGGTTGGCAATTGTGCAGGAGCTTGTCACGGCTCATGGCGGCACGGTTTCCGTAAGGAGTTCGGCCGAGGTAGGGACTTCGTTCCGTTTGCTGTTGGAGTGAGTGGATTTGTTGCTATGGGTGAATATTTATGAAGGTTGCTACGGCAACTTTTTTGATATCTGCTAAATATCACTGCATCAAATAATCACTTGACTGTATATGTAAACCTGAATATTATGCGAATAAGTATTCACACAAGGTGGCATTAATGGAAAAAAAAAGTACGCGAGTCCGTAAGGAGGAGATAATCCAGGCGGCCCTTGATGTCGTTGGCAAAAAAGGCGTCCGTGCCCTTACGATCTGCTCAATTGCCGATTCAGCCGGCATGAGTGAGGCTAATATCTATCGGCATTTCGATGGCAAGGACGCTATTTTACTGGCTCTTGCAGATTTTGTCGGCAGTTCCGTTATGGGCGCAGCTGCTACGACCGCAGCAGGCAGTCGGACACCGCTGGACAAGTTGGAGACGATCTTTTTTTCACACATTAAATTCATTGCGGAGTACCCGGGAGTCCCACGCTTTGCTTTTTCAGACGATATACAGCTAGGGCATCCTGTATTGGCCAAGGTAATGACAGAGCGAATCAGCGCTTATGTAGAAACGATTACCGGTGTGCTCGCTGCAGGCATAAAGGAGGGCGATCTGAGGCAGCAGATTTCACCAAGGGAAACTGCCCTGACTCTGCTGGGTATGATCCAGTTTACAGCCCTTCGCTGCACAGCATTAAATTGCGATATGACAGGCGAGGCTAAGAAGCTTTGGTTGAATTTTCTGAATATGGTGCGTTGATTTTTTTTACTATCGATGTGAACGTATCATCACATATTACCCCGCCTGTCCCTTTATTGCTTTATCTGACTGACCAGGATTAGCAAGAATGAAAACGGAATTGACACATGGGAGCTACTGAGTATGTTAACTAATAAAAAATTTCTGATCGGGATCTTCATAGTTGTGGCTGTAACAGTCTCCTTCAAATTTACGCTTCTTGCCTCGCCAAAAATTTCGTTATTAACTGTTGAGAAACGTGACCTGTCTGCACAAGTTTACGGCAACGGAACTGTTGAGGCCAAGGTCGTGGTTGGTGTTTCCAGTAAAATTACCGGCCGGATAGTGGCGTTGTATGCTGATCAGGGTGATCATGTCACTCGCGGCCAACTGCTAGCCACACTGGAAAGTGATGACCTGCTGCAACAGCAGCAGCAATCTGAAGCAGGTGTCAGCAAGTCGGGTGCAAATCTGAACGTTGAAAAGGCCAATCTGCAGAAAGCCAGGGCCAATCTGATCCTGGCGGAGAACAATACCCGGCGTTTTAAATCACTTCTGGATGACGGCATGGTTTCCAAGCAGGAGGCAGAACAGTACGAGAACATATTTCAGGTCGCCAGAGAAGATGTTGCACGCAGTTCTGCTGCAATGGAAGCGGTTCAGATGGAACAGGCTGCCAATCGGGCACTTCTTGGATTTGCCCGCAGCAAGGTTGCTGATACCCGTCTGTATGCTCCGTATGATGGAGTTATTATTACCCGTGATCTTGAAAACGGAGCTACAGCAACGCCTGGCCAGATTATTTTTACTCTGGCCGATCCTCGAACTGTCTGGGTTAAGGCCAATGTGGACGAATCTCGGGTGAAAGGAGTAACAGCTGGCAAGAAAGCCGTCATCTTGTTACGCTCCTCACCTGGTGAACAGTGGGCCGGTCAGGTGGCCCGTGTCGGCAGTCAGAGCGATCGCGTTACCGAAGAGCTTCAGGTTGACGTGGCTTTCATGCCACCGTTAAAAAACTTCCGCCTTGGAGAACAGTCTGAGGTTTACATTACGACCGAAGCAAAAAAGTCTGTCCTTTCCCTCCCCTCTTCAGCACTGGTCACTAACGACAAAAATCAAGGCGTGTGGATTGTCGAAAACGGTGCGCTCAAATATAAGAAGGTTACCATCGGGCTCATAGATAGGAACAGTTTTACCGAGATTACCGGAGGACTTGACGGTAGCGAGAAGGTTGCCGTTGCCGCTCCGTCGCTAATGGTAAAATTTCATGACGGTATGAAGGTTAGAGTAAAATGAATCTAGCCATCAGGGATATTCGCTATCACCGTGGCAGGTTTGTGCTGACATCGATAGGACTCGGGCTCCTTCTTGGGGTTGTTATCAGTATGGGTGGTATCTATCGTGGGCTGATAGCCGATGCTTTGGCGATATTGCGAGCAAACGGGGCTGATATTTGGGTTGTTCAGCAGGAGACAAACGGTCCTTTTGCTGAAAGTTCACGTATTCCTGAAGAAAGCAGCTACCGGATAGCTGTGATTCCCGGCGTCGCAGCCGTTTCTCCACTCGCCTTTCAAACTATTCAGATCGAACGCAGCGGAAAACCGTTCCGTTTTTTCCTTATCGGTTATCGACTGGACAGTTTCGGTGGCCCGTCAAAGATTCTTTTCGGTAGGAATATCCAGCAGAAACATTACGAAATGGTAGTTGCCAAGTCTATGAAGATAGACCTTGGTGAGAAAATCAGATTGGGTCAGAATGAGTACACAGTTGTCGGCATATCGGAAAATATAGTTTCTTCAGGTGGCGACCCGGTTGCGTATGTAACCCTTGCCGATGCTCAGGTGATTCAATTCAAAAAAAGCAACAGCGCGATTAGGAATGAACGCTCACAGACAGGGGCCGGCGTTGACGCAAATAAATCAATAACGGCCCAGCAGGCGGAGCTTCTCAAGCAGAAACTCATCGCTGCGACGGAATCCACCCACACTGTCAATACGGTTATGGTGAAACTGGCTTCCGGTGTGGATCTTAAGGCGGTACAGGAAAGAATTCAGCGTTGGAACCACCTGCGAGCGATATCTGACGCAGAGCAAACTGATATACTAGCCAAGGGAATGATTGAAAAGGCGAGAATGCAGTTGGGTTTGTTTAGAGTTATCCTGTTGATAATATCCGGGGTCATCATCTCATTGATTATTTATACCTCGACACTCGACAAAATCAGGGTAATTGCCACGCTGAAATTAATCGGTGCGCAGAATCGGGTGATTATCGGTATGATACTGCAACAATCGCTGCTAATGGGGGTGCTTGCCTACGGTATCGGTTATGTAGTGATTTTGCTGACGTACGAAAAATTTCCCCGTAGGATCGTTTTGGAAGCGTTGGATCTGCAAATACTTTTTGTTATTGTTATGGCAATCTGCATTATTTCCAGCTTTGTGGGCATACGAAAAGCACTTAAGGTAGAGCCTGCCGAAGCGTTAGGAGGGTGATGGAATGTATGCGATAGAAGTGGATAATTTGACTAAAATCTACGGAAAAGGCGAAACAGTCGTAACTGCACTGCAAGAAGCAAGTTTCAAAGTTAGACCTGGAGAACTTGTCGCCATTCTTGGCCCCTCAGGTTCAGGAAAAACTACGCTGCTTACCTGTATCGGACTGATTAATGAGCCGACGCATGGCACGGTTGTTATCGACGGTATTACGGTTGCCAATAGCGGTTGGCACAGCGGCATCGATCTGAAACGGCTGCGGCGGGAAAAGCTTGGTTTTATTTTTCAGGCTCATAACCTGATACCGTTTTTGACTGCCCAGGAAAATGTGATGGTGGCACTGGAGATAAATGGCCTGACGCGGAATGCTGCAAAAAAGCGCTCCGTTGAATTGCTTAATGCACTAAACCTAGGACACCGTGTCAACAATTACCCCAGCGCACTTTCCGGAGGTGAATCTCAGCGTGTTGCCATTGCCAGGGCGCTGGCCAATAAACCGAAGGTGATTCTGGCCGATGAACCGACCGCGGCGCTCGATACGGAAAATGGAAAAAATGTCATGGATCTATTAAAAAAACTGGCGGTGGAAAATAATTCCGCCATTATGGTAGTTACTCACGATCACCGCATGGTGGAAAACTTCGATAAAATCCTGGAAGTCAGTGATGGTCGCATTATCGGAGAAAAAAACAATCTGAAAGTTGGAGGAGTAGATGGACTGGAATGAACGATACAGTGAACCTGGATTTGCCTACGGGACAGCCCCCAATGATTTTCTTGTCTCGGTTGCAGCAGAAATTCCGCTTGGTAAGATCTTGTCTCTTGCCGAGGGTGAGGGAAGAAACGCCGTCTACCTTGCATCTTTAGGGTGTCAGGTGACCGGAGTTGACGGGTCGGACGTCGGTCTGCGTAAAGCGGAGGAGCTGGCAAAGGAACGTGGTGTAGTTATTTCGACTATTCATGAAGATTTGAGCCTGTTCGAGATCAAAACGGAGAGCTGGGACGGCATTATCTCCTGTTATTGTCATCTTCCTTCAGCAATACGTATTCCACTTTATCAGCGGGTGGTGAGTGGACTAAAGCCAGGTGGTGTTTTTGTGCTGGAGGCGTTCAGCAAAGAGCAACTTGCTTACGGCACAGGCGGCCCGCAATCTATTGATATGCTGATGTCTCTGGAGGAACTGCAGCGTGAGCTTGCCGGCCTGGAGTTTGTTCATGCCGTGCAAATAGAAAGAAATGTCCGTGAAGGCAGTGGACATACCGGCCTGGCATCTGTAGTTCAGGTAATGGGTATAAAGCGATGACCTATGAAGAATTACAGGAATCACTTGTGGTTTTGGGCCTGCGTGAAAGGTCTACCATCGGAGAAATCAAAAGCCGTCACCGGGAGTTGGTTAAACGGTATCATCCTGACAGTGGCGATGGTGGAGACGATGAGAAAATCAGAGACGTGAACGCTGCTTATCAAGTGCTGCTTAACTATATTGCTGAGTATCGCTTTTCATTTGCCGAAGATGAATTCTACGAACAGAATCCGGAAGAAAATCTGCGGAGGCAGTTTATGGACAGCTCTCTCTGGGGTGGCGGCCACGGACAGAGAGAGAAAAAATAATTTAAACACGACGGATTAAGCCGATTAGGAAGTTAAAAAGTATTGACTTCCATATATATGGTAAGCATAATATGCTTGGTTGATTGAACCCGCTGTAACTATCTATTAAACATCGACTGTTTTGCTTCATACCTCCATTTTGTGTTTTCAAATTCCAGATTTTGTCAAAGGAGCATCACCATGAAAAACCGCATAATTGTATTAATCACAGCATCCCTGCTCACAGCGGCTACAATAGCCATTGCAGCAAATCCGCTCGCCCCTTTAAGTACGCCAGAGTTAAAGAAAACAATCAGTTCGAACGGAAAGCCTACGCTGGTTTTTTTTCAGAATCCATACGGCGGGCCATGTAAATCCCAGAAATCGATACTGGATAAATTGACGGAACAGCGTAAGGGCAGCTTCAATATTGCCAGCGTTAATGCCATGAACCAGAATGACCAGAAGGCTTTCAACGATTACGGAGTTAGAAGCCTGCCGTCTCTGGTGCTGGTTGATAGTGCCGGCAAAATTAGCAGGGTTTTCTCACCTGGAATCCAGAATATCGAAGCCATTTCTTCTGCTCTGGATGGCCTTAAATAATGGAATTCAGCATTATCAATGTCATGATGGCAATTGGAGCGGGGTTGGCCAGTGTGCTCTCGCCATGCGTTCTGCCGGTTATACCGATAGTCATGGCTGGTGCGGAGCGTAACGATCGTCTCCGCCCGATAATTGTCGTTACCGGACTTGCACTGTCCTTCATGGCGATGGGGGCCATTTCGTCACTCTTTGGGATGATGATGATCGGCAAAACACGTTATATCGAAATTGCCGGTTCTATTGTTATTGTTATAATGGGTTTGATGGTGATCTTTGATCTGAGTATTTTTAAGCGTTTCTACAAACTATCCAACATCCATGTTAAAGGAGAGGGACGCATCGGCGGGCTGATCCTCGGCATGTCACTCGGTGTCATCTGGGTTCCATGTGTCGGACCGTTTCTCTCTTCAACTTTAACCATGGTCGGTACCAGCGGACAATTGTCCACTGGGATAATACTTCTCGGTTTTTATTCTCTTGGTTTGGCGATACCCATGTTGATTGTTGGTTATTCATCGCAACTGCTGCAGAACAAAATCAAAGGTATGCTTAAACACGAAAAAATTCTGCGCTATGCATCCGGCGGCACGCTGGTAGCTTTTGGACTATATACTATCATAGCCGGAAATATGGCGTTTTGAGTTTCACAATGGTGTGCAATAATCGCAGATCAGGTGCAAATTATGCACTAAATATGAGTCGTGATATTGTGATATTCGCTCTAATGGTGAGCTAATTCAGTTAGTTATAAACCCGGCACGCCTTCTGCTCTTATAATGCCAGATTGACTATCTAACCACAAGAAGGAGTCTCACCATGAAAAAGCTTGTTATCGTAGCAACCGCCGCTCTCGTTGTTTTATCCCTCAGCATGACCGCCTTCGCGGCCACCCAAACCCAGAGCAAGTCCGGCATCCGCACCCAGATCAAATCCGGTACCTGTGTAAAGTAGTCTTGCAAACAGCAAACGAAAAAAGCTATCTATCCTCTTGAGGAAGATGGCTTTTTTCGTTCCGTCAATCATAATTATGTTCGTAATCAGGTTTGATTTCATTTCCAGTCAAACATATTGACATTCATATAAAAGGATTATATTCTGTGCATAGACACAAAATAATGAGGGGGGTTAACAATGAAAGTTTGTTTTCCGGTTGCCGAGAATCATGGGATGGAGAGTGCGGTGTTTGGACATTTTGGTTCTGCACCAGGGTTCGTTGTCGTGGATATGATTACCAGCGAGGTTACATCGATTAAAAATAGCGACCAGATTCACGAGCATGGAGCCTGCAACCCGATAGCAGGACTTGGCGGACATGCTGTAGATGCGATTGTAGTCGGTGGTATTGGGGGTGGTGCTCTGCAAAAACTTAATCGTTCTGGTATAAGGGTGTTTAAGGCTCAAGTCGGTTCAATAGCTGTAAATATAGACTTTTTAAAGCTCGGAACGCTTCCGGAATACCAGCCTGGGCATACTTGCGGTGGGCACGGCAATGATCATGGTTGTTCACACTAATCATGGCTAGGCCGCGTAAACAGATAAATTGTTCCTGCCCTCACCGTGCCGGATATTCAGCCGTTTATAAGCCGGCCGGAACGCCGCTTAAGGATATGGAAGTCATTCATCTTGGTCATGAAGAGCTGGAAGCGCTGCATCAGTGCGACGGAAAGGGAAAAAGCCAGATTGAAGCTGGCCTTTCTATGGGAGTGTCTCGCGGCACAGTTCAACGTCTCCTGGCCAGTGCCCGCTGCAAGGTGGCTCAGGCGCTGGTCGGTCAGAAGGCACTGGCCGTTTCCGGTGGCGGGAAGGAAAAAGAAGTAGGCATTGTCTCGGGAGAACAGAACATAGAAGTATAGTATGAATGCACGGAAGGACATTCTATGAAAATGGTAGTTCACGCGCTACAGAGCAACCGATCCCCCTATACTCATACCTATTTCAATTATGGCTTTGATCTCCTCGCCAGGCATATGGGAATTGGTAAGTATCTGGCGGGTATTAAAGATCGTTATGTCGGCAAAAGGTTCATATTTTAAAAGATGCAACACTAGGTGTGGCTTGGATATGAAAATAACTTTCCCCGGAGGTTTTTATGGAACATTTTCTGTCGGTAGTAAAGGAGACAATTAACCCGTCTACCCAGCCTGTCGGAGTAAATCTGGTGCGGGACATTGCTTCTGTTGAGGGGCTGAAAATCAGGGTGCGTGGCAAACGATTGACAATATGCCAGCAGATTGCCTATAGCCGAATGTATTCATGGTCAACCTGGACAGACTCTGAAACCAGTCACTGCGCACTTGGGGCAGCCTGTACCGGTATGATTGCCGCTCCTCAACGTGTTATGGATGGTACTGTAAATGCCGGTATATACCAGGAGACCAAGGAAGCAGCGGCTGCAATGCAGATGATGATGCCTCGTGTTGAACCGGGTGTTGCCGGCGTGTTGACATACCCGCTGGTACGCTCTTTTAATGGAATTACTCCTGACTTAGTCGTGCTGTATGTCAATTCTGCCCAGGCTATGCGGTTTGTACAGGCTTTTCTTTACCATCAAGGCGGAGAGTTTGTCATGAAATCATCGGGAGATGCAGGTGTCTGCTCCCGAGCTGTTGCTCAGGTTTTTCTGACTGCAGCGCCCACAATTGAAATCCCCTGTGTGGGTGACCGGCGCTTTGCCATGGCTCAAGACCACGAAATGATCATAGGGATTCCCTCAGCGTGGCTGGAACGAACTGCTGAAGGACTTGCAGCTACCCATAAGGCTGGAATACGCTATCCCATCCCATTTCAAATACCCACAGAGTGCGAACTGCCTCTGGAATATATTACCAGTGAAATTGATACTAAGTGATTAAGTGATTATTAAATAACCCAAAATAGATGTAGATCTGATTAACTCAACCTCAAAAAAAGGAAATATATGAGACCGGCTTGTTCAATAGTAATGACATCTGTGCTGCTCTGTCTGTTTGGCAATTTTTCAGCATTTGCTGCTACCGATCACTCGCCACTTGTTAAGGGGCCATTTAAAACCGGTGAAGAGGTCACCAGGGTTTGCCTGCAATGCCATGCAAAGCAGGCCGGAGATTTTATCAAGACAGCCCATTGGAAGTGGAAAGGCAGCCCCAATCATCTGAAGGGTAAAGAGAATAGCACTGAAGAATACGGTAAGGCAAATATGCTTAATGCTGTCTGTACCTCAATAGAAGGTGGTAAAGACGGAGTTGTGCATGAGCAATGCTCAAAATGTCACGCCGGATATGGCTGGACTGGCACTAAATTTGACTTCAGTGATACAGGAAAGGTCGATTGCCTCGTCTGCCATGCCCTGAAGGGAAATTATGCAAAAGGTATCGGCGGGAATGTCGACAAGAAAGCCATTGAAAAAGGTACTTTAAATCTTGAGCTGGCAGCCCAAAGTGTTGGTGTCCCCACGCGCAACAACTGCGGTTCATGCCATTATTATGGTGGCGGTGCCGATTCTGTTAAAATTCCAGGAATTGAATCAACTCTGGAGAAAAAGGATCGCAAATTTGACGTTCATATGGGCGCCAAATCGAGCGGCGGTGAGGATATGGCCTGTCAGGCCTGCCATACAACAAAGAATCACAAAATTGCAGGTGCTTCCAGCATGACTGCTCATTATGACGAACGAGTCAATTGTGAAAATTGCCATAGTGGTGCCAAAGCCCCACATCTAAAATCGAAGAACAGTGCCATTATTGCGAAACATGCAGGTTCTGTCGCCTGCCAGACCTGTCACATCCCTTATTTTGCCCGTTCACAGGCAACAAAGATGGAATGGTACTGGTCTGATGCCGGCAAGGATCTCAAGATGGAAGAGCAGTTTGACAAAGAAGTTTACGTTAAAAAGATGGGGCGTTTTGTGTGGGGAATGAATGAAAAGCCTGTGTATGCCTGGTATAATGGCACTATTGATCATTACATGAAAGGACAGGTCATCAAGGACCCATCCAAGCCGGTTGTTATTACCAAACCTGTGGGAGGCATCCAAGATACCTCCGCCAGAATATATCCGTATAAACTGTTTCAGGGTGATCTCCCGATGGATTCAACCTACAAATATCTGAGTATATTTCAACACTACAAGTCGTTCTGGGTTGACTATAACTGGGAAAAAGCACTTTTAGGGGGGGCGGATGGATCAGGACTCCCATACAGCGGGAAATATCAATTTGTAAAAACGGCCTCCTATTTTTCTCTAAGTCATGAGGTCGCCCCAAAAGAAGAGGCACTTCAATGCGGAGAGTGCCATGCTGGGGGAACGCGTATGGATTGGAAGGCACTTGGCTACAAAGGCGATCCGATGACTGCAGGCGGTAGGTTTTCCAAGGCGGATAAAAAATCCAGATAAACAGGTGATTAATGGTCCGTCCTGTCAAACCTGGTTGCAGTAAATCTTATTTGATAAGGTTATAAAGGGAAAATAACACTAATGCCGCGACGTAGTATTGCCCTATTGACTTTGATCATAGCGATAATTCTTACTATCGTGCTCTCCTTTGTTGCCGTACGGAACTATCTTACCGCTGCGCCTGTTGCCGACGATAATCTACGCGGACTTGCGTTGACTATTGCATCGGCAATGGAAGGAATGGCCGGTCGCGATACTTCCTTAAAATCACTGGCATCATTTCACACCAACGAAATTGCCTACGCCATGCTCATCGAATCATCCGGCAAGATCTTTTATCACAGCAATCCTGATTTGACAGGCAATGACGTAGGTGATATCCGCTATCTAAATGTAGTGACAACCGGAAACTATGCAGAAAATCGGATTCGCCTCGGTACAGGCGAGCAGATATATGAATTCCAGGCACCTTTCCATCTGTCAGGGAAGACCTTCGTGCTGCGTATAGCGCTTCATACCTGGCGCTCCGAAGCAGTTATGCGCAGGGCACGTTTTGCTATAGCCATGATATTTTCATTGCTGACACTAGGCTGGCTGCTGGGTGGATCTGTCTTCTGGTTGCTGCAGCGTCAGGATGTTCATGAAAAACAGCTTGCTCGGCAGAATGAACTTGCGCGTCTGGGTGAAGTCGGTGCGGTGTTGGCCCATGAGGTACGCAACCCTTTAGCCGGAATTAAAGGATACGGGCAGCTTCTGGAGGAACGTCTTCCGGAAGGCAGAGAACGAAATTATGCGCGTTTGATTGTCGAAGAAACAAGGCGTATGGAAACCCTTGTTAGTGATATCCTGCTGTATACGCGTTCTGAGCCGATGCCGGTTGCAGTATGCCGCCTGGCCGAAGTTGCGGCCTCCGTAATTGAATTACTGGCTCCGCAGGCAGCAGAATCAAGAGTGAGAATAACCTGTACGGTTCAGGCCGACATTACGGTACTCTGTCCGGAAGATGGTGCCAGGCGTATTCTGCTTAACTTGATTACCAATGCTCTACAGGCTGCTCCAGGTGACAGTCAGATCACTATCTCCGGAGTGCAGGATGGTACGTGGTCGAAACTCAGTATAGCGGACAACGGCTCAGGCATTTCTGCCGCAATGCTTCCATTACTGTTTGAACCATTTCGTACAAGTAAGGCCCGTGGTGCCGGATTGGGGCTGGCTGTTTGTAAAAAAATAATTGATTCCTGCGGCGGGGATATTTCAGTCGGCGAGGTGTCTGGTGGCGGGGCGATCTTTACGGTCAGATTGCCACTGGCGGAAAAGGATGGAGATGTATGCTGACAGGACGAATATTAATAGTTGAAGATGACCCGACCTTTCGCGGACTAATGGCGGCGATTCTTGAAGATGTCGGTCATGAGGTGAGGCAGGTCGGTGATGGTGTTGAAGGTCTGGCCACGCTGAGGCGTGAATCCTTTGACCTGGTACTGACCGATCTAAAAATGCCGAATATGGGTGGCATAGAGTTTTTTCGTGCCAGCAGATCGGATTCTGCCGCCCCGCCTTTTGTCCTTATTACCGCTTTTGGTACGGTCGAAGAAGCTGTGACTGCTATAAAAGAGGGTGTCAGTGATTTCCTCACCAAACCACTCAAAGATCCTGAGGCCCTGCGGATGCTGGTACAACGTTTACTGGAACTGCATCGCAGAGAACGGAGGATGGTGGCGCTTGATGCGGCCGATCTGGCCGGTTTGCCTCCACTTGAAATTGTCTTTGCCGGTCAGGCAATGCATGAGGTGCGTCGCCTGGCCGGTGAAGTCGCTGCCACGGAAGCGACAGTACTGATAGGCGGAGAGAGTGGTACCGGTAAAGAGCTGATGGCAAGGTATATCCATCTTACCAGCGCCCGTAAAGCCGGCCCTTTTATCGCCGTAAATTGTGCTGCTATTCCGGAAAATTTACTCGAAAGTGAGCTGTTCGGTCACGAACGGGGTGCTTTCACCGGAGCTTCTACTGCCAGGCAGGGGAAATTCGAAATGGCTGCCGGTGGAACAATTATGCTGGATGAAATCGGTGAAATGCCTCTGGCAATGCAGGCCAAGTTGTTGCGTGTTCTACAGGAGCGAAGTTTTGAGCGGGTGGGCGGGAATAAAGAGATGCGCGCCAATGTGAGGGTGCTGGCAGCATCCAATCGTGATCTTGGTAAAGAGGCTGATGCAGGGCGCTTCCGTGAAGATCTTTACTACCGCTTGAATGTTTTTCCGATTACACTTCCTCCGCTGCGTGATCGCCGCGATGCAGTGGATGATCTGGCAACTTTCTTTGTCCGTCTGCACGCTCGCAATATGGGCAAAAAGCTGTCAGGTATTAACACGGTTGCTATGAAAGCGCTCTGTTCCTACGGTTGGCCGGGTAATATCCGAGAATTGCAGAACGTAATTGAGCGGGCCGTAATTCTGGCACGTGGGGAAGTAACTATCTCAGAGCTGCCGGATATCATTCGCTCGACACAGAATGGTGCTGAAGTCGGGATGCTTAAAGAGGTTGAGCGCGATGCTATTGCCGCAGCCCTTAAGGGAACTGCCGGTAATCGTCGCCTGGCTGCTGACCGACTGGGAATCTCTCGCCGCACTCTGCAGTACCGTTTGAAGGAGTACGGGATTATGGGCGATGACGAAGCGTAATAATTAAACAGGTGCAAACTAACTTATTCAGGTGCATAATTTGCACCGGTTTCCAACAGTAGGGCGGACGGCATGTGAAAAAAGCTTATCAATTACAGGTGGTTATAGTTTGTATAAGGATTGGCACGACTCGTGGATTATCTAAAGTCAAGAAGTTAAAAACCCACGAGGAGGATACAACAATGAAAACGAAACAGATGATGGTAATGGGATTGGCAGCACTCTGCGTGATAGCTCTTGCAGGTGAAGCATCAGCTCGCGGTGGTAAAAGCGGTTCAAAGGGCCAGGGAACTAATACAGGTGTCTGTACGCAAACAGGAGCAGCAGGAACATCAGCCAGTCCGGCTGGATCGCAACGCCGTGACGGTACTTTTTTGACAACAGGTACCACTGCTAATGGCGGAACTACTCGCCCGAGTAATGGCAATGGTCTGCAGGATGGGAGCCACTTGACTACCCCCGCTGTGGCACCGGTGGTAACAGTCGTTGCACCTTAATCCAGAACAATTCAGTACCTGTGGAAGGGGGCGGACGCGCCCCCTTGTCTTTGGAGAATCACCATGCAAAAGACAAAAGTAATATTATGCCTTCTCTCTGTGTTATTCGTTTCTCCGCCAGTAGCGGTGCAAGCTTTCTGGGGAGAAGACTCCGGCAAACAGAGCGGGCTTAATCTCGAGAATGGCTACGATGCCAACACCGTCACAACTATAACCGGGCGTATTAAATCGGTGCAAATCGGTGACGATCGCCGTAATGCCCAGTTGGAAGTTGAAAGCAACGGTTCTAACGTTAAAGTTATTTTGGGGCCGCAGCGTTTCTGGGCTGAAAAAGGCATCACATTAAAAACTGGCGATAGCGTCACAGTGCGCGGTTCAAAGGCGCAGGGCACCGACGGTATTGTTTATATCCTGGCGCAAAAAATTACTGATACTACTCAAGATGCTTCTGTTTCCATGCGCAGCGAGTCAGGTCGACCGGACTGGACTGGCGGCGGAATGGGAAATGGAGCCGGCCAGCTGAATAACAGACCTGCCCAGATGCGTCAGCAATCGCCCGGAAGAGCCGGCGGCGGCAGAATGGGGCGGTAGAGTTGAAAACAGGGATAACTCATGCGAATATTGCTCCTCTCAATTTTTACGATCATAACTGTTGTGTTTAATACCATTCCTTCCTTTGCAGAATCGCCAGCCCCCAAATATGCCCTTGGTATCGGCCTGGATGTTTCCAGCGGAACTTACGGCAGTAGAACCATCAGTACCTATGTGACCGCCCCACTAATAGTCGATTGGTTTCCAAACGACCGTCTTGATCTGGAACTGACTATTCCGCTTCTGTACCAACGGACTAGTAGTACAGGCAGGGGAGGCGGGGGAGTGCTTGGCGGCGACTATGGCCTGGGAGATATAACTCTTACAAGTGGTTATTCTCTGCTGCGGGATAGTCCTGCCACCCCGCATTTGCGCCCGACTCTCTACTTGAAATTTCCCACTGCCGCTGAAAGTAAGGAATTCAGTACTGGAGAATTAGACTTCGGCGCCGGGTTGGCTGTTTCCAAGTGGTTTGGCAACTGGCAGCCATTTACAGAGGTTCGCTATGTTGTTCAGGGTGGTTCGCATGCTGTGAGCGGGGCAGAAAATTTTCTGACAGTTGACACCGGTATTGCCTTTAGTATGAACGAACATCTTATGACATCAATGTATGCCCGTTTCGGATCGCCACCTTTTAATGATATGTCAGCGCCTCTCGAAGTAAGGCTTAAAACCGTGTGGCGTTTTGCGGAGCGAACCTACACCGAAGTGTATGCACTAAGGGGATTGAGTAACGGAAGTCCTGATTTTGGTGTTGGTGCCACTGTTTTTTTTGAGTTCTGATCCATTGTGCGAACCTGTAGTACAGATTGACATTTTTGTCCCATTGCAGTAGTGTACCAAACTGACAAGGCCCTGGGGGAGTTCATTAGAACTGAGATCCGCCTGCTCCGAACTTTAATCGTTCAGGACAGCGGGAACCCTTTGCACCTGAACCGGGTAATTCCGGTGCAGGAAAGCGGCTTGCAGGATGTGTACTTTATCCAGCCGCCTGATGTTGTATGTCAGTGCGGTTTTTTTTGTTTTGAACCCAACCTGTTTATCAGGGTCGAGGAACACTAGTGAGTGATACCAAACCTTTTCGACTTGTCGTCAACAAAGCCTCACATCTGCCCGATATTTCAGGTGTCTATCTGATTACCGATCAGGGCCCAGACCTTTTGAACAGAGTTGGTCAAGCGCTTAGAGGCGGAGTTTCGGTGTTGCAGTACCGTGCCAAAGGTGCGCTATATGGCGATCGACTGGCAACTGGGAATGAGCTGAAACGGCTCTGTGCCCGCTATGGAGTAACATTTATTGTTAACGATGACGTTCAACTTGCAAAAGAGCTGAACGCTGATGGTGTGCATCTTGGACAGGAAGACGGTGATATAGCAGATGCAAGGGTGCAACTGGGGCCGGATAAGGTTATCGGAGCGTCCACGCATAATCTGGAAGAAGCATTGCGGGCAGAACAGGAAGGCGCCGATTATATCGGTTTCGGAGCGATGTATCCGACCGGGAGCAAAGTTATTGCGCATCTACCTGGTGTCGATGGGCTGAAGTCGATTCGAGACAGAATAAAAATCCCGATAGTAGCGATAGGCGGATTAACGGCCGACAACGCCTGCCGGGTAATTGAGGCAGGTGCGGATTCCATTGCCGTAATTTCGTCGGTTCTTTCGAGTCCCAGGCCGGACATTGCGGCGGCGGAGCTATTACTGTTGTTTAACCGTATTCTATCATTTCCGCGCGGTGCAGTGTTAAGCATAGCCGGCAGTGATTCCGGCGGTGGAGCCGGTATTCAGGCTGATATAAAAACAGTGACGCTGCTTGGCGGGTACGCTGCCAGCGTAATTACCGCTCTGACTGCCCAGAATACCAGAGGAGTCTCTTCAATCCACGGACTTCCGCCCAGCTTTGTATGCGATCAGCTTGGCGCTGTACTTTCCGATATTCCGATTGATGTCATCAAGACTGGCATGCTACATACGCCGGCGATAATTTCGGCGGTAGCGGAACGCCTCGGTGAGCGCAAGGTGCTCATTCCGATGGTAGTTGACCCGGTTATGATTGCTAAGGGGGGTGCCGCACTGCTTGAGCGCGACGCTGTTCAGGTCTTTTGTGATCTGCTGCTGCCAATGGCTTATCTACTTACACCAAATGTTCCCGAAGCAGAGCGGCTTCTGGGAAGATCGATAAAGAATGAGTCGGATATGGAGCAGGCAGCCAGGGAGCTACACGCTATAGGTGCTGCCAATGTCCTCATTAAAGGTGGCCATCTGTCCGGACGTTTCTCCACAGACGTCCTCTTTGATGGCAAGCAGTGCCACAA
Organism: uncultured Geobacteraceae bacterium; assembly: GCA_903875605.1. Classification (GTDB taxonomy): domain Bacteria; phylum Desulfobacterota; class Desulfuromonadia; order Geobacterales; family Pseudopelobacteraceae; genus JACRCG01. The sequence continues at coordinate 32,084 of CAIQWT010000082.1, read as the reverse complement.
TTTCAGCTCAGCACGTATTTTTACCAGCAATACACACGGTACCGGCTGCAGTTATGCGTCGGCCATTGCGGCGCTGCTCGCACAGGGTGAACCATTACTGAAGGCAGTTGAACGATCAAAAATATTTATCAGTACAGCTATCCGCACTGCCCGTTCGTTGGGAAAAGGGCACAGCCCGGTAAACCACTTTCAGGCAGCACAAGAACTTCTGCATTCTACATCACCACTATTAAAGGATTGATTACATGACTCAGCTTGAATACGCCCGTCGAGGCGTTATCACCGAAAAAATGAGGATAGCCGCAGCATCAGAGGATGTCCCTCCCGAATTTATCCGTGACGGTATTGCCGCAGGAACTATCGTAATCTGCCACAATATCAAGCATACTAATGGCACGCCGCTGCCGGTGGGTGCCGGTCTGCGTACCAAGGTTAATGCTAATATCGGCTCTTCATCTGACGATACTGATATTGCCAAAGAGCTGGAAAAGGCCCGTATTGCTGTGAAGTACGGCGCTGATGCTATTATGGACCTTTCAACTGGTGGGCCGGTGGACGAAATCAGGAAAGCGATCATCGCCGAAACCGGTGCCTGCATCGGTAGTGTCCCGTTATATCAGGCAGCTCTAGATGCGGTGCGGGTTAAAAACAAAGCCATCGTCGATATGACGGTAGACGATATCTTTGCCGGTATAATCAAGCATGCGGAGGATGGTGTCGATTTCATTACTGTTCATTGCGGTGTGACACGCGGCACTGTTGAGCGAATGAAGAACGAAGGGCGTATCATGGACGTGGTCTCGCGTGGCGGAGCCTTCACCATTGAGTGGATGAGTTACAACAATAAAGAAAATCCGCTCTTTGAACATTTTGACAAGCTGCTGGAGATAACAAAAGAGTACGACATGACGCTTTCGCTTGGTGATGGCTTTCGTCCCGGGTGTCTGGCCGATGCGACTGACCGGGCTCAGATCCATGAACTAATCCTGCTTGGCGAATTAACCCAGCGAGCTCAGGAAGCAGGCGTACAGGTCATGATTGAAGGACCCGGCCATGTGCCGCTCAACCAGATACAAACCAATATCCAGCTGCAGAAACGTCTCTGCCATGGTGCTCCGTTCTACGTCCTGGGGCCACTTGTTACTGATATCGCACCAGGTTATGACCACATAACCTGTGCCATCGGCGGAGCTATTGCAGCCGCTGCCGGAGCCGACTTCCTTTGTTACGTTACTCCGTCTGAACACCTCTGTCTGCCGAATGCGCAGGATGTCCGTGATGGTGTCATTGCTACCCGTATTGCCGCCCATGCCGCTGATATTGCTAAGGGCGTCAGAGGGGCAATGGCTAAAGATATTGCTATGGCCAAATGCCGGAAAAAACTGGATTGGGAAGGGCAGTTTGCTCTGGCAATGGACCCTGATAAAGCGCGTGAATATCGAGCCAACTCACCGGTGTCAGACCACGGTGCCTGTACGATGTGTGGTGAATTCTGTGCTTATAAATTGATGGATGACGCGATGAAGAGATAGTGCCTTTGCCACATTGTGAAACTAAAAAGACCTCCCGTATGTTCTAAGTCCGGGAGGTCTTTTTTATTGTCAGCAGCGTAATGTTGACGTCAGGAAAGCAGGTGAACGAGCAGCCCGCTGCGCAATTTTGGTTCAAACCAGGTTGATTTGGGGGGCATTATCTGGTCCTGATCAGCCAGCTCAATTAACTCGCGAATGGATGTCGGATGAAGGGCAAATGCTACGGCGTATTCGCCGGAGTCGACAAGCTTGACCAGTTCATCGTTGCCGCGTATGCCACCGACAAAATGGATTCTCTGGTCGGTCCGGGGGTTGTGTATGCCGAGCAGCGGTGACAAAAGCGAGTTCTGTAAAATCGAAACATCCAGTCTGCTGACGGTGTCCTTCTCGTTTATAACTGCCGGAAGCGCATAAAGATGATACCAGCAGCCGTCAAGATACATGCCGAAGTGGTGGCGCTCTGACGGAATAACAGGGGAGGTGGAGGTACACATTTTAAAGCTGCTTTCTACCCTGGTTATGAATTCGGCAACGGTGTGGCCGTTAAGATCTTTGACGACCCGGTTATACGGCATGATATTGAGCTGGTTTTCAGGGAATACGACAGTCAAAAATGAATTATACTCTTCATTCCCATTATGATCGGGGTTGCTGTCGCGTCGAAGTTCGCGTACGCGCCCTGCAGCAGCGCTGCGATGGTGCCCATCAGCGACGTACAGCTTTGGAATAGCCGCAAACAGGACAATCAGGCGGTCAATGAGATGCTGGTCGGCGATAATCCAGGCGGTATGCCCGACTCCGTCATCCGATGTAAAATCATATTCAGGTGGGCCGTTGGTAACCCCTTCAATAATACCCTCAACTTCAGCACAGGAGCGGGAAAGGTAGAATACCGGCTCATCATTGGCGTCCAGGTAGTCTATATGTTTCACACGATCTTCTTCCTTATCAGCCCGGGTATGCTCGTGTTTTTTAATGACCCCGGACTGGTAATCGTCAACACTGGCACAGACAACCAGTCCGGTCTGATTAATGGTGCCCATGCGTTGGCGATACACATAGAAGCATTCGTGGTTGTCCTGCGTTAACACTCCGCGCTTGATGAATTCGCACAGGTTTTGTTTTCCCCGCAGATAAACGGATTCGTCATGCGGGTCAAACTCTGCGGGAAGGTCAATTTCAGGGCGGGATATATGCAAAAAACTGTTGGGGTTTCCGGCCGCCATGGCACATGCTTCCTCAACATTCATAACGTCGTAGGGAAGAGCTGAAACTTTCTCGACCAGATCTTTAGGTGGGCGCAGTGCCCGGAATGGTTTTATGACTGCCATTTATGTAATCTCCGTAAGCTGTTAGCCTTGAAACTGGGCGTAATTACCTTTACTAAAAGTACCTTCGTGCACCGACAAAACGCTTCTCAAAATAACTCTCGCTGACCGCAGTTACACGAATTTCTTCACCACGTTTCGGTGCGTGAACGAACTTGCCGCCCCCGACATAAATACCTACGTGATTAATTTTATCAGCAGATGCACCGAAGAACACCAGGTCGCCATCTTTTAAATCATCCTTAGTGACAAGGTCTCCGGCTTTAAACTGGTCGCGCGATGTTCTTGGGATGCTGAGTCCGCAGAGATTGTATACCGCCCTGACAAAACCACTGCAATCCATCCCTTCAACCACATTGTCACCACCCCAGCGGTATGGGATACCGACAAAACGCTCAGCAGTACGAGCGGCAATGCCCCCCATATCCTTACTATCTTTGCCAGGTTTAGGCTGAGGCTTTTCAACGCCCTCTTTCGGGATAACCGGTTCAAGGGGAGTGTGGGGTTTGTGGATCTCATTAGGTGGAGACTTTTGCAGTCCAGGTCCCTTGGGAGTGCTAAAAACTACTTCGTTAGGGGTGGCGATGTAATAACTGTCAATCAGGCGCTCGGCAACCAGCTTTTTTGCCGAATTGCGGGCCTTCTCTTTGTTGGGAAAGTCGCCGAAGCGCACGGCGTACACACCGTTATCCTTACGGAAATAGAATGCTTCGATCCCTTTGGCCTGCAGTTTAGCCGTAAAGCGCTCAGCGTTCTTGACGTCGGCAAAAGCACCCATCTGGATGGCATACCCAAGTCGGGTAATTCCGGTAGATTGAGCTGCATGAACAGCCAGAACAGAGATAAACAGAAGTATTATTGTCAGTTGTGTACGAAAAATCATGGGGTGCCGTTTCAGAAAAAAGTGCAAACCTAACCAGTGATCGATACTAGCTGTAAACGGAGCGGTGGTAAAGCATAAATTTAACAGTAATGCGCCTTATGCCATTGACAGTGCCTATACTTATGAGGTAATTTCACACCCTTCCAAGGCTCAGAAAAGCTTGGGCGTTTCTGCGCCACCCTGGCTTACCTAGTAGAGTGCGGCACTCGTAATGATGCGTTTTGATGTAAAGGTCTAAAAAGGCCAGCAAGATACGATGCTTTTAGATGGTGAAATTACTTTTAATTAACAGCCGTAATGTCAGCAGGTTACATATCAAGCATAATGCCGTTGTGGCTCAGGGGTAGAGCAGCTCACTCGTAATGAGCAGGTCGTCGGTTCGATTCCGACCAACGGCTCCATGAAAACAGGCAGTTACAATTTCGGTTGTAGCTGCTTTTTTTGTAGTGGTGTAGCTGGTGGTGTAATAAATCTTTTTGCTGCCCCTGCTATTCAACTACTTACCGACCTTAACCCCCGCGATATTGAATCAATCCTTGACTACCCGTACGCCTCACAAGTCGCTGAAGGAACTACAGCATACAAGGGCAGGGGAGACAGCAAAGCCGCACCCGTTTCCAAGAGCGGCCTGAGTGCCGGTGATATGTTGTCATTGTCAGGCGTTCAGCAGACATCCCGTAACATCCTCAACAATCAGCCTTGCCCCGCTCCATGTGTCATTGCTGATCTGCTCACACTCTTCAGGATTACCCATCAAGGCGGCAACCGTCAGGAGTTTGTAACCCTGCCGGTTATCATCACTCAGCAGCATCTCTGCCGATTCCTCTAGCAAGATACGAATGCCGCTGTATGTGTCCCGTGTTAACTCACGCGCCTCTTCTGGTGAGCCGATTAATTCAGTTACTGCTGTTAGTTTGTAAGCTATGCGTGAATAATCTAGCCCGTTGCCGATGGTCATAACCCCCGCCTAAATATGGTTTAAATCAGAAATCCGGCTCACACATCCTGAGCTTTTTAGGCTATCCAGATTTTCCCACCATCGCCGCCCACCTGCAGCTTCAACCATGCGCGCCGGTTTACCAACTGCGGGAGTAACTACCGGGATACCTAGCGCATTGCCAAGTGCAACTATCCTGTCAAGCGGATCGTGCCAGGAGTGCATTGACAAATCAAAAGTTCCGTTGTGGATAGGAAATAGATTCCTGCCTTTCAGGTCGATATGCGCCTGGATGGTCTCTTCTGGATGCATATGGACTTCCGGCCAATTTGCATTGTAGGCGCCGGTTTCCAGTAAGGTTATGTCAAAGGGACCGTATTTATCACCGATCCTTTTGAACCCGTCAAAATAGCCGGAATCTCCACTGAAGAACACACGCTGGTCGTCAGTCAGGAAAACCCACGACGCCCACTGGGTTTGATTCTTATTGAACATACCGCGACCGGAAAAGTGCCTTGCCGGTGTGGCAACAAGTTGTAATCCACCAATCGCTATCTCCTGCCACCAGTCCAGTTGCTTAACTTTTAATGATGGCACCCCCCAGCCAACAAGAATGGCTCCCACCCCAAGTGGCGTCAGAAAATACTCCGTTTTTACGGCTAACTTGACGATGGAGTCATGATCCAGGTGGTCGTAATGATCGTGAGAAATTATGACCGCCTTGATTGGCGGCAAATCGTCAATAGTTATTGGTGGCCTGTGAAAACGTTGCGGGCCTGCCCACTGGACTGGCGAAGCACGGTCGGAGAACATCGGATCAGTGATCCAAAATGTATCATGTAACTTCATAAGCACTGTTGAGTGCCCAAGGCGATATACCGTATTGTTCGGGGCAGTCAGTAACTCCTGTTTTGTCAACGTCTGTACTGGGATCTCAACTGATGGGCGGGTATCAGCAGGTTTGTTGAACAAGAAATCCCACATGATGCGAACCTGTTCAAACGATCCGCCTTTAGTCACCTTTAGTGGGAATCTCTGATCACTTTCAAGTGATAGAGACGACCGTGTCTGGGCAGAGCTGCTGCTATTATCGAGAAGTGTAGATACCATAACAAAAAAGACTCCGAACATTACCATAGAGAAAAGGATTCGTTTCATTTCGTTGTACCCGCTTTGCGGTGTGCCGCAGTACGCAATCCAAAGCAACAAGCCTTTGGTTCGTCTTCACTCGCCCTTGAGCGATGCCATATCTATAGAGAAGCGGTACTTAACATCCGACTTGATCAGTCGCTCGTAGGCTTCGTTGAGCTGCTGAATCGGGATGATTTCGACATCCGAGATAATGTTGTGCTGACCGCAGAAGTCGAGCATCTCCTGAGTTTCGGCGATACCGCCGATGAGTGATCCGGAAAGGCTTTTACGCCCGAACAACAGTGCAAATGCTGACACCTGGAGCGGTGTCTCAGGGGCGCCAACAAGAGTGATGTTGCCGTCACGGCCGAGCATATTGATGTAGGCGTTGATGTCGTGATCAGCAGCTATAGTGTCTAGGATGAAGTTGAAAGTTCCGACGTGCTTCTTCATCTCATCGCCATTGGTTGAGATTATAACCTCATGGGCACCAAGACGGAGTGCATCCTCTTTCTTGCCTGGAGAGGTAGTAAAGACAACTACGTGAGCGCCGAAAGCTTTTGCGAACTTGACACCCATGTGCCCCAAACCGCCAAGACCCACAATGCCAACTTTTTTTCCTTTGATGTCACCCCAGCGTCGTATGGGCGAATAGGTGGTAATTCCGGCACAAAGTAACGGTGCCACTCCGGCCAGATTAAGATTGCCGGGCACGCTCAGCACGAAGCGTTCGTCGACAACAATGCTTTCGGAGTAACCGCCGTAGGTAACCGGGGCGGTCCCATGCTTGTCCGGAGAGTTGTAGGTGAAGGTCCCATTATGGCAGAACTGCTCCTGATGATCCTGACATGTGGGGCAGATGTGATCAGAATCGACCATGCAGCCGACCCCTACCAGATCACCTGTTTTAAACTGTGTTACTTCGCCGCCAACCTTGGTAACCCGACCGACGATTTCATGGCCGGGAATACATGGGTACGTGGTGGGCATAATGCTGCTCCATTCGTCACGGACTGTGTGCAGGTCAGAGTGGCAGATGCCGCAGAAAAGGATTTCTATCTGTACGTCGTGCTCTGTTGTTTCACGTCTCGGTATTGTGTCGGACGCAAACTGCGATGTTGCGCTGGCTGCGGAATAGGCTTTTACCTTGTACATGGATGAATCCCCCTGTTGGTATTGTTTTAGTGTTGATTATTAGATGCAGTGGGTCAACGACCTGTCATTTGCTCCAGCTTTTCAGGGTACCGTTCGCCTAGCACTGTAATATGTGCAGCAGCGTTATCAATCTTGCCGAGATCGTCTGCAGTGAGTTCGATAGCAACAGCACCAATGTTTTCGTCCAGGCGTTCCAACTTTGTTGTCCCCGGAATCGGCACGATCCATGGCTTCTGAGCCAGTAGCCAGGCAAGAGCAATCTGGGCTGGACTTGCATTTTTCTCAATTGAGATAGTGTCCAGCAGGTTGACCAGAGCCTGATTGGCTTTTCGGGCCTCGGTTGTAAATCGCGGCAGATTTGTGCGGAAATCATTACTGTCAAACGTCGTGCTTTCATCAATTTTTCCGGTAAGGAATCCTTTCCCCAGTGGACTATAGGCCACCAGACCTATTCCCAACTCTTCCAGGGTCTGCAGTAATCCTTCTTCAGGTCGTCTGAACCAGAGCGAATATTCGTTCTGGACCGTTGCTACCGGCTGGATGGCATGGGCTCGACGGATAGTCTGGACACCAGCCTCAGAAAGACCAAAGTGCTTGACCTTCCCCTCCTGGATCAAATCCTTTACCGCTCCGGCAACTTCTTCGATCGGCACATCCGGATCAACTCTATGCTGATAGAACAGGTCTATAACATCCATTTTGAGCCTCTTGAGCGAAGCTTCAGCCACCTCCTTGACATGTTCCGGCCTGCTGTTAAGTAAAGGCCCGTTACCCTTCATTGCACGGGGGTCAACACTGGTATCAAACCCGAACTTGGTAGCAATAACCACCTGATCTCTAAATGAGGAGAGAGCATCACCGACAAGTTCTTCATTGGTGAAAGGCCCGTAAACTTCAGCCGTATCAAAGAAGGTGATGCCACGTTCCACTGCAGTACGGAGTAGCCCGATCATCTCCTGTTTGTCCTTAGGTGGGCCATACGAAAAGCTCATACCCATGCAGCCAAGTCCTAGAGAGGAAACCTCCAGACCGCTTTTACCCAATATACGTTTTTGCATTTATTTCTCCTTTCACGGGATCATTACTTCCTCTTTGATTATCGTATCATACTCCTGAAATCTCAAGGACAGATAGAAGATCCTGTCGATTTATGGCTTAAAGCTGTAAGCCATTGAATATAGTTGTAACAAGAAAAGTCGCGCGATATATATTCAGGAATGAACTGAATATATGGTTATTCGCATGCAGTTATTAAGGATCTAAAGGTCAAGGGCTCATCATTGGTCGTTAAGGTCAGTTGGAACCAAGGTGAAAACATACGTATCATACAGGGCGATCACGACATTGACTGCAGGATTGACGGTGTCGGTGAGATGCAGCTGCAGTCGGAATGTGTCAAGAAGGCATGATAGGCACTGGTCCTCTTTTGAGATGATGCAAGCGGTCTCCATAGTCGACATGCATGGTCAAGAAAATGGTTACCCATTTCAATTAATCGGCTTATAATACAGACATCTGAATTACACTAAATAAGGAGTTCTGCTATGAAAAAACTTCTGATTATATTTGCGATGCTTTTGTTGTCCGTCAATGCAGAAGCGTCTATTAAAACAGTAAATGTTGAATACAAACAGGGTGATACTACTCTTCAAGGGTATCTTGCGTGGGATGACGCCACAAAGGTGACCCGTCCGGGCGTCTTGATAGTGCATGAATGGACAGGCCTTAACGAGCATATGAAGCAACGGGCTGAAATGCTGGCAAAGCTCGGTTATGTTGCTTTTGCTGCTGATATTTACGGCAAGGGAATCCGCCCCTCTGCTCAATCTGAAGCGGCCAAAACAGCCGGTATCTACAAGAATGATCGCCCACTGATGCGGGCTAGAGTAAGGGCTGGACTGGAGGAACTGAGGAAGCAGAAGCACGTTGATCCGCAACGCATTGCCGCCATAGGGTACTGCTTCGGAGGTACAACTGTGCTTGAACTTGCCCGTGATGCCGCGGATATCCGGGGTGTTGTCAGTTTTCACGGAGGTCTTTCGACACCCACTCCAGGTGATGCTGCAAACATTAAAGGTAAAGTGTTAGCACTGCATGGTGCAGACGATCCTTTTGTAAAAGCTGATGAGGTAGCAGCGTTTCAGGAAGAGATGAGAAACGGCGGAGTTGACTGGCAGTTTATCAGCTACAGCAATGCTGTTCACAGCTTCACAAATAAAGCGGCTGGTAATGACAACAGCAAAGGCGCCGCTTATAATGAAAAAGCGGACAGGCGTTCCTGGGATGCAATGAAGAGTTTTTTTGCAGAAATTTTTAAATGATTTTTGAAAGAAAAATAAAAGTTGTTCATCGATATGCTTACGATAGTGGCCAAACCACTGTCGTAAGCGAATAAAGGAGAGGAAGTGACTGCTGTTGATGATCAAGGTAACGAGGAAGCTTTAGAAACAGAATGCAGCTGCGGTGAGATGCACAAAGGGCATATCTGCTGGCTGACCCATATGGGTATGTTAAACGAGGTCTACCATATCAGCTGTACGCCAACTGTGTCGTGCTCGAAGTGTGGAGCAAAGTCTAATCTGCCACACAATGTCTGCTTTTCCGCCCCACTTGAGAAAAAGTAAACGGACCGCTTTCAAGCTAATGCCAATCACAAAATTACAGTCTAATCCAGTTCCCCTACATTGCGCCTGACTCCCATCAGATATGCCACCACAAAATCCTCAAGATTGCCGTCAAGTACAGCGTCAGGATTACCTGATTCAACTCCGGTACGAAGGTCTTTAACCATTTTGTAAGGATGCAGCACATAGGAACGAATCTGACTTCCCCAGCCTATTTCCTTCTTTTCGGCAGCTATTTCGGACGCTTTGTCCTTGCGTTCTTCTACCTCACGCTCATACAGTTTAGCGCGCAACACCTTCATCGCAGTGCCCCTGTTTGAGATCTGACTCCGCTCAGACTGGCAGGCAACTATGATGCCGGAGGGGATATGCGTTATACGGACGGCCGAGTCAGTGGTGTTAACATGCTGACCACCGGCGCCTCCTGACCGGAAAGTATCAACCTTCAGGTCGGTATCGCTGATTTTTATTTCAATATCTTCCTCTTCAATTTCCGGGAAAGCGTACATTGATGCAAAAGATGTGTGGCGACGGGCATTGCTGTCAAAGGGGGATATGCGCACAAGCCTGTGAATACCAGCTTCCGCCCTCAAATAACCGTACGCGTATTCACCGCTGACATTGAATGTGGCTGATTTAAGACCGGCTTCATCTCCAGCCTGGTATTCTGTAATAACAGTCTTCCAACCCTTTTTTTCGCAGTATCGGAGGTACATGCGCAATATCATCTCAGCCCAGTCTTGAGACTCAGTTCCTCCTGCTCCAGGATTTATGGTGATAAAGCAGGAGTTGCGGTCATGGGGGCCGGAGAGCATGCGCTGGAACTCGGCAGCTTCAAGCTCCTGAATCAAGCGAGTAGTCATTACAGCGACTTCCGCTAAAGTTTCGCTATCCTGAGCCTCTTCTCCGAGCTCAATCATCACCTTGACATCTTCCGTCTGGCGCACAAGTCCATCCCACAACTGTACTATCTTTTCCAGCGTGGTGCGCTTCTTGATAATTTCCTGGGATTTTTTGGTGTCGTCCCAGAATCCGGGCACGGTCATTATCGATTCGATCTCCATGATCGATTCACGTTTGACATCTACGTCAAAGAGCCCCCCGAAGCTTGGCGATCCGTTCTTCACTGTCCTTCATTTTTGCAATCTCTTCACGATACATTATTATTACTCCTTAGCTGAGTTTGAATTTGTGACTTTTCGTTTTCTCCATGCTAACAGGACGATTCCTGCGGTCAGCAGTACACAGAGCCATGCCGGAGCATCTCCGATTGTCAGGTAGAGTGATTGACCACTGCCGGGTTGAATTTCGCCGGTGCGATACGCTTCAGTAAACAGACCGGTCATGGTACGGATATGGCCGTTCTGGTCTACAATTGCGGTTACTCCGGTGTTAGCGGCGCGAATCAGTGGAGTACGTGTTTCAATTGCACGGAATATCGAAATAGCCAGATGCTGATAAGGTGCCGATGAGCGGCCAAACCAGGCATCATTCGTAATGGCCACCAGAACGCGGGCGCCAGACTGTACATATTGACGGGCCAATTCGGGGAATATAATTTCATAACAAACCTGAACTCCGAGTTTAGTGCTCCCCGTATCCAGAGTCACCGCTTTCTCACCAGGGGAAAAATCACCGATTCCAACAACTAGTTTGTTAATGAAGGTCAGGATATTTCCCAGCGGTATATATTCACCAAGCGGAACCAGATGCATTTTGTCGGCACGACCAACCGTCTCACCTTTTGGTGACAGCATGAAAGCGCTGTTTAGAAAAGTACTGCGACCATTACGAAGTTCATGTGCCGGACTTCCGAAAAGCAGGCATGCTTTCGTCTCCCGTGCAAGGTTCCTGAGACGTTCCGCCTGGAGCGGTTCATCCTGAAAGAAAAACGGCACGGCACTTTCAGGCCAGACAATCAGGTCTACTCCTTCTTTGGATGCTGTCCGGGTTAACCGCTCGTAGGTGTCCACAGTATGCTGGCGAAACTCCGGACTCCATTTGACATCCTGGGGGATATTCCCCTGAATTAAGGCGACCCGGAGCGGCTTTGATTGTGGGGCTTCCGGTTCATACAAGCGGTTAAATCCGTAGAATAGCGTCCCGATAAGTAGAAGCAGGAGCAGTGCCGCACTTTTTACCGGGTAGGGGATGCCAGCGCCGGAAACGGCACGCAGTGCGCGGTACAGGACTATGTTAGCGAGGACGATCAGCAGGGTAATGCCGTAGACTCCGGCAATATCGGCAATTTGGATAAGTGGCAGCGTGCGGAACTGGGAGTGTCCCAACATGGCCCAGGCAAAACCGGAAAACAGAAATGAACGGATGAAATCCAGGGCTACCCATGCAACCGGTAGGGTGAAGGCAGCCTTGATGCCGATACGTTCCCCTATTCTCGCAATACAGGCACTTAAGCCGTAGAACATTGCAAGCCATAGAACCAGCAACAGATATATTGGTATGCTGACGGACCACGGCAGGTGACCGTAACGGACAAAGACAATGTTGAGCCAGTAAAGAATGAATGCGTACGAGGTTACTCCGCATGTCAGTCCAATGCGGAAAGCGACCCGTGGAGTACTGTCTTCCAGTGCAATCAGTAAAGGGATTAGTGCGATCCATGCCAGAAAAGAGATTCCGGGATCAGGAAAGGAGAGGGCAATCAGGATGCCGCTGACAATTGCTAATCCTCCCCGACGGTCAAGCAGCTGTTTGATTGACGAAAATAAAATCTGTATATTCACTCACGCCCCTGATCTGCTGCATGAGTTCCGCTGATAAGGTTGATGGCAATTTTTTTTACTCTACGGAGATCGGCGTCAAGGATTTTAAGGCTTAGGCCGGCACCCTCTATGCTGTCACCTATAGCCGGAATTTTCCCGGTCAGATGAAAGACGAGTCCACCAACGGAGTCAAACTTGTCCCGCTCGATTTGAATATCGAAATGTTCTTCAATCTCTTCAACCGGCAGACGGCCGTCGGCGGTGATACTGCCGTCCGGATTAATTGTCAGCAGTGACTCTTCGCGGTCGTATTCGTCCTGTATATCACCGACTATATGTTCCAGCAGGTCTTCAATCGTTATCAGGCCGGAAGTGCCACCGTATTCGTCAATGACTATTGCCAGGTGGATGCGTTTACGCTTAAATTCCTGCAGTAGCTGCTCGAGATTTTTTGATTCGGGGATAAAGTAAGGCGGTCGCATAATTTCGCGGACAGAAAGGCTGTTCTCGTCGGTACCCCACTGCTTTAGAAGGTCTTTGGCATAGAGCAGCCCGATGACGTTGTCGATAGAGTCCTCGTAAACCGGAATGCGGGAATGGCCGCAGGCAATGATAGTGTCAAGCGTTTCACGCACTGTAGCATCTACCGTGACACAGGCCATTTCAGTGCGGGTTACCATGACTTCCCGTACGATGGTTGAGCCGAGCGAAAAAATAGAGCGGATCATTTCGCACTCTTCTTCGTTAACCAGACCCTCTTCTTCTGATGCTTCGATGAAATCGTTTATATCCTGCTCGGTTGTCCTCTTACGTCCGGTTACAAAGCGACTGACGCGTTCAATAAAACCGGACCTTCTACTACTACCTTCTTCCACTGCTTTTTCCTCCTGATCGTTCTGGCCGTGCCGAGCGTTGCGGGCGGGTAACTTTTTGACGTACTTCCCGCTGTGGTAGTTCGGCAGGAATTTTTTTGTTTGGTTCACCTGATAATTCACGCACCTCGGTGTCTGAAAGGTAACGGAACTGACCAGCCCTGAGAGTGCCAAGCGCAAGAGTTCCATAGCGGATTCGCTTGAGACGTACGACTGAAAGGCTCACTGCTTCGCACATTCTGCGCACCTGGCGATTACGCCCTTCATGGATCGCAACCGAGATCCAGTCGTTCTGCTCACCGCTTTTCACGAGGTTCACCACAGCCGGAGCTGTCTTGCCGTCTTCCAGTTCCACTCCGTCAGCCATGCGTTTCAGCTGTTGATCTATTACCTTTCCCCGCACTCGGACATGATATTCTTTTTCAATTTCATTGCGAGGATGCATCAGGCGATTGGCCCAATCACCGTCATTGGTCAAAAGCAACAACCCTTCAGTGTTATAATCCAGGCGTCCTACCGGATAGACACGGTCAGACACATCTTTGAGCAGATCGGTAACCAGGGGACGGCCCTGGCCGTCTTTTAAAGCGGTGATATATCCCGGCGGCTTGTTAAGCAGAATATAGAGGCGCTGTTCGCTGACTTTCAGTGATTTTCCATCCACGGTAATGGTGTCTTTTGAAGGGTCGGCCTTGCTTCCCAATTCAGTAACAACGACGCCGTTGACGGAAACCTGACCGTTAGTTATCAGTGCTTCAGATGCTCTTCTTGATGTAATCCCTGCAGCGGATATTATTTTTTGCAGACGTTCTAACATGTAAATTCCTTAAAAAAGAGGGGCGGTTAATCCGCCCACTAAGTAACATTCTTATTCTGCCAGCCGTGTCATGGCTCTGAATTTACTGTAGCGACCTTCCACCAGTTCGTCACCGGAAAGTTTGTTCAGTTCAGTCAGATTGCGGGCGATGGCCTCTTTCATGTTTCTGGCTGTAGCCTCATGGTCGCGGTGGGCACCGCCAACAGGCTCTTTGATGATTTCGTCAATTACGCCCAGTTTAATGATGTCCTGAGCAGTCGGCTTAAGTGCTTCTGCAGCCTGGGCGCCCTTTGTGCCGTCCGACCAAAGAATTGCTGCGCATCCCTCTGGTGAGATTACGGCATAAACGGAATGCTCCAGCATCAATATACGATCGCCGACTGCGATAGCCAGTGCTCCGCCAGAGCCACCTTCGCCGGTAATGCAGACGATAACCGGAGTGCGCAGGCTTGCCATTTCACGCAGGTTGCGGGCAATAGCCTCGGCCTGACCGCGCTCTTCAGCGCCGATACCGGGATATGCTCCTGGGGTGTCTACGAAAGTTATTACCGGCAGTTTGAACTGCTCAGCCATCTGCATCAGGCGCAGTGCCTTGCGGTATCCTTCCGGATTAGGCATGCCGAAATTGCGGTAGACCTTCTCTTTGGTATCGCGTCCTTTCTGGTGGCCGATAACCATTACCGGTTGGTCGTTAAATCGTGCCAGACCACCTACAATGGCGTGATCATCGCCGTAATTACGGTCGCCATGCAGTTCGATAAATTCGGTGAACATGTGATTGATATAGTCCTGAGTAAATGGACGGTTAATGTGACGAGCAACCTGTGCTGTCTGCCATCTGGAAAGGTTGGCAAAAATATCTGCCCGCATTTCCTCAACACGACCCTCAAGAGCAGTCACGTCAGAAGCGATATCAAGGCCATTGCCTGCCAAGGCGTTCAACTCCTCAATCTTCTTTTCCAGTTCAACAATCGGCTTTTCAAATTCAAGATAAAACGGAGTAGCCATATTCATCACCTCATATATTTACTCAAAAGTGGCGGCATTATACCCTAACAGTCGCTCTACTTCCAGCCTTAAATCATCACTTGCCGCTACGTTCATCACGCTTGCCAGTGGCATGACTGAACGGCTGCGTGCAGGGATCACAAAATGGATATAAGCCGGTACACTGCCGGGATGCCTTTCTATGACCTCTTTGAGCAGCGTAATCTGTTCAGGTGCGGTTTCCTCTGCCCGTAGGATGAATGATACTTTTTTTGTTGTCTGGGCTCTTGCCTCGGAAAGCAGCTTTATATCGCCCGCCGGACCGCGATCGCGCTGGAATCGTTTGCCGTTATTTTCTTCGCCCCCCTTCATTATAAGTACCTTGCATCCTTTTTCGCCTTTTTCCAGCTTGCCGACAACCAGCAGCGGGTCATCAGACTTCAACAGTGGAGAGGCAATTGCGTAGATGTCTGAAAATACAGTTATTTCAACAGTGCCAGTCAGGTCTTCAATAGTTACAAAACCCATCCGGTCACCTTTTTTTGTCGTGATTTCTTTGAAGGCGGAAACTATGCCGCAGATTCGCACTTCGCTCCCTTCAGGCATTTCCACCATTGAAGCAATGTCAGTGTTAGTTAGGCGTTTGATATCATCGATGTAGCGATCCAGGGGGTGACCGGTAATCAGGAAGCCGAGCGCTTCTTTCTCATACGCCAGTTTTTCCTTGTCGTGCCATTCGGGCGTGTTGGGCAGTTTCATGCCGCCACTGGCATTGCCCCGTGAGACTTCTTCTGTGCCGAACAGTGAAACCTGGGCGCTGGCCTTTTCTTCCTGAATCTTCTGGCCATAATTAGTTGCAGTTTCCAGGCCCTCAAGTTGCGCAGATCTGAAGGCACCAGTGGAGTCAAATGCACCGCACTTAATCAAGGATTCTATCACCCGCTTGTTTACCCTGCGTAGATCAACCCGTTCGCAGAAATCGTAGAGGCTCTTAAAGGGGCCCTCTACACGCGACTCCAGAATAGCTTCAATAGCGCCCGCGCCGACATTCTTGACCGCTCCAAGGCCAAAGCGCATCGATGTGCCGACAACCGTAAACGAAAGCCCTGAGGTGTTGATGTCAGGGGGCAGGACTTCGATCCCTTGTTCACGGCAGTCACTGATGTTCTTGACAACCTTGTCGGTGCTGTCCATGTCACAGGTGAGCAGAGCAGCCATGAACTCGACAGGATAATGGGCCTTCAGATAAGCAGTTTGATAAGCGATAAGGGCGTAGGCGGCCGAGTGGGATTTGTTGAAACCGTACTCGGCAAATTTGTGCATCAGGTCAAAAATCGCCTCAGCCTTTTTGGGGTCAAGCTTGTTTTCCTTGGCACCATCCAGGAAGAGGCTTTTCTGCCGAGACATCTCCTTATCATCTTTTTTACCCATGGCACGGCGAAGCAAGTCTGCCTGACCCAAAGAATAGCCGGCAAGAGAGCGGGAAATCTGCATAACCTGTTCCTGGTAGACAATAACCCCGTAGGTGTCCTTCAAGATCGGCTCGAGTTGTGGCAGGTCGTAGATAACCTCTTTACGGCCATGTTTGCGATCGATGAAGTCATCCACCATTCCTGAACCTAAAGGGCCTGGACGATACAGGGCACAGGCAGCGATGACGTCTTCAAAACAGGAAGGTTTCAACTTAACAAGCATTTCCTTCATGCCGCTTGATTCGAGCTGGAAAACCCCGGTGGTGTTGCCGGCTGTAATCAGGTCATAGCTGGCCTGATCGTCGTCCCGCAGCGTTGTAATGTCAAATAAAGGGTCTTTGCCGACTCGTACCAGTTTAACGGCGTTCTCAATTACGGTCAGGTTTTTGAGTCCAAGAAAATCGAATTTAACTAGCCCGACCAGCTCTACATATTTCATTGAATACTGGGTATTGATTGATCCGGTTTTCTGGTCTTTGTATATCGGCAGGAACTCTTCCAGCGGCTCTGGTGCCACCACTACAGCTGCGGCATGAGTTGAGGCATGTCGGGTAAGCCCCTCCAGGCAGAGTGCGGTGTCCAGGAGGTCCTTTACCTGCGGATCCGTCGCACACATTTCCTTAAGCTGAGGTTCCTGCTGCAGGGCTTTGCTCAGAGTCATTTTTAAATCATCTGGAATCAGTTTGGCAATCCGGTCAACATCGCCGTACGTCATGTTCAGCGCCCTTCCGACATCCCTGATGGCCGCTTTGGCGCCCATGGTTCCGAAGGTGATAATCTGACAGACGCGATCTCGACCATATTTTTCTACCATGTACTGTATTACTTCACTACGACGATCCTGGCAGAAGTCAACATCGATATCCGGCATGGATATACGTTCAGGATTGAGGAAACGCTCGAACAGCAGATTGTATGGGAGCGGGTCGAGATCGGTGATCTTGATGGAGTACGCCACCAGCGATCCGGCGGCCGAACCTCTGCCCGGGCCGACCGGGATGCCGCGGTTTTTGGCCCAGCGGATAAAATCGGAAACGATCAGGAAATAGGCCGGGAATTTCATATCGCGGATACAATCAAGCTCTATTTCCAGGCGGTCAAAGTAGCCCTGCTGCTGCTCCAGCGTCATGTCGGGATATTTTGCGAGGATGGTTATCATCCGCTCTTTAAGGCCTTCGGTCGCCAGGTCCCGCAGCATGTCGTCATGGTTTTGGCCGGCGGGTGGGTCAAAGTGCGGGAAATAATAGGTTTTGCCGTCCACTGCCAGATCAAGATTGCATTGCTCAGCAATGTTAATTGTGTTGCTGATGGCCTCCGGAGCGTAGGAAAAGGCACGTGACATCTCTTCCGGTGACTTGACGTAAAATTCATCTACCGAAAACTTCATGTGCGTCGGATCGTCCATTGTTTTGCCGGTCTGGATACAGAGCAACACCTCATGGGCACGGGCATCTTCACGATTAAGATAGTGGCAGTCGTTGGTCGCTACCAGTGGCAGTTTTAGCTCGGATGCCACATCCATCAAGCGCTTGTTGACTACATCCTGCTCCGGTATTGTGTTCTCCTGCAGTTCAATATAGTAGCGGTCGGGGAACAGTTCACTGTACCAGCGGGCGGTTTCCAGCGCCTCTTCCATTCTGCCGCGACCGCACTGCATGGCAACCTCACCTTTAAGGCAGGCAGACATGGCAATAAGGCCACCGGAACGTCCTGATAGCAGTTCGCGGTCGATACGGGGACGGTAGTAGAAGCCCTCCTTGTAGCCGGCTGAGGTCAGGTAGGAAAGGTTCTTGTACCCCTCCATGTTTTCACAGAGCAGTATCAAGTGATACGCTGCATCAGAAATTCCCTTGGCGTCGCGTGCAAAGCGTGATCCGGGCGCCAGATAAAGCTCGCAGCCGATGATCGGCTTTACTCCGGCTTTTTTGCATTTGAGATAAAACTCCGCCGCCCCGAACATATTGCCATGGTCAGTAATCGCTACTGCCGGTGCGTTATGCTCCTTAGCTTTGGCGATCAGGTCATCAAAGCGAATAGCACCGTCAAGCAGCGAATACTGGGTATGTAAATGAAGATGGACGAAGGGGGAAGGGTGAGTGTTTCCGGTGCTGACAGGTGTTTCCATGGGATACTGCCTCCAGGCGAATCAATGACGTTGGATTATGCCTCATGGCTCGATGCAGTGTCAAGCGGAGGGGTGAAGATGTCACAAGATAATGATAGGTACTCGCCACAACTAAATACCGAAAACGCATGTTCCCGAATTGTTGCTTGCCAACTGGGTTAGTTGATTTCAAACGATTCATTTTTTGGTCTTTTATATTAAGGGGGAGTTTGCGTTGAGGCTGCTTGTAGAACTATGAAGTTTAAACGGCGACCGCCTTTGATTTTAGCATTTCGGCATCCGAGGCGCGCAGATAAACCGGTAGCAATTGCCTCGGTTCTAGCAACTCACCACGTAAGACAGCTTGAGTGGTCAGCATTATTCCGTTGGCGGCATGGTGAGAGTTAAGCTGGAAAGGGGCGAACACCGCCCGCGTGCCGATTTGATCGACAATTTGGTCGTGATAGCGTACCGCTCCGTCACCGACAAAGATAACCGGCTGCTCGATCAGTGCGGTGATCTCTTCCAGAACGGCGGCAATGGGAAGAACGCAATCTGGTATTAGAGGTGAAGGAATAGGGGAGGAACAGTCGTAAAGTGCTGCATACACCTCGCTTTTGCGGGCGTCAAGAAGTGTACAGATCCATGTGGAGGAGAGAGAAAAATTCATTGCCAGCAGAGCAAGTGAAGAAAACCCGATACAAGGCTTACCGGTTGCCAGTGCTAAGCCCTGTATTGTGGCGACACCGCCACGGACGCCGGTGAATGAACCAGGTCCGGTAGATGATGCAAAGATGTCAATGTCGGTAATAGACAGGTCTGCGGATGTAAGAAGCCTCTCTATTTCAGGTACAAGGCGGGCAGAAAGTGTACGGTTGGTATTGACAAGAGATTCGGCAACAATCTGATCGTTAACTCCGATTGCAATACTGGCGAATGATGTTGATGTGTCTATAGCGAGGATATTCATTGGAGCTCAATCGATGCGTTGGCGGTATGCGTTAAGTAGTCTTGCATCCTCGGCATAAGTAACCGGATAGATGAATGGAACCGGGCATGGGCTCATGTCGCTTCCGACGTTGCGGAAGGTGAAAAGACAGGAATTGGAAAGGGATTTGTTGCTGTCAGAACGGCTGAAGCGCTCTATGTCGGTCTGTACGGCAATGGTAGTCTTTCCGGTGTAGACAACTCTGGCAGTGAATTTAAGCTGATCGCCCAACAGCACCGGTTGGTTGAAATTGATGCGGTTCACCTGGCAGGGTACTGCTCTGTCTGGTGCTACCATTTCTGCAGCTAAAGCAGCCAGTTCGTATGCTTTTCTGATAAGGAATCCACCAAAAATAGTAGTTGGTACGTTTTCCTGCTCCGGATAAGCCCTGCAGGTGGATTCAAGTACCAACTGGCCGGCGCGTACGCCGTCAAAATTGGAGTGTTCCTGCTCTTCGTGTCGTTGTTTAAGGAACAGGTATTCATCTAGAGACGGCATTTCATCTGCCTTTGCCAGGCCTTCCCGGTATGCCAAGCGCCGTTGCTCTGCCTTTTGATAACGACGTCTGTCAATTTCCTCCTGATACTGCAACGGTGGCAGGGAGAGGCTTTTTGCTTCTCCGCAGTCAGTAGAGCGTGCCACCATTGTAAAATAACAGCTTGCCAGATGGTTTGAACCAGCACCGAGGCACTCGATGCGGATACCAACCTCCACCGATGATTTACCGACGTGGTTGATCTGGGCAGAGAAAACCAGATCGTGTTTAGTATCAGCAGGATTTCTCAGGACTATGCTGTCTACGGCAGCAGTTACAACCCGTGCACCAGGATAAAAACGATGGACGTAAGCAAGAGCGGTATTTTCGGCAACTTTGTCCAGCGTTTCCAGTATTTTGCCGAAACGAATATTACCGACAATTTCGCTGTCCCGCGCCAGAAACCTTCTCGCAAGAGAAGGATCTGTGGAAAACGGAAGGACAAACAGATAGCGGGTATCATGAGGTGTTATTGCATTTTGAATTGATTCTGCTTTCATAGTACGTTCCTTTGCCTCCGGCAGCAAAGCTATCCCTGACGGTTAACGAAGTAGCGAATGATGTCGTTGTAGAAAGCAAGAACCATCAAGCCTAACAACAGCACCATGCCGATCTGCTGGGCATATTCGCGAACTTTTTGCGGTACCGGTCGGCGGAAGATGAACTCCATGAAATAGAACAGCAGGTGTCCGCCATCAAGCACCGGTACCGGTAGCAGGTTGAGCACTCCAAGGTTTACCGAGAGCAGTGCCATGAATGCCAGAAACGGTGCAATGCCGGCAGAAGCCTGCTCTCCTGCCATTTTGGCAATCATGATCGGCCCGCCAACGCTATCCATCGGCACAACCCGCTGCACCATTTTAACCAGCGACATGAATGTCAGGTCTATGACTTTACAAGTCTGCTCTGTTCCTTTAATAACCGCCTGATATGGATTGAAGTGTTCTGTGACGACTTCACCCGCAGAAGCGACACCAATCGCATAGCCGCTGATCTTTTCACCAAACAGATTTTTTGAAACCCTAGGTTCGGGTGTTATCGCGAATGCAATGTCACTTGATTCACGCTTTACAGTAATAGAAATAGCCTGACCTTTACTGGCTGTGACCCCTTCGGCAATCTGTTCCCAGCGGGAAATAGGTTTGCTATTCATGGAGATAATAACATCACCTTTTTGTATGCCGGCTTTTGCCGCGGGCTTATCTTTTAAGGCTTCGCCGATCTTTGTTGTCACAGTCGGGATGCCCAGCATGCACAGGATAATGAAAATAAGCCAGGCAAAAAGCAGGTTGAAAACGGGTCCAGCCATAACAATAGCTATTCGCGCTAAAACAGGTTTGTGAGCGAAAGAGCGTGCTTTCTCATCTTCGGTGAGTTCGCGCAGCACCGGATCTGCATTTTCTTCAGGAAGCGCGTTTTCATCAACGGGACGGGGGTCCTGCTCCCCCCCCTCAATAAATCCGCCTTCACCGAACATCTTCACATAACCACCGAGCGGGAAAGCCGAAAGAAGATATTCCGTTTCGCCGATTTTTTTACCGATCAGTTTCGGACCAAAGCCGAGAGAAAATTTTTCAACGCTCACTCCCATGAGCTTGGCCAGCAGGAAGTGTCCTAACTCGTGAACAAAAATCAAAATACCTAAAACTATAATTGCGTAAACAACAGTCATATCAGTGTCCTATTTCCTTGCAAATTTCACGGGCCAAATCTCTGCCCCAAATGTCGGCCTGCAGTACTTCTTCGATGGAACACAGATTATGTGCAGTGTGGGCAGTCATCGTGCGCTCAATTGTCATGGCAATTTGGGTAAAAGCGATATGCCCTCCCAGAAATTTTTCTACCGCAATTTCATTGGCGGCATTCATAACAGCCGGCATACTTTCCCCTGCGGTGATAGCACGGTAGGCAAGGCCAAGGCAGGGGAATTTGTCATTGTCGGGATTTGAAAAAGTTAGACCCGAGAAGGTTGTCAAATCCAAAGGTTTAACACCTGTGGCAATGCGTTCCGGATAGGCGAGTGCGTAAGCTATAGGCGCTTTCATATCCGGTGTGCCGAGCTGGGCAATAACACAGCCGTCCACGTACTCGACCATAGAGTGAATAATACTCTGAGGGTGGATATTGACCTGAATTTTATCAACAGTTGTATTAAACAGCCAGCGAGCCTCAATAACTTCCAATCCCTTGTTCATCATTGTGGCGGAATCAATAGTAATCTTTTTACCCATGCTCCAGTTCGGGTGGTTCAGGGCATCACGCACGGTGACTGTGGGTAGCTGTGAAGCTGGAGTATTCAAAAATGGACCGCCTGATGCGGTCAGTATGATTTTTTGAATGTCTTCGCTGCGATGACCTTCTATAGACTGGAATATTGCACTATGTTCAGAGTCAACAGGAAAGAGCCTGACCCCGAACTCTGCGACAAGTTCCATAAAGAGATGACCAGCTGTAACCAGGGTCTCCTTGTTTGCCAGAGCAATATCCTTGCGGGCCCGTATTGCAGCCGCTGTTGGGATCAGTCCGGCGGCGCCGACAATTGCAGCAACAACCATTTCAGTCTCATCAGCAGTGGCGGCGGCGATTAATCCTTCAACTCCACCCAAAACTGTAACATCCAGGCCGCAGCAGAGCTCCTTCATGCGCGGTACATCTTCTGGAGATGCAACGACGGCAATCCTTGGAGCGAATTGTTTAACCTGTTGAGCAAGCAGTTCGAGGTTTTTACCGGCTGTCATGGCAATAACGCGGAATCTGTCCGGGTGAGATCTGATGATTTCGAGGGTACTGATCCCTATTGATCCAGTAGATCCAAGAATGCTGATGTTTTTCATTGGTTAGCCTTTGAAAAAGAAGAGAACATAATAGTATGTGACGGGGGCGGCGAACAGGATACTGTCCAGGCGGTCGAGTACGCCACCATGCCCGGGAATTATTGAGCCGGAGTCCTTGACACCAAAGCTACGTTTTAAAAGTGATTCAAAGAGATCTCCCGACTGACCGACAATTCCGACAACAAGGGCAGTGACAACAACATCAAAGAAAGACAGCTGAGGGAAAAAGGTGAATTTAGCCAGTAGGGTGCCGCAAAGGCTGCCGATTAGACCACCTATTGCCCCTTCAATGCTTTTTTTCGGGCTGACCAGCGGGTACAGGCGGTGTTTACCAAAGGCACTTCCTGTGTAATAGGCTGTTGAGTCATTAGTCATAACTATCAGCATGATGACAAAGAGCCATTGGACGCCGAATGGAGTCTGACGGAGCAAAACCAGGTGCATCAGCAGGAAGGGGATATAAAGAAACGCAAGCAGGGCAAAGGCAACTTCACGGGCGGCATTGTCAATAGTTCGAACCCGGAAAAGGAATATTAGTGAAAATATAATAAAAAGCAGTCCGATTCCGGCAATGCTGAGTTTGTCATTGCCGGTAAAAGGAACAAATATCAACATTGAGCCGGCTATGGCAGCAAGCCACTGTTCCACCTTTCGTTCCGGCAGAGCCATGCGGTAGAATTCGGTAACACCGATGGCGGAAAGGAGGGCAATCAGGCAGGCAAGTAAAAGTGCTCCACCCTTAAGGACGGTCAGGATAACGATTGGCAACAGGATGATCGCGGAGATCAGGCGTTTGATAAGTCGCCCCTTTGTGTAATCTGATCGCCGGTCATTCCGAAGCGTCGCTCTCTGGACTGAAAGTCGGCCAGTGCTTTGTGAAGTTCATTAATGGTGAAATCAGGCCAGTTTGTCTCGGTAAAATAGAGCTCGGTATAAGCAAGCTGCCAGAGCAGGAAATTGCTGATACGCATTTCTCCACTGGTGCGGATCAAAAAATCCGGGTCAGGCAGTCCACCGGTATCCAGGTAGCTTTCAAACAATTCTGTGGTAATCTCTTCAGTGGACAATTTGCCGGCAACAGCCTCTTGAGCAAGTCTGGCAGCGGCCCTACATAATTCCTGTCGGCCACCATAAGAAAGTGCGAGTGTTAATACCATTCCGGTGTTTGCAGCGGTCTTACGAATCGCCTCATCCAGCGTGTCATTAACGTCTGATGGTAGATCGCTGCGATTGCCGATTACGTTGTAGCGGATATTCTTCCGCATCATGCGGGCTGTTTCCTGACGGATATACTTTTTGAGCAGAGTCATCAAGGCGCGCACTTCCAAAGCAGGTCGTGACCAGTTTTCAGAAGAAAAGGCAAAGAGGGTAAGGTATTTGATGCCGAGCAATGAAGCCTGCTCAACAACCATCTTTACCGTTTCAGCACCGCGCTGATGCCCGATAATACGTTTGAGCATACGCTGCTGCGCCCAGCGGCCATTGCCATCCATGATAACAGCCAGGTGAACCGGAAGTTTATGAGGGTCAAGCGGCATCATCAGACTTCCAGTACCTCTTTCTCTTTATGGGCAACAGTCTCGTCCATTTTTAATTCAAAACTTTTGGTCGCATCCTGAACATCTTTTTCGTATTTTTTCAGTTCGTCTTCGGTTATAGCCTTGTCTTTTTCCAACTTCTTAAGCTTATCTATCGCATCACGACGGATATTTCTGATGGCGATTTTATCTTCCTCAGACCTCTTTTTAAGCCCTTTTACAATGTCTTTGCGGCGCTCTTCGGTAAGCGGAGGAAGATTCAGGCGAATGGACTTACCATCGTTTGAAGGTGTCAGGCCGATGTTGGCATTCATGATGGCCTTCTCGATGGTCGGTATTATCTTGGCCTCCCATGGAGTGATCGTGATGGTACGCGCTTCAGGAACAGCCAGGGTAGCGACTTGACTCAGTGAGGAGGTATTGCCGTAATAATCAACAGTTATGGAGTCAAGGATGCCGGTAGTGGCTCGTCCGGTACGAATCTTCTGAAATTCGTTTTTCAGGACTCCCAGTGTTTTTTCCATATGGATCTTCATGTCATCAAGCACGTTCTTTGGCATGGCTATTCTCCTTGTACGATGGTGCCGATCTCTTCACCTAATATAACTTTTTTGATATTTCCTTCAGTTGTCAGGTCAAAAACGATAATTGGCAGATTGTTATCCATGCATAGCGATATAGCTGTAGCATCCATAACCTGCAATCCTTTTTTAAGGACATCAATGTAGGACAGTTTTGAGATTTTTGTTGCTGAGGGGTCTTTTTTGGGATCAGCTGTATAGATGCCGTCGACCTTTGTCCCCTTGAGGATAACCTGTGCGTTGATTTCCATAGCCCGGAGACTGGCAGCAGTGTCAGTTGTAAAGTAAGGATTTCCGGTCCCGGCGCCGAAAATAACAACCCTTCCTTTTTCAAGATGTCTCATTGCTCGTCGCCGGATATACGGTTCAGCTACCTCCTGCATTGCAATAGCCGTCTGAACACGGGTTGAAACTCCCAGTTTTTCGAGCGCATCCTGCATAGCCAGAGAGTTGATGACCGTTGCCAGCATCCCCATGTGATCGGCACTTGAACGATCCATTCCCTTTGATGAGGCCGTCAGGCCCCGGAAAATATTGCCTCCGCCGATAACGAGAGCCAATTGCACTCCGCTGCTGACGACTTCCTTAATCTCACAGGCAATTGTGCTTAGTATCTGTGGGTCAATACCATAGCCAAGAGCCCCTGCTAATGATTCACCTGAAAGCTTTAAAAGTACCCGGGTGTATGATCTTCTACCCATAGTGCGCCTCCGGAATTTTGTTTATAAGTCTCTACTGGTTATTATAATTGCTAAGGTGCCTCAGGAAAAGAATAAAAAAAAGCCGGCCATTTCAGGCCGGCTTCGTTGTAAAAATTAGAGGCCGGCAGCTGCCGCAACCTCGGCGGCGAAGTCGCATTCCTTCTTTTCAAGACCCTCACCAAGAGCATACTTTGTAAATCGGCTGATAGTGATTGTTGTGCCGAGTGCTTTTCCGGTTTCAGCGGCTAACTGCTGAATGGTCTTGTCGGTATCCTTGACAAACTGCTGTTCAACGAGGCAGATGTCGGCGTAAAACTTGTTTACCTGCCCATCAATTATCTTTTCAATAATATTTTCTGGCTTTCCGGTTTCACGAGCCTTGGCGCGGTAGATGTCTTTCTCGCGTTCGAGCACGTCAGCATCCACTTCACTGCGTTGAACGTACAGAGGAGAAGCTGCAGCGGCATGCATTGCGACATCTTTGACGAAAACGGCAAAAGCAGGATCTTTCGCTGCTGCTGCATTGTCACAGGTTGCCTCAACGATAACACCGATTTTCCCGCCGGCATGAATATAGGATCCGATTGCACCGGCGCCAGGAACAACGTAGCTGCTGAAACGGCGGATCTGCATATTTTCGCCAATAACGGAAATTGCCTCATTCAGCATGATCTGAATTGTTTTGCTGCTGTCGTCACAATATGGTTGCGCGAAAAGTTCTTCGACAGAGGCAGGATTGGTCTGCATGATATGGTTAGCAATGTTTTTTACAAAGCCCTGGAATTTTTCGTTTTTAGCAACAAAGTCTGTTTCGCTGTTGATCTCAAGCAAAATGCCTTTATCACCATTTGCAGCTACTGCGGCGGCAACCATACCTTCTGTTGCGGCGCGTCCGGCTTTTTTGGAAGCGGCGGCAAGACCTTTCGTGCGCAGAAAATCAACTGCCTGATCAAAATTGCCGTCAGTCTGTTCAAGTGCTTTTTTACAATCCAGCATGCCTGCGCCGGTTGATTTTCTTAATTCAGATATCTGTGCAGCTGTTACAGCCATTCTATCCTCCTATCCTGTTTAAAAACAGGACGTATCTAAATTTGTATTTATGCGACGGCTACTTCTGCTGCTTCATCTTCAGGGGCGTATTCTACTGCGCCTTCTTTGTCAGTCTGCAGAGCGTTCTTGCGTGCCTGAATTCCTTCAAGGACCGCATCGGCCATTTTTGCAGAAAGAAGACGGATAGCGCGAATTGCGTCGTCATTACCCGGAATGACATAGTCAATTGGGTCAGGGTCGCAATTGGTATCAACGACAGCTACAACAGGAATGCCTAATTTGTTTGCTTCCTGAACAGCAATTTCTTCATTCTTTGGATCGATTACAAACATAACTCCTGGGAGTTTGCTCATGGTCTTGATTCCGCCGAGGGTTTTTTGCAGTTTTTCGCGGTCACGAGTGAACTGCAGTGCTTCTTTTTTTGTGTATGCGTCGATAGTGCCGTCTTCGAACATTGCATCAATTTTTTTGAGACGATCAATACTCTGCTTAACGGTGGCAAAGTTAGTCAGCATGCCACCCAACCAGCGCTGATTGACGTAATGCATACCGCAACGTGCGGCTTCTTCGGCAACTGAATCCTGAGCCTGCTTTTTTGTGCCGACAAATAGAACAGTACAGCCATCCTGAGCTGATTCTTTGACAAAGCTGTAAGCAGTTTTAAAGTAGCGAACGGTTTTCTGCAGATCGATAATGTAGATCCCGTTACGCGCCCCGAAAATGTAAGGCTTCATCTTTGGGTTCCAACGTTTAGTCTGATGACCGAAATGGACGCCAGCTTCCAACAGTTCCTTCATGCTGATACTTGACATGTGATACTCCTTTGGTTTTTCCTCCGCCCCATCGAATCCCCGTCATCTCATAATAGGGACACCACCGGATCTTGCGAGGCGTGTGAATTGAATAGCGGAATTTTATATCACAGGCATTTTGTAGAAGGCAAGTGGAAATTTTGTGCGCAGAAACAAGGTCTGGTGTGGATCTACTCGCATTGCAATTAATAGGTGGGTGTTTAAGCGGTCAAGTCTTTTGCAGCTGCGCTTATCTGGAATACGAGATATTTTTTGCTTGGACCTTCGCTTGCCTTTTGAAATATGTCTAGTATATCAGATCGATGCATTGATAGTGGGCTTTGGCCTAGCCTAATCTATACCTAAAGGTATACGAAAATATACCGATTGTCCGATTTACATTTTCTTGAAAAATATGCAAAATTATTTCTAAAGAGATTAAATTCATCTTTTTGGTTTGTTGATACAATTTATAAATAATTTATCAAAATATCAGTATCCAAAAAAGCGAGGTATATCAATGAAAAGAATTATTACATCCATTATTACTGTGATCACGTTTTCTCTAGTTCTCACTGCGGGTGCCTGTTTTGCTGCTGATGCTTCAGAACAGCCTGCTGCCAAAAAAACAGTCTCTCCTGCTGCCACGGCTCAAAAGAAACAGAGATCATTGTCAAAGCGAAATGCTGCGGCAAAGGCTCTTAAAGCAAATATAGACAGTAATAAGCAAGCCGCTGCTCCGGATAAGCAAGCAACAACGCCTGGTAAATAACTACTTAAATCAAGTTTTAAGACTGCCGACATCTATGAGGAGAAAAAAGTTATGAGACTCATCTTTACAGCCATGCAATTCATCCTTGCTGTGACGCTGACCTGTATCTGGAGCACCGTAGGTATGGCCGCTCCAACAGAAAAAATCCCCAATATCAGCGCAGAAGTTCTGACCGGTGAGTCCCAGGCAGGTGTTATGTGGTCCAACATAATCCCGAACGCGCTGGCGGATTATTTCACTTATGTGCCGTACACTACAGCTGACGCCGTCAAGCTTGGTTTTCCGGCAACCTGCGGTAACCTTGCAAAGGGTGATTCGGGCAGTAAAGATGATTGCTACACTATCAGTGCAAGGAGCTTTACTCAGCAGTTGGCTCTGCCGGGCATTTTTGGTGGTGGCCCAGGCCTTGTTGGTCTTGACGGGGTTACTCCACTTCAGACTAACGCATGGGGATACGGCTCTGGTGGCACCGGCTGGGTTCTTCCTTATTATGACACAACCAAGCCTGGTGTCATTGCCGGTACACCCGTAACCGGTAATGCCCCGGCGCCTTTTACCGACGGCACGCTTAGCAACGCTGGAATCTGGCACTTCCCTGCCCCGTCAATCAAGGGGGTCAAGGGACGTCCGATTCGTGTGCAATGGTTGAACGATCTCCCTAACGAAGCCCCCACCGGTCATGACCCTTCGGTGGACTGCGGTCCCAACGCACCTTCCTGCTTCCCTTATAACCGCACCACCACTCATGTCCATGGTGCTCACACCGGTCCTGAAAACGATGGACTGGCCAGTGCCTGGTTTACATCCGGATTCTCCATACTTGGTGAGGATTTTGTCTCTACGCGTCAGCACGGACCGGAGGGGACCTTCTTGTACCCCATGGATCAAGAGGCCGGTACCATCTGGTATCATGACCACGCAATGGGTACAACTCATAACAACACTAATATGGGTATGGCCGGATTCTTCCCGATAACTGATGCCAATGAACAGAGTCTTGTTGTTAACAAAATTCTTCCCGCAGGCGCCTACGAGCTCGGATTTGCTCTGCAGGACCGCCATTTCAATATCTCCGGTCAGATGGTTATGCCGGACTATCCGATCTATGACCTGAATTCCCTAGGTTGTACACTTGATTTCAATGGCCTTGCCGACCCCAACACCTGTGCTATGGTGCCATGGATGAAAGACCCTGTTGATGGGCACCTTGTCCCCTATGTGGCTGGTCACGCCTGGCTGGCCGCCTCAATCAATAGCGGGGCACCTTTTGCTGGTACCAGTGCGACTCTTGAGTACTTCGGCAATATTCCTGTAGTCAACGGAGTTGTTTACGGGACCTATCAGGTTGAACCACGTGTCTACCGTATGCGCTTTATAGGTGGTGCCGACTCACGCACCTGGGTTATGAGACTTGTGTACATTGATGCCAAAGGTGTGGAACAGGTTGTGCCGTTCTGGCAGATAGGTACAGAGCAGGGTCTCCTGAACAATCCAGTACAACGCCCGGAGATCGATCTGATGCCTGGTGAACGCGTTGACGCCCTTGTTGACTTCAGTGCAGTCCCGCCCGGTACCCGAATCATGATGAAAAACCTTGGCCCTGACGATCCGTGGGCGGGCTATTTTGAATATGTAGCGGGCAACATAGCCCCTTCGGTGAATATACCTGAAATCATGGCGTTTGACGTCGTTGCATTAAAATCTGTCGATACAATTCTGGCGCCGTCTGCTTCAATTAATCTGCGCCCTCTTATTGAACCGGTTCCGGCAGCTAGTGCGGTTCCTGTCATAAACAATCCGCGTGTTGTCTCTCTGATGGAGATAACGGATGGTTTCGGGCGTACCATGCCGACCATTGATGCCCGCGGTTTCAAGCCGGATGATATACCAGTAACCGAAATAATCAAACTGAACGATACAGAACAGTGGGATATCGTTAATACCACTGTTGATGCTCATCCGATGCATCTTCATCAGGTGGCGTTCAAGGTCATCAACCGTCAGGCGCTGGTGGTGAATCCAGCCGATGGTACGGTCACCAGTTTCACCCCGCCTACGGATGGAATTATCAATCAGGTGTTTACTCCGGCAAGCTACACGGTTGATCCCTCCAGTTTCCCGATCCCACCAGATCCATGGGATGACGGCTGGAAAGATACAGTAGCCTCTCCTCCCGGTTACGTGACCCGCGTTTGGGCCAAATTTGATCTCATCGGCGAGTATGTCTGGCACTGCCATATCCTGAGTCATGAAGAGCACGATATGATGCGCAACTTTATCGTCACTGATGCGGCCAATAGTGCGCCTGCACCAGCTAAGCTTATTGTTCCGCCCGTAGCCGCCGCAGCTGGTTATACCATTAGCTGGGTTGGTACGGCCATTGCCGGGGTTGTTTATGAACTTCAGGAAGCCACGGAAAATACTTTTGCTGCGCCAACTACAGTATTCAACGGTGCGGCTCCCAGGTTTGATATCAGCGGAAAAGCCACTGAAGCTACCTTCTACTACAGGGTGCGCGCTATTCCGCCCGCAGCCTCCGGTTTCACCACCAGTGCCTGGAAAAATGCTGCCAATGGTGTTTCAGTAAAACTTCCGGTTGCCGTTTCGACAGCCGTACTACCTACAGGTTCTGCTAATGTTGCCTACAATACTTCACTCTCTGCTTCCTACGGTAACCCGCCGTACAAGTGGGTTGCCACCGGTCTTCCCAGCGGACTGTCAATTAGTGTTGACGGTGTTATATCAGGGGCTCCTGTTGTTTCTGTGACAACAGTATTTCCGATCGCTGTTACCGTTACGGATAATGTTTCCGGTACCGCCAGCGTCACTATTAACATGACGGTAATTGAAACCGCCCCTGCAGCACCGACCACACTTGCCGCTACAGCGACTTCATCCACTTCTGTCAGCCTGTCCTGGACGGACAACTCTATAAACGAAACCGGCTTTACGGTGCAGCGTGCAACTGCTGCTACCTTTGTCACCGGGCTTGTCTCCTTTGCAACTACCGCGAACACAGCAACCTATACTGATACCACTGCTGTAGTCGGTACCACTTATTACTATCGTGTCGCCGCGATCAATGGCGTTGGTACTTCCACTTACTCTAATGCTGTAACGGTCATTATGCCAAATGTATTGGCAATATCTACGGCCACACTCGCCGCCGCAACGGTAAATACCGCCTACACCGCAACTGCTGCGGCTACGGGAGGTATAGCACCATACAGCTGGGCTGCAACCGGCCTGCCGGCCGGACTGGCCATCAACGCCTCAACCGGCGTGATTAGTGGTACTCCTTTAACGGCCTCTGTTCCGACCGGTGTCTCGGCAACGTTTGCCGTGAGTGTTTCGGTAACAGAGAGTTCCATCCCTGCCGTAACAGTGATAAAAGCTCTGAGCCTCGTGGTCAATCAGGCGGTGCCTGCCGCTCCGACGCTTCTGACCGGTACAGTATCCGGCATGACCACGGTTAATCTTGCCTGGGTTGATAACGCTACCAACGAAACCGCTTACACCATACAGCGTGCAACCACAACAGCCTTCACCACCGGTCTTATGACCGTCACAGGTGTTGCTGATCTTATCGGCTACAGTGATATTACCGCAGTAGTCGGCACTACCTATTACTACCGTGTTGCTGCGACCAACGGTAAGGGTACCTCGGCGTACTCCAACACGGTAACGGTCATCATGCCTAAAGCATTGGCAATCTCCACGGCCACCCTT
>CAIQWT010000081.1 GCA_903875605.1 uncultured Geobacteraceae bacterium | reverse complement strand
GATTGCACTGTCTTGAGCGTTTTCAGTTCAAAATCGGGCAGGACTTCTGGTGAAGGAAAGAGAAGGTGCCGCTTTTCGGAATATTGTTTTTTTATTGACTCAACAAAAGGGTGAACGACCAACACCTTGCGACCTGCAAGTCTGCTGCTCCAGGGGTTGTTGAAGCGGAACGGCTCAAGGCAGTCGAGGTCAACCAACTCGGCATCTCTGCAAAAGGTGTTGCAGATAACATCTTCGTATTGATTGTACCAGACCCCCATGACATCGACCTGTGGCAGATGCTCCAGATACAATTCTGCAAAAGCATCAAGGGACGCGTCGTCGGTTGGAAAAAAACCGGCGGGGTTGGCCATGGTAGTTTTGATCTTTCTGCTATATCCCTTGTTCTTACCCCCCCTTTTTTCCAGATAGAAGCGCAGGCACGATAATTCCACGGAACCGAGTCGGGCTACCAGTAACGGCTCGTAGCGGGAAATCAAATCCGAGACGCGATCATGACCTTCCTGAGCAAAGTGGATTTTCTGGCGGTATCCTCCGCCACGAAATTTGACCAGATCCTCTTTAGTAATGACAACGAGATTGAGGTTATGCATCAGATCGAGAAGGCGGTTAATGCGGAGCGCTTCGCGCTTAATGTAATCCGAGATAAAGCCCATCAGGATTCCTTGCTTTTAAAATAAATCCACAATTTATAATTCAGATTTGGCTATACCAAAAAAAGCTCTTTTATAGAGATCAAGCAAATCACGCCGCAACAGGCATGGAATGATGACAATGGAAGTTCCTTGCGCAAGCATATACGAAAAAACGGCACCGAGGGCACCAAATTTTCTTATCAACAGGGCATTTGAAGCTATACCGATAATCGCAGCTACAAATGTGCTTATCAGCAATTCTCTTCTCACTGTTTTGTTGATAATCCAGAGATCCTGGGCAATGCCTTGAAATATTATAACATTGACAAAAACATGAGTGCTAAGGATAACGGCAGAATGTTCGTACTCCGGACCATACATTAATGAAATCAGCCATGGCGACACCAATGCTATCAGCGATGCTCCAGCTAACGATAAAACGGCAAAAGTGCGGAATATTGTCACCATGGCATCTTCGTAGAGCCGTTCATCCTGATGTATTTTACGAGCGACAAAAGGAGCCAGGCTTACTATCAGCGCGGAGGGAACGACACTTAACGCCTGTGATATCGGCAGGGCGGCAGCAAATATACCGAGTTGACTCTCACCGAGCATTTCTTTCAGCATAATCTGGTCAATTCTCATAAAAATCGTAATCATAAAGCTGCAGGCAATAAACGGCCAACACAGATTTAACAATATCTTCGCCTGCGTTACGGTTACTCTCCAGCGATCAATTGTTGGAAAACGTCGATAGGCGATGATCAAGCCTAGTGCCGTGGTGGCGCCTTCGAGGCACATAACCCCGGCAAAGGCGATCAGCGGGGCTTTGGTGAGCAGCAGAAATATTTTCACGCCATTAGAGAAAAGATACGCAACCAGTTTGGTGACCACGGTTCTTTTGCTCTTGCTTTGGCTTTGAAACCAGAGGTCAACGGTATCAGATGCCCGGAATATCAAAGTTCCGCCTATGATAACGGTAAGCAGGAAGAGCTGCCGATCAAGTGGATGAAGGAGATACATCAGGATGGCTGCGCACGCCAATGAAATAATGCCAAATACCAAGCGAAGCCATAGCGTCGTCCCGAGGATGACGGACGCTTCACCCTTTTCTTGCGCGATATCCCGTACGATGAATCCATCCGCCTGAAGGTCTGCTATCACCTGAAAGAAAGCGATAAAAGAAAGTACGTAGGCAAGTTCGCCAAACTGCGCCGGCCCAAGGTATCTGGCAATCCATGCGCCTACGGTAAGCCCTATTACAATGCGCAACACTCTGTCGAACAGTAGCCAACCGGTGTTGCCGATGGTTTTTTGCAGCACCAATCGCCCATCAAGCCATTCCCGCAGCATTTCCGGCAGATATTTGGTCCAGGATGCGTTCATTTAGAGGCGGAGGTGGGAAGGGTGGAAAACTGATGAGGGATGAGGAATCCTTTTCGACGGAAGACGATTAATCGCATTAGGCCGTAGGGAGGACAGTTGATGATGTGAACATTAATAGTACAATTACCGATGTATTGAACAGGAAACGGTTTAGCAATACCTCCGCTGATTTGATGTTTTCCCCAGCATACGTCAACCATATTTCAGTGTCTTTTTTCATAGATGATCTCAGCTATCTGTCGTACAATTTGTACCTGACTGAATGTTATACAAATCCCACCCTTTGTTCATCAACTACAAATCAGACTGCACTCTTATACTACTCAACAAGGCAAACTTCAATCGCAATAGATTCGAATGGTTCGTGGTTAAATTAATTCAGGTGGGTATTTAATTCACGCCAATGCTGTTGTATGCTATGGAGTAATACTCAATCGCAAGCCAACGCCATGCAGAAGGTTAAATGGTGTACTAATTTCAGGATTACCACGATTAGGCAGGGTACGGTAAAGGTTTTCTCTAAGGCATGAAGCGGGCTGTTATCACTGCTGTTTAATTGTTAATCGGGTGCGATATCTCCTCTCAATACTTTCAGATAGCGATCCCTGAACTGCTTCAATTGATATTCCGGTCGTAACCCATGAGCCCTTTGGGGATTCCTCAGTTCGGAGACAATGGCGTCTGCCATGGCACGTGTATCTCCGTAATGAGCCAGTATGCCATATTCCCCGCTCTTCAGAATTTCCCTAATACCGTCTACGTCTGTCCCCACAACTCTGGTACCGGCAGCGAGTGCCTCGATTACCGTTATTCCAAAACCTTCAAATACAGAAGGAACCACAACGCAGCCCGCCTGGTTGTAAAGAGTGTTGAGTTGTTCATCCGGAACGAATCCCAGGAAAGAGACATTGCTCTCCAATCCCAGTTGCCTGACAAGAGAGCGCATCTTTTTCAGGTATTCCCCCTTCCCCCCAACTAGGAGGCGAGCATCAGGGATAGCCTGAACGACAAAGGGCATGCTACGAATAAGAAAATCAATCCCCTTCCGCTTGGCGATACGACCTAGGTAGAGAGCGCTGTTGGGCGTTTTTGGCAGATGTTTAAAATAAAATTCATCTGTATCCACTGCGCAATGAATGACGGTAATTTTCCACGATGGTACATCATAACGCTCAATTAACACACATTTCGTATCTTCGCAGTCACAAATGATCTTATCAGCGAGACGGTATGTTCTTTGTTCAAGCGGCAGGAATATGCGCTTCCAAAACTGTGATTTGATATAGGTATATTGCTGCCAGTAGGTGTGATGACATGTTACAAACACCGGAATAGGTGGTCTCCGGATGAGAAGGACGCCTCCTGGCCCGGCATGAATATTCAGCCTGTCCAGGCGATGTAACGAGATTATTCTCTTTGCATTGAAAAACAGCCAGAGAGATACTCCGACTTGTTTTAAAAGGCGGACAGGCCATAAATTTATCCGGATATGGTGCGGTAGAGAGTTATTTGTGGGAGAAAAAAATAAAAAATCCTTATCTTTAAGGCTGTTGAACATCTGGTAGGTATGCCTGCCGATGCCACCAATCAACGGGAAAAAATCATAGGTAATGATGCCGACTCTAATAACTCACCTCTTAAAATTCTGCCCAGGGCCGCCCGTAGAAAGCTACTTCAGCTTTTTGAAACGTGCCGGTGTGTACCCTGATACTTTCAAGGTGAATTGATCGTCTTTTAACTGTACTCCGTAAATAATGGGAGCTCTTGACCAGTCACTCTGGGAGTTACCCATCATGGCCAGCATGATTTCCATCCCCTCCAGATCGGGTCTTCTGGCGATTGCTCCCTGGATTTCGGTTGGCGTGGGGTTGACTTTGTATTTAAATGGAGCAGGCATATTGGCGGAGATCATCTTTCCGCCAGCCGTAAATTCAATCAGTTTACCTACATACGGGCAGTTATTTCCATCGGCATCCTTAGCATATTCAACTAGTTGCCACTTGCCTACAAGCGCGGCACTGTCCAGAGCCATTGCAGCTGTTGCTGCAAATAATACTATTGACATTGCCATAAAAATTACAATTCTATTCATGATGAGGTCCTCCTGGATGTTATATTGAAACGTAATTTATTTTGAATTCAGGTGCTCACCTATGCATGCTATCAAGGTGGCTGTAAAGAAGTATTTCAAGACTATTGTCAATTCTAACTCAAAGCTTTTTTAGACGGGGGCTTCATCGGTTCCTCAACGCGGGAATAGTTCGCCTCTTTACACATCAGTCCTCGCCACCCGATACTCATTTTATTGCAACTTGTTATAACTGTTTTTGCCGCCGGAGGGATTTTCCGTTACTTCAGGAAGCTCCTGTTTTTTTATTCGATACTGGATATCTTCCATAAGGCGGCGATTAACTGCAAGAAGGTCGGCAAGAAAAGCTGTCAGTATGGTCTGAAAGCCAATGCCCAGCAGTATGGATGATAATATCAGCGACTGCACATGACCGGCACCACCACTGGTAACGTAATAGCAGAGGTATCTGATGCCACCGATTATCCCAAGCAATAAAGCTGTCAACCCTACCGACATAAAAAATCTGAAGGCCTTATACACGACGAAGATCCTGACGATAGTGATCAGGGATTTACCGATGTAGGATGAACTGCTCTTTACGAGGCGAGATGGGCGCAATGTGCTGTTCACTCGCACTGGAACTGAGACCGTGGCGATGTTCTTCTGTCCTGCCTGAATTATTGTTTCCAGTGTATATGTGTAATCGTTGAACACGTTCAAGCGCATTGCCGCTTCACGGGTTATTGCCCGAAATCCACTGGGTGCGTCAGGAATGTTGGTCTTGCTGACAAAGCGAACTACGGAGCTGCCGGCTTTTTGTAATATCTTCTTCGTCAGTGAAAATGACTTTATATCGTTTATGGGGCGGGCGCCAATAACTACATCCGCCCTACCAGCAAGGATAGGAGCAACCAACAAAGGAATATCAGCAGCCATGTATTGATTGTCGGCATCGGTGTTGATTATGACATCTGCACCCAGTTTGATACAGCCGTCCAGTCCGGCCAGAAAAGCACGTGCCAATCCCTGGTTTTTAGTGAAGCTGATAACGTGATCCACGCCATTAGCCAGGGCAACTCCTGCAGTCCCATCGGAGCTGCCATCATTTATGACTAGCCATTCCACACTGTCAAACCCCGGTACCTCGCGAGGAAGGTCTTTCAGCGTAACTGGCAGGGCTTCCGCCTCATTGAAACATGGTATCTGGATTATGAGTTTCAAATTGCCCCCTGATTTTTTGAAAACTGATGAGAGAAGAGTTGGTGTCGATGAGAGATGAGAAAGGTACAACCCTCTCCCGTCTCTTATCTACTTATCTCTAATCCCTTTTGTCTCTCATCCTTAAGCTCTGTACTGCGGAGATGCGGTAAATCCCCACTTGTTGAGCCTGAACAGCAGCGCAGTACCAAGAACTCCGAGGCCGTAGATCACGCTGCGGCGAAAATTTATGGAAGAGGCCTCCTTAAAATACTTTGTGGGGCATGATAGTTCGCCGATCCGGAAACCGAACCAGACCATTTGGGCAACCATCTGGTTGTCAAAGACAAAGTCGTTCGAATTGGCGTCCAACGGCAGCTTTTCCAGCACATTACGTGAAAAAGCCCGATAGCCGGTGTGATATTCTGAAAGCTTTTGCCCAAGCAGGATATTTTCCACCATGGTCAGAAAGCGATTCGCAATATATTTGTAAAGAGGCATGCCGCCTTTAAGCGCTCCCGTTCCCAGGATGCGGGAAGCAAGCACGGCGTCAAATTCGCCATAGGCAATCATCGCAGCCATGGCAGTGACCAATCGTGGTGTGTACTGGTAGTCTGGGTGAACCATGACAATGATATCTGCGCCAAGGTTCAGTGCGGTGCGATAGCAGGTTTTCTGGTTGCCACCGTAACCGGTATTTGCTTTGTGTACAACCGTAACAATTCCCAGTTTCTGAGCAAGAGCAGCGGTTCTGTCCCGGCTGCAGTCATCTACTAGCACTACCACGTCAACCTCCGGCGGGATTTCCCTCCAGGTGACCTCAAGCGTTTTCTCTGCATTGTATGCCGGAAGAACTACAATTATTTTTTTCCCGTTTATCACGTGCAGGCTCCATATTTAGACAAAACGATGAAGGATGAGGCAGGCTGAAACTTTCATCCCTCATCGACTTTTTACGTATTACGAAAACCGCTGGATTTAAAAGCCATATAATGTTATTTTTGCAAAATTAAAATCGCGTTGCAACATATTGATTTTTAAGGGAGATGTCAAATAGAAACAACAGCAAAACTTAAAAAAATCCTCTTTACAACTCCCCCATATCATAGTGGCGTGGATGAAATAGCCGGTCGCTGGATCCCACTGGGCTTGATCTATCTTGCCGGTGCCGTTCGCCAAGCCGGGTTGGACGTAGAAATCTACGATGCCATGGCCAAGGGGCATACATATATTGAGATTGAGCATCGTCTTCGTGAGTCTATGGCGGATTACGTTGCCTCCACTGCGGTCACCGCCACCATCAATGATGCCGTCAAGATACTGGAGTTGGCCAAAAGTATCAAACCGGATACCGTGACAATTCTAGGAGGCGTGCACCCGACCTTTATGTATGAAGAGGTACTAGCACACTCTGCGGCCGTAGACTATATCGTTATTGGTGAGGGAGAGGTCACACTCCGGCATTTGCTGGAGGTGCTGGAGGTTGGTGGAAACCCTGAAACGGTAGCCGGCATTGCTTTCCGGCGGGGTGGTACGGTTGTAAAGACTGACAGCCGTGTTTTTATGGAGAGTATTGATGATCTTCCGGTTGCCTGGGATCTGCTCGATTGGAAGGATTATTACAGTCTTGTTATTCCCGATTCACGCATGGGAGCGATTAGTACCTCCCGTGGTTGCGATCACGGCTGCACATTCTGCTCACAGCAGAAGTTCTGGAATAAAACCTGGCGCGCCAGGGATCCTCAGAAGGTGGCTGACGAACTGGAATATCTGCATACGACACACCAAGTTAACGTATTTATGATTACCGATGAGTATCCCACCAGAAATCGGGAACGTTGGGAGACTCTTCTTGATGCAGTCATCGCCAGGGAGCTGCCGATTTATCTGTTGATGGAAACCAGGGCTGCGGACATCATCCGAGACAGAGATATTCTCTGGAAGTACCGAAAAGCAGGTATTATCTACATCTCCTTCGGTGTTGAAACGGCCGACCAGTCCACCCTTGATGCAATGAAAAAGGGTCAGGTTTTAGAAGAAGCGAAACAGGTATTTGATATTCTCCGTGAGCAGGAGATCGTGTCTGAAGCCTCTTTTATGGTTGGTTTTCCTGGCGAAACGCCTGACAGTATAAAAAAAACCATGCAACTGGCACAACAGTACAGTCCGGATATTGCAAACTTTTTTACGTTCACTCCGTGGCCGTATGCGGACGGCTTCAATGACCTAGCCCCGCTTATTCGTACCCATGATTACGGGAAGTACAATATGGTTGATCCTGTCCTAGAGCCCTACAAAATGAGTACTCTGCAGATTGAAGTGTCGATAGCTGACGGCTATCGTCGCTTTTATATGGGCAAGATTATGGAATTTATGACCATGAAGGCCACCTTCAAGCGAGACTATTTAATGCGTATCACCAAGCTGTTCATGGGTAGTTCCTTTGTCATGAAAAAACTGGGTCTGGGCATTCTCGGCAAAATCCCGGCAAAGATTGAAGAGATTCGGAGAGGAATAAGAGAGTAAAAAACCTTTAAAAACGGTGAAAGATTAGCGAAGAGAGAGGATTTTACTATGCAACCGCAGGAACTGGCGCAAAAAATAACAAGGGGGAAGCCTCCCACGGTGGTAGATGTCCGTACTGGTTTTGAGTTCAAAGCGGGTCATATTCCCGGTGCGCTACACGCACCGGTATGGAAAATTCTGCTGAAGCTGGTGTCGCTTCCTGAAAACAAACAGACCGAACTTGTCGTACTGTGTGAGCTTGGGCCTCGTGCCGTAATAGGCAAAGTTTTATTAATTCTCCTAGGTTACCGCAATGTAAATCTTCTTACGGGTCACATGGCTGCCTGGCGGCGTTTAGGACTGCCGGTTGAGGGATAAAAAGAAACGATGATGGCGGATGGAAAGCTGATGAGAGAAATTGCCATGCTCTACTTTCTCTTTTCTCATTAATCATTTGATCTTATCTCATAACATTTTGGAGAAATGTATGTACCCTTCCATCGCCAATCCGGGCACGATACTGATTATCGAAGACGACCGCAACACGGCCGCTCTGGTGGCGACGTATCTTGAACGGGAGGGCTTCATGGCGGTTGTTATCCACGATGGTGGACTGGCGATAGAGGCCGCCATCAATTGTAAACCGGTTTTCGTGATCCTCGACGTTATGCTGCCAAATGTTGATGGTTGGGAGATTTGTACTGCTCTGCGAAAGATTTCTGAAGTTCCGGTCTTGATGCTTACTGCACGGGAAGAGGAGATTGACAGGGTCGCAGGGTTGGCGATGGGCGCTGATGACTACGTGGTCAAACCATTCAGCCCACGCGAGTTGGTCGAAAGAGTGAAGGCAATCCTGCGCCGCAGCAGGCCGGTTCCACCGGCAGTTCCGACAATCCTCGCATATGCCGGACTTGAACTGGACCCTGAAAAACACAGGGTTACCCGGGATGGAAAACTCATTAGCCTGACGTCGTGGGAATACAAACTCTTATACATTCTAATGAGTTATCCCGGAAAGGCTTTTTCCCGTATGGAACTTTTGAGTCAGTGTTACCAGAACAGTGAAGCGGTTATAGACAGGGTCATTGATGTTCACATTGGAAAACTCCGCCAAAAAATCGAGAATGATTCTGCCCGGCCGAGTTTTATTCTAACAGTACGGGGGCACGGATACCGCTTCAGTGAGGAAAATGTTTTATGAGGAATGGACAAACAATAAAGTTGAGAGATGAATAGATGATTGGTGAAAAATACACTATTATTATAAGTTTTAATCTCTTATCAGTTCCTGGAAAAGTTCGGGGCTCTTATTCAGCTCCTCTCGTCAGGCCTTTAGAAAATACATGAGACAGCGACTCCTCTGGAAACTGCTGATAGGTCATATCGTTCCGATTTTTACGATTTTCACTTTTTTAATTTGGCGCGCTATAGACCGGTTGGCGGCCGAATATTTTAAGCAGTTGGAAGATTATTTTCACATCCTACCGGTTGACCTTCACCACCAATTCCTTGAAGCTGTTCATCATAATCTGTTTTGGGGTGTTCTGATCGCCCTGACGCTGACCCTGCTTTTTACCTACCTGCTAACCAGTTGGGTACTTCGACCTTTATTGCAAATCACCGCCATTACAAAAAAGGTTGCCGACGGCAACTATTCTGAAAGAGTTAAGGCAATTTCCCGCTATGAGGGGGGACAGCTTGCCGGTGCCTTTAACCATATGGCCGATAACCTGGAAAAGGTTGAACGGTTACGTAAAAATATGGTGGCGGATATTTCTCACGAACTGCGTACGCCCTTGACCAATCTGCGCGGGTATCTGGAGGGGTTAAGTGACTCTGTTATATCGCCGACCCCGGAAACGTTCCGGATGCTTGAGCAGGAGGTGTTGCGACTGGTAAGCTTGGTAGAGGATCTTCAGCAACTGGCAAAAGCCGATGCAGCCGAGGTTTTTCTTGATTACCAAAAACTATCTCTCCATGAACTGCTCGGACAGATTATGGATCTTTATCGGCCTAATTTTCTGGAAAAAGAGATTGATGTGCAGTGGCAGCTTGATCCACGTGGCAATGAGGTTACAGCTGATCGCGACAAACTGCTTCAGGCGATTCGCAATCTGGTCGATAATGCCTGGAAATATACTCCGCGGCGAGGAACCGTTACTATCTCAACGGAGTTCACCCCGAGTGGTATAAAAACACTATTTACCAACAGTGGTGCGGTAATTGCCGAGAAGGATATCCCATACCTTTTCGAGCGGTTTTTCAGGGCAGATCGTTCGCGCTCCCGTGAAGCAGGGGGGGCAGGTATCGGACTGGCAATCGTCAAGGAACTGATCGAGGCGCATGGCGGGGCGGTGGGTGCGGATAGTGATGCAGGAGGAACGCGCGTCTGGTTTTTACTTCCAAAAACTGATGGTAAGATGAGTAAGAACCGATGAGATGAGAAGTTAATCACCCATAGTTTGTCACTCACCCAAATCTGCCATATTTTCTTTACCAAATCTTTACATGACCATTGGCTGTTTCGTTGCTAAAGTGCCTCAAAATACTTTCCAACCTCACTACGTCGGTGAAAAACTACATTTACTACAATTGAAATCTATCACTAACAGGAGAAACTAATGAGCAAAATACTTTTTATAACAGCACCTTATCACTGCTGGGGTGTGCAGGTTGTCGGCAACTGGCCCCCCCTGCATCTCGCCTATCTCGCCGGTGCCGCACTTGAAGCAGGGCATGAGGCCCGCATATTTGATGCCATGAACAAAAACCTTAACTTCGAAGATATCAGGCAGGAAATTGAGCGATTTCAGCCTGATTACGTCATGACTCTGGATTATCTCCCGGTTACAGGCGCAATTAGTACTGCCACAGTTCCTGACGCTCTCAGGATTCTGGATGTTACCAAAGAGGTTAACCCTGCAATTGTTACCTTGCTGGGCGGTCCCCATCCTACGTTCATGTTTAATGAAATCCTTGAAGACGACAAAAATCATGTTGATTACATTTTGAAGGGAGAGCCTGAGCAGACTTTGAAACAGCTGCTTGCCGCAATTCCAGAGGGTAAAGGTAAGGACGTTAAAGGGATTGCGTATCTGGAGGGTGGTCAGGTTGTAACAAATGAGAATCAGGCTCATATAGTTGAGCTGGACTCTCTGACCCCGGCGTGGCATCTGCTCGACTGGGATGATTATCAGTATCGTGTTGCCCCTACCGGCAGAATGGCTTCCATTCTTACCTCCCGTGGCTGTGACATGGCCTGTGCCTTTTGCAGTCAGCGGATGTTCTGGCGCGAAGATTGGCGCTGCCGTAAACCGGAAAATGTAATCGAAGAAATGGCCCATCTGATCGAAACTTATGATATTAAGTTTTTCACGTTGATTGACGCCTACCCTACGAAACAACAAGACCGCTGGGAACTGTTTCTTGATCTGCTGATTGAGCGGAATTTCGGAGTACACCTGCTCATTGAAACGAGGGTAGAAGATATAATCAGGGATGCGGATATTCTGCATAAATATCGGGATGCCGGAATTATCCACATTTATATCGGTGCAGAGAGTGCTGATAAGGATACTTTGAACAGCCTGAACAAAGGGACCGATTTTAATCAGAACAAGCAGGCCTTGGATCTGTGCCGTGAGGCAGGCATCATTACTGAAGCCTCTTTCATGATCGGTTTCCCGAACGAAACCTGGGAATCAATACAAAACAACATTGACTCAGCGATCTTTCTCAACCCGGACATCGCGGTATTTCCAGTTGTAACGCCAATGCCGTTCACGCCGATACACGCCGAAATGAAAGATCGCATCAGGGTCTGGGATTACTCTAAATACAACCTGGTGACCCCGATTATTGAGCCTTTAGCCATGAGCATGGATGAAATAACCCAGGCACTTGGTATGTGTTACATGAAATTTTACAGTAATAAAGCACAGGAAATTGTTGCGCTGGAAGACGGTTTTAAACGGAGATATATGCTTAGTGCATTTAAACTCATGATGAAGGATCACGGGGACAAATTTGATTTCTCCGGTTCAGCAATGCCGATGCATTTCACCACTGACGCTTTAAAGAGTTACTGATAAGGCTTTATGAGGGATGAGGGATTTTTTTATCTCTCATCCCCTCATGCGAATCATGCCGGATATTGCTCCGCTGAAAAATGCGACCAGCCAACAGGTGTAGATTATCAAGCTTACTCGATGAAACACGCGGTTGACAGACTCGGTCTTGTGCGCCAGCGAAGCGATCATGGCCAGTATAAAATGAAAAGCCATGCCGCCAAGTGAAGCGATGCCGGTGATGTTGTGCCATTCGGGTGCCTTGCCGTAGGTAGCCGCAAAGAGGTTCATCTGGTGGGTGCCTAGATAATCGCACAGTAAGCCTATGCCAAAAATTATCAGGTGCTTTTGGTGCAGCCCCTGCTTTCTCCCGCTGAACACAGCCCAGGTGTAGAAAATAAGGGCCAGATTCATCCAGATTATCGCTTGTATCAGCATTTACAGATCCTCTTGTTATTGAAATAAGCCTGTAGTTGTGCGCCATATCTCGCATTAATTATGAAAATAAGTCTTTTATCATTTGGTCTTAGTGGTCTCATCCTCTTTCGGTGTTGTTTCAGCTGATATAAGTTCGATAGTCACAGTACCATGTGCAACAGAAGTGACGATCTTGACAGGAACTTTAAAGTCGTCATCGGTCAGCCAGATCAGGATGTCTCCGGTTCGCCTGAAGATCCCTGCGGTCTTTTGTAGAGGACGGATAACAATTGTCTCGACC
This sequence comes from uncultured Geobacteraceae bacterium, assembly GCA_903875605.1. GTDB lineage: Bacteria > Desulfobacterota > Desulfuromonadia > Geobacterales > Pseudopelobacteraceae > JACRCG01. The sequence goes on along the minus strand of CAIQWT010000081.1, from coordinate 57,258 downwards.
TGATGGAGGTTTGGCAGTCGCATGGTTTCACGCCGCAGGATTTCAACCGGCACTTCGGCGTAGGTTTCGCTGTCGAATATATTGAGTGTCTCTGTCTTGCCGATTTGTAACTGTCTGTTTCTGAGGTAATAGACGCTCGACAGCGTGTCGAGTACGTCGTCGGTCGGGATTGCCATTATCTGGCTGCGTCCCCTGATGTTGTCAAACCAGGACACCCTTTTTTTCCCCAAATTAATGGTGAAGCCCTCGTCACTCCTGAAAGAGCCCTCCTGCTGCATAATCTTAGTCATAATAAATCTGCCACCGATATGACGGGTTTCAATAATGTCATAGACCGGGTAAATGCTTGATATGGCGGCATTTGATGTTACTCGCAGGGTAATCCAGATTTCACCATTCTCGTTTTTTGCCTCTAATTCGGCATTTCCTATTGGTAAGCCAAACATGCTGATCTGATAGATGAATTTTTCGCTTTTTGATGAGAGAAAATTGCTGGCTGAGCCTAATGGTGAGATGCCAGGTGCCGCTATAATCGGTTTGTGGCTTTCATTGGCGATTTTGGTGTTTGTTGCCTGTTTGCTTTCTGCTGAAGAGACTGGCTTTTCCGAACCGCTTGCCGTGGTTTCAGCAGCTGGTTTGGTTGCAGTATTGCTTTGGCTGGCCTCTTCTTCAGCTTGGTCCGCATCCGGCATTTCCTGCTCTTCGCTATCTTCCTCCCCGGAATTATCCGTTGGAGAATCCATGCCGGCGACCTTCTCCAGATCTACAACCACTGAAGAAGTCCGGTTGACCGCCGCGCTGAAGTTATAGGTGCCAAACAGTCTCCACGCGTAAAATGTGAGGACATGTACCAATAATGATAGCGCAATACAGATAGCCAACAGGCGGGCTGTTTTGAAACGTACGGTCATGCGACTCCAATTCAATATGCAGATGCTCTACCGTTTGCGTATCATAAAAACAGGCACGATACAAGTAAAAGTAATAGTTTACTAAATAATATCCAATGGTTAGAACCCGTGACACCGTAGGTTTATTCGCAGTAACTTTAAAAACTTTGCACCCCGCACATACTGTGACCGTCATAATGACGGTACAAATATTTTGGATGTTTTTTACATTGACCGGTAATAAGGCACGGTTTTATAATTCTTCGGTACAGGCAACATTATTTTGCCGTATATTATGCTAGCTATCTTTGAGGTAGCGCTGTGCGAAAGGAATATTGAATTTGAGATATCTACTGATATTTATTGTGTTTTACGCGTCATCTGCCTTCGGAGCGGTCTATTCATGGGCAGATAAGAGCGGTGTAAGGTATTTTGCGAACCGTATGTATGATATCCCGGAGCGCTATCGTGCCAAGGCAAAAGCGCTTTACCCTGAACCCTCTGACGCACACGCAACGCCCCCCGCTGTTCAAGAACAACAAAAACCTGTGGTGGCAATGGTCATTGCTCCGCAGGCGACTGCACCGGTCCCTGTAATTGCTCAAGTACCGACAGTCACTGTTGAAACTGTGCAACCGTCAAAGCCGGCACCCGCCAGGCGAAGAGAGCGGCGAGTGAGGAGTGAGAGCGAACAAGCGGAGTGAACAATGGTACAAACATTTGAATGCTGCTGTTCATGCTGATAATGGTCTTTTCTTCAGAACGATCTGAGGAAGGACTTTTACACAATTTTGATAAATTACATTGACAATCCGCTTGAAGTTGCTGTTTCTTACTATCCCATGAAAAAAACAATTATCTACATATCCCTGACTGTCGCGGTGTATCTGCTCTACATCTTAATATCTCTGTCATTGATGCCGCCTATCGCTGATCTTGCCGACAGGAAATTCAACACTAACATTCAGGTAAAAGATTGGCAGGGTGAATATCATCCTTTTGTCGTCGGTCCAAAGAACAGTTCCTGGACTCCCTCCGGTCGCATCCCGGTCGAAATGAAGTGGGCGGTAATTCTGGCGGAAGACGCCAACTTTTATAAACATGATGGATTTGATGTTAAGGCAATCAAGAATGCCATCAAGTACGATCTTGAGAAAAAGAGCCTCAAAAGGGGCGCTTCCACTATTACCCAGCAGACCGCCAAAAATCTGTTTCTTTCACGCGAAAAGTCGATTACCCGGAAACTGAAGGAGCTCTATCTGGCGTACCGGATGGAACAGGAGCTTACCAAGGGGCGTATTATCGAGTTTTACCTGAATGTTGTGGAGTTGGGGCCGATGGTGTATGGAATCGGGCATGGTGCCCAGTATTATTTCGGAAAACCTGCATCAGCTTTGACTCCACGTGAATGTGCTTTTCTGGCTGCGATGCTTCCTGGTCCCCGCTTGGCTTACAATCCGTATAAAAACCTTGGTAAGGTGTTGAAGCGTTCGGACATGATTCTGCGTCTTCTGAGGCAGAAAGGTGTTCTTGGTGAAACTGAATATCAGGCCGCTCTTGCACAGTCGCCGAATATTGGTCGCATGCAGCAAAAAGTCGATGAACTGATCAGTACGCCCCCTGTATTTGCTTCGCCTTCGTCAGCAAGGATAGATGCTCACAATAAGCCGGTGGAAGCTGAAGGTGATAAAAAAGAAGAAACCGTCGGTACAATACCGCTGAGTTCAGACGATACGGCACCATCAAATCCACATGAAAGCCCGAATGATAAAAAATGATACCTAAAACTGATCTAAAAAACCTGACCCAGCCTGCTCTGGAAAAATTCCTCCAAGGGCAGGGAAAAGAACGTTTCCGCGCGACCCAGGTCTTTAAATGGATATATCAACATGATGCCGGCTGTTTTGAAGAGATGACCAATATCTCGAAAGAGCTGCGCAGGGAATTGTCCGAAACGGCCTGTATCAGTAAGCTTGAGCCGGAGGCCGTTGAAGTTGGGAGCGACGGGACTCGTAAATATCTATTTAATCTGGGCGATGGCCATGCGGTAGAGTCGGTACTGATTCCGATTGAGGGCCGCAATACAGTCTGTATCTCGTCACAGGTTGGTTGTGCTATGGCGTGTGAGTTCTGTTTGACCGGCACTTTTAAGCTGGCTCGCAATCTAACTACGGCTGAAATTATCAACCAGATTATGGCAATCAGGCATGATGTTCGTGAAAGTGGAGAAGAGATACGCAACATTGTTATGATGGGAATGGGAGAGCCGCTGCACAACCTTGATAACGTGATCCCGGCTATCCAGATCATGATTGACGGCAATGGCCTGCAGCTTTCCAATCGGCGCGTAACCGTCTCCACATGTGGTTTGGTGCCTGAGATGGAGCGTCTTGGCCGCGAGATTCCCAACGTCAATCTGGCAGTGTCTCTTAATGCTACAACCGACAAACTTCGAGATCAGATAATGCCGGTTAATCGCAGGTATCCACTCAAGGTATTGCTTCAGGCGTGCAAAGAGTTTCCACTTCCCGGCCGCCGCAAAGTCACTTTTGAATATGTTATGCTGGGTGGGGTTAATGATACGCTGGAGGATGCCAAGCGGCTGTTACGACTGATCAGCGATATTCCCAATAAGGTAAACCTGATCCCGTTTAATGAACATGAAGGATGTGATTTTAAAGCTCCTACCCAAGCGGCAATCGATGCTTTCCACACATATCTGATTGACCGGCACGTGACAGTAATCACCCGCGATAGCAGGGGTGGTGATATTTCGGCAGCATGCGGTCAGTTAAAAGGGAAATTGGAGAAAAACGCCTGTTTTTAGCGCAGAGGCGCAGATAAAATAAAAACTGTAATCATAAAAAAAGAGTCCTTCAGGGTTTAAACCTTAAAGGACTCTTTCAGTAAAGTTAACGAAGAATGTCTGTTGTAGATTTCTCAGACTCTCTGTAACTCGTCGCTAAAAAATGAGATTACGCCTGTGGACGACGTGAGCGATACTCAATTACAGGCTCATGACGGGCTGCAGGTGCGCTGCGTGGAGTGCTTGCAGCCGGTTTTGCAGATCTACTCCATGGTTTCGCCTGAGCGTCACGACCACCGGCAGGTTTGCCGAAACGACCGGCAGGTCCACCCGGTCCGCTTTTTCGTGGTCCACCGCTACGGCCGGCAGGTTTCCTGATGGAAGTTGACGGCTCGTGTCCGGCAATCTGCAATTCCGGAAGTTTCTTTCCGATGAAACGCTCAATACGCTCCAGGTAATTACGTTCGCCGGCTGATGCAAAAGAGATAGCAATACCAGTCGCTCCGGCGCGACCTGTACGGCCGATACGGTGTACATAATCTTCGGCAAAACGTGGGAGGTCAAAATTGATAACGTGGCTGACGCCGTTTACATCCAGGCCGCGAGCAGCGACATCGGTTGCAACCAACAGGCGTATACCTCCACGACGCATGCGGTCGATAGTTTTGTTACGGGCCATCTGGGTCATATCGCCATGCAGGGCGGCTGCAGGGTAGCCGTTGCGCGATAGTTCGCGGGACAACTCGTCGGCATCACGCTTTGTTGCTGAAAAAATAATTGCACGAGTCAGTTCAGAGTCGCTGACCAAGTGATTGAGTAGTTCTTTCTTGTGGTTCAGGTTGTCGGTTACATGAAGGCGCTGCTCGATCAATGCGTGGGATGAGGTGCTGACAGCCAGCTGAATCCGTTTCGGCTCCCGCATCATCTTTTCGGCCAGACGGGCTATGTCGCCTTCCATGGTAGCAGTGAACATAAGTGTCTGACGATCGGAAGGTGTACGGTCAACAATTTTGTTGATGTCTTCGCTGAAGCCCATGTCCAGCATGCGGTCTGCCTCATCAAGAACCAGAAGTTCCAAACGGTCAAGGCGGATGCTGCCGCGTTCGATGTGGTCAACAAGACGGCCGGGTGTCGCTACAATGATGTCAACCGGTGCGGAAAGAAGACGTAACTGCTCGCGATATGGCATGCCGCCAAGGAGCGTACCGCAGCGAGGGCGGATGCCGCGACCGTAGTTACGGGCGGATTCCATTACCTGGCCGGCGAGTTCGCGAGTTGGAGCCAAGACAAGAACGCGTGGTCCTTTGCCTGGTAGGGTCGATTTTTTAGTCAGTAGTTCCAGTGCCGGCAGTACGAAAGCTGCTGTTTTACCTGTTCCTGTCTGGGCCGTAGCGATTACGTCGTGACCTGCTAATACCAGAGGTATTGATTGTTCCTGGATGGGTGTTGGGACTGTGTAGCCACAGGCAGTAATTGCCGAGAGGATAGCCGGATTAAGGCCGAGTTCTTCAAACGTCATGTTGATTCCTTTTCTGGGAGCGGTGTAAAGACAAAAGCGCACACGAACCGAGGAATCAAACAGATGATTCCAGGAAAGCTAAGTGACAGTAACGTGCGGGCAGACAATAAATCTTCGCCTGCCGTACGGTCTGCTTTTTTCAATGGAGATTGAAGGTGCAGGAGGGGCAGAATGCGATGATCAAAAGAGAAGCAGCGGACACCATACCGCGCTTCATGTGGTACAACAATCAAGCACTATAATCGTAAGAATCAACTTATGCAAGCTTTTATTTTACAGCACCTGTGCTGATTGCGTATACAGCTTGATTCTATCTTGTACATTAAGTATTCATCGTGTTAATTATAGAGCGTAATTCATTACACATGAACATGGGAGTGTTGCGTGTCCAAGCAGTTTATTAGTGATATAAAGGATCGCGATCCGGTCAATGCCGTATTTCTGGTCAAGGATAAAGTCCTGGCTATGGCCAAGAACGGTAAACCGTATATGAACCTGCGCTTAATGGATAAGAGCGGTGATATTGAAGCTAAGTTATGGGACAATACCGAACTCCTCGACAAACAGTTTGACAAGGACGACTTTGTCAAGGTTCGTGGCAAGGCCTCGGTCTATATGAACAAAATGCAGGTTGTTATCGCCGAGATAGCAAGGGTACCGGAAGAGCAGGTTGTTCTGGCTGATTTTCTACCCGAGTCTCCACGTAACGCTGCTGAGATGCGTCAGGAATTGATTGATACGATTACAGCTATTGCCAATCCGCATCTTCGCGCATTAATGGAGGCTTTTTCAGCTGATGAAGTATTTCTTGGGCTGTATTGTCAGGCTCCTGCCGCCAAGGGAATGCATCACGTTTATCTTGGTGGACTGCTGGAACATTCGCTTTCACTGGTCAAGCTGGTAAAGAGCATTATGCCGTTATACTGCGGCATCAATGAGGACCTGCTGGTCGTCGGGGCTCTGCTGCACGATGTAGGAAAAATATACGAAATGAGTTTTGCAAGAGCCATTGATTATACCGATGCAGGCAAATTGCTGGGACATATCACAATTGGTGTGGAGCTGGTGGATGAAAAAATCCGTATGGTGGAGAGTTTCCCGCGTGAGCTGGCTCTCCTGCTGAAGCATATGCTGCTTTCCCATCATGGCCAATACGAGTACGGTTCGCCCAAGCGCCCCAAAACTGTTGAAGCGACCATTCTTAATTATCTGGATGATATGGATTCAAAGATTAACGGTATTCAGGCTCATATTGCGAAAGAGACAGCATCCACATCCCGCTGGACGGCACATCACCGACTTTATGACCGCTATTTCTTTAAATCAAATGGTATGGAAGAGAATTTGGAAGTTGAGAGGGTTTGTGATGAAACCTGCCAACCTGGGCCGGAGACAGTTGAAAGAGTGCTCGTACGCGAGGAGCGACAAACATTCAATAATCAACCACTCAAGGGACTGGAAAACCTGAAATTATCCTGAGTGCCAGCGGGGCTGACGTCAGCCCCGCTTCATTTCTATCTGTAACTCCGAAATCTTCTTCCTTAACGTATTCCGGTTAATTCCCAGAACATCTGCAGCCTTTACCTGATTCCAACGGCATTTTTCCAGCACGAGGCGGATCAGCGGGCGCTCAACCTGTTCCAGCACCATAGCATAAATGTCTCCATTCTCAAGCGCCTCTATCCCGTTCATACAAGCTCGCAGCTTTATATCTACCAGCGCCTCCAGTGAGGTTTCCTGTGTTCCGGCCTGCGGAAGAGGGTTTGAAGGGAGCAGTCCTCCGAAATCACGTTCTGTAAGCAGTGGATCGTTTGAAAGTATAACAGCTCTTTTGATGGCATTTTCAAGTTCCCGCACGTTGCCGGGCCAGGAATAGGAGCTCAGATGTGCCAGTGCGTCATCGGTCAGTCGTTTCGGGGATGCTGACATCTCTGCACAAGAGCGTGACAGAAAGTAAGCAGCCAGATCGGGTATGTCGTCGCGACGTTCACGCAGAGGAGCAAGGGTTATAGGCACAACATTCAAGCGATAGTACAAGTCTTCGCGGAACTCTTTCAGTCGCACCTTTTCTACCAAAGCCTGATTTGTTGCGGCAACAATCCGGACATCCACTGGAATATTCTGATTTCCACCGATTCTGGTGACCTCCTGTTCCTGCAGCACCCGCAAAATTTTGGCTTGTAGATCCAACGGCATGTCGCCGATCTCATCCAGAAAAAGAGTGCCGTGATTGGCCTGCTCAAACTTGCCCTGCTTCCGCTCCCCCGCTCCAGTGAAGGCCCCTTTTTCAGAGCCGAACAGCTCGCTTTCGAGCAGATCCCGGGGTATGGCGGCGCAGTTGATCGCGACAAAAGGTTTTCCGAGGCGCTCAGAATTAAAATGAACCGCCCTTGCTACCAACTCCTTGCCGGTGCCGGATTCCCCCTGAATTAATATAGTGACGTCACTGACCGCCACCTTACCGATGGTTTTGTATACCTCCTGCATGGCAGACGAATTACCGACTATATTTTTTTCAACCTGATAGCGTTCTTTCAGTTCCTGTTTGAGGGTTACCACCTGTCCGGCAATATCGCGGGCTCTGGCAACTTTTTCAATAATCGCATCGATTACGTCAAGATCAAACGGCTTGGTGATATAGTCGTATGCTCCGCGTTTCATCGCCTCCACAGCATTTTTCATACTGGCTTCAGCCGTCATGATAACTACAAGTAGATCGCTTTTAAGTTCACGGACTTTGTCCAGGAGATCGAGTCCGGTGATGCCAGGCATCTTGATGTCAAGGATGGCAAGATCATAGCAATTGTCTTTGATCAGTTCCAGTGCCTGCCGTCCGTCATGTGCCAGATCCACGCTGAAGCCCTTCTGCTTGAGCGCTTTTGAAAGAACCCAACGTATACTCTCTTCGTCGTCGGCAACCAGTATTCTATTGAGTGGCATTTGTGTACCTCGTTTTATTGTAAGAAGTTGTGTGCTCCGCCATTAAGGTAGATTATCGTACTAACGGCAGTAACACTGTCAATTTTGTTCCGTGACCCGGGTCTGACTCGGCTTTGATCATGCCGCGATGTTCCGAGACTATTTTATGACAGATAGTCAATCCCAGGCCTGTGCCACCTGATTTGGTGCTGAAAAATGGTGTCCAGATGTTTTCCAGATCCTCTTGGGGGATCCCAGGGCCATCGTCACTGACTTCTATGGCAACCATGCGTGACTGTCTCTGGTTCTGCGTCATACGATAATCGGCAAGCACCCTGCTTGATACGGTCAGGCGGCCGTCAACACCCATAGCGTCAATCGCGTTACAGATCAGGTTCAGAAATAGCCTGGTCAGCATCTCCTCATCGGCCATTATTTCCGGGATGCTGGGGTCTAAGTGCTGGATAAATGCAATCTCCCGCCCCACCACAGCCTGCTTCTGTAATAACAGTATATCCCCAAGAATTTTGTGCAGATTTACAGGTGCGAGCTTGAGCGCCCGAGGGGAAGCCAGTTCCAGTAGCTCACGGATAATATGGTCGATGCGTTCGGTTTCACGGATCATAACCTTGGTGTATTCGAGCATTTCGCTCTCTGGCTCAAATTCCCGTTCGAGCAATTGGGCAGCACCTTTAATGCCACCCAGTGGGTTTTTTACTTCGTGGGCAAGACCCGCAGCTAAAGTTCCCAGTGTAGAAAGGCGGTCAGCCTGACGTACAGCCGCTTCAAGTTCGCGGATATAGGTTATGTCTTTAAGTGTCAAAATAGCGCCAATGTTTTCTCCGCTTCCCTCAACCAGAGGATAACAGGTAACGGCAACCGGAGTGATTCGCCCCGTTGAGCGGACAACAACATTTTCGTGATCCGAGATAGTAATGCCGGTACGCATTGTTTTAGACAACATTTCGATCAATGTAGTCTCAAGCGTAAACAGCTTATTGAATGCAGCCCCCTGAGCAAGTTTCTGAGAGAACCCGGTAATCTGTTCGGCTGCGGGATTGCACAGGGTAATAAGGCCGTTGCTCGCCACAACTATAACACCATCTCCGACACTGTCTATAACAGTGGCGTAATAATCGTCCCGGTTTTTTTGCTGTTGTTCACTCTGCATCAGTGTCTGAAACATGTCCTGTATTGTCGGATATGTTCCTAATCCTTTCAGTAAGCCTCAATATGTCATGAATAGAGCCTGCAGAATTTGCCGTCCGGCGGATCTCTGAAGCACCGGCAAAGCCCTTGGCATACCAGCCGATATGTTTTTTTATTTCCCGTACGGCAACCGCTTCCCCTCGCTCCTCAATAAACAGATCAAGATGTCTCTCGATGGTTTCTGCACGCTGCGAGGTACTGACATGTGTAAAGGTTCCTCGTTGTACCTGCTCCTTAATCTGTCCGAAAATCCACGGGTTGCCGAGCGCGCCGCGAGCAATCATAATTCCGTCGCAACCGGTCTCTGCAAGCATGCGCAGGCAATCCTCCGGTGTGAACAGGTCGCCGCTACCCAATACAGGAATGGAAAGATTCGCTTTCATCTCTGCAATATGACTCCAGTCGGCATGGCCGGAAAACATCAGACTGCGGCTGCGTGGGTGGAGAGTTATGGCATCACAACCTTCGGCTTCTGCAATGCGTCCCACTTCCTGAAAAACATTATCGCCACAGTGCCAACCAGACCGGATCTTTATCGTGAGTGGCAGTTTCGTTGCAGCTCGAACCGCGCGCAAGATAGCGGCGATCTTAAGCGGCTCCTGCAGTAGGGCGCTACCGGCTCCGGTGCCCACAACCTTACGCACCGGGCAGCCCATATTGATGTCCAGTAGATCGCCGCTATTCTCAACCCTGCGCGCCGCTTCGGCCAGGTCTGCAGGTTTGTCACCGAATAACTGGATGCCGAGTGGGCGGTCATCAGGCGAACTTTTCAGAAGTGCCTGAGTCTTAACACCTTCGCGTACCAATCCGTTGACACTGACCATCTCTGTAAAAGCCAGAGAAGCTCCTTCATGACGACAGATCAGGCGAAACGGTAAATTTGTAATTCCCGCCAAGGGTGCAAGCACGACGTTGTGCTGAAGGACGAGAGAGCCGATTTTTAATGGTTTTAGCATGATACACACAAAGCGTTACGAGCCGGAGGAAGGAACGTTATTTTGGGATGCCTAAATTTTGGGCATAGTAGCACAGAAGAAATAAATGGCAAGGGCAAAAAGAAGATTTTTATTGCCAACAGAGTTATTTACGTTTTTAATGCACATAACCTATGTTGTATGTATAAGGAGAAACGCTATGTTTGGAATCGGCATGCCTGAAATGATTATTATTCTCGTGATCGCACTTATTGTGATAGGCCCGCATAAGCTGCCGGAGTTGGCTAAGTCGCTAGGGAAGGGGCTAGCTGAATTCAAAAAGGCTTCAGAAGGTTTCCAGCGTTCTGTCCAGGAAGAGGCAAATAAGAGTGAGGAGAAAGAAGCTGTGCCTGCATCGGCACACGCACAGGTCGCAGGTAACGTAACTTCTCATCTAGAGACGCCGGTCCAGGCTGCTCATACTGCTCCGGTCGAAAAAAAGGAACATGCACCGTCATAATTAGATAGTGTGTGCGGTGTTTCACACTAAAACGGGGAATGCTTTCTGGCATTCCCCGTTTTAGTGTCGGCTTATTTTAAGAGGATGTTTTTTGCGCTCCGCTCCGTCTTTGATGAAACTTTCTGGATAGTTCATCCCACTCGATCACCAAACTGCCATTGCTTGCCTCATGCTGCTTTTCCCAATTTGAGAGTAGGTCAAGGCAGGCATGGTCTATATAGTCCAGGTTTTCGAAGTGTACATGCACCTCGACACCGCTTGGTACTTGCTCCAGAGCCGCTGCCAGCATCGGAAGCCTTATCAGGGTTGCGGATCCGGAAAGCCGTAGATGCATACAATTGGTGGCCTTGTCCTCATCACATTCAATGTCCAGCTGAGAAAATACATACAGCAGCTTGAATAACGACAGCAGCAAGCCCAATACTACTCCTTTAAGCAGGTCAGCGCCAACTATCACAGCAATTGTCACAGCGTAGATGGCGACTTCACTTTTGCCGAATTCAAGAAGTTTGGGTACGGCCTTTGGATAGGCCAGTTTGTAGCCGGTAAATACCAGCACCGCTGCCAGACTGGCCACCGGAATGTAACGGAGCGTGAATGGCAGGACGGCCGCAAATAACAACAACCACAATCCGTGAAAAATGGCGGATGCGCGGGTCTTGGCACCCGCCTCAATGTTGGCGCTTGAACGAACAATAACGCCTGTCATCGGCAACACTCCACAAAGACCGCAAAGCGCGTTTCCGATGCCCTGTGCTGTCAGCTCCCTGTCATATTTTGTCCGTTGTCCCTGATGCATCTGATCCACTGCGCTGGCACAGAGCAGTGTTTCTGCACTGGCGATAAAAGCAACAGAAATTGCGGCAATCAGGATCGGTGTTTCTAGGCCATGTTTGAGGTTTTCCAACGTCGGGTATTGAATCACCGACCAGATGTTGTCCGGCACAATCACATAATTTATTTTGAGATTGAAATATGCCGCAGTGACAACCGCTATTACAACGGCAATCAGCGGAGCTGGCAGCACTTTAAGTTTTTTTGGGGAATAGGCACCCCACAATGCCATTACAACTATGCTAAGTACGCCGATGCATAAGGCATGGAGTGGTGCGCCTCCGCCTGATATTGCACGGTTCAGGGCATCAGGAATGGCCAGCAGATTATCAATCCCCTTGCCGATTGGCTTGCCGTCGAGCATGACATGGAACTGAGCTGTCAGGATCAGCAGGCCTATGCCTGCGAGCATGCCATGGATAACAGCTGGTGACACGGCCCGGAACCACTGCCCCAGCTTTAGAACACCGGCGGCAAGTTGCAGTAACCCGGCCAGCAGTATGATCACCCCAAGCATCGGCAGGCCATGCTGTTGAACTAACTGCCATACCAATACTGTCAGACCGGCAGCGGGACCGCTTACCTGAAATGGCGAACCTGCCAGTACCCCTACAACAAGACCGCCAATGATGCCCGTAATCAACCCCGATGTCGGTGGAACACCGGATGCAATTGATACACCCATGCAGAGAGGCAGTGCCACCAGAAAAACTACAACGGATGCCATTGCATCCTTGCCAAGCCATGCCTTGAAGTCAGATATAACTGGGGTTGAGGCTTTGGACATACTTTCTTCCTTTCGACTGATTGTGGGTTACTGGGTGAGGCAGGGCGGGCCCATTACATTAATGCAGATTGTACATAGTTGTACTACGCGCAACTGTCAATATCTACTTACTTAAACTTAAATTATTTATTAATAGTAAAACTAGTGACCAGCGCATTTAAAAAACAAGAGCCGTTACTATACATCTCTCATTTCATGGCCTGATACTGTGTGTGAGCGGTGATTATTTTACCTGAATAGTGATCTGTTTCGGCTTTATTTCTTCTTTTTTTGGCAGAGTAATTGTCAGGACTCCTTTTTCACAATTAGCCTCAACTCTTTCCTGATCTACCGTTGCCGGCAAGCTGAAACTGCGCTGAAATGTTCCGAAGTAGCGCTCTATACGGTGGTAATTTTCTTTTTTTACATCGTCTTCATGTTTGCGCTCACCCTTCAGGATCAGGGTGCTATCCTCGATGCGTACTTCGATGTCTTTTTGTTCGACATCGGGGAGCTCTGCCTTTATGACGATGGAGTCGGTCGTTTCATATATATCCACCGCCGGTTGCCAGAGCCCCTCCTTGTTGTCCTCATTGGGCAGGTCGTGGTTCCACGAAAGGTTAAGGAGACGGTTCATCTGGTCCTGCATGGTACGCAACTCTCTCATTGGGCTGTATTTTACCAGTGCCATACCTATGTCCTCCATTTAATACTGATGCGTTAGGGACAGTCCCTCTACTCTGTAACATAACCATAATTTGCAAAATGTCAAGATTCTGCCATGCCACTGGTCATCTGTAAAAAATCCAGACTTTTCAATTTTCTGACGGAGTGGGTGGAGAGCGATTCATCCAACAGGACACCTGCGGCCTGGAGAGAGCCTTCGTCACATGATGCCTGGCCAAAACGGCCGGTGACCAGGCAGGAACTGAGCCATTGCAGTGACGCTTTCGGCAGGTTGCGCCCGGTTGATGCACAGTAACGGCAGACCAGTTCACCACCTAGCTGCATGAGGGCACCGGTGGTGCCAAAGTCGTTCCCGCAGCGGCTGCAACCTTCAAGCGAAGGTCGGTAACCAAGGATATTCAGAAGATTTATTTCAAACATACGGCGGTCAATATCGTTGCCATCGCCGGAGTCAAGTCGCTCAAGGTAGGCGGCGAACAGGCGGTACAGGCGAGGCAGCGGCTGCCCTTCCGGGGTAAGGCACTCAATAATTTCGCAGGCATATAGGCCATGAGCAATGGCACCGAGAGCGCCGCGAATACCAGAATAGAGGGTTATTACGTCAGCATTCCGTAAGGAAGAGAGACCGTCTTTATAGTTCAATTGGAGATCTATCCGGGCAAACGGTTCTAAGGCAGGGCCGAAACGTTTGCGGCTGTTCCTGGCACCGCGGGCGAAGCCCTTTAACCGGCCATGTTCAAGCGTAAACAGTGACACAATCCGGTCGCTCTCGCCATAGTCGGAGTTTGAAAGCACAAATGCTTGTAACTTTTCCAGATGCATGATGATTTAGCCGGAATTAAATTTTGAGTATTGATGTATTTAAGGAAGAATGGCAGAAAAGTATAATGTATTCCCAGCCCCAGTGAGTCAAAACAATGCGTTAAATAAGTTGGTTATCGCGCCACCACTTTTTTTCGCTTTGGGAGATATCAGTGGTTTTTCGGTGATCACCATTTTTCTGCTGAATACGACACGCCAGGCGGCATCTTCTTTGACCAGTTCCAGGTTGAGTGTTTCGTGGCCATAAAGCCGGAATGGACTGGAAACCACTGCCAACGCCTTTTTGTTGTCGAATTTATTAAATGTCACCTGGTCAATTGTAAAATCCTTGATCTTGACGCGTTCGCTGGTGTGGTCTCCAATAAAATCAGCCAGTGGATAGCTCTGTTGTGATGCCTTAGAGATGTATGCGTAGGCTCCTCTGTGATCACCAGACTTTACGTCGTTAAAAAACGCATTAGTACTGGCTATAATAGCCGACGTTTTACGCATTGGTTCGGAGGCAATAAACAGACCGGCAAGAAACAGTGCGATCAAAAAAACATATGCCGTAAGCGCGTTGCTCCTGCGTCCTCTGAAAATATGTTCGTTCAGCCATTCCCTCTCAATGAAAATAACGGTGACTGCGACCAGCGCACCAAGGATCATTGTAACAACGGCATTGTCTTTTAAAAGAACGGAAGCAACTATTCCAATAAATGAATTGATAATGGTGACGTAAATACCTTGCTTATTCAATGGATAACCTTTTTTAAACCTGTTACAGGCCGTTTAGCTAATTAATGCAATTAAGAATACGTAAATCTGGAAGCTATTTAATCAGTTTGAATTGGTCAACGATCCTGTGCCTATAGGCGGTAATATCCTTTTCAAGCGATTGCAGTGTTGATACTTTCTGCTTGATGCTTTTAAGATGGGTGTCCAGAAGTTCAATCAGGCGCGGCATAATTTTATCCGGTACCTGATGCTCCTGATCATACAACTGAGCTAGCTCTTTCATCTCTTCCAGAGAAAGCCCTAGCTCTTTTACCTTCAGAACGAACTTAAAGCGTTTTATGTCTGCTTTTTCATAATATCTTACTCTTCCGTCAGTCCGCTTGGACGGCTCAACCAGCCCCAGTTTTTCATACAAGCGTATTGTCCTGGTTGTAATGCCAAGCGTTTCGGCCAGATCACTGATCTGCATATGTTCTTCGTTACTCAGCCTCATACTTCACCCCTGCGTCAATTATGCCGTATATAGAACCAGGAGTGCTGTTTTGTCAAGATTTTCCGAGCTAATGTGTCAAGTTCCCCCGCCCCGTACGCACTAAATGATGTCACTGGAATAAGCAATTTGCACTACGTAGAAACATCGTCTAAACTCCACAACATCCTTTAAATGGGGTAAGTTCATTTCCACAACATAACCGGGGTGTTTATGGCTCAAATACGTTTGGCAACTTTTACAATCTTTGTCACGCCGCTGCTTAAGTCAGCGCTCCGCGTTGGCTCAATACTTTATCTGAAGGCCGCCGGGTGGAAGCTTGCGGGGGCAGCACCCTCCTCACGCCGTTATGTCCTGATAGCCGCACCTCACACCAGTAACTGGGACCTGCCGATGACACTGGCAATTGTTTTTGCCTTTCGACTCAAGGTTTATTTTCTTGCAAAACACACTCTATTCACACCCCCGTTCGGAATGTTTCTGCGCTGGCTTGGGGGCATCCCGGTTGACAGGAGTAAGGCAAACAATTTTGTCGAACAAGCGGTTGAGCTGTTTTCGCTTTACGATGATCTTATTCTGGTTGTGCCTCCTGAAGGTACACGCAAGCAGGTGCGATACTGGAAGAGCGGTTTCTATCACATTGCCAATGGTGCTCAGGTTCCTATTGAGCTGGGGTTTATCGATTTTAAGCGTAAAGTAGCCGGTTTTGGCGGCACTCATATGCCGACCGGTGATTTTGATATTGACCTCGCAAAAATACAGACGTTTTACGCGGGTATTGCCGGCAAGAACCCCTCAATGACCAGTGAAATAAAAGCTCCTGACCGCAGTGTAACCAGCTAATGACAAGGCAATGAAATGATGCTGAATAGCTCGCAGTGCTCATCCCCTCTGATAATCGGCCATCGGGGCGCATCGCTGGATGCACCGGAGAATACGCTGGAATCTTTTTGCCTTGCCTGGGATCAAGATGCCGATGGTATTGAGGCTGACTTCCATCTTACCAGCGATAACCAGATAGTCTGCATACATGACGAAACCACCGGTCGAACAACGGGTGTTGATCTTAGGGTCGCCGACACGACACTGGAAAAATTGCGTCGACTCGAAACGGGAATCTGGAAAGGGGTTGAATGGGCCGGAGTCTTGATGCCGACGCTCGATGAAGTACTGGCTGCTCTCCCCAATAGAAAATGGTTATTTATTGAAATCAAATGCGGGGCGGAGATTATCCCTCGTCTCAAATTTGTGTTGCAGGCATCGGGGCAGTCATCGGAACGGATACGTTTGTTGTCGTTCAGTGCCGAGCTTATTGCCGAACTTAAAGAGCAGCTGCCGGAATGGTCTGCCTGCTTGCTTTGCGATTATCGCCACGCTATCAGGGACAATACTTATCCCCCTTCCCGGGAAGACGTGCTTGAGACAATCAGCCGTTCCGGTGCTGATGGCCTGGCCAGTGCCAATCGGAAGCCGCTTGATCGTTATATGGTAGAAACGCTTCATGGGCTCGGTAGAGAAGTACATGTATGGACAGTAGACTACCCTGAAGAAGCGAAGCAGCTGCGAGCATTGAATGTTAACTCTATTATGACTAACCGACCTGGCTGGTTACGACAAAAAATTACTCCGGAGAAAAGCATTTTATGAACTACTCCGCGTATCTCGCTACTGGCCAGATGATTTCTCTCATGGAGAGTTTTTCCAGGATAAAGGTCGTTACCCACGGTCAGGAGTCAATTCCTGACGGCTCCATAATCTTTGTGGTAAATCACTTCACCCGGATCGAGACGCTCCTGCTTCCCTATCACATCTACGCCAGCACCAAAGTGCCCGTCTGGTCACTGGCTGATCACTCTTTTTTTGAAGGGCCCCTCGGTGGATTCCTGGAAAAAATCGGGGTGGTCTCAACTAAAAACCCTGATCGGGACCACCTGATCGTGAAGAGCCTTCTAACCGGAGAAGCCAACTGGATTATTTTTCCAGAAGGGCGAATGGTCAAGGACAAAGAGGCGGTCAGCGGTCCTTCCTTTTTGGGCCTGCACAGTGGCGGACGGCGGCCTGCACATACCGGCGCTGCAACTCTGGCACTAAGAACAGAATTTTATCGCAAGCGGCTTAATCATCTTCTTACAGAGAACCCTGCAGAAGCCGCGCGTTTACAGGCTATGTTCCAGGTAGAGGATCTAGAGCCGGTTTTAATCAGGAAAACCTGGATAGTCCCGATCAACCTTACTTATTATCCTCTCCGCGCACGGGAGAATGTACTGAGCACTCTGGCTAATCGTTATTCCACCAATATCTCCGAACGGCTGCGTGAAGAGCTCCTTACGGAAGGAACAATGTTTTTCGATGGGGTTGACATTGACATCCGCTTTGGCCGGGCCATCCCGGTTTCGGATTCGCTAACCTCAGCCAGTATCATGCAGGACATGTTCTCACTACAGCAGATAGATTTTGACGACCAGTTGCCATCATTGCCGGCTATGCGCCAGGAAGCGACCGCGCTTATGCACCGCTTCATGGCTGAGATCTACAGTATGACCACGGTCAACCATGACCATCTTTTCGCCTCGCTGTTAAAAGCGCTACCCTTTAACAAAATCTCCGAGGATGACTTTAGGCGGCGTGTTTTTCTTCTCACAGATATGGTGCCGGACAAAACGCTGGTTTTCTGTCACCAGAGTCTGGAGATTGGTCAAATTGCCTTGTTGACAGACGACCGTTACCATAAATATCGAGACTTCCTGACGTTGGCACGGGAGACCGGCACCATCCACGGTGAAAATGGATTTTTGTTGAGAAACCCAGCAAATTTTTCTTCAGACAGCACGTTTAACCGGATTCGAATAGATAACCCTCTCGGCGTGGCGGCAAATGAAGTACAGCCACTGGCAGGACTTAAGCGCCAGGTGCGCTGGATGGCCTGGTTACCGGAAATGATTGTTCGGCACAAAGTAATTGCTGTTCTGCTGCGCCAGGTAGTCGATCAGTTTACTGCTGATTATTCGCACTTCCACAAACCGGGAGAATCCAAGGAACGCTCCGTCGGGTCACCATTCCTGCTGAAGGGCAGTTCAAGACGGCTTGGTATCGTGCTTGTCCATGGTTTTTTGGCAGCCCCACGTGAAATGCTTGAACTTGCAGCTTATCTGCATAACAAGGGGTATTGGGTTTACTGTGTACGACTCCGGGGGCATGGGACTTCGCCGGAAGACCTTGCCTCCCGTAACGGCACCGACTGGATCGAATCGGTGGATTCAGGCTATGCCCTTATGAGTGCTGCCTGCACGCGGGTGGTCGTCGGAGGGTTTTCTTTCGGAGGTGGGCTTGCGTTGGATTGTGCCGCCAGAATTTCCCGCATGGCAGGAGTTTTTGCTATTTCTCCGCCTTTTCGTCTGCAACACCCGGCAACTCGCTTTGCGTCAGCAGTCAGCACCTGGAACAGGCTAATGGAGACAATTCAGTGCCACGGAGCGGCAAAAGAGTATGTAGAAAATGCGCCGGAACGCCCGAATATCAACTATTCACGGATTCCTGTTGCGGCGCTGCTAGAACTTGAACATTTCATGGAAGAGCTCGAACCCCGACTGGCCAACGTGAAGGTTCCCACGCTTGTCGTGCAGGCTCTCGGTGATCCGGTGGTCGATCCTGATGGAACGGCACTATTGTTCAACCGCATCGGATCAATAAACAAACAGTACGTTCCATTAGACTTCAATCGGCATGGAATTGTTGCCGGAGAAGGTTCGGAAATAGCCCATGCTGCAATCGCTGCTTTTATAGAAAAGCTCTAATCTGACAACCCAACGCCCCTGCTGTTTGCCAGTCAGGGGCGTTGGGTGTAGCGCAAGAGTGTTCCATGGATTGAACTACCGAGACCCGTTTCCCCGTACCGGCCAGAGATAGTAAGGCTTGTCTTCCTTTTTTGGAGCAATTTTCCCGTTGGTCAGGTCGGCGATCCAGATTTCCTCCGGCGATTGCCGTGAGGAAGTCCAGTATTCATAGTCCCGCACGTCGCTAAAGCCGAGTAAACGTAACTTTTGGTAAGGCCAGGTGGACATTTTCTCCTGTTCATACCCCATCGACATTGCATAATCGATCAGCACTGCAAGCTCATTTTTTGTTGGAACCCGCCAATCGGCATATCCGGCGTAGTTACTTTCGTTCAGGCGTTTAATGAATTCATATACGTTATCATCGCCACGCCAGATAAGTTGATGGCCGGGCATGTTTGCATTTTTTGCCCAGTAAAGGCCGGTATTCTGGTCTACAGCTGCTTTTTCCATGAAAACAAAATTCGGCTTGGCTGCGGAACAGCCTACAAGGAAAAGCGCCAAACAAAACAACAGTAACGGTCTATTCATAGAGCTACCCCCCGAAGGTGCCGCGCGTGAACACCTTGCGGATTTCTTTTTCATCTGACCATTCGAGAATGCCTGTTTTTAGATTTTTAAGCGACATGGTGAATTTATAGTACACATCTGTGGTATTGCCGGCCTGTTGACGAATCTCGGAAAAATTGGCCGTCAGCAGAAATTCGGCTCCAAGCTGCTGGCCGAATTGTACCGCGTTCTTTTTATCAACCAGGCCGCTTTCCTGCTGGGATTTAAGCTCTTCAACCGTCTGTGCGTCTGTCGTGCGGTCAACAAAACGGAATTTCCCGGAGCGAAGCAACCTGGATCTTACAGAGTCGGTAATAGATTCGGTGTCGATGTGCTGCATTGTCTTATTCTTAACCTTGTCAACACTTACCACCGGGCGCTGAGTTGATGTTAATTCGACC
This sequence comes from uncultured Geobacteraceae bacterium, assembly GCA_903875605.1. Lineage (GTDB taxonomy): Bacteria > Desulfobacterota > Desulfuromonadia > Geobacterales > Pseudopelobacteraceae > JACRCG01. The sequence goes on along the minus strand of CAIQWT010000081.1, from coordinate 37,382 downwards.
ATCGGCGGAAAGGTGATCATCGAATCTACCATAGCTTCGGCGATCTGCTGTAGATCTGATGAGCCGAAATCCTTTGAAATCGGTTTTGCCGATCCGGCATCGCCGTACTGAATGGTTGACGCACAGCCTGAAAGAGTTAACGCGCCAACGGCCACTACCGCAAAAAGTAACTTCATCTCTTTTATCATACGCTCTGCCCTCACTTACGTTTTGTAATATTTATTGTGCCCAACCGCTATGCTCTTCAAGGATGTTGTTTGTCATCGAAAAAACAACATCTCAACGAATGGCCTATTTGTCCGGTTCTCTTATTTCAAGCTTAAATTCTTTGGCCCGTTGGTCTGGAGCAACCGCCTGTATGTTTTTAGTTTCACTACCATTAAGCATTACCGGTTTCCAGGAGCCAGCACCGGAGTTTATCTCAAGCCCGCCGGCATCATACCATTCGAACCGATACTGGAACGACAGGGTATCCTTGTCTTTAGAGCGTAGTGTCGCCTGTACCTTCATAATATTACCGACCAGAACGCTCCGCAAGTCTAAAATCTGCAGATCCCATTTCAGCCCGATGCTATTGAACACCACATTTTTTTCAAGTATCCTGGCTCCTTGCTCGTCCCATGCAGCCTTGCCGGTTGCTTCAATTCCTGCTGTGGTGCTGCATCCGGCGAGGCCAAGAATCACAACTGCGGAAATCGCAGCAATTCCGCTGATGACGATGCCATTGTTCTTTTTCATGCCCGCTCCTTTCCTCTGCCAGCTTAAGTTAAAACTGCGTAACTGAACTATATATCTGTTGCCCCGTTCGAACAACCTGTAAAACGCTTTTGCCCCCAGTAGTTATTTTTACGTCTACATACGTCGTGCCTAGAGTCATTGGATGCTGTAGAGCCAGTTTGTAGTCACCGACCGGGAGTGTCGCCCGTAAAATCTGTGCGTTGGCAGGCAGGGTAAGCCAACTGCGTAGATCGGCGTTCTCACTGACCAGGTTCCACACGCTTACGGCAAGTTGTCCTAATTCACCCAGGTTTTGTTTTGCTGCGGCGGCAGCAGCAGCCTTGGCAATGGCCCGGACAATTTGGCGCGTGGCAATTACCGGTGCTTTCTCTTTAAGTGCTTTGACTGCCAGGGCACGGATATCACATATGGGATCAGTACTACCGATTAGTTCATTGTTGTTAAATATCTGCAACGGGACCTGAACGGACCACTTTTCCTTATATACGGGAAACGCGATAGAAATAAGCCCCCCTCTGCTAATGGGAATAGGAATTTTAACTTCACGTTTTTGCGGAACAAAACCCTCTTCAAATAGTACCAGGATCTCTCCTGTATTGACATCGGTTTTGCTGTCGGTCAGTAATGATTTAATTGGAAAGCGGCGGTTCAGCTCTTCAAGGTCCTCACGCATTTCAAGTTTCGCGGCCAGTCGAAGTACATCTTTCTGCACGTATCTGTTTTCCGGATAGATTTCCAGCGCCTTTTTATAGTCAATATAGGCATCATTCGGCTGTTGCAACAGTTCATAGATAAACCCGGAAACGTAGAACGTGTAGGCATTCTGGAACGAATTTTTTACTCTGCCGGCAATCTCGTCCATCTGGGCATACTGGCTGTCAATCCGAGAGTTGCTACGTACCTTTTTTTTCTCTGCTTCTTCCTGTGCCTTGTCTATGTCCTTTTCAAAGCGCTTCATTGCGTCCATCTGCTCAGCGTTGGCACGCCTGACTTCGACTCCGGCCCCTTCAAGATCCTTTTTCTTCAGGTAGTTGAGTGCCTGGTAATGGTGTAATAATACCCGTTCATATCCGTCCCCTTCGTAAGGAATCGCATTGTCGTTGACCATCGTTGCCGCAAAGCCGGCACCGATACCAGAGGCGCTGATCAAAGCTTTTTCGTCATTTTCCCTGATTTTTTCCATTGAGGTGTTAAAGCCTGACATGCTGATATCGCTGATACCCGTAACCTGGGCGAACCGCCCACGCTCCATGTTATAAAGTATCAGATCGTTGCTTTTTGACTCACTCAGCAGGTGCTCTGATAAATCAATAGGAACGCGGCTTGACAGTGAGGAGATGAGTGGCTTGATTTTATTGGGGTAGGCAGAAAAGGTTGAGGTGGACGCGCACCCAGATATGGTCAGCAGCACTGCCAGAGTTACACCCTGCCGGTATAAAATATTCAGCAATTTACTCAAGTTCATCCTCCGGAGGCACTTCGGAAAGTCGGTGTTTCTAAGCCGGCCATGTCTACGGCGTATAATTCATCCAAAGGCAAACAATCTCGTAAATTTGCTCTATTGTCAATAATGTTTACTAATTTTAGAGAGTTTCACGCACGCGTTCAAACTTCAAGTGGTATTTAACGTCTGTTTTTGCTATTCACAGGTGTGGTCAAAGCCTTTACTAAAAGGGGGAGAGTGAATGTCCGTAGTTATGGAAGGACAGGTTCGCATCGGTACTTCCGGATTTCGGCGTATCAACGTGGCTCTGTTCTGCGCCGGTTTCGTCACCTTTGTCACTCTCTACGACGTCCAGCCATTACTGCCCCTTTTCGCGCTTGAGTTTGGAGTATCACCGGCGCTGGCCAGTCTGCCGCTTTCAAGTGCCACTATCTCCCTGGCGCTCGGCATGCTGATTGCCGGCACAGTTTCAGAAACTCTGGGACGGCGGACGGTCATGAGTGCGGCCCTCTTTTTGACGTCGTTTCTGGCCGTGGTGACGATCTTCAGCCACACATTCGAATCCCTTCTGATGCTGCGCCTGCTGCAGGGACTGGTGCTGGCCGGTGTGCCGTCGGTAGCGATGGCGTATCTCGGGGAAGAGATGGATGCACAGGCGATCGGGCATGCCATGGGGCTCTACATCAGCGGTAACGCACTTGGTGGGATGACCGGGCGAATTGGGTCTGCACTGCTCTGCCAGTATGTCCCATGGCACGCAGCAATAGCCATAATTGGCGTTCTCAGTCTGCTTCTCAGTATCGTCTTCCTAAAAAGCCTTCCGCCATCGACAAACTTCCAGCAACGGCCGTTCCGGTTGCGCTACCTGTTCACCTCGCTGTTCCAGCACTTGCAAGACCCCGGATTGCTCTGCCTTTTCGCGATGGCCTTCCTATTCATGGGCGGCTTCATCTCTCTTTACAATTACATCAGTTTCCGTCTGTTAGCGCCGCCATATCATCTCAGTAACTTTCATGTCAGTCTGATCTTTTTAGTATATCTGCTCGGCTCATTCAGCTCTGGAATAGTCGGCAGTATGATACACCGCTTTGGTCGCACCATAATGATCCGGTTCTCTTTATTGGTTATGTTGGCAGGGGCGGTTATTACACTTTCGGGATCGCTTCCAGTAATTGTGGCCGGGGTGGGGGTTTTTACCTGTGGTTTTTTCAGTGCTCACACTATCGCTTCCAGTTGGGTCGGCAGGCGCGCCCGAACAGCCAAGGCACAGGCATCATCGCTTTACCTGTTTGCGTACTATCTCGGCTCAAGCATATCGGGTACGGTGGGTGGTATGTTCTGGTCTAATTATGGCTGGAACGGGGTTGCAGTGCTTATTGTGCTATTGATAATTGCAGCTTTCGGAGTTGGTACACTCCTGCTGCGGATGCCGGCTGTGGAGTAGTGCTATGCTTTTAGGCTCTCCAACTCATCCCAACGCAGAAATGCAGCTTCCAGTTCCATTTCCAGTTCGGCCAGACGGGCGTTGACAACAGTCACTCCCCCTGCGGCACTCTTGTAAAAATCAGGATCGGCCAGACGGGCGTGTAACTCCCCCTGCTCCTTTTCAATAGTAGCGATCCTCTCCGGTAGTATTTCCAGTTCGCGCTGGTCATTGAAGGAGAGTTTCCGGATTTTTTCCTTCTGTACCTTACCTTTTTCCGGAGCCGCTTTCTGCATCGCCTGGGTTGCAGCAGCGGTTTCAGTTGCAGCCTGACTCAGCCAGTCGTCATACCCGCCGACAAACTCCCGTACCGAGCCGTCCCCGGTGAATACCAGTGTACTCGACACGACATTATTGAGAAATTCGCGATCATGGCTGACTAGCAACAGTGTTCCGGGATATTCCATCAGCAGGTCTTCTAACAGGTCAAGTGTTTCGGCATCAAGGTCGTTTGTCGGTTCATCCATTACCAGAATATTGGACGGCTTGGTAAAGAGCTTGGCCAGCAACAGCCGGTTGCGCTCGCCGCCGGAGAGGATGCTTACCGGGGATCGGGCCCGCTCCGGGGAGAAGAGGAAGTCCTGCAGGTAGCCGATAATATGGCGCGGCTGACCATTAATTACCAGTGTGTCATTGCCTTCACCCACATTCTCCTGTACGCTTTTATCCATATCAAGTTGTTCACGTAATTGATCAAAATAGATCACCTCACGGCGTGTTCCCAACGAAATTCCCCCCTGTTGTGGTTCCAGTTCACCAAGCAACAAACGCAGTAGAGTCGTCTTGCCTGAACCATTCGGGCCAATAATGCCGATTCGATCACCACGCATGATCGTGGTGGTGAGATTAGTGACTATCGGACGTCCGTCATAGGCAAAGGTTACACCGACAGCTTCAGCAACTAACGCTCCGGAGCGATCCGCCACCTGCAGCTGAATCTTGGCTGTCCCCTGCCGTTCCTGACGTTGCCGCGACTCTTCGCGCAGCTTTTTTAGCGCCCTGACGCGTCCCTCATTGCGGGTGCGACGGGCTTTAATTCCCTGCCGAACCCACACCTCTTCCTGTGCCAGTTTCTTGTCGAACAATGCCTGCCGGCTTATTTCCGCCTCAAGCAAAGCTTCACGCCGTTCCACAAATTCATCATAACCACAGGGGAAAGCATATATTCTCCCACGATCGAGCTCTGCTACACGGTTAGCCAGACGCCTGGCAAAAGAGCGGTCATGGGTGACGAACAGTACCGTCTTCACGTTTTTTGCCAGAAACTCCTCCAACCAGAGAATAGTGTCGATATCAAGGTGGTTGGTCGGCTCGTCAAGTATCAAAATATCAGGGTTGGATACCAGGGCGCGGGCAAGCAGCACGCGACGTTTGGTGCCTCCGGATAATTCGGTGAATTCTGCCTCAGCGTCAAGATCAAGCCGGTTCAGCACCCGTTCCACCTCTTGATGAAGGTTCCATCCGTCATTTTCTTCCAGCTCTTTTTGCAGCGCTTCCAAGCGTGTCAGCATCTTTTCACTGCAATCATGCGCCAGTTCATGGCTGACATGGTGGTACTCCGCCAACACAGCAGCAGCTGTACCCATACCGGATGCGACAACGTCGAAGACATTTCCAGCCAAACCCTGCGGTACATCCTGGGTAAGCTGAGCCACTTTAAGCCCCTGCTGCCGCTGAACTTCACCCCCTTCCGGAGTCAGTTCGCCACCAATCAGTTTCAGCAGCGTAGATTTACCGCTGCCGTTGCGCCCCATCAGGCAGAGCCGGTCACCCTGTTCAATCTGCAGGTTGATGCCGTTGAAAATAGGGGGGCCACCAAAGGCCAGAGTGATGTCGCGAAGGGATATAAGTGCCACAAATACCTCATAAATTAGTCTTTTTCATGTTCGAATATTATACAACGCGTAGTAGGGATTGCCTGTCGTCGTCCTGTCGGCACATTGCCCCTACCCATACAAAACGGGGTACCAGCTGACCAGCCAGCAATACATTCTCTAAAAACATATCGAGCGGCCTGACCCAAAGCGAATGATCGTCATACAGTTTACGATAGACAACCATTGCCTCTTCGGTCTCGCTGTGACGGGCTATGGAGATCACTTCATACTCGTTACCTTTGTAGTGCCGGTAGCGACCGGGACAGATATTGGTCATCTTGAATACTCCTCAAAAAAAACGCTCCAATCAGCACAAGCTGAGGGAGCGTTTTCATGTGTGCTTCCGGTTCGCTGCTCAGACCTGAACAACTTCCTTAACACCAGGGATCTGTTCTTTCATAGCCCGCTCAATTCCCATTTTAAGTGTCATAGTGGACATAGGACAACTGCCGCAGGCGCCTTTCAGGCGGACTTTTACGATGCCGTCTTCTGTAACTTCCACCAGTTCCACATCGCCGCCATCGGCCTGCAGATTAGGACGAACCTGTTCAAGGACTCTAAGTACTTCTTCTCTCATCTGTTCATTCTCCTTTGAGTGTGATGCTGTTTTTCGCTTATAAAGATTAAACAAGTATGTCAGCAATCGCTTTTTTAAAACGCATCCAGCCGCGGAATTGCTTATTTAGGTAGTCCCGGTTCAGTCAGGTGCTCCGGTTGCATGATGGCGTCCAGTTCATCCACAGCCATCAATTCCTGATCAAGCACGATCTCGCGGATGCTTTTACCACTGGCGATAGATTCCTTGGCAATATCTGCCGAGGCGTTGTAGCCGATGTACGGAGCCAGTACAGTTACCAGACCAAGTGAGTCTTCCAGATAACGTCGGCATCGTATTTCGTTTGCTGATATTCCCTTTATACAGGATTCAGTGAATTTCTGCACGCAATTCTTGAGTATTTCCATTGAAAACGTCAGATTCCAGGCAATCAGAGGCATCATCACATTCAACTCCAGTTGTCCCGCCTGAGTCGCCAACAGCACCGCCTGGTCACATCCCATTACTTGAAAACAGACCATATTGGTCATTTCAGCCATAGAGGGATTAATCTTGCCAGGCATAATCGAAGATCCGGGCTGAATTGCTGGAAGGCGGATTTCATCAAAACCGGTGCGGGGCCCTGATGCAAGCAGGCGTAGGTCGTTGGCAATGCGTCCGAGGTTGACTGCCGTGCGTCGTAGTGCCGACGACAGTGCCAGAAAGGGATCCATATTTTGCATCGCCTCAAACAGATCAGGGCTGGCGATCAATGGAAATCCAGTGGAGACGGTCAGCTCTTCGATTATGGCAGCGATGTAGGCCGGCTCGGCATTTAAGCCTGTCCCCACGGCAGTGCCACCGATTCCTAACTCCAGCAGGGCCGGGATGCATGCTTCAAGCCCTTCGCGATTTTTGCGGATGGCGGCTGCGTATGCGCCGAACTCCTGCCCCATGCGGATTGGTACTGCGTCCTGTAGATGAGTGCGCCCCGATTTGAGAATATGGTTGAACTCCTCTGCCTTGGCAGTAAGAGCCATTTCCAGCCCTTCAAGCTGTTCCAGCAAAGGTTCAAGCATCTCCAGTGAAGCCAGGCGGATAGCCGTAGGGATGACATCATTGGTGGACTGGGCCATATTGACATGGTCGTTGGGATGGAGAGTGGAAAAGTCGCCTCGCTGCCGCCCCAGTAGCTCCAGGGCCCTGTTTGCCAGAACCTCATTGGCGTTCATGTTGTGCGATGTCCCGGCGCCGGCCTGGAAAGGGTCAACCACGAACTGATCTGCCAGTGCCCCGGCCAACACCTCTTCGGCAGCCGTCAAGATGGCACTGCCTAATTCTGCAGACAATCGGCCCGTGGACATATTCGCTTTTGCCGCACATTTTTTTATTACCACAGTGCCCCAGACAAAGGCAGGATGCGGCTTCAGGCCGGAGATCGGAAAATTATGTATAGCCCTTGCGGTCTGCGCTCCATAATACGCCTCGACCGGGACCGACATTTCACCCATGGAATCTTTTTCAATGCGTGTCGTCATGAATCACCTCATTCAAGAAAAAAGCTGGGTTAAAATTCAATATTCGGGCGAATGACCGCTACGATATTCTGAAAATTGGTGTCCCGTAGGCGTCCGCTATAGCTTGCAGCATCTTCCCAGATAAAACCAACATCAAGCTTCATTGCAACACGCCATTTCGGGAGAGGAATTTTCTTGCCGATTGTATATTCCTGACGCAGTGGCCGGCCGTCTTTGATAGAAAAGTCCCAACGGAAATCAATGGAGCTGTTGTCAAGAAAACTCAAAATATCTGCGCTGAAATCGAGGTTGCTCCGTCTGAACCCCAGATATACCGTGTTAGAGATGTCTGGATTTTCATGGGTTTTTGCACCTACCCGAAAACTCCAGCTCAACTTCTCATTTGCAAAAACGCGATCACCTTTCAGCTTCCATTCTGACTCTACATTATGGTCAGGAATCAGTACGTTACGTTTGATATGCTGGTTGGAATAACTAAACAGGTACCCCATGTAACCTTTGTTGGAGCAGACTTTTTCCTCGCCAGGCTTGACAAAGCTTATCAAGTCACCAAAAAAAAGTGAGAAGGCGTATGGTTCCTGGAATCCAGCTGTTATCGCCCCCAGCAGATTGAGGTCTCCGCTGCCAACATTGAAGCCACGGTAGAACTCCGGAGTATATTTTTTAGTGCCGACGCCAAGAAGCGGCATCGGAAACACTGCGACCTCAAGAAGCATGAATCGTGGTAGTAGAACATTTTGGAATAGCTGGCTATATATCGCAAATTCGTTTTTACCGGTAACTTCAGGTATCGGTGCATCGGTAAGTGGAATACTGAGTGACAGGTTGCTGTAATACGGATCAAACTCCCAGCCGAATTCGTGCTGCGCTTTTTTGGATTCGGGGAGCTGGCATTGAGCGGCAGTCGCACTCGTTGCCGGTGCGGTGATTGGCTCGTTATTCTGGCTTACAGCAGCATTATCCGCATATACCGGCTGTGGAACCAATAAAAAAATGTACAACAGAAAAACCCAAATTGTGTTGGCCATAGTTTGACAATTACCTCTGCTTTACCCCAAATAAATTGAAATACGCTCTTTTTTGAATCGGCAAAAGGTGCCGTGTCAGCAGGCTGGTTAGTCGCCTCAGGGCAGAGGATGAAGTCAGGCCGACAGCTCATCCCACTCGCCATATAATTCTTCAAGCCGGGCATTCAACGCAGCATGCCGCTCACCCCCCTGCAATCCCCGCTCTGGAGCATCAAAAAAGCCTGGAGCGTTCATCTCGATTTCGAGCTGCGCCAGTTCCCTTTCGACGCCGGCAATCCGTGCTTCTGTCTCGCTTATTCGTTTCTGGCGGGATTGATCCTCACGCTTGCGGCGTTTTTCATCTTCCCGATCTTTAAGTCGCACATCTTTGTTTTGAGGCGGCAATGGTGCCGGAGACAGAGTGCTTTGTGTAATGGTCATAGGAGTGGGAATGGCCGATGTCTCATTTAGGTTCTTGCCCGCTGCAACCTGTGCCCTGTACCCAGGTTCCTGGATTCCAGAATCCTTCTTACCCAGATAATATTCGTAATCGCCGAAGTAGCTTTCCACCCCACCGCCGTCAACCTCAACAACACGGGTTGCCAGCGCATTAACAAAGTAGCGGTCATGAGAAACGAACACCACTGTGCCATCAAAACTTTTGAGGGCGTCCAACAGCACTTCCTTGCTGTTTAGGTCAAGATGGTTTGTCGGTTCGTCCATCAGCAGCAGGTTTGAAGGGCGCAGCAGCATTTTGGCCAAAGCCAGGCGATTTCGCTCTCCCCCGGAAAGGACACTCACCTGTTTGTTAATATCATCTCCCGAAAAAAGGAAAGCACCCAGTATATCACGCAGTTTTGGCACCATATCATACGGCGCTTCTACATAGAGTTCATCGTAAGCTGAGCGGCTCTGATCCAGAGCATTTGCCTGATCCTGAGCAAAATAATCCATGCAGACATTATGCCCGACAATACGTTCCCCCTCTTGATGTTCTCCACCGGCTAATACCGCCATAAGGGTGGATTTTCCTGCTCCGTTATGTCCGACCAGTGCGACTCTCTCGCCTTTTTCAACCGTCAGATTAATCTTGTCGAGTACGGTATGGTCACCGAACGAACGTGTTAACCCCTTCAGCTCGATGACATTCTTGCCGCTTTTTGGCGCATCCGGAAACTGAAAGCGAATCCGCTTGCGTTCAGGCGGCAATACTATGCGCTCTACTTTATCAAGCTGCTTGACCCGCGACTGTACCTGTGACGCTTTGTTGGCCTGGTAGCGGAAGCGGCGGATAAAATCCTCTGTTTTTTCGATCTCCTCATCCTGAATTCGTTTGGCGCTGCGCAGAGCTGTGACACGCTCTTCTCGCTGGTTGAGATAGGTAGAATAACGGCAGTGATAATCGGCCAGAGTGTGGTTCCAGACCTCGGCAATGCGGCTACAGACGCTGTCCATAAAAAAGCGGTCGTGGGAAACGAGGACAACGGAACCAGGATAGGCACAAAGGTATTCTTCCAGCCAGTTACGGGCCTCAATATCCAGATGGTTGGTAGGCTCATCCAGCAGCAGGACATCGGGTTTCTGCAGCAACAGGCAGGCGAGTGCGATACGCATCTGCCAGCCGCCGGAGAATTCTCCGCAATCCCGGTGCCAGTCGGCCTGGGCAAACCCAAGCCCCTTCAGAACAGTGCCGATTTCGGCCTCCATCGTATAGCCGCCTCCGTGACGAAACTGCTCCTGCAATTCGCCGTAGCGGGTCAGGATCTGATCGTGTTCAGGAGAATCATGGGGCAGACATTCCAGGTCCAGTCCGATTTTGTGCAGTTCTTCTTCCATTGCCAGCAGTTCGGAAAGGGCGGCGCGAGCCTCATGGAATAGTGATTGGCCGGTGGTAACAATGCCGTCCTGAGGCAGGTAGGCGGCCTTGGCACCTCTGGCACATTGGATCTCACCCGATGATGGTTCTGTCAGGCCGGCGATGATTTTCATCAGCGTGGATTTGCCCGCACCATTCTCACCAACCAGCGCTACTCTTTCACCCTTTTTAAGGTGCCAGGAGATGTTGCTGAAGAGCGGTTTACCGGCGAAGTTTTTCGATAGATTGATTAGTTGGAGCATGGCGGGTGTTGTAGCACAGAAAGATGGGCGACGGCAAGTAGAGGGAGCCCGGAAGCTTATATATGGTTCTGGATGGCGCGCTTGCGCTATTGCGCAAACCTGCTAAAATATCTCACACTGTAACCTCACTCTTGAAAAGTTGTGTCGACATGTTCGCGTGGATAAAGGGGGATTATATCATGACTGTGACCGCTTTTATCAAAATAGTAAGAATATTCTCCATTGGTATAATATTGCTGTTGTTCTGCTCTATGGTTGGCTGCAGTCGAAAAAAAACGGATCCTGCAACGATTCAAGGCTATGTTGAAGGAGAATTTGTCTATATTTCATCACCATTGCCTGGAAGATTGGAACGGCTATTCGTGCAGCGTGGTACCCAGGTCAAGATTGGTGAGCCGCTGTTTGAGCTGGATAATGCCCAGGAAAAAGCGGGTCGTGATGAAACTAAATTGCGTCTGGACCAGTTACGCGCCCAGTTATCTGATGCCAGAAAAGGGAAGCGCCCGACGGAAATTGAAGCCAGCACTGCACAATTGAATCAGGTAAAAGCTGCGTTGCTGTATTCGGATAAGGAGCTGGCGCGTCAAGAAAGGTTGTTGAGCGACGAAGTCGTTTCGGTACAGGAAGTAGACCGTCTTCGTTCTCTGCGTGACCAGGAAAGACAGCGCGTGGCCCAGCTTGAAGCAGAACTTGACACGGCGCGGCTAGGTTTGAGGAGCGATCAGGTTGCGGCAGTCGAGGCGGGTGCACGTTCGCTGGAAGCGACACTGGCAAGAAGTGAGTGGGAGCTTGCCCAGAAAAGGCAGACGGCCACAGTGTCAGGACTTATTTTCGACACATTGTACCATAAAGGGGAGTGGGTCGCGGCCGGTCGACCGACAATAGTCCTGTTGCCTCCGCAGAACATTAAAGTGCGGGTCTTTGTTCCGCAACCGCAGATAGCATCAATCCATGTGGGCGACAAAGCTAAGATTAATGTTGACGGGGGGCGCTCACCATTTTCCGGCAGCGTAAATTTTATTTCTCCACAGGCGGAGTACACCCCGCCGGTTATTTATAGCCAGGAAAATCGTCAGAAGTTGGTCTACATGGTTGAGCTGAGTTTTGACCCGGAGACGGCGGTGCAGCTGCACCCCGGGCAACCGGTGGATGTGAGATTCGGTGCCGGATTGTGACGGAAAATTTTGCCATCGATGTGCGAGGCATGACTAAACGCTTCGGGGAGCACACAGTCGTCAACAGTATTGATCTGCAAGTTCGTCGGGGTGAAGTATACGGTTTTCTCGGGCCGAACGGCAGCGGTAAAACCACTTTTATTCGTATGCTCTGCGGACTCCTGGCTGCGGATGCTGGAGAGGGCACCTGTCTTGGTTTTGATATCATAAAAGAGAGTGAAGCGATCAAACGACAGGTAGGGTACATGACCCAGCGCTTTAGTTTTTATGAGGATTTGAGCATCGCGGAAAATCTTGATTTCGTGGCACGCATGTATGCTATTGCCAATCGGCGTGAAGCGGTAAGTAACAGCATCGAACGTTTGGGACTCGCGGGGCGACAGAAACAGCTTGCCGGTGAACTATCCGGTGGTTGGAAGCAGCGCCTCGCTCTGGCTGCCTGCCTTATTCACAACCCGAATCTGCTGCTGCTCGATGAGCCGACTGCAGGGGTTGACCCGAAAGCGCGCCGGGATTTCTGGGAACAGATACATGAACTGGCAGGTCAAGGGCTGACGTTTCTGGTAACCACACACTATATGGATGAAGCAGAACGGTGCGACCGGCTTGCCTATATTTCCTATGGCAATCTGTTGGCCCGCGGAACCGCGTCTGAGGTAATAGCCAACGCTCAACTTACCACTTGGTCAGTTAGCGGTCCGGACCTGCACGAAATCGCCAGGCAGTTACGAGCTGTTCCGGGCGTACAGCAGGCAGTCGCTTTCGGTACTAGACTGCATGTCAGTGGTAACGATGAGCATGAACTTGAAAAGGCAATTGCCCCATTCCGCACGGAGTCCCACGTGTGGCAACAGATTCGTCCCGGGCTAGAAGATGTTTTCATTCATCTTATGGACAATTCTAAGGACAACTTTTCCGTATGAAAACAGCTATCCCAATCTCTTTCTCACGATTCTGGGCCATTGTAGTCAAGGAATTTATCCAGATGCGCCGGGATCGCCTTACTTTTGGTATGATCATTGGTATTCCGGTTGTACAGCTTATGCTCTTCGGCTACGCCATTAATGGTGATCCGAAACACTTGCCCACAGCGGTGCTCTTGGCAGACAGCAGTCAGCAGGGGCGCTCTGTGATGGTTGCCCTCAGAAATAGTGATTATTTCAGATTCGTCCGTGAGGTGCATACCGAGACGGAAGCAGATGCCGCACTTGCACGCGGTGAAGTTCAGTTTGTCGTTACCATCCCGGAAAATTTCAGCCGTAACCTGCTGCGCGGTGACAAGCCCACGATTCTGGTTGAAGCGGATGCCACCGATCCGTCAGCCACCGGCAACGCCATTGCTTCGCTGCACACGCTGCTGGACGGTGCGCTACAGCGCGATCTTAAAGGGTCACTTGCCTTTCTTGCCGGGGAGAGTGGCCCGGTAAAGCTACGCATCCATGCTCGTTACAACCCGGAAGGAATATCACAATACAATATCGTTCCAGGATTGATGGGAGTTGTGTTGACTATGACCATGGTCATGATTACTGGTCTGGCAATAACCCGCGAGCGGGAGCGTGGTACCATGGAAAACCTTCTGTCCATGCCTACACGTCCGTTGGAAGTTCTGCTTGGTAAGATAATCCCCTATATTTTTGTTGGTTACATTCAAGTAGGACTGATCCTGATTGCGGCGAGGTTTCTCTTTCACGTGCCGATGTCCGGCAGCATCCCGCTGCTATTGCTGAGTACTTCGGTTTTTATCGCAGCAAACCTGGCCATGGGGATAACTTTTTCCACTCTGGCAAAAAACCAGCTGCAAGCGGTGCAGATGACTTTTTTCTTTTTCCTCCCTTCACTTCTCCTGTCAGGCTTCATGTTTCCGTTTCGAGGCATGCCTGTGTGGGCGCAGGTCATTGGCGAAGTTCTGCCGCTCACTCATTTTTTGAGGATAATCCGGGGGATTCTGTTGAAAGGTAACGGTTTTGCTGAAGTGGCACATCAACTGTGGCAGATTTCGCTGTTTGCTGCCGTGATATTGACTGTGGGGGTTAAGCGTTATCGGAAAACGTTGGATTGATGGTGGGAATGATCCAGTTGTAGTTAATCAATTTAATAAGCGTATGCGGGCCTGTGAACATGATAAACTGTACTAGCAGCTCTTGTTGCTAATTTCTGAATATTCCGGATGATCATGGACGTTATCACTACCCACACAAATGCTGATTTTGACTGTCTTGGTGCCATGACGGCGGCTCTCCGTCTGTATCCAGGCGCCCAAGCCTCATTTTCTGGTTCTCAGGAGAAGGGGGTGCGTGATTTCATCGAACGCCATCCGGATTACCTTCCCCGCTTCACCCGCGCCAAAGATATAAACCTTCAAACAATCACCCGTCTGATCATTGTTGATTGCCAGCAGGCCGCCCGTATCGGGCGTTTCGCAGAGATACTGAGCCGTCCAGGGCTGGAAATTCATATCTATGACCATCACCCGGTGACCGGCGAGAGCATCATGCCAACAGGGGGAACCATTACCGTTTGCGGTTCCGCCTCGACCCTTTTGGCTGCCGGACTCATGGATATGAACATTTCGCTTACTGCAGAAGAAGCGACATTGATCATGCTTGGCATCCATGAGGATACAGGGCGATTGCTGTTTGCATCGACAACGCCTGACGACTACCGCGTCGCCGGTTGGCTGCTGGAGCAGGGGGGTAGGCTCAATATAGTCAGTGATGCCCTGAAGCCGGAATTGACTAAGGCGCAAATGGGGCTACTGAAACAACTCTTGACGAATCTCAAGACCACCATCGTTAATGGCGTGTCGTTGTCTCTTGCTCACGCTTCAAGCGATCACTATATCGGTGATATTGCTTCGCTGGCCCACCTGATGCGTGACATGGGAAATATGGATGTTCTGTTTGTGGCAGTCGCCATGGAGGATCATGTTTATCTGGTGGCACGCAGCCATGTTCCGGAAATAGATGTCGGTGAACTGATGAAGAGGTTTCAAGGGGGCGGCCATGCCACAGCAGCTTCTGCCGTAGTTCATAATCAGACGTTAAAGCAGGTGATGGATAAGCTTGGCGGGTTACTGAACTATTCCGAAATAGGTGGAGTTACTGCCGGCAGCATCATGTCTAGTCCAGTAAAAACAATGCCAGACTCGGTAAACATAATTGGAGCCCGTGAACTTCTTACCCGTTACAACTGTAATGCCATGCCGGTTATGGCAGGAGAAACGCTGGTCGGCGTCATATCGAGAAAAATCGTCGAGAAGGCACTTCATCACGGCTTGAGTAATTCTCCGGTAACGGACTTCATGCACACAGAATATTTCACCGCGCACCTTGATACTCCTTTGGCAGATATTCAGTCGTACATGGTTACAGGCAATCGTCGTTTTGTGCCGGTTCTTGAGGGGGCAAAATTAATCGGAGCGGTGACACGAACCGATCTGATGCGCCAGAGCCTCGGTGGTCGTCATAGGCAGGGGGGAGATCTTTATGATCTTGAGTCATTGGAGGTTCCTACCCGTACCCGTTCGGTGGCTGGATTGCTTGGCAAAAGGCTGTCGTTGGAGATCCGGGAAACATTACAGCAGCTCGGATCCTTCGGTGACGGCCTTGGGGTGTCGATCTATGCGGTTGGCGGTTTTGTGCGCGACCTGCTGTTGGGGCTGGAAAACCGGGATATAGATATAACGGTTGAGGGAGATGGTATCTTTTTCGCTGAATGTTTTGCCAGGCGCTATGGCGGCAGAGTACGCAGTCATCAAAAGTTTGGTACAGCGGTGCTCGTACTGCCTGATGGCCGCAAGATTGATGTGGCAAGTACCAGACTGGAATATTATGAATCCCCCGGGGCACTGCCAACTGTTGAGCGTGCTTCGCTACGGCATGACCTGTATCGGCGCGATTTTACAGTCAACACCCTGGCGCTTTGCATCAACGGTCCCAACTTCGGACAATTGACCGACTACTTCGGCGGTCGCCAGGATATCCAGGAGAGGGTAGTCAGGGTGCTGCACAACCTGTCTTTTGTTGAGGATCCGACTCGCGTGTTTCGGGCTATACGTTTTGAACAACGCCTCGGTTTTCATATTGCTCCGCATACAGAAAATCTAGTGCGCAGTGCCGTGCGGATGCATCTTCTCGACAAGCTGGGGGGGGAGCGACTGCTAAGTGAGCTGGTACAGATAATGCGCGAAAAAGATCCGTCGGCAGCCATTGGCCGTATGTCATCATTCGGTCTGCTATCATTCATTCATCCCGAACTCAAGCTTGTGCCGGCTACAGAACGGGTACTGCAGGAAACCGGACAGGTGATGGCCTGGTTCAGGCTGCTATATCTCGATGATCGCTGTGAGCCGTGGCAGGTGTATTTTATGGCACTGTGCGATGGTCTGAAATCTGATGAATTTCACGATGCCTGCAGCCGCCTGGCCATTCCCGGTCGACTTGCCTCAAGGCTCTGCAGCGCGCGCCATCTGGTGTTCACTACCTTGAATGTGATCAAACGACGTCTGAAACAGACGGCAACGGTACGCAATAGTCAGTTATATGCCTGGTTTAGTGATTTTACACTGGAGATGCTGTTGTACCTGGCAGCACGAGCCAGTAGCGAACAGATTAGGCGCTTCGTGTCACTCTACCTGACACGTTTGCGCGCTGTGGCTCCACTGTTAGACGGAGAAGGTCTGCTCGGTCTCGGCCTGAATCAGGGTCCGTTGTTTCGCAGCATCAAGGAGAGACTGCTGCAGGCACGGCTTGACGGTGAGGTAAGTACTCTGGATGATGAAAAAATATTAGCATTATCTATGAATCAAAAATGGATAAAACAAAATAGTATCTAAATATTAGATGCTTATAAAAAAGCGGCTTGACGGAAGACCTTGTTGCATGCTAGTAAGCCACTCAGGAAAATACAATAATTGATATGGAGATACCACGCTATGAAACGATTAAGAAAATTCGCTGCAATAATGACGCTGGTTTCACTCTTGGCAACTGCATCCTCAGCCTTTGCTGCTGATGACACAATCAAGGAAGTTTTTACCGATGCATTTTACGGTGCTGCCATTGGCGGACTCGTTGGTGGTGCTATTATGGTCTTTGAGAAACAGCCTTTCAAACATCTCAATTATGTGGGATACGGCGCTGCATCAGGTGTTCTGATCGGTACAGCATACGGATTGGCCAAATCTGCCCGCGCTTTTGCCGAAGTTGAAAACGGCCGTGTTAAAGTGGCATTTCCGACAATCATTCCCGAGTTGGTTGTTTCGCCTTCTTCAAGGCAGACAACGGTTGCCTGGAAAGCCGATTTGATCAGAGGCACATTTAACTGAGCCAAACCTTTTTAATGCAACAGTATTTAAGAGCCCGTCGGAGTGATCCGGCGGGTTTTTTTTGTTTGCAAGGCACCGCACGAAACGGGTATACAGGTGTTGGAACATACACAGCCATGAGGAGGAACTATGTCAGAGTTTACTAACGTCACCGTTGTTAAAAAGGCCAATATCTATTTCGGTGGTCAGGTTACCAGTCGTTCGGTGTTTTTTGCCGACGGCAGCAAAAAGACGCTGGGCGTCATGCAGCCTGGAGAATATGAATTCTCAACCGGCGTTGCAGAGACTATGGAAATTCTGTCTGGTGAGTTGAAGTGGCAGCTGCAGGGCGATCACGAGTGGAAAAAAATATCTGCAGGAGAAACGTTTGAGGTGCCGGCAAATTCCGTTTTTATGATGAAGATGTCGGTTGTCACAGATTATTGCTGCACTTTTGCCGGCTGAAAATAAAAAGCAGTGGACAATTTATCTGACCATCATGTTGTCGGCCGTTTCGCCCCCTCACCGACCGGCACACTGCACACCGGGTCACTGGTAGCGGCGGTCGGGAGTTATCTAATGGCAAAAATGAGCGGTGGTCAGTGGTTGTTGCGCCTTGATGATCTTGATACTCCACGCCAGATACCAGGAATTGCAGATGATATCATGCGGACTCTGGAATCTTTCAGCCTGCTCTGGGATGGCAAAGCTGCCCGCCAGAGCAGGCACGTGGAAGATTACCAGCGGGCCTTTGCAGCACTTCAACAGCTGGGGGTAATTTACCCTTGCGGTTGCTCACGCAAAGAGATAGCCAGTATAGTTTCAGCACCTCATGTCGATGATGATTGCATTCCGTATTACGGGACCTGTCGCAACGGAATAAACGGGAACTCGCACATACGCTCCTGGCGGGTCAGCGTGCCGGAGAAGGAGGTCTGCTTTAATGACCTGCGTATGGGGCGCTTCTGTCAGAAACTAACCGCTGTTTCCGGAGATTTTGTTGTTAAACGAGGCGATGGAGGGTTTGCCTACCAGTTGGCTGTTGTCGTGGATGATGGACTGGCGGGAGTGAATCAGGTAGTGCGTGGAGATGACCTGCTAGCATCTACACCACGCCAGATATATGTGCAGGGGTTGCTCGGATTTCAGCAGCCGGACTATTGCCATCTGCCGCTGGTGACCGATTCAGATGGTTCAAAGCTTAGTAAACGCGATAATCTGATCTCGCAGCAACTTGGGAACGTCGTCGGCAGAGAACAAAAATTACTTGTTGCTGTACTCGGCTTTCTCGGACAGTGTCCGCCAGTCGAGCTTGTTGAATATCCCTGCAGCACCATTCTTGAGTGGGGTGTCTCCCATTTTAAACCGCTCCGGTTGCCTGCAATGGGTGGCGTTTTGGGGATCTAATGCTTCAGGAGATCTCCTTCAACAATCCCGGGTGGACGGAGTCCGCTTCTTGGGTCGCCAAACAGATTTTGATAGGGATTAGCCGGGCGGTTTGCAGACAGCTCCGAGGCACGCAACACTCTTATCTCTTTGGCGGAAATGAGTGGATAACGATAGTCAGCCGCCTCAAATTTTTGTGCCCGGTATCCTTTGATCTCTCCGACTATGGTAACCAACAGTCCGGCCTGATACAGTTTCGGGTCGAGCAATTCCCCGCTTATTGCCAGAAAACGCCCTGCAGAATGAGATGATTCGTCAGGTACCCCATTGGACAGTAGTTCCAGTTGTACCACTTCAATCTGCATTAAATCGCTGCTGCTGTCACTCCCGACTATGATTCCTCCAACCAGAACTGTCTTTCCAGCAAGCGCTTCAGCTTTTGTCTTAATATCGGCATACGAGATAGAACGGTCAGCAGCAGCAAGTCCAGCGTCGCTCATGATATGCGCACATCCCCCAATAACGCCGGACAGGAAACACACAAACAATACGAAATACCTCATACAACCCCCTTTTGTTTCAGAAACACTTGATTTTATAATCCCGTATTTACGCTTTACAGTTTTGCCAAGTATATGTGTGCTGTTGACGTATGGCAATAGAATCTATTCACGTTTACACCTTGATTATAGGATAGTTGCGTGGTATTTATACAAACTGTATACCGAATAAACGTGCGGATTCGCACCTACTTAAAAGCACCTGGGGGGGACTAAATGGAAAAGCAGAAAGTTCATTACAGTGACTTAGGGTTGTCCAACACAAAAGAAATGTTCAGTAAAGCGATGGCCGGTAAATATGCCATTCCTGCTTACAACTTCAACAACCTCGAACAGCTTCAGGCGATTGTGACAGCGTGTATTGAAACCAACTCACCGGTCATTATTCAGGTGTCAAAGGGTGCTCGTAGTTACGCCAACGAAACAATGCTTCGCTGTATGGCGATGGGTGCAGTGCAGATGGCGCGTGAAGCCGGTTCCGATATCCCGATCTGTCTGCACCTTGACCACGGTGATACCTTTGAATTATGCAAGTCCTGCGTCGATAGCGGTTTTTCTTCAGTTATGATTGATGGTTCGCACCTTCCGTTCGAAGAAAATATGGCTCTTGCCAAGAAGGTCGTTGAGTATGCCCATCAGTTTGGTGTTTCGGTTGAAGCCGAGTTGGGGGTATTGGCCGGTATTGAGGACGAAATCTCAGCGGAACACTCCACCTATACAAAGCCGGAAGAAGTAGAGGAATTTGTCAAGAAAACCGGCGTTGATTCGTTGGCAATTTCTATTGGAACCAGTCACGGGGCTTTTAAATTCAAGGCCGGGCAGCCGGTTCCACCACTCCGTTTCGATATTCTGGAAGAATGTGAAAAACGTATTCCCGGATTCCCGATTGTACTTCATGGCGCCTCATCAGTGGTTCAGGAATATGTTGAGTTAATCAATCAATATGGTGGTAATCTTGCCGGTGCAGTTGGAATCCCTGAAGATCAGTTGCGCAGAGCAGCTGCAAGTTCTGTCTGCAAGATCAATATTGATTCCGATGGCAGGCTGGCGGTCACAGCAAAAATCCGGGAGTATTTTGCCAAAGATCCTAAGGAATTCGATCCGCGTAAGTATCTTGGTGAAGCGCGCAAGGAACTTGTTAAGCTCGTAAAACACAAGAACGAAACAGTTCTGGGTTCAGCCGGAAAAGCCTGATCTATTATCCGTCGCCGGAGGAAATATATGAGTACCCGCAAGTTTTCCCGTGTAGATTTTAACGTCGATGCAACTATCAAGGTTGCTGATCGTCAGTTTCAGGGCGCAGTAGAAAACCTCAGCATGACCGGCATGTTTCTGGTAACTAACGAGCAGCTTGCTGAGGGCGAGCCTGTCGACATTACTATTGTTCTCACCGGTACGCTTCCTGAAATTGCTGTAAACTTCAGTGGTATTGTAACCCGTATAACGGAGGCCGGCGTCGGCTTTACCTTTGAAAAGGTTGATCTGGATTCGTACATGCACCTCAAAAATATTATAGCCTACAACATTGATGATGCCGAAAAGGTAATGGAAGAGATCGGCCATTCAATTGATGAAAAATTCAATTCAGAGAAATAGACCAGGCACGAGATTGAGGAAAGCATTATGAAAAAACATTCAACCCTGTTTTCTGCCGGCGGATTTATGCTTGGCGTTTCTGCCCCGGTTGGCTGGATTTTAATCAGGTTGCTATTCTACTACGATGCCGGCCTCGGTTTCTTTGAGCAGATATTTCAGGACATCATAAAAAACGGCGAACATTTTGCGCTTTACAATTACATGGGGGGCGGCACCGCCATCGTCCTTGCCGTACTCGGTTACATGATAGGTAAGAATGGTGATGAACTTCATGCCCGGGCTGCCGAGCTTGATGTGCTTCATCAGGAAGTTGGCGAACAGAAAGAAATTTTCGAAAATCGCTACAAGGTTCTCGACAGGAATATCAAAAGTTTTCATCAGATCAGCAGCAAAATACAGAAGTCTCTCAACCTTGATGAAGTGCTGATGCTGTGTGCCGAGGGGCTGCACGACATCATGGGGTACGAACGGGTCAATATATTAATGGCTGAAGATGGTAAGCATCTCCGTTTTTTTGCCGCCGTCGGCACGGAAGGCTTTGATCTGGCTGGTGTCGTTATGCCAATTGATTCAAGCATAGGTGTCATTGCGAAATGCTTTAATGAACGCAAAGTGTTCCTGATTGATAATATTTCGCGATACCCTGAAGATTATCATTTAGAACCACCCCACAACAGTCTGTCGCCGCTTCGTTCAAAAAGTTTCATCCTCTGCCCGATCGTAGTTAAAGGTGAAACGATCGGGGTTTTCGGGATCGACAACAAAAACAGCCACCGCGCTCTTAATGACTCCGATGTTGATACAATCATGCTTTTCGCCGATCAAGTAGCATCCGCAATCACCAGGATCAATCTGTTGACTTCCATTGATACGCTGACGTCGGAAATGGAAAACTCCTTTAAATTCCTGTTGGCGAGTCGTGAACAGTATTCCAGAAATGTGGGTAATCTGCGGGATGGGGTCGATTCTGTCGCAGACGGAACCTCAATTATTGCCTCGGCCTCTGAGGGAGTGATGGCCTCTATTGATGAAACCAGCTCCGCTGTCAACGAAATTTCTGTTGCAATAGAGCAGGTTACCAGAAATCTGGACCATCTTGCTGGCGTTGTCCATCAGTCGGCTTCGGCGATGGAGCAGATTCACTGCACTATCGGCAATGTTGAACAGAATGCTGCTATCTCACATGAAGTTTCGCATCAGGTAAAAGAGCGCGCAGAAGAGAGCAGGGCGGTAGTCACTGAAACGATTCTTGCTCTAGACGAAATCAAGCAATCAGTTGGTCTCTCTTTTGATGCAATTCAGCGTCTGGCAGAGAACAGTACCCGCATTGAAAATATAGTCAGCGTTATTAATGACATCACAAAACGCACCAACCTGTTGGCATTGAATGCGTCCATCATTGCTGCCCAGGCGGGTGAATACGGCAAAAGTTTTGGCGTAGTAGCCGATGAAATCCGTAATTTGTCACTCCAGACCGGCCATTCGACCGGAGAAATAACCTCCATCATCGAAGAGATAATGAGTGAATCCAAAACGGCCGCCAATAATATAAAGGTGACCAAAGATTTGGTGTACCGGGGTGTTGAGTTGGGGCATACTACGGGTGAATCTCTCAAGGCTATTTTTGACAGCTCCAATTGCTCGCTCGACATGACCAAACAGATAAAACAGGCGACGCAGGAACAGGTCGTCAGTGTTCAGATGGTAGCGCGCTCCATGGAAGAGATCAGTTCCATGACCACCCAGATATTTGCAGGATCAACGGA
Source organism: uncultured Geobacteraceae bacterium (assembly GCA_903875605.1). Lineage (GTDB taxonomy): Bacteria > Desulfobacterota > Desulfuromonadia > Geobacterales > Pseudopelobacteraceae > JACRCG01. Next base: position 14,851 of record CAIQWT010000081.1, on the reverse strand, counting down.
TCAGTCAAAAGCGACCAAGAGCATTGCCAGGTCCATTGAAACAATCAAGGACATGATTCACGAAATGGTTCATTCCACGTCGCGTCAGGTTGATGATGGTAAGCTGATACGTCGCAATGTGGAATCGGTCAGCACCATGGTTACGGAGATGTTTGATAACATGGAGATGCGCAGAGCACAGAGCGCAGAGGTAGTAAAGGAGCTGGAGCAGATGAAAAGCCTGACCTGCTCTCTTTGACCAGTAATACGGATAAGCCCGGTAAAATAAATATCTGGATTTAAATATACACCTCTGATATTTTAACAGTCTGCCTGACGGCTACCCATGCGGGAGTTGATCTGATACTGGCAGACGCGAACAGTTAAATACCGCACGGATTCGGAAGCGAACCGGGACGGAAGGGTTACAACCCACAGAGAAGTATTCCTTATAATACAGCTCTGACCGTTCACGACGCGCCTTCCGGCGCGTTTTTTTTTGAGAGGGGGTTAGATGAGGAAGAAAACGACTATACCGGATATTCTGAAGATGAAGCAGAACGGGCAGCGTATCACGGTACTTACGGCGTATGATTTTCCGTTTGCGCGACTTGTTGATGGCGGTGGTGTGGACGTTATTCTTGTGGGTGATTCGGCCGGCGTCGTTGTCGCCGGACATGACACAACTCTGCCGGTTACCATGGATGAGATGCTTTATCACGTGCGAGCGGTAAAGCGTGCTGACCCAAGAGCTCTTGTCGTAGCTGATATGCCCTTTATGTCCTATCAGACCGGCATTGAGGATGCCTGCCGGAATTGTGGACGGATGATTAAAGAGGGGGGAGCCGAGGCGGTCAAGGTTGAAGGCGGAAGCAACATGGCCCACGTTATCAGAGCCGTGTCGTCAATTGATATCCCGGTCATGGCGCATATCGGTTTAACACCTCAGTCAGTTCACCGCATGGGCGGATACAAGGTGCAGGGAAGAAACGATCAGGCTGAACGTATCATGGCCGACGCCTTGGCGGTACAGGAAGCCGGGGCCTTTGCTGTTGTGCTGGAGGGGATACCAGCGTTACTGGCATCCGAGATCAGTGCCAGGTTGATTATTCCGACTATCGGCATCGGGGCCGGCCCCTCCTGTGATGGTCAGGTATTGGTGATACACGACATTCTCGGTCTGTGCGAAAAATATTCACCCAAGTTTGTCAAGCGTTATGCTGATTTGGCACCGCTCATCTCAGCAGCAGTTACGCAGTATGTTGCAGACGTTCGCAGCGGTGAATTTCCAACGGCAGAACATTCTTTTTCCTGAGGGCCAGATGCAGATAATTAACAGTATTATTCATATGCAGGCACTAGCCATAGCCCCCGAGAGGGGAGAGAGGCGCATCTCCTTTGTGCCGACGATGGGGTTTCTGCATGAAGGGCACGCATCTTTGCTGCGCGAGGGACGTAAACGCGGTGACGTGTTGGTACTCTCTATATTTGTAAATCCGATCCAGTTCGGCCAAAATGAAGATCTGGACAGTTATCCGAGAAATATGGAACGTGACTGTCAGATTGCCGAAGCATGTGGCGTAGATATAGTTTTCATCCCGTCTGCAGCCGAGATGTATCCTCACGGATTCCAAACCGGAGTTACCGTGCGGGATATCGCTCTGCCTCTTTGCGGGGCCAGTCGTCCCGGGCACTTTGATGGCGTGGCAACGGTTGTAACAAAGCTGTTTAATATTGTCCGTCCTGATGTTGCGATATTCGGCCGTAAGGATTATCAGCAGTTGGCGGTTATCCGTCGCATGACCGGGGACTTGAATATGCCGGTTGAAATTGTAGGCATGCCGATTGTGCGAGAGGTGGATGGATTGGCGATGAGTTCGCGAAATGCATATCTGACCCCGGTTGAGAGGCAGGGCGCGCTCTGCCTGAGCCGGTCAATCAAAAGGGTGCGCGAGCTGTTTGCAGGAGGAGAGCTTTCCGTTGCGGTTCTTATGGAGGAAGCGCTGACGGTTATTAAGCGTGAGTCTTTAGCGGACATCGACTACATCGAGTTTCGTGACGGCACTTTATTACATGAAGTTACCATTGCCGACGGCAGTACCCTGCTGGCGCTGGCAGTAAAAATTGGACAAACCAGACTGATTGACAATACTGTACTTGGAGAGGAGTCGTAATCATGCAGAGAATTATGTTGAAGAGCAAAATCCATCGTGCCACTGTTACCGGAGCTGACCTGCACTATGAGGGGAGCGTCACTATTGATCGCGATCTGATGGACGCGGCAGACATTGTTTCCTACGAGAAAGTTGCCGTCTGGAATGTTACCAACGGCAACCGACTGGAGACCTATGCCATTGAGGGGCAACGTGGTTCAGGGGTTATCTGTCTTAACGGTGCAGCAGCACGTCTGATGGCACCAAGGGACCTTGTGATCATCGCCAGTTTTGTTAACATGGAAAACGCAGAGGCGATTAAATATGAGCCGAAGCTGGTTTTTGTGGATGAAAATAACTGCATGCTGCCGACACGTAAGGAAGATGCCGGGCAGGCAAAGTTGAAGTGTGTGCATTAGAAGTAGAACTTACCGCCATGATTGTCTCTGTTGGATTTAAATTGGAATAACATAAAATAAACCGGCGAAAAACATTGTTTTTCGCCGGTTTATTATTCAAAGTTTTTATTTTTATTCTGGCTTATGACCGGATTTACTCAGGGATTAGCTGATTTAGCCCGTTCCGCCTTCTTTAGCAGAGCTGAAGCCAACGGATGACTGTTGTTCTCGGCATACAGGTTAGCAGTGTTGCCGGCAGGAGTTTTAAGTGAGGGATTTGCGCCGCCATCAAGCAGCGCCTGCAGCGTGAGGTTGCAGCCATAAATGGCTGCCAGCATCAGTGGAGTATGACCTTCCCGGTCGCGAACATCGGCATTGGCACCTTGTGCGATAAGGATTTTGGCAATATCTGTATGCCCGTTGGCTGCGGCGTAGTGAAGCGGAGTCTTGCCTTTGTCACTGCATGCGTTGATGTCGGCTCCGCGATGCAACAGGTCCTGGACAAAATCTTTGAGCCCCTCTTTGGAAGCACTGATCAGTGGGGTGTGGCCATGACGGTCTTTTGCATTTACACTTTCCATGTTTGACTCCTCCATGTGTACATGATCGGGCTACAGTGCCCGTAACGTATCGCTTTAATGCAAAGTATTTGGAAATAACCCTTATGACTATATATCATACAACATCAGTAAACGTCACGCGCTTTTGAAAATCATACGAAAAATCATCTGTCCGAATTAAGCGCTTGAATCTATACCGCCCGGAACCCTATAATGCCTGCTCCAAGGAGAGCTTATCCAATGAATGTATTTCAAGCTGATTTTATAAAAAGTGCGGCAAAACCGAAGGACTATCCGCCGCCAGGACTGCCGGAGGTGGCTTTTGTAGGACGTTCAAATGTCGGTAAATCCTCATTGATCAATGTACTGTCAGGACGTAAAGGATTGGTACGAACCAGTTCAACCCCCGGTAGGACACAGCTGATCAATTTTTTCGACATCAACAGCATTCTGACTCTGGTGGATCTTCCCGGTTACGGCTACGCCAAAGCTCCTCCGGCGCTCCGGAAGCAGTGGGGCCCGATGATCGAAGCCTACCTAGCCTCCCGCGAGTCATTGAAGGCGGTTGTTTTGATTCTCGACATCCGGAGGGTGCCGTCCGACGGTGACCTGCAAATGCTGCGCTGGTTGGAAATGTACAATATCAGACCGATTCTTGTGCTGACCAAATGTGACAAACTCTCAAAAAACGAGCAGGCCAAGCAGAAGGTTATTATCGCCGCAGCGATCAAACGCGACAAGGGGATGCTGCTACCTTTTTCGGCGCTTTCCAAAGAGGGGCGCGACGGTATCTGGAATGAGATCGGCAACCTGCTGGAAATTCAATTAAAGCCTGATACTTCACCGGTGATATCCGGTAGCAACCCGTCCAGTCATATCAGAGTCGTTGAAGTGCCTGAACAGGATAATCAGCCATGAAAAAGAACTCCACACCTCCAGGTTCGGTTTCAATGCCGGATATGCAAAAACGCCCGGACTCCCGCCGTATTCCGATTGCTAAGGTCGGAGTTAAAGATATTACCTATCCGATAGTGGTGATGGACAAGAACCGTACTCTGCAGCATACGGTTGCCAAAATAAATATGTACGTAGATCTGCCGCATCAGTTCAAAGGTACCCACATGAGTCGCTTTGTTGAGATTCTCAACAAGTACCGCGAACAGATCGCCCTTGATAAACTTGAGACAATTCTGGAAGAGATGAAGTCAAAACTCGGCTCGGAAAATGCCCACCTTGAGATTCAATTTCCCTATTTTATCGATAAGGCCGCCCCGGTTTCCGGTGCGAAAAGCCTGATGGAGTACACCTGCGAATTCAGCGCCTCCATGACTGATTCGCTTGATTTCGTACTTGGAATCAAGGTGCCGCTCACTTCGCTCTGCCCCTGCAGCCGTGAGCTTTCTCGTTTCGGCGCCCACAATCAGCGCAGCATTATGACAGTGAGGGTACGCTACCGGGACTTCATCTGGATTGAAGATCTGGTCGAGTTAATTGAACAGTGCGGCTCCAGTCCGCTTTATTCATTGCTCAAGCGTGCCGACGAAAAGTTTGTTACCGAGCAGGCTTATGAAAATCCACGTTTCGTCGAGGATATGGTGCGTGAAGCCCATTCACGCCTTGCCGCGCTTGAAAACATCACATGGTTTACAGTCGAGGCAGAAAATTTTGAATCAATCCACAATCATTCGGCCTATGCGGCGGTGGAGCTGGATCGGAGATGAAGGCGAGGTTGATTCTCTTCGCCCGTGAACCGATTCCAGGTAAGGTAAAAACCCGTCTGGCGTCAGCCATTGGCAATCAGGCAGCCTCAGAGCTGTATGAAACAATGTTTCGTGATACGCTGAAAACGGCGAGACAGTTGACTAATGTTGAAGTCATAGTATTCTGGGCTTGTGATGAAGAATCGCTACCTTTATTGGCTGAAAAGTATCAGTGCAGTTCGCGTAACCAGTGCGAGGGGGATTTAGGCCGGCGGATGCAAGTCGCGTTTGAAGAAATGTTTGCGGAGGGTTGTGGAGCCTGCTGTATCATCGGCAGTGATGCTCCTGACCTACCGCTGACGTACATTCAGGACGCCTGTCAGCTGCTTGTATCGCCGCAGGTGGATATTGTCTTCGGGCCAAGTATCGATGGTGGCTATTATCTCCTCGGGATGCGACAGGTTTGGCCGCAGCTCTTTACGAATATTTCCTGGAGCAGTGACGAGGTACTTGAACAAAGTCTGGCCGCTGCAAATTTGGCAGGTCTTGCCGTTGCACTCCTGCCGAAATGGCAGGACATTGACACCTTTGAAGATCTGCAGGCATTTCAGGAACGAACCCGATTGATGCCGTCGCGGGAGATCACATGAAGCCAATCATTGTCATTGCTGCCGTTCCTAAGGAAGTAGAACTGCTGGAAAAAATGCTTGAATATTCCGGTCGTGTGAAATCGGGCAATTACGAATATGTCGAAGGCACTCTTGGCAATCTGCGGGTTGTGATATGTGCCGGTGGGGTCGGCAAAGTCAATGCTGCTGCAGCTACCGCTGTTATGATTGATCGCTATCAGCCGCAGCTTGTCATCAATACCGGCTGCGCCGGGGCGTACGTCAACAGTGGGCTTTCGATTGGCAACCTGGTAGTTGCCAGTGAAGAGGTACTGGCTGATGAAGGCGTAATAGTTGCGGATGGTTGGCAAGGGCTGCGGTACATGAATATCCCCTCGGTAGTACAGGGTGGGGTGAACAGTTTTAATACTCTGCCGCTTTCAAAACTCGCCTCGGAAAAGGCTGTGCAACTGGCTGATTATTACGGTGTTTTTCTCATGCGGGGCAGATTTGCAACTGTTTCAACCTGCAGTGGCACCCGTCAGTATGGTGACGAACTGTCACGGCGCTGCAACGCACTGGTTGAAAATATGGAGGGTGCAGCAGTAGCCCAGGTATGCCGGCGTTGCGCTGTTGACTGTCTTGAAATCCGTGGGATAAGTAATCTGGTAGAAGATCGTGATCTGGGGAATTGGGATATTCCACGAGCTGTGGAAGCAGCCCAGCGATTTGTACTGAAATACCTTGAAGAGATGGATCGGTCGGATTTATCGCCAATTCCAAAGGGAGTACCGGAGATGCTGGATGTTTAGACCTGAATCTGGTTGTAATGCCAATTTTAACCTGAAGATGTAAAAGAAGTTACCGTTCGCCGAAGATTGCTGTCCCAACCCGCACCAGAGTAGCACCCTCCTGAATGGCTGCCTCAAAATCACCGGACATCCCCATGGAAAGTTCTGTCATGTCAACACCGGCAATATTCTCTGCTGCGATGACTTCCGATAAGCGTCGCAGTTCGGCAAAGCATGGCCTTGCTGCCTCAGGATCATCAAAAAAGGGGGGCATCGTCATCAGCCCCTTTATCTTTATATTTGGCAGCAGAGCGCACTCCCGTATCAACTTAACCGCTCCCTCTTCCGTTGTTCCCGACTTGGTTGATTCACCGGAAATATTTACCTGAATCAACACCTCACAGATTCTGTCGAGTTGGCTCCATTGGCGATTAATTTCCGTGGCCAGATTAATCCGGTCAACCGAATGAATTAGCGCTACCTGGCCGGCAATGTACTTGACTTTATTGCTCTGCAGATGGCCTATAAAATGCCAATGGACGGCCTCTTGCACCTCTGTCAGCTTAGGCACCAGCTCCTGAATATAATTTTCTCCGAAAAGTAGCTGGCCGGCCTGGACAGCCGCAGCTATATCGGCGACCGGACGGGTCTTTGATACCGCAATCAAACGGACAGACGCAGGATCACGCCCGGCTTTTTCAGCCGCAACCCGGATGCGCTCGCAGATCAAGGATAAATGATTGGCAATAGACATGGAAGGTCACACTTTTTTCTGCATGGTTTGCAGTACTTCATAAAGCTCAGTCATAGGCAGGCCGATTACATTAGTGTATGAACCCTTGATAGAGCGGACAAAATGCACCGCACCACCCTGAATAGCGTAGGCCCCGGCTTTATCCATCGGGCAGCCGGTGGCAATATATGCAGCGATTTCTTTTTTTGTTAGAGGCTTGAAGGTCACCTCAGTACTGACACTACGGCTGATGTGAGCACCACGGGCTTTGTCTAGAACAGTAAAGCCGGTGATAACCTCGTGGTCCCTGCCGGACAGTGCGGATAACATGCGTAGCGCGTCGGCTGCATCAACCGGTTTCCCAAGAATAGCACCATCAAGTACAACAATCGTATCGGCACCCACGAAAAACCGCGCGGAATGAAACGTTGCAACCGCTTCGGCTTTTTCATGAGAGAGGCGCATTACATGATCCACAGGTATTTCCCCCGGCAGAACATCCTCACAGATATCAGCAGGTACTACGCTGAATTCAATACCTGCAAGAGTCATCAACTCGGTGCGGCGCGGCGACGCAGAGGCTAGAACTATGGTGCTGTTACTATTTTCCATCAGTAATTTTCCTCGCTTCTTCGGCAGCACTTTTTCTTCTCGCATCATACTCTTCACGCATCTTGTGCTCAGCTTCCATATCCTGCCAATGCTTTGTCCAGTCCCTTTTGCGAACCGTATAAAGAATAAACACGCCGGGTATGATGATGCAGGCCCAGAAAATAATCATGGTTGCACTGTTGGCAATCCCGTAGACCAGCAGGGCAATTCCCATAAACAGCAGAAACGCTTCAGTCGACAAAATACGCCCAATCAGCGAGGCTTTCTGAATCTCTTTTTGTGTCATGTTATTTCTCCTCCCAGGGAAACATTTTTCCCGGGTTCAATATATTTTTTGGATCAAGTGCCGCTTTGATTGATTTCATGGCGGCAATCTGGTCTGGAGAAAGTTCCAGTTCTATATATGGTGCCTTGGACAGTCCGACGCCATGCTCACCTGACATGGTGCCGTTCAGGTCAAGAGCGGCCTGGAAAACGTCACGAATCGCGAGATGTGCCTTTTCATCCATGCCGGGAACGTCCTTGTCTACCATGATGTTAACATGGATATTGCCGTCACCGGCATGGCCGAAGTTGACAATAGGTATATCATATTTTGCCTGAATCTTCTCTATAGTCCGTATGATGTCGGGGACTTTACTGCGTGGCACCACAACATCCTCATTATACTTGGTCGGGTTGATATCGCGCAATGAGGGCGAAACCAGTCGCCTCACCCGCCAGAGTTCTTCCGATTCGGCAGCATCTTTGGCCGCCCGGAACTGCACCAATCCCAGCGGTTTAATCAATTCATGGATCTTAGCCGCTTGTTTCTCGATCAGATCGCGGTCACCATCCACCTCAATCAGCAGTACCGCGCGCCCTTCTGGCGGAACTCCCAGGCTAAAACGCCGCTCGACGCACTGCAGAGTTGCATAGTCCATAAATTCCAGCGTAGTGGGGATAATCTTATTGCCGATAATTGTCGAAACGGCTTTAGCAGCACCGTCAATCGAATCAAAAATCGTCAGCATAGTCTTCTTTGCATCCGGGAACGGCAGTATTTTAAAGATGATTTTGGTGATGACACCCAGTGTCCCCTCACTGCCGCAGAGCAAGCGGGTCATATCATAGCCGACAACGGCCTTGTAAGTTTCACCGCCGGTGCGGATTATCTCTCCGGTAGGCAGCACTACTTCGAGCCCCATGACGAAGTCACGGGTGACGCCGTATTTAACACAGCGAGGTCCACCGGCGTTTTCGGCGACGTTACCACCAAGCGTCGAGAATTTGAGTGAAGCCGGATCAGGAGGATAGAAAAAACCAAGTTTTTCAACCGCAATTTGAAACAGCTCCGTCACAACTCCAGGCTCTACCTCGGCAATCAGGTTTTCGGTGTCGATACGCAGGATTCGGTTCATACGGGTCGTCACCAGAACGAGTCCGCCACCCTTGGGAAGAGACCCGCCGGTAAAGCCGCTTCCGGCACCACGCGGGAATACAGGAAAACTTTCGCGGTTAGCTAGCTTAAGAACGGCAGAGACCTCCTGGGCATTGGCAGGGTGAACAACCGCATCCGGAAGAAACTCCATCTGAGTGGCGTCATAGCCGTAGCAGATCATGTCCTGTTTGCTGGTTGTTATATTGTCTTCGCCGACAATGGTAGTCAGCTCCTTGATCAGATGTGCTGCAAGCATGGGAGATCCTTTCTCAAAGATTAATGGCTCAATTTTGCGCTTGCCAGGCGGTTAAGGCTCACACCGGCTTCCAGGGCTTCTATTGATAACTGACGATGAACATCAGGAGGGACGCGAATCATAAACTTGCCGCTGAAATGTTTGGTGGCAAGTGGTTCAGGAACCGCTTCACCATTATTACGCATATCCGCAGTAACCTCCTGAACAAGTGAACTTACACCTTTAAGTGCAGCTTCCGAGGTTTGTGCAAGCCAGCTAAGGCTTGGAAATTCTGCACAAAGTCCAACATATTCGGAGTCCTCTTCCGACCATGTGACACGATAGGTGTACTTGTCTCGATTATCGTTTTTCTGTGCCATGTTCGATCTCCATCCGTTCGATAGCTTTGAGTACCTGTTTGACCTGATATGTTTTTGATGAACCCTTGTTATTTTGGATGTTAACCCGTGGATCGCCAATCCATAAGGTCTTATACGCCCGGTGGCTGCCATGTACCAGTCGTGCCTGCCCGAAATAGTGATCACAGACTTTGTAAAGATCGGTAAAATCCACATTGGCAGGACTGCTGTGCATGGATTGAAGTGTGACAGTCACTGTAGGCATACCGTTATAGTATCAATACTGATATTGTGTGTCAATAATAAGAAATTACTGGTGGAAAAACTGAACCTTACATCCACATGGATAAAGCGAAAGGATTTAGGCCGCCCCGGTTAAGTTTGCGGAGTGGATTTATTTTTAAATCAAAAAATGGGCTTGACCAGATAGGTTGAAATGTGCAAAATGCACATATTGGGTAAATCTAAAAGGAATTAGTTGTTATGGAACAGGCAGCATTATTTAAAGACGGTTTGACTCCTACCGCAGGTAATGAGGTGATTGCAGAGTCTATACGGCGAGTGCTGGCGCCACTCTCCCGTCTTTGTCTTGTGAACGGTATATCGTTTGCGGTTGTGGAAGAAATCCTAAAGCAGGCTTTTATTCATGAAGCAGGCGCACTACAGTCGACCGGAAGTGAGCACGGAATGGTCAGCCGTGTCAGCACCTCAACCGGTATTAGTCGTCGAGAGGTAACGCGCCTTACCAAGACGAGCATCTCTGTAAAGCCGGTAAAAGTGCCAATTGCCGCTGAAGTTTTTGCACGGTGGACAACCGGCTCAGCATGGCAGGACAGCGCTGGTACGCCTATAACGCTCAGGCGTCAGGGGGTGACTCCCAGCTTCGAGGCTCTTGCTCAATCTGTAACGCGGGATGTCCATCCGCGCAGTATGCTTGATGAACTGATCCGTCTGGGTATCGTGCAGCATGACAAAGTGAATGACTCTGTAACTCTTGTTCGGAGCGACTTTGTACCGGAAAAAAACTCAGTGCAGATGCTCGGCTTTCTCGGAGATAACGTGGGTGACCATTTGGATGCAGCCGTTGCCAACGTGGTACAGAATGGCAACGCACATTTGGAACAGGCTATCTTTGCAGATGAATTGTCTGCTGAGTCGGTAGCAGTCCTGCTGCCAATGGTAACTAGCAACTGGAAACAGTTGCGTGAAGGGATGGTGCCTGAAATTACCGCAGCCATCGAGTCAGACCGCATTGCCGGCCGTCTGCAGAATCAGCGATTGCGTATCGGTCTGTACACTTTTACAGAGGCAGATAGTTCGCTGCAGCCTGATGGGTCAGCAGCACGGCCAGGACGAAAACTGAGATCCAGAGGTAAGTGTAAATGACAACACACTTTAAGAAGAGCCGTTCGTTTGAAAAAATGCTGCTCGCGCTGCTCCTGTTAAGCTCTTTAATGACTTCAGCGTGCACCCAGGACAGCATAACAAGTGCCGGAGTCGGCACCGGTGGAACGGGTAGTCTGAGCGCAGTGGCCAAGCTTGACATAACCGATGCACATGCCGGCGACTATGCCCATGTCTACGTAACTATCACCGGTGTAGCGTTTCATTTGGATGATACGGCTGTTTTTTCCGGTTACACCACAGGCAAGATGGCAGGATGGCAGATAACTAAGCTGCCGGTACCCAGAACTGTAGATCTGGCAATGCTTTCCAACGGTACTATGTATGCAGATTTGAACGGTAACGAATCTTTATTCAGTAACATTACCCTGCCGATTGGAAAGTATCGTCAATTACGCATCTTCCTGGCTTCTACCGAGGAGGCTTATGTGGGCTCAGCTTCCGGCCTGACCTATAACAATGAAGTACAGCTGAACGGAGATACTGCGCACTATCCACTGCGTATTCCTTCCTGGAGTGAAGGAATCAAGGTCTTACCTGAATCACCGGTAGAGGTCATTTCCGTCAGCAACGTAAGGCTGGCGCTGGACTTCAATCTGAATAACGACGTCGTCAGCATCTCGCCGAACGCTTCTAGCGAATTTATGTTAAAGCCGAGGCTCGGATTCTTTGATATGGCAAATGTCGGGGCAATCACCGGAACAATAAGCTTCCGCAATCTGTCGTCGTCCGGCATCGAGATCAAGGCCGAACAGGTCAAAAGCGGAGCGGCAGGTTACCGGGTTGTTCGCCGCATAACGGGAGTGGACAAGAGTAACGGCGCCTTCACTCTCTACCCGTTGCCGGTCTTCGGTAATGCTACAACTGCCACATATGACATACTGATCCGGGGGCACAAGGTACAAACCGCAATCGTTAAACGGGTTACGGTTCATCATAACACGACTCCTGCACACAGTACGGCTCTGGGAACAGTTGCGCTGCAACAGGGAACAGAATTTACCGCCCAACTCGGTTCGGTAATGCACCCGAGTGGAGCCTGGCTTAACTTTTACCAGAAAATATCAGGTGATCCGATACCTTTTGAAATTCTTTACCATCACCTCAATCCCTACACCGGTAAATTCAGCAGCCCGGTCGAGCTTTCCACCGGCCCGGTACAGGTGGCCACGTATGCACCAGGAACTGATCCGGCATTTACTCAAGACTCTACAGCCCAGGGAGAATACACGGTTATTGCCGATGCCGCGTTCCTGTATGAGCGAGGGGCCCCGCTTGCAGGGATTGGCGGCAAGGCCGGGCAGGCCGTATCGATGCCGGTTAATACTTCAACCTCACCTCAGGTACCCACATCCGGAAGGCTTGATCTTCTGTTTGACATGGCACTCCTGGGCGTCGGTATGGGGCCTGGTATGGGGCATGGGGTGCCTGTAGGCATTCCGACCAAAGGGCAGATCTTTATAACCCATGGCGGCATGATAATGGACAGTATAGGTGAGTTGACTGGTGACACCACTGTCGCCTCGGCCATGAACAGCGGTGGAATGCCGAGGTCTGGTGTAATATTAAACAATATTCCCGGCAATGTACCGGGCGCTGTGTATGGAATATACGCACTCGGTTGGGGTAACGGTTTTCTGGCGGCAGGTAATGCGTTCGGCGTTGACTTGAGAGCTGGTAATGCCACCACGGTAATAAAAATGAGATAGCAGCAGAGATGCAACTTTGAGAAGAAAAAAACATCAGCAGGATCACAAAAAAAGGAGGACCAGATGAAAAAGATTACCCGTTATATCGCAACAATACTTTTGGGAGCTGGATTGCTGGCTGGATGTTCAGGCTCAAGCGGGAGTCCACAGTCGAGCATCACAGGCAAAGTAGCGGATGGATACCTGGTAAATGCATTGGTATTCCTTGACAAAAATTCAAACTATCAGCTGGATGTGGGCGAGCCGAGTACAGCAACTGACTCTACCGGTTCATTTACTCTGAACATCGATCCGGCGGATGTCGGCAAGTACCCGATCGTAGCCCTGGCAATTAAGGATCAGACGACTGACCTGGACAACCTCTCTGTGAAACTTGGCAACACTTATGTACTCAGTATGCATGCGCTTGCCATAACACCACCCACCTCCGGCATGGTAACAGGGACTGCAAGCAATTTTATCAGCCCCATTTCAACTTTGATACGCGAAACGCTTGTAGCAAATCCTTTAATGACCCTGGCAGATGCCTCAGTTCAGGTGAGAAATCAGCTTAATCTGCCGCCAGAGATCAATATTCATCATGACTATGTCTTCGGCTCCATGTCCGGGGCTCACAAGCCCGACTATCAAAAGGTCCACCAGGTTGCACAGCAAATGGCTGGCTTGATGGGTGAACAGGCCGGAACAGTTATGAACGGAAACAGACCTGTAACAGTAATGAATGGTATTCCTGAAAAATACCGGGCGATGATTGGGAATATGGGCAGTTATCTACCGCAGATTACAGAAGTTATCACAGATCATGGTGCTGCCGGTGGCAATATGACATCAATGGGTATTCGCGACTTGATTCACTCCGTTATGGGACCACCAGTAAACGCACCGCCTTTATTCAACAACTATACCAGTAGGAGATCATTCTGGAATATGAGCGGTTTAAGAATGATGGCTAGATCGCCGCATCATTAAGATCAGGCTGGAGTTAAAAATCTCGTTGCCAGCAGGAGTAAAACCTTCTATTCTTACCAACCTTGCAGCTAAATAGATTTGGAGGATTACAAGAATGAAGCGTTTCAGCAGAATTGCAGCATCAGTTATTATGGTAGCATTACTCGCAGTCCCCGCCTTTGCAGCTCAAGAGGCTAAAAAGGATAGTGGGAAAACAGTAACAACCGCGTCAGGACTCAAATATGTTGATAGCGTTGTTGGCAAGGGAGCATCGCCGACTGCCGGCAAAACAGTAAAGGTTCATTACACGGGGACACTTGAAAACGGCAAAAAATTTGACAGTTCGGTTGACCGTAACGAGCCGTTTTCCTTCACTATCGGTGTTGGCCAGGTTATTCAGGGTTGGGATGAAGGTGTTATGACGATGAAGGTTGGCGGCAAGCGTAAGCTGATTATTCCTGCCAAGCTTGGCTACGGCGCACGTGGAGCAGGTGGAGCAATTCCTCCGAATGCAACGCTGCTGTTTGATGTAGAGTTACTTGACGTAGCAAAGTAGTTTTAATTTGTGCAATATGTTACGACCAAACAGCCTGCGCATGCGCGGGCTGTTTTTTTCTTCCAAGACCGGAGTTTTTAAATGACTAATCTGATTTCTGCTGAAGGTTTGAAAAAACTGTGTGAAGAATATGACTACCTTTGGAAAGTGGAGCGCCCCAAGGTTGTGCGTGGGGTTTCCGATGCGGCGGCAGAAGGTGACCGTTCGGAAAACGCTGAATATATTTACGGGAAAAAACGGCTGCGCGAGATTGATCGCAAACTCAAGCATATCGGCTCACGCCTGAAAGTGCTGAAAGTAGCCGTTCCGCCAGCAACGCCGACGATGGCTTCATTTGGCTGTTGGGTCACCTATGAAGAAGAAACAGGTGATGAACGCTGCTATCAGTTGGTTGGCCCGGATGAAATTGACGTCAGTATCGGCAGGATCAGTCTAGACTCACCTGTCGGACAGGCGCTGCTGCACAAGAAACTGGATGATGAAGTAACTGTCAAAAAACCGGGGGGGATGATGACCGTGTACATTACCGGAATAAGCGCGACCCGTCCGGAATTGTAACGTCTGATTATATAAAAAAGCCCTCCGTGGTTTAACTCCTCGGAGGGCTGTCTGTTACTCCTGCTCGTATCCCGCCACCACCGTCTCGTAATGATCGGCAAAACCGTTTGCTGTCCTCGCTTCTGCGG
>CAIQWT010000080.1 GCA_903875605.1 uncultured Geobacteraceae bacterium | reverse complement strand
GTGATCGTTATAACTTTCCGGGAATGAAAATACTGCAGTTTGCCTTTGACTCAGGGGCGTCCAATCCTTATCTACCGCATAACCATCAAAAGAATTCAGTTGTCTATACTGGAACTCATGACAATGATACGACTGCCGGTTGGTATCAATCTCTGTCAGATGTTCAGCGCAATAGAGTCTGTAATTACCTGGGATGTGAGGAAGATGACGCTGTCAACGGTCTCGTGCGTGCTTTACTTATGTCGGTTGCTGATACTGCAATTATTCCTTTCCAGGATCTGATTTATTTGAAAAGCGAGGCTCGAATGAATGTTCCAGGTACCGCATTAGGTAATTGGGGATGGCGATTCACCTGGGACATGCTAGAAAGTAACCTCGCCGATCAGGTCTTTGAAAAGATTCAGTGTTATGGGAGATGTAGCCAAAAGTAGGATCTAGTCATGGGTGCCCCAAAGGTAGTTTGTAAACTTCTTGACAAATCAGGCAGATTCTCTATACTGACTTGCTTTAAATTTGTTATCGATTAATATGCGGATGGTACATGTGAAACTTATTGTAGACCACGTTAAAGATACTCCACTATCACTTCATATTGATGAGCCGGTGGAAACATTTCCACTCCTTACTGTCATGCAGAGTGACAGTGGTTGCTGCATTACCGGAAATATACAGGGTGACTTGATTGTTACTCGTGAGTACGAAAATATACGGGTATTCGGAAGGGTAGCAGCACCTCTAGCACTTTCCTGCTCAAGATGCCTTGCTGATTTCACATCGTTTGTGGATACGAGTTTTACCATTTTCTTTCGCAAAGAGGCAGCAGCCACTGCTTCAGTTGAGGAAGATCTTGAACTTGGCGATATGGATCTGATTTCTTCTTCTTACACCGGAGATGAATTAGATCTGACTCATGAAATTGAAGAGCAGGTTGCGATGGAAATTCCGTTGAAACCTCTCTGTAGCGAATCCTGTAAGGGCCTGTGTCATGAGTGTGGCGTTGATTTGAATACCTCAAGCTGTTCTTGCAGAAAAGAATCTGTCAGTCTAACTTTTAGCGCACTGAAGGATTTTAAAATAACCCAAAAATAGAGCGGTGGCACGAAAACGTGTATCACCAGAAAAAGGAGAAACACCATGGCTGTACCCAAGAAAAAAACATCCAAATCGCGTAAGAATATGAGAAGGGCCCACGACTTTCTGACTACTCCGTCATTGTCTATATGTCCTCAATGTAAGGCTGCAAAACTTCCGCATCGTACCTGTCTTGCCTGTGGTACTTACAAAGGCAAAGAGGTTATTGACCTTTCAGCAGCACAAGCCTAGAGAGTCGGCTCAGTGTCACTTCCAAAGCAGATGAGGGTTGCTGTTGACGCAATGGGCGGTGATAATGCCCCTGCTGTTGAAGTTGAAGGTGCAATAGTCTCCTGCCGCGAATTCGGGTTGTCGGTGACTCTTGTTGGCGACCGTGTGCGTTTGGAAGCAGAGCTTGCCAAGCACAATGTCAACGGGCTTGACATTGATATTTTTCATGCAAGTGAAGTTATCGGAATGCATGATTCTGCCTCGGATGCTGTACGGAAGAAACGTGATTCTTCCGTGCGACAGGCATTTGAGCTTGTCAAAGACGGCAAGGCCTGCGCTGCCGTCAGTGCCGGAAATTCCGGAGCCACAATGGCTTCCGGAATGGTTGTTCTTAAGCGTATCAAAGGCATTGAACGCCCGGCAATTGCCCAATTATTCCCTACTCTTAAAGGGCAGACACTGGTACTTGATGTCGGTGGCAATGTCGATTGCAAGCCTCTCCATCTGGTCCAGTTTGCTATTATGGGAGAGGTCTATGCTCGCTACGCTATGGGAATACAATCTCCCAAAGTGGGGCTGCTCTCTAATGGTGAAGAGGATTCAAAAGGAAATGAACTGACCAGAGAAACTAACGTCATCCTTCGCAAAACATCGCTTAATTATTGCGGATATATCGAGGGAAGGGACATCTTTGCCGGTGTCGTCGACGTGGTTGTTTGTGATGGTTTTGTTGGAAATATCGTGCTCAAGCTTTCCGAGGGATTAGCTGATGCAGCCGGTAAGATGTTAAAAAGGGAAATTGTTAAAAGTTGGGTTTCCAAAATTGGCTATCTGTTTGTGCGTGGAGCCTTCGGACGATTCAAAAAAATCGTCGATTATGCAGAGTATGGTGGTGCACCACTGCTTGGAATTAACGGTGTCGGCATGATCTGTCATGGTGGCTCAAATGTTAAAGCGATCAAAAATGCGATACGGTTTGCCCACGATTATGCCAAAAACGGTGTCTCGGAACACGTTGCCGAAAAATTGTCTGAAAATCATTCGGTTTTGATACGAAGGGATAGCCTGCCTCCCACCCCTGCAGATTAATGGAGATTCAATCGTGAATGTCAGAATTACCGGAACCGGCTCTGCTTTGCCTGGGAAAATTCTCACCAATGCCGAACTCGAGCATTTGGTTGACACCAGTGACGAATGGATTACGACAAGAACGGGCATCAAAGAACGTCGTATTGCCGCTGAAGGTGAATATACTTCCACATTTGCTGCAGAGGCTGCTCGTCGAGCCATGGCAATGGCTGGAGTCCAGCCCGAAGAAATAGATCTGATAATACTTGGTACAGTTACCCCTGATTTCCCTTTTCCTTCCACCGCATGCATTGTTCAGGATCTTATCGGTGCCACAAATGCGACCGCTTTTGATCTTTCAGCGGCCTGTTCAGGTTTTATTTACGGATTATCAATTGCTGAAAAATATATTCGTTCTGGTGCTGCAAAAAAAATCCTCGTAATTGGTGCTGAAATACTTTCACGAATTGTTGACTGGCAGGATCGCAATACCTGCGTTCTTTTTGGAGATGGAGCCGGTGCTGTCGTGCTTGAAGGATCTGATGGCGATCATTCCCTGCTATCTACCCATACATTCAGTAACGGTTCATATTGGAACCTTCTCTATCAACCTGGGAGCGGCAGCCGCAATCCGGCAACTGACAGTCGCACGATTGATGAGCGGCTGATCTATCTGGTTATGGAAGGAAATGATGTCTTCAAGCATGCTGTGCGTGCTATGGAGGAAGCAGCTGTTAAAGCCCTGAATGCCAATGGCATTTCCGCTGCTGATATTTCTCTTCTGATTCCTCATCAGGCAAATCGGCGTATTATTGATGCAACTGCAAAGCGACTGGGGCTGGAAACAGATCGTGTGTTCACTAATCTCCATTGCTATGGTAATACGTCCTCAGCATCAATTCCAATCGCTTTGGATGAGGCCAACAGTCAAGGCCTTCTTAAGCCTGATAATAAACTTATGTTGGTAGCTTTCGGTGGCGGTTTTACCTATGGCTCTGCCCTAATTAACTGGTAATGGAATTGAAACTTAACGTCAATCAAGGGTTTGTATATGTCTAAAACAGCTTTTATTTTTCCGGGACAAGGCTCCCAGTACTCCGGTATGGGTAAAGAGCTCGCTGGCACGTTTACCGTTGCCCGTCAGCTTTTTGAAGAGGCAGACGATGCACTCGGTTTTAAATTGTCGGATCTATGTTTTGCAGGTAGTGACACGGATCTCAAGTTAACGGCCAATACCCAGCCGGCGATTTTGGCCACAAGCGTTGCTGTTATGAAGGTTGTTGAGGTTGAAACCGGCTTGAAAGCTGATTTTGTCGCTGGTCATTCCCTCGGTGAATATTCAGCGCTGGTTTGCTCAGGTGCCATCTCCTTCACGGACGCTCTCAGGACGGTGCGAGCCCGTGGAACATTTATGCAGGATGCTGTTCCTGTTGGTACCGGTTCAATGGCTGCTATTCTTGGCGTAGAAAGCGCTATACTTGAAGAGATCTGTCGTGAAGCAGCAGAAGGTGAAGTTGTTTCTCCGGCCAATTTTAATTCTCCAGGGCAAATTGTTATAGCTGGTTCGGTGACAGCGGTAACGCGTGCTATTGAAATTGCCAAGGGTCGCGGCTTTCGTAAAGCTATGCTCCTTCCGGTCAGCGCCCCCTTCCATTGTGCACTTATGAAGCCGGCTGCTGATCGACTGGCAGGGGTACTAGAAGCAATTGTCGTACACGAAATGAATATTCCTGTTATTGCAAATGCGGATGCTGCACCTTATATAGATAAAGATAGAGTGAAGCCTTTACTGGTTACGCAGGTATGTTCTCCAGTCCTTTGGGAACAGTCGGTAAATGCTATGAGTACACTTGGAGTTACTACCTTCATTGAGCTAGGTCCTGGCAAAGTATTAAGTGGATTGGTAAAACGAATCAACAAGGAAGCAATACTCTCAAACATCGAAGATGTTTCAGGAATAAATGCTGCCGGGGTGAAAACATTATGAAAGGTCAGGTTGCTATTGTAACAGGTGCTTCTCGAGGTATTGGGCGGGCAATTTCCATGAGCCTTGCAGCCGTTGGGGTTTTTGTTGTTGCGACTGCTACATCTGAGTCAGGAGCTGAAGAAACGGTTTCAGCCATATTGGCATCAGGAGGTCTTGCCCAGGCCGTTAAGCTTGATGTTACTAACTCTTCAGAAGTAGAAGCTCTGTTCAAAAAAATTATATCTGAGCAGGGACGACTTGATATTCTGGTGAATAATGCCGGCATAACGAAAGATGGTTTATTGATGCGTATGAAGGACAATGACTGGGATTCCGTCCTTGATACCAATCTTAAAGGTGCCTTCAACTGTCTGCGTGAGGCATCAAAAATTATGACCAGGGCCCGTTACGGACGTGTTGTAAATATCAGTTCCGTTGTTGGTGAAATGGGTAATCCAGGCCAGGTAAACTATTGTGCCAGTAAAGCGGGGCTGTTTGGATTAACTAAATCAGCAGCACGTGAACTTGCAAAGCGTAATATTACTATAAATGCTGTCGCACCCGGTTTTATTGAAACTGATATGACCGCAGTCCTTCCTGAAAAAGGGCGTGAAGCACTTCTGCAGAATATTCCGATGGAGCGTTTGGGCTCTGTAGACGATGTTGCGTATGCTGTCCGCTTTTTGGTTTCACCTCAGGCTGGTTATATAACCGGACAAGTGCTGTCAGTAAATGGTGGCATGTATATGTAGTCCAGTTCTTGCGTTGGATTTAGAAATATCAATTGACTTTTGAAGATTTCATGCTTAATTAAGCACACAGCGTTACACACGAAACCTGAAAAGGTTTAAAATCACATGGAGGTGGAAGATGTCTGATATTGCAAAGCGGGTTAAGGAAATTGTTGCAGAACAGCTTGGAGTTGAAGAAGCACAGGTTTTAACTGAATCTTCTTTTATGGATGACCTTGGGGCTGATTCACTTGATACTGTTGAGTTGGTTATGGCTCTTGAAGAAGAGTTCGATATTGAAATTCCTGATGAAGATGCTGAAAAAATTCAGACGGTAAATGACGCTATCGAATACATCACCGATCACAGCTGATAATTGACAACCGGGGGGCGCGAGCCCCTCTCTTTTTATTTTGTCATAACAGAAGTTATTGTCTATATGGAGTTAGCTATCATGAGAAGAGTAGTAATTACAGGTGTAGGGGCTGTTTCACCACTCGGCTGCGGGAATGCTAAAAACTGGGATGCGCTTACGTCCGGTAAATCCGGCATAGGCTTGATTACCCGTTTTGATACGAGCGATATGCCGGTAAAAATTGCCGGAGAGGTTCCTGATTTCAATGCGGAAGATTTTATCGATAAAAAAGAAATCAAGAAGATGGACCTTTTTATCCAATACGCTCTTGGAGCCGCTCATTACGCCATGGAAGATTCCGGTCTGGTGATCAATGATGCAAATTCTGAGCGGGTAGGCGTCCTTGTTGGAGCCGGCCTTGGCGGACTGCCGACAATTGAAAAATATCATACGCTGCTCAGTGAAGGTGGCCCCAAAAAAATATCTCCGTTCTTTATTCCCATGTTGATCATCAATCTTGCTCCAGGCCATATCTCTATAAAATATGGAGCAAAGGGACCGAATCTCTCTTCAGTTTCTGCGTGCGCAACCAGTACTCATTCGATTGGCGATGCCTACCATATTATTAAGCGCGGCGATGCCGATGCTATGATTGCCGGTGGTACAGAGTCTGTAATCACCCCTCTTGGTATTGGAGGCTTTGCTGCTATGAAAGCTCTTTCCGACAGAAATGACGACCCTACAACTGCATCACGTCCCTTTGACAAAAACCGTGATGGTTTTGTCATGGGTGAAGGCGCCGGGATTGTTGTTCTTGAGGAATATGAGTCCGCCAGAGCACGCGGTGCCAAAATTTATGCTGAGATTGTTGGATATGGTATGACCGGTGATGCATATCATCTGACTGCACCGGCGCCGGGTGGTGAAGGCGGAGCTCGAAGCATGAAAATGGCGCTTAAGAACGCCGGAATTGCTCCTGAACAAGTCTCCTATATAAATGCGCATGGGACCTCTACTCCGATAGGTGACATGTATGAAACTATGGCGATTAAGAGCATCTTTGGTGATCATGCTAAAAAAATGATGGTCTCTTCGACAAAATCCATGACGGGGCATCTTCTTGGAGCCGCGGGCGGCATTGAAACGGTTTATACTCTCATGGCTATGGACAAGGGTGTTGTTCCTCCGACCATAAATTACTCTGAACCGGATCCGGAGTGTGATCTTGATTACGTCCCAAACACGGCTCGAGAGGCAAAACTAGAATATGCTATGAGTAACAACTTCGGGTTTGGTGGTACAAATGCGACCCTGCTGTTCAAGAAGCTGTAGGCGGGCTATTTATGATTATTATTGGAAGCGACCATGGTGGATTATCCCTCAAAACAGCCCTTATCAGTTATCTGAAACGCCGTGGTTTTGAAGTAACAGATGCAGGTACTAATAGTGACGCTTCGGTTGATTATC
The DNA here is from genome assembly GCA_903875605.1 of uncultured Geobacteraceae bacterium. Classification (GTDB taxonomy): domain Bacteria; phylum Desulfobacterota; class Desulfuromonadia; order Geobacterales; family Pseudopelobacteraceae; genus JACRCG01. The sequence goes on along the minus strand of CAIQWT010000080.1, from coordinate 16,194 downwards.
CTGACTACGGCCAAAAAGTAGCTGAAATGGTGGTTGCTGGAGTTGCTGAGTTGGGGATACTGATCTGCGGTACAGGGATCGGCATGTCGATAACTGCCAACAAAATCTCTGGGATTCGCGCCGCTCTTGTGACGGATGTTTTTATGGCTCGTATGGCGAAAGAGCACAACAATGCTAATGTGCTGGTTCTTGGAGGCAGAATCCTCGATGAACAGAAAGCATGTGATTTGGCAGGAGCCTGGCTTGATGCCGATTTCGAAGGTGGACGTCATCAAACACGGCTTGACAAGATAACGGCACTTGAAAAAGCAATTCCATCCTGTAAGTAACACAAATATAAATTAAACACCCAAAGGCGGGACCTGCCAAGGCATGAGTCCCGTTTGTTGTTTGAGAATGTCGTACAAGAAAAGCACTTTTACAAGGAGAACCCATGTCTGTCCTTTCTACATTCGATCCACAGATAGCTGAAGCCATTTGTCATGAGACTGAACGCCAGGAATATAATCTGGAGCTGATTGCCTCCGAAAACTTTGTTTCGGAAGCGGTACTTGAAGCTCAAGGTTCTGTCATGACCAATAAATACGCCGAAGGCTATCCCGGAAAAAGATATTATGGCGGATGCGAGCATGTTGACGTTGTTGAGCAGCTTGCTATTGATCGAGCCAAAGAGCTTTTTGGTGCCGAACACGCTAATGTTCAACCGCACTCTGGATCCCAGGCTAATATGGCAGTGTATTTTGCAGCATGTAAACCAGGTGATATTATTCTAGGGATGAACCTTTCGCATGGCGGGCACCTCACACATGGCAGCCCCGTTAATTTTTCAGGTCGATTTTATAATATTGTGCCGTACGGTGTGTCTCCTGAAACGGAAACAATCGATTACGCTGAGGTTGAACGTCTGGCTTTAGAACATAAGCCGGCAATGATTGTTGTCGGTGCCAGCGCCTACCCCAGAACCCTCGATTTTCCTGCTTTCCGTGCTATTGCCGATAAAGTCGGAGCAAAGGTTCTGGTTGACATGGCTCATATTGCCGGCCTTGTTGCTGCCGGAGTTCATCCAAGTCCTGTCCCATACGCCGAGTTTGTAACTACGACTACCCATAAAACACTGCGTGGCCCTCGAGGTGGTATGATTCTCTGCCGGGAGGAATTTGCTAAGGCTATTAATTCCCAAATTTTCCCTGGTATTCAGGGTGGACCGCTTATGCATGTTATTGCCGCTAAGGCCGTAGCATTCAAAGAAGCACTACAGCCGGAGTTTAAAGAATATCAGCAGCAGATTGTTACAAATGCGAAAGCGCTTGCGGCCTCTCTAATAAAACGAGGCTTCAAGTTGACAAGCGGCGGTACTGACAACCATCTCATGCTGATTAACTTTTCTGGAACGGAAATAACCGGTAAGGCCGCTGAAGAGGCGCTGGACAAGGCTGGCATAACAGTTAATAAAAACACAGTACCATTTGAAACCCGCTCTCCTTTCGTCACTTCCGGCATCCGGATTGGTACACCTGCCTGTACTTCTCACGGACTGAAAGAGGCTGATATGGATCAGGTTGCCGCTTATATTGCCGATGCGGTGGCTCATATAGGCAATGATGAGAAACTGTCAGTAATAAAGAGCCAGGTTAACAGTATGATGAAGAAGTTCCCTCTCTATATTGACAGGCTTGTGTGATCATCAGATATCCTGTAGTAATGAGACCCTCTGGACAAGTTCTGGTGGGTCTTTTTTATGACTGATTAAATAAATTATCTGGCAGAGGAAGCTGTACATGTCCAAATTAAACTCCATAACCACCGAGCAGTTACGCTTATGGGACAAGCGTCACGTATGGCACCCGTTCACCCAGATGCAGGAATGGGAGCGTGATGAACAGATTGTTATTGAAAAAGGGGAAGGATGCTGGCTGATCGACACGGAGGGAAAGCGTTACCTTGATGGTGTGGCTTCTATGTGGACAAACGTCCATGGGCATTGCCGCCGTGAGCTAAACGAAGCCTTGAAAGAACAGGTGGATCGCCTCGAACACTCGACACTTCTTGGCCTGGGGAGTGAACAAAGCATTATTCTGGCAGCCAGGCTTGCTGAAATAACACCTCCCGGACTTGACCGTTTTTTTTATTCTGACAATGGTTCAACTGCCATGGAAGTTGCAGTTAAGATGGCTTATCAATACCAGGTACACTCTGGGAAACCGGAACGCAGTAAATATATAACATTCAGGCATGCTTATCATGGGGATACTCTGGGTGCAGTGAGTGTCGGCGGAATTGATATTTACCACACGACTTTTAAACCACTCATGTTTGATTCATTAATGGCACCGTCCCCTTACTGTTATCGTTGTGAGCTCGGCTGCAGTAGGTCCAGTTGCAACATGGTGTGTATTGATGCGGTGGAAGAGTTGATGAAGCGTAATGCCGGTCTGGTTGCAGGGCTTGTAATTGAGCCGCTAGTTCAGGGTGCAGGAGGGATGATCGTCCAGCCGGCAGGTTTTCTCAAGCGTATTCGAGAACTATGCGACCGGTACGATATCTTGATGATAGCGGATGAGGTTGCTACCGGTTTTGGCCGAACAGGTGCGATGTTTGCCTGTCAGCATGAGGACGTTGTGCCAGACATTATGGCCATTTCAAAGGGCATCGCTGCTGGTTATCTTCCACTGGCGGCAACAGTAACGAGCGAAAAAGTATATTCCGCCTTTTTAGGCTCATATTCTGAGCTAAAGACTTTTTTTCATGGTCACACATTTACCGGAAACCCATTAGCCTGTGCTGTTGCTCTCAAAAGTCTGCAGCTGTTTCAGCAGGATGATCTGCTGGCGTCACTGCAGCCCAAAATTGCTAGTTTGAGGCAGCGGCTTGAGAATATTGCCTTAATGCCGCATGTCGGTGATATTCGACATTGCGGAATGGCGGCCGGCATAGAGCTGGTAGCAGATAAACAAACTGGAACTTCATATCCCTGGGAGGATCGTATCGGGATCAAAGTTTGTCTTGAAGCTCGCAAACGTGGGGTTTTCTCCCGCCCTCTGGGCAATACTATCGTCATCTTTCCACCTCTGGTTATATCGAACGCTGAACTCGACATTCTTTTGAATGTACTTCAGGAATCAATACAGAACGTGACAGAATAATGACCGTTCGAGGTGTCAAATGAACGATAAAATAAAAATTCTGGTAATTGATGATGATGATACCGGTCGCGATGTTTTGTCTATGCTGCTGCGCTCGGTCGGTTATGAAGTCACTTCAGCGGCAAATGGCGAGAGTGCTTTGGCTCTTATTGATCGAGTGCAATACCACGTCATTGTTTCCGACCTAATTCTGCCAGATAGTAGTGGTCTCGATATTTTGCGAAATGTGCGAAAGGTTGCTCCTGCCACTGAAGTTATTGTCGTAACCGGTCATGCTTCTGCTCAAACGGCTGTTAGAGCCATGAAAGAGGGGGCTTTTGATTATATTACTAAGCCGATTGATTTTGATGAATTGAAAATAGTTGTGTCAAATGCCTTGGAAAAACAGAACATACTTTCTGAAAACAGGTATCTTCGACGCCAACTCCAAGGGCGTTTTGAATTTAACAATATAATCGGCGTTTCTCCGGCGATGAATCTGGTATTTGAGCGCATGAACCGTATTGTTAAAACGGACTCGGCTGTTCTTGTAAGTGGCGAATCAGGGACCGGAAAAGAGTTGGTCGCCAAGGCTTTGCATTATAACGGTACAAGAAGGGAACAGCCGTTTATCGCTGTAAACTGTAGCGCCATACCTGAAACACTTTTGGAAAGTGAACTATTCGGCCACGTTCGGGGAGCTTTTACCGGAGCTATCAAGGATAAACCCGGAAAATTCGAAGCGGCCAACCATGGCACCATTTTTCTTGATGAAATTGGTACACTGCCGCTCCATCTGCAGGGAAAACTGTTGCGGGTTCTGCAGGAACATGAGGTTGAAAGAGTTGGATCGAACAAGACAATAAAGCTTCAAGTACGTGTTATTTCTGCGACCAACTCCGATTTGGAAAATATGGTGAAACGGGGGGAGTTCCGGGAAGATCTTTATTATCGCCTGAACGTTATTCCGCTGCATCTCCCGCCACTGCGCGAACGCCAACAGGACATTATTCATTTGGTAGCGTTTTTTCTGGAAAAACAGTGCCGACTGATGGGCCGTGCACCGCGCAGTATCAGTAAGCAGGCGCTTGAAGCCTTAGAACAATATGCCTGGCCTGGTAATGTTCGTGAATTAGAAAACCTGATAGAGAGAATGATAGCTTTGACCGATGCTGCGGTTATTACTATTGATGATGTTCCCGCCAAAATTATTGGAGAAAGGCCGGTCGGAGAAGCGCTTACCGTTACATTGGCTAAAGCTGGTGTTGATCTGGTTGCTACAATCTCACGAGTAGAACGCGAGCTGATTTCTCAGGCGCTCCTTTCTTCAGGTGGAGTCAAAGCGAGGGCTGCTGCGCTTTTGGGGATAAACAGAACAACTCTAGTTGAGAAAATTAAAAGGTTGAAAATGGAAGAATAAAATCGTACTCGACCTGACGAGTGAAGCGTACAATACAATTTCAACACTAACAGAAACAGGAGTTCTTAGATGAAAATACTCGCCATTATAGGAAGCCCACGCGGAATGCAAGGTAATACTGGACGCCTTCTTCAAGAGGTTCTTGCAGGTGTTGAAGCCACTGGGGCTGAAATGGAAATTCTCTCTCTGAAAACCCTTTCCATCCAGCCATGCGCTGCTTGTGACGTCTGCCACAAGACTGGAGTCTGTAACATCAAGGATGACTATGAGTTCGTCAAAGAGAAACTACTAGCTTGTGACGGTTTTCTCTTGGCCAGTCCTAACTATATCTTCAGCGTCACTGCACAGATGAAAGCGCTCTTTGATCGTTGTAATGGTTTAATTCACTGTATGGGGCTAGAAGGTAAATATGCTGCTATGGTCGAGACCTCAGGTGGCGGTGAGGACGAGGAGGTTTTGGCTTATATGAGCCGTTTTGTAAACACCTTGGGGGCAAACACAGTCGGATGCGTTGGAACTGCCATAGCCGGAGTCAGGACTTTCCCCAATGAAGAAAAACTCTTTGCAGACGCGCGCAGACTCGGCCTAAATCTATGTCAAAGCATCAAAAACAAACGAGTCTACGCTGGACAAGATATTTTTCGTGAAGAATTCAAATTGCGTATGTCTGGCCTGGTTGATAGAATGCAAAAATACTGGCCGTTTGAGCGGGAATACTGGGCGAATAAACGGACGAGGTAATGGTGTTTTTGAATTTAAATACGCCGATATGGATACAGAAGTAAGCGGCTTTTAAGCTCAGCGAGCCAACAATGCGCGGAATCCGGAGTGAATAAATGCCTGCCAGTCTGCGAATACCAATTGATTGATATGAGGCCGACCCGTTGTAAATGGCGCCTCTGAGCTTATTTATTTGCTGTCTGTTCCTTTTTATAGAGTATATTTTTAGTGCATAACCTTTATGTAGCCTACATTCATTATTGTTTTGCAATCCTGCCAAACCTTTTCAATTCGAGATAAAACCATTCTCAAACACGCTTTTCTGTTTTCAACAAGCTTGCCATAAAAAATAAAAAAGTGCGGTAGCAGGTGTAATAATTTCTCTTGACATAAAGGTTAACATTATATAGTTTAATATTAAGATGTATGATGTTGATGTATAGCGGGGTTGAAAATGAAATCCGAAGAAAAAACAGCATATCTGGCCTTAAATACATACACCAAACTAATGCGGGCCGCAGAATCAGTTACAAACAGGGTAGGTCGATTCATGTCTGCGGCCAATCTTACTATCAGCCAGTTTGGGGTTCTTGAAGCGTTACACCACAAAGGGCCCCTTTGCCAAAGAGACATCGGAGCAAAAATTCTCAAGAGTACAGGTAATATTACTCTTGTTATTGATAATCTTGAAAAACATCAACTTGTAAAACGGGAAAGAAATGTCGACGATAGGCGCTATTTTACAGTGTCGCTTACACAATCAGGATCTATGTTGATTGCCAGGGTGTTTGCTGATGTAGAGTCTGCCATCGTTGCAGAAATGGCAATACTTTCAGAAACTGAACAAGTATCACTCGGCAGTCTATGTAAAAAACTAGGAATTACAAGAGTAACAGATCAGGCAAAAACGTAAATTATCAGGCTCATTCGTACAGCATCATACTAGTTTTTATCACACTAATTTAAAAGGAGCTACACCATGAAAAGCTTAATTACTTCAATCAGCACAATTATTGCACTGTCTCTTCCGGCATTTGCCTTCGCTTCAGTCTGGACCATTGACCCCGACCACTCTAATGTTGGTTTCAAAGTGCGGCACCTGATGGTATCAAACGTAAAAGGTAGTTTTGAAAAGAATACAGGCACTGTTGAGATCGACGACAAGGACATCACTAAATCCAAGGTTGAAGTCATTATTGATACAGCCTCTATAAATACTAACGTCAAGAAACGAGATGAACATCTGCGCAGTGCCGATTTCTTGGATGTTGCCAAGCACCCGTCTATGACTTTTGTCTCCAAAAAAGTAGCGCAGTCCGGCAAGGACGGCCTGAAAGTAACTGGCGACTTAACATTGCATGGTGTTACCAAGCAGGTCGTGCTTGATGTAGATGGACTGTCAAAAGAGAGTAAAGACCCATGGGGCAACATCAGACGTGGTGCAACTGCCACTACAAAGATTAACCGTAAAGATTTTGGACTTGTCTGGAATGCCGCGCTTGAAACTGGAGGCGTTGCTGTAGGTGAGGAGATAACAATTACTCTTGAAATAGAGATGATCAAAAAATAGCGATAAATTTGTCTTTTTGATCGCTTGGAAAGAGTCTTTTAAGTGTATGAACTGAAGTAAAACATAGAGTTTAAAACAAATGCCTCCTGGTTAATTGCCAGGGGGCATTTGTTTTTAAATACCTTTGTATATATAAACTGCTATGTTGAATTAATGGCTATATGGGCCTATAGCTAACAACCGTGTTGCTGTCCTGAGGCTGTCAACGACCTTGTGATTCGTAAGGAATAGGGATTCGAATGCTTTTGATGCCTACCTTGTAGTTACCTGATACGGTAACAAATCCTTTGTAGGTGTCTGACATGTCTGTTATTTTGGCATACCACCACGTACCGCCACGCGCAGATTCTTTCTTAGCTGGCGATTGATAGACCCCTTTTATCTGATTGTCATGAAAAGCTATTATGTGCTGTCCCAGTTTTAAGTCACTGCTTGATGCAATACGGGACTGCCAGACATGGTTGGTCCATATATTCTGGCCATCGCGCACTTTCATGAACTCTCCTTCGTCCTTGGTATTCCCGCTTGGCTGTGTGACCATTTTGGCTAGGCTGATATAAATGTATGATTGTCCGCCAAGCTCTTCACTGCCAATAAAGTAATCGTCTGACTGAATAAAGTGGGCATCGACGTTACCACGAGGCGCTGCCGGTCTTGATTCACTCTGCCGGGGAGGTGGTTCGTCGCCTGGTTCCTCTGGTTCTGGTGGCGGAGTCGGTCGCTTGATCATCAGCTTCTCAGCTCTTTCCGCTGAATTCAATACATCTCCCCAACCAGCAACAGCGCTGAATGGTGCAGATATCATTACCAAAACTCCAACTATTATGATTATTCGCAACATACACTCATCCTCCTGTTTATAGATGATGTTAATCTTATATTTGACGTATACCATAGAGTTTCCGGGCAATGCAAGCTCATCTGCATATGTTTACTGGTTTGTCTTATAGCAACTTTAAAGAGGATTTTCAAAAACACAATCCGCTCGTTAAATACTTTGATATTGACGTAAGTTGCCTTGTTGCTAAACAAAATTAGCTGTTGCGAATGTACAAAACATGGAAATACAAGTTAATTGAGTGTCTGTTTCGTTTCACTTGACGGGCGGACTCATGTGTACTATTCTAACACGACTAAAGATGTCCTATTATGCCTGGAGGGGTACAATGACGCAAATTACTTTTGGAACGTCCGGCTGGCGTGGAATTCTCTGTGAGGATTTCACCTTTAATAATGTGAAGGTTGTTGTTCAGGCCATTGCCGATACTATTAAGGCATCGGGTGAACAGGAAAAAGGTGTTGTCATTGGCTGTGATACCCGTTTTATGGGGCAGCGATTTGTTGAGGCGTCTGCTAGAGTTCTCGCTGGAGCTGGCATCAAGGCGTACATGTGCGACAGAGATACGCCCACTCCGGTTATTTCTTATGAAATTCTACGGCGCGGTGCAGCCGGTGGCATCAACTTTACCGCCAGTCATAACCCACCGGAATATAATGGAGTCAAGTTTTCACCTTCCTCGGGAGGTCCGGCGCTGCCGGAAACTACCAATGAAATTGAGCGCCGTGCTAACGCGACTATCGGAAGCGAATGCTATACGGAAATGTCCCTTGAGGAGGCTGGCAAGCGTGGGCTGATGGAAATTATTAATCCTCGTGACAGTTATCTGTCCTCTCTGGAACAAAAAGTGGATTTTGATGCTATAGGCAGTTTGGGGCACGTTGCCCTTAATCCGCTGTACGGTACCGGACGTGGATATCTGGATGAGCCCCTCCGAACACGAGGTATTCGTTACAGTATCATCAATGACCGTCCGGATCCCTATTTCGGCGGGCATCCTCCCGAGCCGTCTGAGGCGCACATCCCCGATTTTATTTCTCTGGTTAAGAATAATTCCGATATTAAACTCGGGCTTGCGACTGATGGTGATGCTGATCGTTTCGGTATTCTCGATGCGGACGGAAGTTATATTGAGCCTAACTATATAATTGCACTTTTGCTGGATTATCTGATCCGGGTGCGTAAGCTGGACGGTGGTGTGGCGCGCAGTGTTGCAACCTCCCATCTGATTGATGCCGTAGCAAAAAAACATGGTGTGCCGGTTTACGAGACGCCAGTTGGTTTCAAGTATATAGGTGAACTGATTAGTCAGGATAAACTGGTTATCGGCGGGGAAGAGAGCGCTGGTCTGACAATCAAAGGGCATGTCCCCGAAAAAGACGGTATTCTGGCTTGTTTTATAGTGGCAGAAATGGTCGCCCGTGAGGGGAAAAGTATCCGTGAGCTTCTTGATAGATTGTATGGTGAGGTTGGGCGCTTTGTTACCCGCCGTGATAATCTTAAACTGTCTCCAGAGCTTGAAATAGCCTATAAAAACAAGATAAATTCTGTTCCAGCAGAAGTTGCAGGGACTAAAGTTAAGGAAATCGTCAGAGTCGACGGTACCAAGTTGTTGCTCGATGACGGGAGTTGGATGCTATTCCGCAAATCGGGTACGGAGCCGGTGGTGCGGTTGTATGGTGAGGCAGGCACTGATGCCCGTCTTGCTGAGATTATGGCAGCTGGCCGGAAATTTATACTGAGCTGAATTCAGCTAAATACTTATCACAGGGAGATATATAATGTGGGATTATACACCAATAGTTAAAGATCATTTTTTGAACCCCCGTAATGTTGGGGATATACCCGATGCCGATGCGATCGGTGAGGTTGGCAGTCTAGCCTGCGGCGATGCTCTGAAGCTCTATCTCAAGCTGGACGATAACAAGGATAAAATTATTGACGCCAAGTTCCAAACATTTGGTTGCGCCAGTGCGATTGCTTCTTCCTCTGCCTTGACTGAGATGGTTAAAGGGAAAACTCTTGATGAGGCGCTGGCAGTCAGTAATCAGGATATTGCCGATTTTCTTGGTGGTCTACCGGAAGAAAAAATGCATTGTTCAGTTATGGGTCAGGAAGCATTGGAAGTCGCAATTTTTAAATATCGCGGGATGGACATACCTCAGCACGATAGCGAACATGACCACGGCCACGCGTACCCTGACTATGAAGGGGAGATTGTTTGTAAATGTTTTGGCATAACCGACACATTTCTGAAAAAAGTGATTGAGACCAACGCCCTGACGACGGCCGAACAGGTGACAAACTTTACCAAAGCCGGCGGTGCCTGTGGCGGCTGTATTCCAAAGATCAAGGAACTGATCGCACAAGTGTTGGGCGAAGCTGCTGCCCAGACGCGTACACGACCTGAAAAACTCTCTAATATGAAGAAAATGCAGCTGATTCAAGAGGTACTGGAACGCGACATCCGGCCACTGCTTTGGGCCGATGGCGGTGATCTGGAGTTGATTGATATCGACGGAGCCAAGGTTCAGATCGCTTTCCGCAAGGCTTGTGCCGGCTGTGCTTCGTCTGGAAATACCGCTCGTATGGTGGAATTGAAACTGCGTGATCTGGTTGCCGAGGACATTGTGGTAGAGGAGGTTTCTCAATGAAAGAAATTTATCTCGATAACAATGCGACGACGAAAGTTGATGAGGCTGTTTTTGAGGAGATGCGTCCCTATTTTTGTGAACTATATGGCAATCCGAGTTCTATGCATTTTTTCGGTGGACAGGTTCAGAGCAAAGTAAATGAAGCAAGAAACCGGGTTGCGGAGCTTTTAGGGGCATTGCCTGATGAAATCATTTTCACTGCTTGTGGTACGGAGAGTGATAACGCAGCCATTCGCTCGGCTCTGGAAGTATTCCCCGATCGTCGCCACATCATTACCTCGCGTGTGGAGCATCCAGCTATCCTTACACAATGCCGCAATCTTCGCCAAAAAGGCTACCGGGTAACCGAAATAGGAGTCGATGGTGTCGGTCGACTAGATATGGAAGAGCTAAAAGCTGCCGTAGATACTGACACGGCGGTAGTGTCGTTAATGTGGGCCAACAACGAAACCGGTGTAATTTTTCCGATAGAAGAAGCTGCCACCATTGCAAAATCTAAGGGTGCTCTTTTTCATAGCGACGCTGTTCAGGCAATCGGCAAGATTCCGATTAACATGGCGCCATCAAATATTGATATGCTTTCTCTCTCTGGTCATAAACTGCACGCTCCCAAGGGGATCGGAGTGCTTTATGTCCGGCGTGGTACACCGTTCCGACCTCTGCTCGTAGGGGGACATCAGGAGAAGAGCCGTAGGGCTGGTACCGAAAATGCCGCAGCTATTATTGCTCTTGGCAAAGCCTGCCAGTTAGCAGGCCAGTTTATGGAAGACGAGAACACTATAGTTAAGGCAATGCGTGATCGTCTTCAGGAAGCTCTCATGACTACTGTTCCTCATGCACGTATTAATGGGGGCGGTGCAGAGAGACTGCCTAATACTACCTCTATAGCTTTTGAGTTTGTCGAAGGTGAGGCAATTCTGTTGTTGCTGTCTGAATTCGGAATCTGCGCTTCTTCTGGAAGTGCCTGTACTTCGGGCTCTTTGGAGCCATCCCACGTGCTTCGGGCCATGGGGGTGCCATTCACCTGTGCTCATGGTTCGATCCGTTTTTCATTGTCGCGTTACACCACCGATGCGGAGATTGATACCGTTATTCGCGAGTTGCCGCCTATCATTGCCAAGCTGCGACAGATGTCACCATTTGGACGAGAACACCTGAAAGGGCAGGTATAGGGAAAACTTCAGTGAAGTATCGTTGGGGCGACCATTTTTGGTCGCCCTTTGTTTTTGCTGGAGAAATGGTGGAAATCAGGTAAGATCACTTGTCCTTTTTAAAGCAGGGTGACTAAATTAAACTTTTTACGGAGTCAGTCATGGAAATAAAGATTCCAGAGGTAGGCGAGTCAGTACGTGAAGCACTGTTGGCCAAGTGGTTCAAAAAAAATGGAGATTATGTTAAGCGCGATGAACCTCTCTGCGAAATAGAAACAGATAAAATTACTCTCGATTTAAATGCTGATGCTGCCGGTGTACTTACTATATCTGTTCTTGAAGGGACAACCGTGGCTGTCGGGGCGACAATCGGCATTGTTGAAGAATCTGAAGTTATTGCGGAGGTTTCTACTGCTACTTCAATGAAAATAATGGCAGAGAGACACGAAGAACCGGCATCATCACCATCTCTTAGACGTGAAATGCGTGAAAACAATATTTCTCCCGATGAGGTGACAGGAAGTGGTAGTGGAGGGCGAATTACGTTGGATGACCTGTTTGCTCGCATAGAGGAAAAATCAAAAATGCCGCCACAATCAAGGCCTGCTGTTGCAAAGGAACATGTGTCTGTTGCGCCATCTCAGCAAAACGAATCCATTGTAACGGTTCAGCAAAGTAAACCAGCACTGTCTGATCTTAAAGCCATGCCTGAGCCTGCCGGGCAAATTTCTGTGCGCACGGAAGAATCGCCTTCGTATTCTTCAGCTCGGGATGAGCGTCGCCCGATGTCGCCACTGCGTAAAAGGATTGCTGAACGTCTGGTAACGGCCCGGCAGCAGACGGCAATGCTGACCACTTTCAACGAGGCCGACCTGTCCCATGTTAAAAAGCTCCGAAGCGACTATCATGATCATTTTTTGCAGCGTCATGGAATCGCCCTCGGTTACATGCCCTTTTTTGTCAAGGCGTGTGTCGAAGCTCTTAAAGATTTTCCAATTGTCAATGCCAGTATCGATGCGGATGATATTGTCTATCATAAATATTATGATATAGGCGTAGCTATAGGCGGCGAAAAGGGATTGGTCGTGCCGGTATTGCGTAATGCCGACCAGCTTAAGCTGTATGAAATAGATATCTCAATCGCTACTTTTTCTGAGAAGATCAAGGCTAATCATCTAGCTATTTCTGATCTGGAGGGAGGGACTTTTACCATCAGTAACGGAGGTGTATACGGTTCTATGCTTTCCACGCCGATCCTTAACCCTCCACAGAGTGCCGTTCTCGGGATGCACGCCATTCAGGATCGACCGGTTGCCCGTGATGGTCAGGTAGTAATCAGGCCGATGATGTATCTGGCCCTCTCATACGATCACCGTGTTATTGACGGTCGTGAAGCGGTGGGTTTTTTGAAAAAAGTTAAAGAGTATATAGAAGATCCCGAGGAATTGTTGCTTGAAGGATGATTTTGTGGCAAATAGCAATCAAGCTATTACCTTGTTGGCTTCGTTTGCAACTTTCAGTACGCCTCGCTTACTGCTCTCCTTGCGGACTGATACTCATTTGATTGCAGCTTTATCTTAGTGAAAATTACACTGTGAGTCATCTCTTTACTGTACCCCAGTACTATGAATTTTGGAGGTTTTATCAATGTCTGAGCCAAATACGTACGACCTGATAATAATTGGTGCCGGACCGGGTGGTTATGTGGCTGCTATCCGCGCATCCAAGCTCGGAATGAAGGTTGCTTTAGTTGATAAACGCGTGACATCCGGGGGTGTTTGCCTTAATGAGGGGTGCATTCCCAGTAAAGCCCTCCTTGATTCCAGTGAGCTGTTTGTAATGGCACGAGACAAGTTCTCTTTGCATGGCATTGTAGTAAATCCTCCGAGCCTTGATCTGTCTGCTATGATGCTGCGTAAAGAGGACGTGGTAAAAAAGCTGACCGATGGCATTGCCTATTTGCTAAAGAAAAATGAAATTGAGCGAATCCACGGTAGCGCCGTTTTAAAGGGGCTCAACGCTGCCGGACTGCACCAGGTTGAAGTGATCCACTCATTCTCTCAACCGACATCAAGTGGTCAGCAAAGCCTTCTCGATTCGGTTCCTCAGTCAACATTAATGCTCACTGCTCCAAAAATAATTCTTGCAGCCGGCAGCGAAGCGTCCTCACTGCCTGGGATTTCCTTTGACGGCCAGGTAGTGGTATCCGCTCGAGAAGCTCTTGCTTTTGATCAAGTCCCGGAACATCTGATTGTGGTTGGTGGTGGTTTTATCGGTCTTGAGCTTGGTTCTGTCTGGAGACGTTTGGGTGCACAGGTTACGGTTATGGAGATGCTGCCACAAATATTACCTAATATGGATCGTCAGGTTGCAGACATGCTATACCGAACACTTCGTAAACAGGGAATTCAGTTCAAGCTCGGCACTCGAATAACCGGAGTTAGGCGGATAGGTTCAAAGGCGATCGTGTTGTTCAACTCGGGTGGGGGAAGTGAAGAGGTGGATTGTGACAAAGTACTGGTAGCTGTCGGGCGTAGACCTTTGACTGCCGGTCTTGGGCTTGAGGAGCTTGGTGTCGAATTTGACGAGAAGGGCAGAGTCGTCGTAGATGACAATTATAAATCTTCCGTGTCAGGCGTTTATGCAATTGGTGATATGATACCTGGTCCTATGCTGGCACACAAGGCTTCTGAAGAGGGCGTGGTCTGTGTTGAGCGTATCGCTGGAATGACATCAGAAGTTGAATACGAATTTATTCCCGGAGTTGTCTACACCTGGCCAGAGGCTTCCGGCGTCGGTGCTTCAGAGGAACAGCTAAAAACTGCAGGTATTCCATACCGTAGTGGTCGTTTTAATTTTGCTGCACTCGGTAGGGCGCGATGTATGGATGAAACAGATGGATTTGTAAAAATCCTTGCTCATCAAGAAACTGATCGCATTCTGGGCGTACACATCGTTGGTCCACGTGCATCCGACCTTATATCAGAAGCGGCTACGGTCATGAGCTTTGGAGGAACTGCTCGGGATATCGCCATGATCTGTCACGCGCATCCAACGTTACCGGAAGCAATACGTGAGGCGGCTCTAGACGTACATAAAGAATCTCTTCACACTTGAGTTTATCAGGGAATAAATTTCAAAACTAACAACTAAATAATAATATTTCATAGGGAGTCGTCATGTCTAAGCAATTACGAAAAACTAAAATAGTAGCAACCGTTGGACCGGTAAGTTCCTCTCCGGCGATGATACAGAAATTAATGCAGGCTGGCGTTGATATCTTCAGACTTAATTTTTCACATGGTGAAAATTCACAAAAACTTGAACTTATAAAAAGCATACGTAATGTTTCAGATAAACTCGGACGCCAGGCGGGGATTTTAGGAGACCTACAAGGGCCTAAAATCAGAACTGGTAAGATGGCTGGTGAAGGTATGCTGCTGTCCAAAGGGCAGACAGTTGTAATTACTACAGACAACGTGCTTGGCAGTGACGGGGTTATTCCAACTATATATAAGTCATTACCACATGACGTACATCCAGGTTCTCGAATCCTGTTGGATGATGGTCTGCTGGAATTAAAGGTCGTTGCGCTGGATGGTGAGCGTGTTCGATGCTTGGTCATAGCTGGAGGGCTTTTGAAAAACAACAAAGGCATCAATCTGCCGGGGGTTAACGTCTCAGCTCCATGTCTTACTGAAAAAGACTTGATAGACTTGGATTTTGCTCTTGACGCAGGTGTTGACTTTATTGCGCTCTCTTTTGTACGCACGGCTGAGGATATTTTGGAAATAAAAAGAATAATTTCTGCAAAGGGTATGGATACGCCAGTAATAGCCAAGATTGAAAAGCCTGAAGCACTCCGGAACTTTAAAAAAATACTTGAAGTTACCGACGCTGTTATGGTGGCACGCGGTGACCTGGGAGTCGAAATAGAACCAGAAAAAGTTCCTATTTATCAGAAAAAGATAATCCAGGCATGCAACAGAGCAGGAAAGCCGGTTATAACAGCAACACAGATGCTGGATTCCATGATCAGGAACCCACGTCCAACCAGGGCTGAAACATCCGATGTTGCCAATGCCATAATAGATGGCACCGATGCCATTATGCTTTCGGCTGAAACCGCATCTGGGGATTTTCCTATAGAATCCGTTGAGACAATGGACCGCATCGCTAAAGATGTAGAAAATGCTGATTTACAGGCTACTGTGGAAGGGAACTATATGGTGGTAACAACAACATCACAAGCGGTAGCAGAGGCATCCTGCCGAACTGCTGCAACTCTTAAAGCTAAGGCTATTGCGGTTTTTACACGATCTGGCAGTACTGCAGCCCTTATTTCAGCATTCCGCCCATCTATTCCAATTATTGCTTTTACAACTTCACAAGAAATCCGCCGCAGATTATCCATTTATTGGGGCGTACAATGTACAGACGTAGGCGTAATGGAGAATACAGACCAGCAAATTTGTGAAGTTGAGAAGAAGATGCTTGCCACAGGATTTCGAAATGGGGATCGTGTTGTAATTACTATGGGCCTAATTGAAACAAGAGGTTCAACAAATCTTATGAATGTCCATACACTTGGTACGCATGGATTTTATGAGGTTTTTGAAGAATAGCGATTATTCTTTAACATTTATTTTCAATTTCGATCATTTTTCTTTTGACAGGAATAAATTGTTTATGATAGAAAGCGAGTCCCTTTTGAGGAGC